>JBEKAK010000019.1:0-71276 GCA_050018275.1 Terriglobia bacterium | reverse complement strand
GGGATAACGTGAACCTGGCGATCGAGCTGATCACGCCGATTGCGATGGAGAAAGGCCTGCGCTTCGCCATCCGCGAGGGCGGGCACACCGTCGGCGCCGGCACCGTTACCGAAATCATGCAGTAAGGGCAGTCCGCAGTCGACAGTCAGCGGTCGGCGGAACACAAGCTGAACGCCAAAGGCTCGGAGAGCGATGCGAGAAATCATTACGTTGCAGTGCGGTGAATGCAAGAACCGCAACTACACGTCGACGAAGAACAAGAAGAAGAATCAGGACCGGCTGGAGATCAAGAAATTCTGCCCCACGTGCCGGCACCATACGGTCCATAAAGAAGTAAAGTGACGAGTGAAGAGTGAAGAGTGACGAGCGGGAAGAACGCGGGTTTGGCTTGTCACATGTCACTGGCCACTTGTCACTGGTTTTAGAGGGGCGTCAGATTAACGGCTAATCTGCCGGTCTCCAAAACCGGTCATGGGGGTTCAAATCCCTCCGCCCCTGCCAAAAGGCAGTAGGCAGGACAAAAGCAGAGGCCCTGACGAACGGCGCTGGTGGATAGCACGAGGCCAAGGGGAAAGAAGAAGGAAGCGCATGGGTGACGAAGTCAGTATCCAGAAGAACTGGTGGCAGCAGTTCCGGCACTACTTTTCCGACGTGCGCGTCGAGATGAAGCGCGTGACCTGGCCGGGGAAGCAGGAGATTTACGGCACCACGGTCATGGTGATTTTGACCACGTTTCTTTTCGGAATCTATTTTTGGATTTGCGATCAGGGTTTTTCGCGCGCCGTATCGAGCGTGCTGAAGTTTTTCCTGCATCGCGGCTGACGCAAAATTCTGAGGAGCTGGGTGAGAGTTTGACCGAACAAGATCTCAACACTAGACAAACGAGCATAGCTAAGACCTGGTACATCCTTCATACCTATTCCGGCTTTGAGAAGAAGGTTGCGGAGACCCTCAAGAGCCGGATTGACGCAGAAGGGCTCACGGAGCAGTTTGGGGAGATTATGGTACCCACGGAAGACGTCATTGAAATGCGTCAAGGGAAGAAGGTTGTCACCCCCAAACTGTTCTACCCGGGCTACGTGCTCGTCGAGATGGAAATGAACGACAACACCTGGCACTTGGTGCGCTCCACGCCGCGGGTCACGGGTTTTGTAGGGTCCGGGCAGCGGCCCAGCCCCCTGACACCCGAGGAGGTTGACCGGATTGTTCACCGCGTGGAAGTGGCTGCTGAACATCCCAAGCCCAAACTGAAGTTTGATCGCGACGAGAACGTCAAGATTACGGAAGGCCCGTTCAAGGACTTCAACGGTGTGGTGGACGAGATCAACGAAGACCGCTCCACTTTGCGCGTGATGGTGACGATCTTTGGGCGCCAGACGCCCGTGGAGTTGGATTTCTACCAGGTGGAAAAGATCTGATCGTGCGGGCAGAAAGGAACTGGGGCGCTGCCTAGACAAGCTCCGCCGCAACGCGGCAGGTAAAGGTTAAGGGTTATGGCCAAACGAATCACAGCAATGGTGAAGCTTCAGATTCCTGCGGGGAAGGCGACTCCCGCGCCGCCTGTGGGGCCGGCTTTAGGCCAGCACGGCGTGAACATCATGGACTTCTGCAAAGCCTTCAACGCCAAGACCTCCGCGAAGGACCAGGAAGGCTTGATCATTCCCGTGGTGATCACGGTTTTTCACGACCGAAGTTTCACCTTTGTGACCAAGACGCCTCCGGCCTCGGTGCTCTTGAAGCGCGCCGCAGGAATCGCCAAGGGGTCCGGTGAACCCAATCGCAACAAGGTTGGAAAAGTTACGGTAAAGCAGGTGGAGGAAATCGCCAAGCTGAAGTTGCCGGATCTGAATGCACGAGATTTGGCGGCGGCGGTTTTGACGGTGAAAGGGACGGCGCGAAGTATGGGAATCGAAGTCGTCTCTTAGACCGAAACTCGAAACTGGAAACTCGAAATGCCAGAGCGACCAAATTCGACTTTCGAGTTCCGACGCGGAGTAATTTGGAATGGCCAAAGAGGGGAAGAAATACCAGGCATCCACCAAACTGGTTGACAAGCCCACTTACACATTGGTGGAAGCCATGCCGTTGGTCAAGAAGGCGGCGTTCGCGAAGTTTGACGAGACCGTCGAAGTCGCCATGCGCCTGGGGGTTGATCCCAAACATGCAGACCAGATGGTGCGCGGAACGGTGGTTCTGCCTCACGGGTTGGGGAAGTCCAAGCGCGTGATTGTGATCGCTTCCGGCGATAAGGTTCGGGAGGGCCGCGAGGCGGGCGCCGACGAGGTCGGTGGTGACGACCTGGTGCAGAGAATCCAGGGCGGTTGGATGGAGTTTGATGCCGTCGTCGCCACTCCCGACATGATGAAGTCGGTCGGCAGGCTGGGCAAGGTGCTGGGGCCACGCGGGCTGATGCCGAACCCGAAGACGGGAACCGTCACGGTGGACGTGGCGCGGGCCGTGAAAGAAGTGAAGGCCGGCAAGGTGGAATTCCGTGTGGACAAGACAGGTATCATCCACTGCCCGGTGGGCAAGGTCTCCTTTGACGCTGGGAAGCTGGCGGATAACGCCGGCGCGCTGATTTCCAGCGTCCTGAAAGCCAAGCCGGCCTCGGCCAAGGGGCGGTACGTCCGAAGCATTGTGATTTCGTCCACCATGGGACCGGGGGTTCCGATTGATCTGGCTTCGGTGGAGGCTGCCTAAGGGAGTGCTAAACGTCAGCGAGGAGTGCGCATGGATCGGGAAGAAAAGAAGAAACAAGCAGAATTGCTCCACGAGGAGCTGAAGAAGGCGCGTGGCATCATCCTTTCGGGGTTCCAGGGGATTACGGTGGCCCAGGATTTTGAGCTGCGCAAGAAAGTCGCCGGGGCGGGTGCGAAGTACAAGGTGGTGAAGAACAGCCTGATCGAGCGCGCGGCCCAGGGGACCGCCGTCGAGCCGATTACGGGGAAACTCGCGGGAACGACCTCCGTCGCGCTGACCGACACCGACCCCGTGGCGCTTGCCAAAGCCTTGACGGAATACGCCAAGGCCAATCCGGTCCTGAGTTTCAAATCGGGCGTGGTGGAAGGAACGGTCGTTTCCCTGAGGGATTTGACCGCACTCGCCACTCTTCCTTCCAAGGAACAACTGTTCTCGAAGGTTCTTTTCTTGATCAATTCACCCGCCCAGCGCGTGGCATCGACACTCTCGGGAGTGGCTCGGAATCTCGCTTTCATCATTCAGCAGGCAGTGAAGGAAAAGAAATTCCAGGAGGCGCCCGGCAACTAGCCGGTCATGGCACAGGATCGTTCAGTGAGCCTTTAGCTAAGCTGGATTACTGAGGAGGAAAACCAAGCATGTCGGAACGGGTTGAGAAAATCGTCGAGGAAATCAAAGGTTTGTCTCTGCTGGAAGCCGCAGACCTTGTCAAGCGGCTCGAAGAAGTGCTGGGCGTGTCCGCGGCAGCGGCTGCTCCCGTGGTCGTAGCAGGAGCGGGCGCGGCAGCCGGAGCCGCAGCGGGCGCAGCTCCCGCCGAGGAGCAAACGGAGTTCACGGTCGTACTGACCGCCGTGGGAGCCAACAAGATCAACGTCATCAAGGCGGTCCGCGAAGTCACCAGCCTCGGGCTGAAGGAAGCCAAGGACTTGGTGGATGGCGCCCCCAAGCCCATCAAAGAAGCTATCTCCAAGGAAGAGGCGGAGAACATCCGGAAGAAGTTCACCGAAGCTGGCGCTACTGTAGAAGTTAAGTAACCGTCCTCCCGCCAGGTCGCAGGGAAGCGGCCGGAATGGCTACCGCGCTTCCCTGGGCGGCGCGCCTGGTGGCAAGGCCCTCACTCGCAAGTGGCACGGATGATCCCATGGACTGCTGGGCCATCGGGAAGACCAGGTTGCATCCTCAAGGGCTAAGTGTGCATCCAAATTAACAAGGGTTCTGTGTCACCATCGTCCGAAAGATTGCTGAAACTTCAAGCAAGGAGCAAAAGGAATGCCTAACGGCGGGAATGGCGCTGCGCGTCAACGCATTAATTTCTCCAAGATTCCGACCGTCATCAAGATCCCTAATCTGATTGAAGTCCAGCGGCGCTCGTATGAACGCTTCCTCCAGATGAACCTCTTGCCGTCGGAGCGGGAGGATGTGGGTCTGCAAGCGGTATTCAACTCCGTTTTTCCTATCACCGACTTCCGCGGCATCGCGCAACTGGACTTCGTGGATTACTCCATCGGCAACTGGGAGTGCAAGTGCGGAAGCCTGAAGGGGCTACACCACTTGCGCAGCACCTGCAAGAACTGCGGGCACACGGTCATCACCGATCCTTTCAAGGTGGGCGACGTTCTCTGTACGAAATGCGGGACGTTCAACAAGAATGTGGTGACGTTCTGCAACAAGTGCGGCGACCCGGTGGCGCTCCAGTTGAAATACGACGTGACGGAGTGCCAGGAGCGCGGCATGACTTTTGCGGCGCCACTCAAAGTCACCATCCGTCTCACTCTCTACGACAAGGACAGCGATACCGGCCACAAAAGCATCCGCGACATCAAGGAGCAGGAAGTTTACTTCGGAGAAATTCCCCTGATGACGGAGAACGGCACGTTCATCATCAACGGCACCGAACGCGTTATCGTCAGCCAACTTCACCGCTCCCCGGGAGTCTTCTTCGAGTCGAATTCCCAGAAGACTTACTTCCTCGGGAAGATCATCCCTTACCGCGGCTCGTGGGTGGAGTTCGAATACGACACGAAGAACCTCCTGTATGTGCGAATTGACCGGAAACGCAAGTTCCTGGCCACGATTTTCCTGCGGGCGCTGGGACTGAAGAACGAGTCCGAAATCCTCAAGGCCTTCTACCAGGTTGAGAACCTCTCGATCAAGGACCGCAAGCTCTTCTGGGAGGTCTCGGAGGGATTGGTCAACAACAAGATCTCCAAGGACATTGAGCATCCACGGACGCATGAAACGCTCGTGCACGCCGGCAAGAAAATTACGCCGGCGCTCTTCCGGGAAATCCAGAAGGCGCGGGTTACGCACGTGGAAGTGGCTGCGCATGATCTGGAGGGGGCTTTCGCCGCCGCCGACGTTGTCGACCCCGCCACGGGCGAGGTTTTGCTCGAATCCAACAACGAAATCACCTCCAGCGTCCTGAATTCCGTCCTGGAGGCAGGGATTCAGGGGCTGATAGTGTTCTTCCCGGAACGTGACGATGCGGGCGTGGTCATCAGCCAGACTTTGCGGCGCGACACCCTGAAGACATCTCAGGAAGCGTTGATTGAAATGTATCGCAAGATGCGCCCGGGTGACCCGCCCACGCTCGATACCGCGACCTCTCTGTTCAACGGTATGTTCTTTGATCCGCGGAAGTACGATTTCTCCCGCGTCGGCAGGTTGAAATTCAACATCAAACTCGGTTACTACACCAAGCTCAAGAACCGCCTGGACGACAAGGCCAGCGAATTTGAGACCGAAGACGCCAGGAACTTGCCGCGCGCTAATTTCTACGTGGTAGTGGACGACGAGAAGATGTTCGTTGGAAAGCGGGAAGGGAACATCTGTTCGGAGGTCGTGCGCGCCTGCGAAGGCACGCTGGCCACGGATCACTCGGAACACTCGCCGGTGCAGTTGCCACTCGACAAGCGGACGCTCGAGCCGGAGGATTTCTATGCGGCCATCCGCTACCTGTTGGACCTCCGCAAGAACCCCGGCGGAACTTTTTCCGTCGATGACATCGACCATCTGGGGAATCGCCGCGTTCGCGCTGTCGGCGAATTGCTCGAGAACCAGTTCCGCCTGGGGCTGGTGCGCATGGAGCGGGCGATTAAAGAGAAGATGTCGGTTTACCAGGAGATGTCCACCGCCATGCCGCATGATCTCATTAATGCCAAGCCGGTCATGGCGGCGATCCGTGAATTCTTCGGTTCCTCACAACTCTCCCAGTTCATGGACCAGACAAACCCGCTCTCCGAGATTACACATAAGCGGCGTCTCTCTGCGCTCGGACCCGGGGGACTTTCCCGTGAGCGCGCGGGCTTCGAAGTGCGCGACGTTCACCCCACCCACTACGGCCGCATCTGCCCTATCGAAACCCCGGAAGGTCCGAACATCGGCTTGATTTCTTCCCTTTCCTGCTACGCGCAGATCAACGAGTACGGGTTCATCGAAAGCCCGTATCGCAAAGTTCGCGGCGGTCGCGTCGTCGATTACGTCACCGTCACGCACGGCGGCGACGGTGCGTGGAAAGTGGGCGAACACGTCGAATTGAGCCAGGTGGAGAAAGCCAACGAGGAACTTCGCGAAAAGAAACGCAAGCTGGTGGAGTGCGAGCCTTACGCGTTCTACCAGTCGGCGTGGGAAGAGGACCAGTACGTGATTGCGCAGGCCAACGTGGCCATCGACGAAAAGGGGCGCATCGTTCACGAACTGGTCAATGCGCGCCAGGCCGGCAACTTCGTGCTCAAGCGGCGCGATGAGATTGATTACATCGACGTCAGCCCGAAACAACTGGTCAGTGTAGCGGCTTCATTGATCCCCTTCCTGGAAAACGACGACGCCAACCGTGCGCTGATGGGTTCCAACATGCAACGGCAGTCGGTCCCCTTGCTGCGCGCCCAGGCGCCCTTGGTGGGTACGGGGATGGAAGAAGTCACGGCTCGCGATTCGGGCGCGGTGGTGATCTGCCGCCGCAACGGCGTGGTCGACAGCGTGGATAGCGAGCGCATCATCGTGCGCGTCGAGGGTGACGGCCACAGCGGGCAGCTCTCCCGCGAAGTGGGCGCCGACATCTACCAGCTCATCAAGTTCCGCCGCTCCAACCAGAACACCTGCATCAACCAGAAACCCGTGGTCTTCAAGGGCCAGCGGGTTCATGCCGGCCAGGTTCTGGCTGACGGCCCCTGCACGGACCGAGGGGAGCTGGCCCTGGGCCGCAACGTGCTGGTAGGCTTCATGCCCTGGCGCGGCTACAACTTTGAAGACGCCATCCTGGTCAGCGAAAAACTGGTGAAGGAGGATTCTTACACCTCGATCCACATCGAGGAATTCGAGATCGAATCCCGCGACACCAAGCTCGGACCCGAGGAAATCACGCGTGACATCCCGAACGTCTCGGAATCTCTGCTGAAAGACCTGGATGAAAGCGGCGTCATCCGCATCGGCGCGTACGTGAAGCCGGGCGACATCCTGGTGGGGAAGGTCACGCCCAAGGGCGAGACGCAGCTCACGCCCGAAGAGAAACTCCTGCGGGCCATCTTCGGCGAGAAGGCCGGGGACGTTCGGGACGCTTCACTCACTTGCCCTCCCGGCATTGAAGGAATCGTGGTCGATGTGAAGATCTTCTCCCGCAAGGGGACGGAGAAAGATGAGCGCGCGAAGACCATTGAGGGCTCGCAGGTGGCCCGCTTGGAGAAGAACCTGAACGACGAAATCCGCATTCTCCAGGACGAGCGCTTGAAGCGCCTCTGCGCGTTGCTGGAAGACGAGGAGCTCTTGGCGGACCTGCACGACGAGAAGACCAACAAACGGCTGGTCACCAAGGGGACCAAGCTCACTCGTGAGGTGTTGGCGCGGATCTCGGCGCGCAACCTCAAACGCATGAGGATCGCCAAGAAGGATCCCACCCTCATCGAGAAAATCGATGAGATCGAGGAGATGACTTCGCGGCAGATCGACATCCTGCGCAAGATTACCGACGAGAAGATCCAGAAGTTGAAGAAGGGCGATGAGCTTCCTCCGGGAGTCATCAAGCTCGTCAAAGTCTATATCGCCATGAAGCGCAAGCTCTCTGTCGGCGATAAGATGGCAGGTCGGCACGGAAACAAGGGCGTCATCGCGCGCATCCTGCCTGAAGAAGACATGCCTTACATGCCGGATGGGACTCCGGTGGAAGTCGTGCTCAATCCCCTGGGCGTCCCTTCGCGAATGAACGTGGGACAAATTCTGGAGACGCACCTCGGCTGGGCCGCCCGGGAACTGGGAAACAAAATCCGCCAGCTCTTTACCGTTGAGGCCCGCGCGGAACTGCTTCGCAAGGAACTCAAAGGTCTCTTCCGCAACAGCGCCATGGCGGGAGCCCTCGATGATCTGGATGACGAACACGTTCTCGACTATGCCCGCTCGCTGACGGAGGGAATCCCCTTCTCCACGCCGGTGTTCGACGGCGCGACAGAACGGGAAATCAAGGACTACCTGGAAAAAGCGGGTCTGCCGCTTTCGGGCAAAATCAATCTTTACGACGGAATGACGGGCGAAGCGTTTGAACAGCAGGTAACGGTCGGCTACATTTACATGCTCAAGCTCTCCCATTTGGTGGATGACAAGATCCACGCTCGCTCGATTGGTCCTTACTCTCTGATCACACAGCAACCGCTCGGAGGTAAGGCTCAGTTCGGGGGCCAGCGGTTCGGAGAAATGGAAGTCTGGGCCCTGGAAGCTTACGGCGCGGCGTACATCCTGCAAGAGCTCCTCACGGCGAAATCCGACGACGTTTACGGCCGCGCGAAGATCTACGAAGCCATCGTCAAAGGCGAGGCCGCGATCGAACCCGGCGTGCCGGAGTCGTTCAACGTGCTGGTGCGGGAGCTGCAAAGCCTCTGCCTCGACGTGGAACTGATCAAGAAGCCCAAGGAACAGGTCGCGCCCGTGGGCGCTGAGTAGCGCAGCGGGTTGCCGCCGGGCTTTGGTCTCGCCGCTCGACGCGCAGACTTCCCGGTGGCGCAGCGTTCGTAAATCTCTTCTCTCCTTCAAAGGAGGAAAACCTTGTTTCGCAGCAGCCCTTATGATCGAGTGAGTCTGATTGGTGAGTTCGACGCGATTCGCATTAGCCTGGCGTCGCCGGAAAAAATCCGGTCCTGGTCCCACGGCGAAGTGACGAAGCCGGAGACCATCAATTACCGGACCTTCAAGCCGGAGCGTGACGGCCTGTTCTGCGCGCGCATCTTTGGGCCAGTCACCGACTGGGAATGCTTGTGCGGCAAGTACAAGCGCATGAAGCATCGCGGCGTGATCTGCGACAAGTGCGGCGTCGAGGTGACGCTTTCCAAGGTTCGCCGCGAGCGCATGGGGCATATTGAGCTGGCCTCCCCTTGCTCGCATGTCTGGTTCTTCAAGGGCCTCCCCAGCCGCATCGGCCACCTGCTGGATATCTCGCTCCGGGATCTCGAGCGTATCCTGTACTTCGAGAGCTACGTGGTCGTCGATCCGGGGGAAGCTCCCCTCAAAGAAAGGGAGTTGCTGACGGAAGAACGCTACCGGCAGCTTCAGCAGGAATTCCCCGGGAAATTCCGCGCCGGGATGGGAGCGGAATCTATTAAAGAGCTCTTGAAGCAGATCGATGTTGAGGTCCTTGCGGAAGACCTGCGCGAAAAGATGAAGAATGACCCCTCACAACAGAAGCGGGTCAAGTACGCCAAGCGGCTGAAGGTGGTCGAGGCGTTTCGGAAGTCGGGGAACAAACCGGAGTGGATGATTCTGGACGTCATCCCGGTGATTCCACCGGAACTGCGGCCCCTGGTTCCTCTGGACGGCGGCCGTTTTGCGACCTCCGATCTGAACGACCTCTATCGGCGCGTCATCAATCGGAACAACCGGCTCAAGAAGCTGATCGAGCTCCACGCTCCTGACGTGATCGTCCGCAACGAAAAACGCATGCTGCAGGAAGCGGTGGATGCCCTATTTGACAACGGCCGCCGGGGCCGGGTGTTGCGGGGGGCCAACAACCGCCCGCTCAAGTCCCTCTCCGATACGCTCAAAGGCAAGCAGGGACGCTTCCGCCAGAACCTCCTCGGGAAACGGGTGGATTACTCCGGGCGTTCGGTGATTGTCGTGGGGCCCGAGCAGAAACTGCATCAATGCGGCCTGCCCAAGAAGATGGCTTTGGAACTTTTCAAGCCCTTCATCTATCACCGGCTCGAGCAGGAGGGCCACTGCTCGACGATCAAGGCCGCGAAAGAGATGGTGGAACGCCAGGAATCGGTGGTCTGGGACATTCTCGAAGAAGTCATCAAGGACCACCCGGTGCTGCTGAACCGCGCGCCCACCTTGCACCGATTGGGCATCCAGGCCTTCGAGCCGGTGCTCGTGGAAGGCAAGGCCATCAAGATTCACCCCCTGGTCTGCACGGCGTTCAATGCCGATTTCGACGGGGACCAAATGGCGGTGCACATCCCGCTTTCGCCCGAAGCCCAAATCGAGGCTTCGGTTCTGATGCTGTCGTCGCACAACATTCTCTCGCCGGCCAACGGCCAGCCTCTCGCGGTTCCCACCCAGGACATCGTCCTGGGCGTTTATTACCTGACGAAGGAGAAACGTGGGGCCAAAGGCGATGGTCGAGCCTTCGCGAATTCGGAAGAGGTTCTGCTGGCTCTGGAGGCGGGCGAGGTTGAAACGCTGACCCCGATTCGTTTGCGCTACACCGGGCGCGTCATCGACCTGACCACGGCCTACGATGATCAGGACGTGCTGCACACGGAGCCCCTCACGGTCAAGAACCAGTTTGTCAACACCACCGTGGGCCGGGTGATTTTCAATGACCACTTGCCCAAGGAGATGCCGTACGTCAACGGCTTGCTCCGGAAGAAAGGTCTGGGCGCGCTGGTGAACTACTGCTACTTGCGCTTTGGCCTCGATACCACGGTCCCGATGTTGGACGAGATTAAGACCCTGGGCTTCCTGTACGCGACTAAGGCAGGCATCTCGATTGGAATTGATGACCTCGTGGTGCCCCTCAGCAAGGCCGCCTTGGTCAATGCGGCTGAGAAGGAAGTGATCGAAGTTGAAAAGCAGTACCAGGAAGGAGCCATCACCCACGGTGAACGCTACAACAAGGTGATCGCGATTTGGTCGAACGTGACCGACCGCGTGGCGGACGAGATGTTCCAGACCATGGAGACTCAGGACACCTCCGGCCAGCTCAATCCCATTTTCATCATGGCCGATTCCGGCGCGCGCGGATCGAAGCAGCAAATCCGCCAGCTCTCTGGCATGCGCGGTCTGATGGCAAAGCCTTCCGGTGAGATCATCGAAACGCCCATTACCGCGAATTTCCGCGAGGGCTTGAACGTGCTGCAATACTTCATCTCGACCCACGGCGCGCGCAAGGGCTTGGCGGATACCGCTCTCAAGACTGCAGACTCTGGGTATCTGACCCGCCGCTTGGTGGACGTGGCGCAAGATGTAATCATTTCCGAGTTTGACTGCGGCACGCTGGACGGGATCTATGTGGAGCCGATCGTGGAAGCGGGCGAAGTGGTGGAACCGCTCCGCGACCGCATTGTGGGCCGGGTATCACTCGAGCAGATCAAAGACTACGAAAGCAACGTGATCGTGGACGTGAACCAGGAGATTAACGAGGACTTGGCGGCGGCCATTCAGGCGGCCGGCATCGAGCGCGTGAAGATTCGTTCCGTGCTGACCTGCGAGTCCCGGCGCGGAGTTTGCGTGCGCTGCTACGGACGCAATCTTGCCACCGGCCGCGTTGTGGAAATGGGCGAGGCCGTGGGCGTGATTGCAGCTCAGTCCATCGGCGAGCCTGGCACGCAGCTCACCATGCGGACCTTCCACATCGGCGGCACGGCCAGCCGTATCACCGAGCAGAGCACTCTGGAGGCAAAGAACAACGGCTTCTTGAAGTTCCACAACGTGCAGACCGTGACGAACCGCGAAGGCGCCCACGTGGTGATGAATCGCAACGGTGCGGTGGTCATCGTAGACGACAAGGGCCGCGAGCGCGAACGGTACTCGGTGGTGTACGGCGCGAGAATCAAGGCGGCCGACGGGTCTCCGGTGAAGGTCGGAGACGTTGTTGTCGAATGGGATCCGTACACTTTCTCGATCCTGACCGAAGTGAACGGCACGGTCCAGTTCAAAGACCTGGAGGCCGGCGTCACGTTGCAGGAGCAGGTCGATGAGGTGACCGGCTTGTCGCAGTGGGTGGTGAAGGAGGCGCCGGATGAGAAGAACCAGCCGCAGATCGTCATCCGCAACGAAAAGAAGGGGACGAAGAAGTACCTGATGCCCTCCCGCGCCCACCTGATGGTTCAGGATGGCGATGAAGTGAGCCCTGGCGACGTGCTGGCAAAGATCCCGCGTGAAACCACCAAGACCAAGGACATCACGGGTGGTCTGCCGCGCGTGGTCGAGCTCTTTGAAGCGCGCAAGCCGCACGAGCCCGCGGTGATTACGGAAATCGACGGCATCGTGCGGTACGCCGACGTGGCCAAAGGCCAGCGCAAGATTCTGGTGGTTCCCGACAAGGGTGAAACCAAAGAATACTTGCTGCCGCGCGGCGTGCACGTCTCCGTGCAGGAAGGCGAGCGAGTCCGCGCCGGCGAGCCGCTCATGGATGGCCCGCGTAACCCGCACGATATCCTGGCGGTCCTCGGGGAAAAGGAACTGGAGAAGTATCTCGTCGATGAAATCCAGGAAGTCTACCGGCTGCAAGGCGTCAATATCAACGACAAACACATCGAAGTTATCGTGCGGCAGATGATGCGTTGGGTGAAAGTTGAAGAAGTGGGAGACACCGAATTCCTGCTCGACGAGCAGATCGACAAGTTCAAATTCCGCGAGGAGAACGAGCGCACCAAGGTGAAAAGTGGAAAGGCCGCCACCGGCCGGCCTTTGCTGCTGGGAATTACCAAAGCATCGCTGGCCACCGATTCCTTCATCTCGGCCGCGTCGTTCCAGGAGACCACGCGCGTGCTCACGGAAGCCTCCATCCGCGGGGCGGTGGACCACCTGCGGGGCCTGAAGGAAAACGTCATCATGGGCCGCTTGATTCCGGCGGGCACGGGCCTGGAATACTACCGGAACTTCAAGCTGCTCACGGAAGTCGAGCGGGCCGAGCCGGAGGCCGCACCCGTCACTGCCGCCAGCACGGAGCAGCCCATCCCTGCGGCCCCGGGCGTGAGCGCAGAGCTGGCCGACGAGGACGAGGCGAGAACACAGTAAAGGAAGCTGTCAGCGTTCAGCGATCAGCCGTCAGCTTTCAGCAAAAACGGGTTTGTTTTTCCGTTCAAGCTGATAGCTGACCGCTGAGAGCTCGTTATGCTTTTCAACTGCTGGAAATGCGGCGTGAAGATTGAACACCCCTCCGGGAGCCGCGTGCTTCGCGCCGACACCTGCCCCCAGTGCGATTCCGACCTGCATTGTTGCCGCAATTGCCAATTCTACGACCCCGGCAAACACAACCAGTGCGCGGAAACCCAGGCCGAGTGGATCGGCGATAAGGGAGCCGCGAACTACTGCGATTACTTCCAACCCAACCCGGTTTTGCTCGCCAGCGGCCAGTACCCCGGCTCCAAAGTCGACAACGCTAAGAAGAGATTCGACTCACTCTTTAAAGTTTGACGAAGCGGTGTTGAACCCCGGCGCCGCGCAAGAAGACCGGGCGACATGGATCACCTTCGGCGCTGAGAGCGCGCACGAAGTCCGATCCCTTGTTCAGGATTTGACCTGGGGGCGCGGGTGCCTCACCCGCTTGAGCGTGGCAGCGACCGCCGTGACGGGCGATGGGGCGCTGTTCAATGTTGAATCTTGAATCCGAGTTCTGGCCCTTGCCACCCGGCGTTTTCTACCCGAAGGGCTCAGGATCATGCCCTTGGAATATTCTTCCGCAAACTGTTAGACTTTCTGCCGATGACTTGTCTGGGACGGTTTTCCACAGACTGTTAGACTTGCTGCGACCGTAGATTCAAGATTCCAGATTCAAGGGGCCCGGATTGCGACACGAGCGGTTTGAGCAGCTTCCCGTGTGGCAGGCCAGCATCGAACTCGCCGTGCAGACTTATGCGACGACTTCGAAACCCCCGTTCAGAAGCCAGCGTAGTCTTCGCGACCAGATTGAGCGCGCAGCCGTATCCGTCTCCAACAACATTGCGGAAGGGTTTGAAAGAGGCACAAATCAAGAGCTCCATACGTTTCTCTATATTTCTCGCGGGTCGGCCGGCGAAGTGCGCTCCATGCTCTGCCTGCTGGAACGGTTGCCCGGTTTCCGCGATCTGGAATCTGAGATCTTGAATTTGAAATCCCAGGCAGAGAGCATTTCAAAGCAACTGGGCGCCTGGATTCGGTCTTTGCAGGATTCGGGAATGAAGGGCCAGCGCTACGTGACCGAGAAAACGCGCCGGGTGACCGAAGCCCGCCACGAGCGCGAGGAGTTCCTGAGAAAACTGGAGCAGATTCGGAAGGGGAATTCCCCAGCCACAGACGAGCCGTGAAGGGAGACCGTTTCGGAGGCGAGAGCCCCAGGTATGGAAGGCCCCCGAGGCGAGCCTGCGTCTTTTTGAATCTGGAATTTGAGATCTTCGATTCGGTACCCGCCCTGCCTCCAAAGCCCACAACGCCAAGAAGCGGTGCGACCGGCTCTTCAAGTCCTAGGCCGGCACGGGATTCTCTCCACCAGCTCAAGCCAGCTTGAACCCTCCGGCTTTTTCGAACGCGTGGGTGACTTGCAGCAGCTTCGTTTCGTCGAAGTGTTTGGCGAAGATTTGCATACCCACGGGCAAGTGCGGCTTGCTCGGCGTCTTCCCGCAGGGAACGGAAATCCCGGGAATGCCGGCCAGGCTGGCCGTGACGGTATAGATATCGGCGAGGTACATCTGGAGGGGATCGTCCACGCGCTCGCCGAGCTTGAAGGGGGGAATCGGTGAAGTGGGTGTCACGATGACATCGACTTCGTCAAAAGCCTCGACGAAATCGCGGGTGATGAGCGTACGGACTTTCTGAGCTTTCAGGTAATAAGCGTCATAATACCCGGAACTCAAAGCATAGGTTCCGAGCATGATGCGGCGTTTTACTTCCGCCCCGAATCCACGGTCGCGGGTCTTCCGGTACATGTCCTGCAAATCCGTGTGCTGAGGAGACCGGAATCCATAGCGGACGCCATCGTAGCGAGCGAGGTTGGAGCTGGCCTCGGCCGTGCAGATGATGTAGTAGCATGCGATGGCATAGTCGGTGTGCGGCAAGCTGATGGGAACGATGCGGCAACCCAGCTTGCTGAATAGGTCGATGGCCTTCTGGATGTTGTCGCCGATTTCGGGGCTCAACCCCTTGAGGTACTCATTGGGAACTCCCACGCGGATGCCCCGGACATCCCCGGTCAGCGCACTCGCGTAATCGCCAACGGGGACTGGCGCGGAGGTCGAATCCATCGGGTCGTGCCCGGCGATCGTTTGCAGCACGAGGGCCACGTCGCGTACCGAGCGCCCAAATGGCCCGATGTGGTCGAGCGAGGACGCAAACGCCACCAATCCGTAGCGCGAGACCCTCCCATAAGTTCCCATCATCCCGACAATGTCGCAGAACGCCGCCGGCTGGCGGATGGAACCGCCGGTGTCCGAACCCAGCGCGACCGTAGCCAGGTGGGCGGCGACGGCCGCAGCCGAACCGCCACTGGAGCCTCCGGGCACGCGAGTCAAATCGTGGGGATTATGGGTCGGATAGAAACCGGAGTTTTCCGTGGAAGAGCCCATGGCAAATTCGTCGCAATTCGTCTTGCCCAGGACAACGGCGCCGGCACGTTCCAGCCTTTCGACCGCTGTGGCGTCGTAAGGAGCGACGAAGTCCGCCAAGATCCGCGAGGCACAGGTGGTGCGGAGGCCATGCGTCAGGATGACGTCCTTGACGGCGAGGGGCACGCCGGCAAGAGGTGTGAGCGTTTCGCCGGCAGCGATCTTCCGGTCCACCTTCCTCGCCTGTTCGAGGGCGCGCTCGGGGCATGGGCTGAGGTAGGCGCGGACCTCTTTGTCCTTCTGGTCGATGCGCGCCAGGTGGGCTTCCGCGATTTCGACGGCGGTCGCCTGGCGGCTCTTCAAGAGTTCTTGGATCTGGCTAATGGTCAGAGTAGTGAAGTCCATTATGAATGACTCAGCAGAAGCTTGCTTGCTACGGTCAAGCCGGGTTAGCGCCTCGGATCAAAGCCCGCGGCGCAGCGTGTCTCGGGCGATTCATTCCTCCCGCTCGATGACGCGCGGCACCTTGAAACTCCCCGCACCTTGCTCGGGAGCGTTCGCCAGAGCCTCCTCCTGCGCGAAGGTCTTGCGCGGCGCGTCGGCGCGTAACGAGGGGCGCTGGGAGGCGGGATAGGTGACCTGCGCCATCGGCTCGACTTGCGAGGTGTCGAGTTCGTTCAGTTTCTCCATGTACTGCAAGATCGAATCCAGTTGGGGGAGGAACTTCTTTATCTCTTCCTCCGTAAGTTCCAAGTGGGCGAGGTCGGCGACGTAGAGGACGTCTTTTTCGGTTAAAGCCATGGGCTCAATTCATCTCCGAGGGCGGGCGAAGTACTTGGCATAGGAGCTTGCGATCACCCGGGCAATTTCGGGATCGGGGATCGAAGTCGTGTCGACAGCCCCCTCCTGAGGAACCAGAGTGCGCGTGGCGGTTCCACTCGAGGGCCGGGGTGCAAACAAGTCAAGTTGGGCCACCTTCTTCACTCGCAGCTTCTTCACCACCGGCTGACCCAGAAAGCTGTTGATCTCCGCGCGAATCTCCTCCGTCATCTGTCGGAGCTGCGCACCCCAGGTGGCGCAGTCGGTGGTGAGGGTCAAGACGCCGGATTCAAAGGCCGCAGGTTGGGAATGCTGCGCCATAGTCTTGCCCGCGATGCGGGGCCAAAGCGGAATCAGGATTTCAAGCAAGCGCGGCTCCGCGCGGCGGATCTGCTTCCTGAACACAAACGGTAACAGCTTGCCGATTTCATCCACGATCGGCGTTCCCCAGCGTGGACTTTGGACCCCAGAGAATCCAACAGTCTAGCATACTGCGCGCCAGCGGGGAAACCGCTTGAGAGGGGCCGCTTACGCTTCTATAATGCCACGCCCATGAGGTTGATTCTTGCCTCCCATTCGCCGCGCCGGAAGGAGTTGCTTCGCAACGCGGGTTTCGACTTCGAGGTTTGTCCCAGCGGAATCGATGAGGGGCAGCCGGGGTCCGGCGAGTTTCCCGAGGAGTTCGCCCGTCGCAATGCCCGGGCCAAAGCGCTGCGCGTGGCCGCGAGTTCCCCGCCGGGCAGTTTGGTGCTGGGCGCGGATACGGTTGTTGCCATCCACGGCGTGGTCCTCGGGAAGCCCCACGGGCCCTACGACGCCACACGCATGCTCCGCCTGCTTTCCGGCCAGACGCATCAGGTAATCACCGGAATCTGCCTGGTAAGAGCACCGGGCGAGATCGCCGCCCTCGCGCACGAGACCACCTTTGTCACTTTTGGCGAACTCAGCGACGAGGAGATTCGCGGCTACGTCGGCAGCCACGAACCCTACGATAAAGCCGGTGCGTACGCCATCCAGGGATTGGCGTCGAGGTTCGTAACGCACATTTCCGGTTGCTATTCCAACGTGGTAGGACTTCCGCTTTCTCTCCTGCGCGACATTCTCAAGGCCTCGTCGGAACCGGCTGCCGACGTCGAAAATCGACCCCTCGACTGACAACCCGCGCTTCGTTAGAGGATGATACGCTCGTCACCCTCGCGTCGAGTTACGCGCTCTCGATCGAGGTATTCGAGGAGAGGAATGGCGTACTTTCGGGTGAGCCCGGTGAGTTGTTTGAAGTCTGCAACGCTCAGGCGGCTATTCTGCGCCTTGCGACGCGCCAGGATTTCGCGCAGTTCACGGAGCGCCGACTGGTGGAAGATCAAGTCCTCCGTCACTTTGTGCAGGACATTTTCCTTCAGGAGAATCCTTAACAGCTTTTCGGCGCGCGCGCGATCGACCTGCAACTTCTCGAGGACTTCGCGAGCGCTGGGCACAGCCAGGCCGGCCTTCTGAAAGGCGGTGGTGATCTGGTCTCGCGCCGCGACTTCTTCCGGAGACAGTTGGATCCGGCGGCCACCTAGCCGGACCGTTTCCCCTTGCACGTCAACTCTCCCCTGCGCCGCCAGGGATTGCAGAAGGGCGTTGAGCAGCGTAGGTGAGGGCAGAAAGCGCGCTGCGCCACCGGCGCCCAGCTTGGAGCGAAGCTCCTCTTTCGGCAGCCCGCCGACCAGCGGGTTCGCAGCATGAAATCTCTCGAGCTGCTCGACGACGCGCTTCGCCAGTTGCTCGAAATGTTCCTGGTGAGCGAGCAGGCTGGGTGGTTGTCCGAGGAGTGCAAGGCGGTTTTTGGCTTCGAGGGATTTTGCCACGCGGAGAACGTCAGCAGGTCTCCAACCCGTACGGGCCGCAAGCGCGGCGAGGGTGGCCTCACCCGCTTGCTGCGCCAGAAGCTCCAAGCGTGCTTCCGGCTCTCCGCGCTCCAGGATACGCAGGGATTCGATTGCGGCGGCGTCGCCGAGGCGGTGTTTCGGTGGCTGATTGTCGAGCACCCTGCCGCCGCCTAGCGTCGTGACGGGCGAGAATTGCCGAACAATGAAGCGGTCACCGGGAACGAACAAACCGGGCTCCGCCAGGCGGAGCTGCACAAGGCCGGTCGCGCCCGGCGCCAGCTCTTTGCCGTCGAGCAGCGCAACCTCTGCCAGCATTTCCGCGGTCCCACAATGGAAATGAACCTGAGCGTGGTTCCGCAACGGCCGCGCGTTGGGCAGGAGGCTCAGCGTGCAATCCAGGCGCGCTGTAGGCTGGAACAAGCCGGGCGTGGCCAGCACCATGCCACGCGTGATCTGCCTGGCTTCAACGCCCGCCAGGTTGAGAGCGGTTCGCTGGCCGGCCGTGGCGCGGTCGGCGGGGGCATTGTAGACCTCGATGCCACGCACGCGCACGCGCCGGCCCAAGGGGAAGATTTCCACTTCGGCTTCTTTCTCAACCGTTCCGGCGATGAGCGTGCCCGTCACGACCGCCCCAAATCCCTTCATGACGAAAGAGCGGTCGATGGGCAGCCGAAAGGGCAGGTCAGCCGGCTTGGGAGGAAGTTCCAGGCTCAGCCGGCGCAGTTCCTGCTTCAGCTCTCCTAACCCTTCGCCGGTGCGTACGCTCACAGCAAGAATCGGCGCGCCTTCCAGGAATGAGCCCGCGACGAACTCCTGAACCTCCAGCCACACCAAGTCCAGCACATCTCGCTCCACTAGGTCGGCCTTGGTCATCACGATCAGGCCCTGGCGAATGCCCAGCAGCCTGCAAATATCGAAGTGCTCGCGCGTTTGAGGTTTGATGGATTCGTCCGCGGCCACGACCAGCAGGACAATATCGATGCCTCCCACTCCTGCCAGCATGTTTTTCACAAAGCGCTCGTGGCCGGGAACGTCGATGAAGCCAATGCGCAGGTCCCCACCCAGGTCCAGATGAGCGAAGCCCAAATCGATGGTGATGCCGCGGCGCTTCTCTTCTTCCCAGCGGTCAGGGTCCGTGCCCGTGAGCGCCAGGACCAGCGCCGACTTTCCGTGATCGATGTGACCGGCAGTTCCCACGATGACGTATTTCATGGAATTCCGATTATGCGGTAACCGCGCAGGCGTGGCAATCACTCCCTGGGGGAACGCAGTGAACCGTGGGAATCGCGGGGCGCGGGCGCCTCACTGCGGTGCTGGCTCGACCGGCGGACGCGTCGCCTCCGGTTGCGGCTTCTCGATCTCGGGGCCCAACCAGACGCTGGCAATCGTCCAGTCTCCGTACCGTTTCTGCAGGACGATATCGTAGTACGCCGTCGCCGTGGGATCTTCGAAGACCACGCGGGCGAGGGCGCGGTTTTTGTCCGGTGACAGAGTGACGTTGCGAATCTCCACAGAAACGAGCGGCTTGGACTGCGTCCGCGCGGGCGGAGTCGCACCCTTTCCCGTGGCCTTTTTTGCGGTAGAAACCGGTGCAGCCTCCGGAGGGGGCGGCATCCCCAGCGCCGGAATGAAGTAGGTCCGAACGGCGGACTCCAATGAGCCACCGGCCTTCTTCCCTTGCGGCGACGCGAAGTATTTGGCGCGCGCTTCAATGACCGCACGGGCATTGTCCAGGTCGTCGCGGATAACGACGTCCTGCAGCTTGCTCTCGGCCTCGCGCAGCCGAGGAAGCAATTTGGGGTCGGTGTGAACCGTAAGGGCAATGACCGCGGTTTCCGTCACGGTGCGGTCCGGCTCGGCGTCGGACTTGTTGATGACGTCGAAGAGTACATCGGTGGCTTGTGGCGATTCGTATTCCGCGAGCATGCCGTAGGTGAAACGCCGCAGGTTGAGGTCGCGAGGGTCGGTGAGCAGTTTCCACAAAACGTCCAAAGCCTGTTCGCCGCCGATGAAAGCCAGAGACTGCGCCGCGTACTCGGCGGTGCGATCGTCCTTGAGCGCCTCGGCGAGCTGGGGAATGATGGCTGGCCCCGCCGCGAAGGTCGCGCGCAGGAGCGCGTGCTGTGCTTCTTCGTTGGGCGAACTCAAGACACCGTAAAGCAGATCAGGAGCCCAATCGCCGGGCAGCGGCTGTTCCGGCTCGGCCCCGGCTGGCGGCGCGGTGGGAGCTTGGGCGCTTTCCGTTTGCGGTTTCGCGGGTGCTTGCTGAGAAAAACCTGCAATGCCGGGCAACAGGCAAAGGCCCACGAGCACGCCAAGCGTGCTGGCAAGCGGCAGCCTAGCGAAGGCTGCAACTTCAAACCGACGAGGGCGGCTTCGCGGATTGCGGAAGGCCAGGTTTTTAACCCTGCCGAAACGGCACTCCCCTCTCCCCCCAGCCCTCCCCCCCGCACGCGCGGGGGAGAGGGGGTACCAAGGACGGGTGAGGGGGCTGTCGTGGCGGGGCTGAAGCCCCGCCCTCCCAAGAATGGAAAACTTGACTCGTCCGCACCAAGTTCTCAGCTTCAAGATTTCTAGCGCCGTTCCTTTCTCTCCGGCTTCAGGACGTTGCCCGCAGCCCTGCATCCGCAGAATTTGTCATAGGGTGTTCCGCTTTCGGTTGGATGCGACGGAACCGGAACAAGTTGGAGGGAGCGCCCACCTCCGAGCTCCGGCAGGCATTTCTGAAAACCTCACACCCCCTCGGTATCACCCTTTCCGCAGACCGTCCAGCAGCGGCGGGAGTTCCCGTAAATCATCGATCACGAGATCAGGTGGAGCCTGCTGCAGCGTGTCCGCGCCGAATCCATACGTAACGCCACAGGTCCAGACCCCAGCGTTCCGTCCAGTCAGCACATCGGTGTCAGAATCTCCCACTATGAGGGTCTGGGCAGCAGGCACCTCGAGATCTTCCATCATTTTGTGCAAACCCACGGGGTCAGGTTTCTTCTGCGGAAAACTGTTGCCGCCGTAAATGAACGTGAAGTAGGACGCGAACCCCAGTCGCGTCAGCATCTCGCGGGTGAAATTGACGGGCTTGTTCGTCAGCACCGCCAGCTTGTGGGCCCGGAGCTTTTCGAGCGCCTCGGGTACTCCCGGGTAAGGGGCCGTATGATCAAGCATATGATCGTGGTAATAATTCAGAAAAAAGGCCATACCTTTGTCAACATTTTCACTCGTGGCGAGTGCTCCCAGCGAGCGGCGCACCAACTCCGTGGCGCCGTGGCCGATGTAGGAGGCGATCAAGTCGAGCGGCAGTGGACCGAGGCCCATCGCGCGCCGCATGGCGTTCACGCTCAACGCCAGGTCCTGCTTGCTGTCCACCAGGGTGCCGTCGAGGTCGAACACCACGAGCCGAATTTGATTCCATGTTGGGGTCACGAAATTTCGCATCCTCACGCTGGGGGTGGCGGTTCGACTCCCGGCTCGAGCGCGCGCAGGACCAACGCGGCCTGTTCCGCCGGAATGGGATTAAAGTGGAAGCCCTCCGTTCCCAGGAAGCGGCGCCGCCCCTCGACATCGGGTTGAATCTCGATGTGCCAATGATAATCGTCCCGCAAGGTCTCCCACCAGTCTTTAGTGGGCTTCTGCGCCTGCAAATTCGGTTCGGTGTGAACCACCATGTGAAGAGTCGGCGAGAGCTTTTCCACGCGCTGCAGGCAGGACTTCAGAAACGGCGCGAGCGACGCAATGCGCCCGGGTTCCGCTAGATCGTTCTCGAACGAAGAAGAATGGCTTACGGGAACCACCCAGAGCTCATAAGACCAGCGTGAGGCAAAAGGACAAAACGCCACGAAATCCACATTCTGATCCACCACTCGCTTCTCCTCGCGCAGTTCCTGCTGCAAGACATCGCAATAAATGCACCGCTCCCGCCTCAGGAAGTGCGCGCGGCTCCAACGAAACTCGATTTCCAGCGGTTGCGGCAGAACGGGCGTCCCCAGCACCTGCGAATGGCTGTGGCCTTGCAGCGCCGCGGAAGCTGTGTGCTGATCCTTGAAGAGCGAGACATAGCGGAGGCGACTGTCGCGCTTCAGGTCGAGGATGCGGTCGCGGAAAAGTTCCAACACCCGGGCAAAGGGTTCCTCGGGGATCTGCGCCAACGTCACGCCGTGCTGGGGAGTTTCCACTACGATTTCGTGCGCGCCGACAGCGTTCATGAGGTCGAACATCCCCTCGCCGCGGCGGTCGGCGCCGCCTTCCACCCGGAACAGCGGGGCGCGATCGTGGAAGACGCGCGCCGTCCAGGCGCCGCTCGCGTCGCGACATTCGCGAATGGCGTGGGGCGTCAAATGCTCGTGACCCGGGCAGAAGGGGCACAAGCCGCTCGCGTCTTGCACGTCCGGCATCACCGGACGCTTGCCGGTCACTACCCAGCGGCGCGTGAACGGGTCTAAGCGAAGTTCAGCCATGTGTCGGGCCTTTCCTTTTTGTGCTCAGCGCGATAGCCGTGCGGCGAGTCATCTGCGGCAGCCACGGCCGTGATTCAAGAACCTGCCATTCTAGCTCGGATTGGCGACCGCGTCATGCGGGATGAAGGACGGACGGAGAGACATGCCTTAGGGCCGCAGAATTTGCGTCGAAAGCTCGGCTGTGGCGGACCACCGCGGCCGAAGGTCCGCCGATCTTAATGGCGGACCCGCTGCCCGGAGGCTGCAATTCCCGAAGGGTTCTCGAAGGTATATGACGCTCTGGGTCTGCCCTGCTTGCAGGCAAGCAGCTGCAGTCAGGGCAAGCATGGCCAGCAAGAAAGAAAAAGGTCCTTAAACGTAAGAGAGAATCTACCAGGTTGAAATTAAGACTATTCTCTACCCGCTAGCGCCTCGCTCCAGCATCCCTGAGCGCCTCGACGATTAGGGGATAGCCCCTGTGTTCCGCAACGGTCAGAGCTGATTCACCCTGATTGTCCTGCCTATTCACGTCCGCGCCTGCTGCGAGGAGTTCGCGAACAACATCGAGTTTCCCCGCGGCGGCTGCCGTCATGAGCGGAGTTACACCAGCGAGATTGCTCCCATCCACCTTGGCGCCCGCACGCAGCAACGCTCGGATTATCACTGCTCGACTCTCGGGAGGTGCAGTTATGACTGCGACCCTGAGGGGGCTGTCGCCGCCTACGTCAGAATCGTTAACATTTGCCCCAGCCTGGAGCAAGGTCTCAATTACGGCTTGGCCTTTGTTGGCATGGTCGCAGGCGTGGATCAGGGGGGTTCTTCCCCATTGGTCTTTGGCGTTCGCGTCGGCCCCTTCTGCCAACAGTCGTTTTACGGCGTCCACGTTCCCTTCGTCGGCAGCGCGCATGAGAGGCGTAAGGTTGGGGTCAATTGTCAGGCCGCCGCTTCCCCAGGCGCCGGGTAGAGCAAAGGGAATGACCTTCACAACATTCACGCCTGCAATTCCGGCCGCTTTCTGCCACGGCGTTTGCCGCAGGTAAGAGTCCAGTTGGGGCTTGATTTGAGCCCCGACCAGAAACTCCCAAGGGCGTCCCCACACATGCTCCCCGATTTCATAATCGTACAGGTGGAACGCCTCGACCCCGTGCCTCGAATCCCACTCAAAACGCGCGGAAAACGGGAACGTGGAGGTCAAATCACCAGGCACATAGCCCCAACTGGTGAAGCTGAGGTAGAGAGGCAGACCCAGCGCAAGGCCGATCAGCACAGACCTGAGGTAAACCAAGAGAGTCCGGCGACGTGGTCCGTGGAGAGCAGCCGAAACAAGTCGAGAAGTCGCGAGAACCATGAGCCGAATGGCGGCAACTCCCAATTGGATGCATCCCGCCAGCAACACCGCCAACGGCGGGACGACGAGGTAATTTGACCACCAAGTAACTCCTATCGCGTGGAGCAACCAGGGCAACGCGAAGCTACCCGCCATTGTGAGGATGCCCGCCAGAACTACCCGACCGCGCGGTAGCACCACAGCGATACCGATGCACCCAGCCCACAGCAGCAAGGATCCGAGCAGCAGGCTGAGCAGGGCGGGCCAGTCAGGGCCCGAGGGGTAAAGGGTAGGTACCTTTGGTCCCACTGTGAGCAAGATGCCGGTCGCGATCAGGGCAAGTCCCGCGGCCAGCAGAACCAAGGCAATCTTTAAGGGACTTCTCATAGTGTTCTACCCCCACGAATGCGCGGAAGGTACCCGCATATCAGCGTTCGTTCGGCAGAGGCGTTGGCCCTCCGCCCTGCAATTTTGGTTTGACGCTGTTGGCCTTCCCGCTTTCAGCAGTCGTTACAGCCAGTTGGGTCCCCAGCCTTGGACTTAGGGCCGTGTCAGAGACAAATCCCGTCCCGCGTAGAATCAACAACTAAGTGTATACGACTCCTCTCCGAGAACCGTAGAACAGACTTGCGTGCCCCCTCCACCTCCCCCGCCGCCGCGGCTGTCTTAATCCACTATTCGCTCCTTGCGACTGCCGAGGCCATCTTCAACCTGGGTACGCTCGGGCGGAACGACACCTCCGCCACCCCGATGTCGGACCTGTTCAGGGGCGGAATCCCTTAGGACTTCGCTTTCTTCGAAGGTTTCGACTTGCCAGAACTGTTGAGGGCGACCGCTTGGCGAACGAGCGCCTTGAAGGCGGACTCGTCAACTTCTTCTCCTTCGTGGATGTCGATCGCGCGGCGTGCGTTTCCGTCGAGACTCGAGTTGAAGAGACGGGCCGGATCCTTCAGAGACGCGCCCTTGGAGAAGGTAAGCTTCACGACATTCTTGTAGGATTCGCCAGTGCAGATGATGCCGTCGTGCGACCAAATCGGAGTGCCCATCCACTTCCACTCCTCGACGACGTCCGGGTCTGCTTCCTTGATGAGCTTGCGCATTCTGCTGAGGGTTTCCCCGCGCCAGTCCCCGAGTTCGGCGATTCTTTTCGAGATGAGCTCCGATGCCGACTGGCCTTGGCTCGCGCCCGACTTTTTCATGTTCTCATCCTAGAAGTTCCAGATATATTTCATTTGCAGGACAGTGGAGGATAGTCATGTAAGCCGGGATTTCCGTTTTGGCCTCCTGGCTTTGAACAGTATACAGCAGTCTCCTCGATTGCGACCAAGTTTTTGTAGCGCATCGCCGGAAGCCTTATCAGCGCCCATGAAAAGTGGGCGGTACACCAATCCAGATCGGAGCGGACCGACAACCTGGGTGCGTTTCGGCGCAATTCTCGGACACTCCACCGTCCCTCCTTCTTTTCTTCGCCACCCTTCCCCCGGCAAGCCGCCAGCTTTTAGCCCGCCGGTAAAGGCAGCGCCCAGATCCGCCGCAGAATCGCCGCGAACACCCGCCGCGTCAGATGGCCCTCTGCCAAGAGAAGCCAATAGTACCGGGCATGTTTCACCAACCGCCCGCCCGTCTTCACCAGCCGCTGCTGCAAGCTGGTCAGTGACCAGTTCTCGATCTTCTTCGGCAGCGCCAGCCGCCGCCACAAGTTTCTCAAGTTGTAGGCGATCAGGCTCAGCCATAGCCGTACTTCATTCGACCGGAACCGGTGGCAACTCAGCCGTGTCATTTTCACCGCCTGCTTGCCTTCTTTGATCCATTGCTCCGCCGTCCCACGCTTGTTATAGAACCGCACCACTGCCCGGCTGGGCAGCCTCAGGTTCGTGACGATGAAGCCCACTCGCGGGAACAACTCGCCCTGGTGATGCTCCACTTTGGCAACCACCCGGCGGGCCTTCTTCCAACTCGCTGCCTGGTAGAGAAAGCTTTTGTACTCGACCAAGGGCCTGCTACTGGGCCGTCCCACTGGACGCGGCAGCAACTCGGCGATGTCCCGTTCCAGGTTCTCGTTCGCCGGAATGCGGATGGCGTAGTTCACACCGCGCTGTTCCAACGCCTCGTAGATCTCCGGCTTGGCAAAGGCGGCGTCGGCCCGCACCACCACTTCTTTCCCGTGCTTCTGCTGCCGCTCGATCTCGGGTAACAATAGCTCGTCCCAATCGTCGGCGCTGTGCACGTTGCCGGGCCGGAGTTTCGCCGCCAAGCAGTCGCCTTCACGATTGAACAGCAGCAGCGGGTGATAGCAAGTGGACCCGAAATGTCCGTTATAGGCGCTCTGCTCCTGGTTGCCATAGACCGGAATCTCAGTGCTGTCGATGTCCAGCACCACCCGCTGCGGTGAATCCATCGCTTCGGCCTTCGCGATCAGCTCCCGGTTGATCGTTCTCAGACCGGCCAGGTTTTCTGGTTCAGCGAGCAGTTCCGTCTCGAACGACTGCAACCTCGAAGTGAGGGCCGCCCCACGGTCCCAAGTCTTTTTCGAGCCGATCAGCCGGAAGCTCGGATCTTGGGAAAGACGCTCGGCATCGTTCACATCCTCATGTCCCGCCAACCGGCTGTACACGGACTGGCGCAACAGGTCCGCCATCGCAAGCTGCGTGTTCTTCCCGCGCCGTGAGTCGGTCAGGTGCTGTTCGATGAGTTGGCTCAGTCCCAGGTGCTCGTCCAACTCTCGGACCAGAATCAAACCCCCGTCGGAAGTCACCCGCGACCCTTGGAAATCCACTTTCAGAAACCCGTGGAAACATAGCTGAAACGACTTGTTTTGCTTTTCACCCACTGGGTGTATATCCTCCGTACCTGATTCCTTGCGTCGGAACCCGCATGGATAAAGGCGTCGGAAAGAATCAGAAGGTTAGCTCCGGCACGTTCAAAACGGAAATCTGGGCTTAATAGGTGGGCTCCCACTTCCAGTGGAGGCGACAACTCAGGCAGGGACGATGGCGGGGAGGTCAGGTGTCACTCGCGGGCGCCAAATCGCTTGAGTAACTGGACCATCTCGGTATCGCCAGCGCCTGCAGCTAGTGACAGGACAGTTCCGCCTTCCCGAGCTTTAGCATTTGGGTCAGCACCGGCAGCCAAAAGCTGGGCCGCAACATCCAGAGCTCCAGCATCGCCAACGACGCACTCCAGCGGCGTCTCCCCGAAAGTGCTCTTTGCGTTCGGGTCGGCGTGAGCCGCAAGGAGCACGCCGACCTTGCCGCGTCCGTCCGACGCGAGCCCGGCGGCCCAAATCAGCGCGGTCCTGCCGACCCTATCCTTTGCATTGACGTCAGCGCCAGCGGCTATCAGGGTTCGGACTACCTCGGCGTTCGCCTTTAGGCTCATACTCGCGTGCATCAGGGGTGTCCAGCCGCGCTGATCGCGTGCGTTAACGTCGGCCCCCGAGGCCAGCAAAGTCTTCACCGCTTGCAAGTCGCCCCGTTCGGCTGCTTGCATTAGCGGCGTGGCGTCCGGATCGATGATTTCCCACGGTTCAGCGTTGTAAGCAAGCCCGATGACGACTGGCGGCAACGCAGGAAGCAGCTGTACGAACAAGTGCCCCTTCGCTTTTGTCCATCCCCCCGTCCTAAACTCGTGAGCAATCCAGGATCGGGCCTGGAGGGTTACCAATCCTCCATACACTTCGCCGAAAAATCCGAGGTGTCTCCCCGCGGGAACGGTGGAGATCATTCTGAACCCTGTTTCCGCTTGCCAGTCAAAATAGACCGGGTAGAACCTATCCCGATAGACAAACACGTTCGCTATCAGCAGCACGACCAGCAGCCCGCCCAGCGCGCCGACAGCAACCCATCTTGGGCGTCGTCCTTTACCTCGGATGGCGGCAACTCCTAATTGGAGGCATCCCGCCACCAATACTGCCAACGCAGCGATCTCAAGGTAGTCTGCCCACGAACTGAGCCATATCGCGAGGAAGAACCAGGGTAAGACGACGCCGCTTGCCACTGTGAGGACACCCGCGAGAATTACCCATCTGCGCGGCAGCAGCACGGCCACACCGATACACCCAGCCCACAGCAGCAAGGATCCGAGCAGCAGGCTCAGCCAGGCAGGTCCGCCAAGGGCCGAAGGATAAGGCGTAGCTCCCATCTGTCTTGCTATGAGCAAGATGCCGGTCGCAATGAGGGCGACCCCCGTGCCCAGCAGAGCCAAGGCAACCTTTAAGAGACTTTTCAAAGTGTTCTACCCCCTACTAATGCCCGCGGGGCGTCCGGAATCTCTCTGCCCAGCTACCGATGCCGCCAGCCCACTGAACCGAGGGCAAAGCCTCATCACCTTCAACGACGTTGGCCGTCAAAGAGGCCTAAGGCCGATGGCCAAGATGAGGTGGGGAGCAGCCGGTTGTTGTAGCTTCCGCTCCGGGTGATCCCGCCAAAGCCTCCCGACAGCGGCACGAACGCCTTCGCGAGGGTCTGCCCGCTCATGAGCGCCAGCTTCCCACCGCCAGGCCCGTACACGATCTGAGTATAACTCCCGCCGCGGTTCTGTTCCACCATGCGCCCCTGGGCGTCATAGGTCAGGCCAATGCTATCAATCGTGACCGGCTTGCCCTCGGCGTCCCAGGTGTAGCTGCGGACTCCGTCGCTCGTCAAGTTCCCGTTGCCGTCGTACCCGGGTTGCAGGCTGCCCAGTAAGCTCCGCAGACAAGCCTCGACGCATCGCGGGTGGTGTGGTAGTTTTGAAATCTCGAGTCCACTTGGACAGGAAGCGATCCTTATGGCTGACATTCGCCCTTTCCGCGCACTCCACTACAACCCCCAAAAAGTCTCCGACCTCGCCGCCGTGGTGACGCAGCCCTACGACAAGATCTCGGCGGAAATGCAGGCCCGCTACTACGACCTGAGTCCGCACAATCTCGTCCGCATCATCCGCGGGCGCACGCGGCCTGAGGACAGCCCTGCGGACAATGTCTACGTGCGCGCCGCACGCGACCTCGGCGAGTGGGTTGAGGCCGGGGTGTTGGTCTCCAAGCACGAGCCGGCAATTTACCCCTATTACCAGGAATACGAGGTGCCGGGGCAGCGCGGCCTGCGCAAGCAACGGCGAGGCTTCATCGCGCTGTTGCGACTGGAAGATTACGCGGCGCGCGTCGTGCACCGGCACGAGGAGACACTCTCGGGCCCCAAGGCCGATCGCCTGGATTTGCTGAAGGCCATACACGCGCACTGCGGCCAGATCTTCATGCTCTATACCGACCCGGCGGGCGAGGTGGAGAACCTGCTGGCGGCGCACGCCCCGGAGCAGCCCTGGGAGGAAGCGACGGACGAGTATGGGACGCGGCACACCGTGTGGCGCGTCAACGATCCGCAAACCATTAACGAGGTGGCCAGCGCGATGGGCGAGAAAAAGCTCGTGATCGCCGACGGCCATCATCGCTACGAAACCGCGCTCGCCTATCGCCAACATTGCCGCACGCTCAGCCTGCACGACGGGCGCGCGGAATTCGTGATGGTGACCTTGATCCGCATGGAGACTGGCGGTCTTACGATTCTGCCCACGCACCGCTTGGTGCACAGCCTGGCAAGCTTCGAGTGGCGGAAGTTCGCGAGCGACGCGCGCCCGATTTTCGATTGGGAAGAGGTTGCGGTGGATGGCCCGGCAAACGGGTGGGCAGGGCGCTTCCTCGCCAGGCTCGCTGCGGCGGGCCGCGAGCAACCCACGCTCGGAGCGTATGCGGCACCGGGCAAGCTCGCGCTGCTGCGCCTGCGCCGCGATTTTGATCTCGATGGCGCGCTCGCGGACCTGGCGCCCACCCTGCGCCGGCTCGACGTCGTCCTGCTGCACCGGCTGGTGCTCGAGCGGCTGCTCGGGATCGATCGCCAAGCCGTGCGCGAGGAAAGAAATCTGTCGTATCACCGCGAGATGGAACTTGCGGCCGAACAGGTGGAGAAGGGAAAGGGACAGGTCGCGTTCCTGCTCAACCCCACACCCGTCGAGGCCGTCCGCGACAACGCCTTGGCCGGCTGCGCCATGCCCGAGAAATCCACCGATTTCTATCCCAAGCTGCTATCCGGACTAACCATTTACTGGTTGGATAATCCCGCGGGGATGTAGCGCTGATCCCTCATCGCCACATGCGTGCCTAGAGCGCCGATGTCCCTGTCCCGATGCGTTGTATCGGGATGACCGGCAACTCGCGGTTCGCTGGCAGTCATGAGGAGGATCATAGATCGCGCCCCGGACGTTTTGTCTATTCCCAATCCTGCTCCCGTGGGTTCATGATGGAAAGGGGATTGCTACTAATTCAGGCAGAACGCCCTCGCGAGTGAATTTTCTCGGTTCTGGAGGTAAAAGCGCAGTGTCAACGTTCAGCGAAGTCTTCCAGGTCTCCGACGCCCGCATCGAATCCCTCGTGGGGCTGTCGGAGCCTGCGCGCTCCCTGCAGTCGATCCTTGAGGCGGCGGAGAAGAACCCCGGCCTCGACGTGGAAGACGCGGCTTCGCTGATTGCTTGGGCACGCGGGCCCGAGCGTCGCGAGGAGATCCACGCGGCGGCGCAGCGGGTCCGCGAGTGCTTAGCGCCGCACACCGTCGAGTTCGTCATTCCCGTTTATCTCACCAGCTTCTGCCAAAACGAGTGCCTTTACTGCGGCTATCGGCACAGCAACGCGCTGGCGGAACGCGTGCGCCTGAGCCTGGATGAATTCAATCGTGAGCTCGACCTGATTCTCTCCTGGGGCCACCGGCAGATTGAACTCGTGCTTTCGGAAGATCCCGAGTTCGGCCCGGACGTGCTGGCGCGTTATGTGGAGTTGACGCGGCAGAAGCTCGATCGCCTCGGCGGCGGCGTGGTGGGGCTCTGCTCGCCGGTTTATGAGGGCGAGGACTACGTGCGACTGCGCGCGGTCGGCCTGGAATGGGTGGTCGAGTGGCAGGAAACTTACCACCAGCCGCACTTCGACCGCTGGCACGTGATGGGCTCGCCCAAGCGGGATTTCGAATTTCGCCTGGATTTGTGGGACCGCGTCATCGCGGCGGGGATCACGAAAATCGCGCTCGGCGCGCTACTCGGCCTGTACGACTGGCGCTACGACGCCCTGGCCACGATCGAGCACGGCAACTACTTGCGCCGCGTCTACGGCCTGGAGCCGCACGCCCTGGGCATTCCGCGCCTCAAGCCCGCGCGCGGCGTGCTGGCTTCGCAAAAGCCTTCGCGCTTCACCGTTTCGGACGACGACTACCGCCTGATCCTGAGCCTCTATCATCTCGCCTTCCCACGGTCGCGGTTGTTCTTCAATACGCGCGAGAACTACGAGATGAATGTCTCCATGGTGGCAGCCGGCGATCTCTTCACCGTGGACTGCGACACGTTCCCGGGCGGCTACCTGCGCCACGATACGCCCGGTCAGTTCTCGACTCACGGCTTTCCCGCCCGGCGGGAAGTGGTACGCGCGCTCGCGGCGCGCGGGCTTGCGAGCTTGTATCTCGAGCCCGAAACGCCGCTCGCCGCGACCGAGCCGCCGGCCCAAGCCTTGCCGCCGGACACGCTTAAATGGCTGGAAGAACATGCGCAAATTCGCGCGGGCGTAAAGGATTGGCGAACGATTCTCGCCGGGCTCGCCCTCCACCGTGGTGAAGACTCGACGGAGCGCCAGCCGGCGCTCGCGGCGCTGGGCATGACGATGCACTTCTTTAAGACCTTCGTCATCGACCATTGCCGCCGGGAGGAAACCGCCCTGTTCCCAGCCTTCCCGCAGAATGCGGACGTGACGCCGCAACTCCAGGCGTTTCGCATTGCACACGAACGCTTGGGCATTGACCTGGACAAGTTCGAAAGGCAAATGGCTTCCTACCAGCTTTCGGGCGATCCCAGCGTGCTGCTCACGGTGGGACAACGCATCATCCGCGAACTCACCGAGCACCTTGCGGCGGAAGAGGAGTTGGCGAAAAAACAGTCAGTGGTTAGTAGTCAGTCGTCAGTGGTCCATTGATTTACTGACCCTTTAGCCAGCCGCGCCATCCGTGAAGCCCGCCGCTACTTACGGCTTTGCCCGCTTCTTTTGCGGCAGCGCGATCAGCATGTAGGCGATTATTGCGAAGGCGGCGAGCGAAATCCATCCGCCCCAGCGCTCGACGAAGGGGAGAACGTCCCGGCCGGTGAAGACGTGGGTGATCGACTTGACCCCGGTCAGGAAGAGCGCGGCGAGCAGAATCCCGGTGATGGCTTCGCCCGCGATGAAGCCTGAGGCGAGCAGGGTGCCGCGCTCCTCGAATTTGGCTTTCTCGTCTCCGGAAAGACAGCGGCGCGCGGCCCAGCTGTCGGCGACCCACCTCATCGCACCGCCCAGGAAAATTGCGCTCGTGGTTTCGAGTGGCAGATACATGCCGACGGCGATGAGCATGGGCGAGGGCGCTTCAATCATCACCAGCGACACCCCGAACAGGCAACCGATCAGGAGCAGTCCCCAGGCCATCTGCCCGCCCACAATGCCCTGCGCGAGTTGCGCCATCAAGCCGGCTTGCGGCGCGGGCAGCTCACGTCCGCCGATGCCGCCGCTCGAAAGATTCGCTTCGTGCAGCGCGATGATGGGTAGGAGCAGGAAGAAGGAGACGGCGGCGACGCTCAGGATTTCCACCACTTCCATCTTCCAGGGAGTGCCACCCAGCAGGTAGCCGGCCTTCAGGTCCTGAATGAGGCTGCCGGAAACGCAGCACGCGCAGCAAACCACCGACGCCACGCCCAGCACTGCGGCGACTCCGCCCAGGCCCTTGACGCCGATGGCGACCATCATGATGGCCGCGATCACCAAGGCCGCGAGTGTGAGCCCGGAGACGGGCTGGTTCGACGAGCCCACCAGCCCCACGAGGTAGCCGCCCACCGCGGCGAGGAAAAATCCGCTCAGTGTCATGACCACGGCCGCTACCAGCGCCGCGCCCCAACTGTGCGCGAAGTAGTAATAAATGATGGTAATGGGAATCACGAGTGCGACGATAGAAAGGATGATCCACTTGATGGGGATGTCGATGTCGAGCCGCGTGCGCACCGCGGCGCCTTCGCCCGACGCTGTCGAAGCCTGGAACGCGCCCTTGATGGACCGCAGGATCGATTCGCGCATGCTGTAGAGCGTATAAACCGCGCCCACCAGCATCGCGCCTACCGCGATCGGCCGCACCACGTTGTACCAGACCGTGTAGCTCACCAGGTCCCACGGCGCCAGACCACCCGTGGTTGCGCCCACGCGGTGGGGAAGTTCCGGATCAATAAACAGCACCAAGGGAATGAGTACCAGCCAGGCAATGACCCCGCCCGAAAAGTTGATGGCCGCCAGGCGCGGCCCGATGATGTAACCGATGCCGATCAGCGCCGGCGAGGCGGAGGGCGTGGTGTAGGCGACACCGCCGGTGTAAGAAACCTCGCCGAGCAGTTCCTTCTGATAACCGAAGTAGCGGACGACCGACTTCGGAAAATTCCAGAAGAAACTGACGGAGTCCTGAAAAACCTGGAAGCCCTTTTCGTCCTTGAGGAGCTGCAGGAGCGCGCCCACGCCCATCGCTCCGAAAATGTATTTGGGCGCGTCGGTCGAGCCCTGCTGGCCGGCCTTGACGATTTCGGCGCTCGCTGTGCTTTCCGGAAACGGCAAGTCGGATTCCACGCACAGCGGCCGCCGCAGAATAATAATGAAGAAGACGCCCAGCAATCCACCCGCGAGCAGGATCAGCGTGCCCGTCCAAAAGTGGCTGCGCAGGTCAGTCCAGAGTCGCTGACCGCCCACGTTGACCATCATGAAGGCGGGAATCGTGAAGATGGCGCCCGCCACCAGCGCTTCGCCCACCGAAGCGGCGGTGCGCGTCAGGTTCTGCTCCAGCACGCCGCCGCGAAAAAACGGCAGGCGGAAAAGCGCGATGGCGATAACCGCGGCGGGAATGGTCGCCGCCACGGTCTGCCCGGCTTTCATGCCCAGGTAGGCGTTGGCGGCGCCAAAAACCGCCGCCATCACAATGCCGGCCAGAACAGCTTTGAGCGTGAACTCGCGCTCAGTGGAATCGGACGGAACGTAGGGTTTGAAGTCAGGCATAGGAAAATAGTCCAAAGCTGAGTGTTGAAAGTTGAAGGTCGAACATGTTAAAGAGTCGAAAAGTTGAAGAGTCGAATAGTCGAAAAGTCAAAGACTCCAGCTTCGACATGTTTGTAGAAACATCAGACTCTAACGCAGAGCCGCGTCCCGTGACGCGCGAAGGCCTTTAGGCTCAACTTTCATTCGCAGATAATGCAGCATTCGGGCGACTTCTTTTATCTCCGAGAGCAGAGGCGCCACCGAGGTCGGCGTCAGGTAATCAAGGTCTCGCGAAAGCATAATGAGGTACTCGGTTTCGACAAGGGAACCCTCAGCGATATTCAGAAACCGGGCAAAGTCCTGGTTCCCCTCTCGTTTTGACCCTTCAGCAATGTTGGTGGCAACCGAAACGGCGGCGCGGCGCAACTGCGAGACCAGTCCATACTTTTCGTCAGCCGGAAGAGCCTTGGTCAGCCGGTAGACTCGTAGGGCCAGCGAGTGACTCCGCTGCCAAACCTTCAAATCCGTGAACCTTTGCATTCCTAACCTTTGAGGCGCGCAGCCTCTTCCTGCTCGCAGCGTCGGGCGCCCACCCCCGCCTTTTAAACTCTTCAACTTTTTGACTCTTCAACTCTTTCGAATGCCCTTCCCATCACTGCCCCAACAGCTCCAAATACCTCCCCACCGCCTCGATACCGCGATAGAAGTTCGGGATGTGGAACTTCTCGTTGGGCGCGTGCAGGTTATCGTCGGGCAGGCCGAAGCCCATCATCACGCTGGGAATCTTCAGGCAGCGCTGGAAGGTGCCCACGATGGGGATGGAGCCGCCCGAGCGCGTGAATACGGTTTTCTTCTTGAAGACTTGTTCCATGGCTTCGGCGCCCGCGGCGATCCAGCGGCTGTCCGTGCTCACCACCGAGGCCGGGGCGGAGCTGAGCAGGCGCACGGAAGTCCGGATGCCCTTGGGCGTAATCTTCTTCACGTAGGCTGAGTACTGTCGAAAGACTTCTTTGGGATTCATGTCCGGAACCAGCCGCATGCTAATCTTCGCCGTGGAGACGGCAGGGATCACGGTCTTGGCGCCCTCGCCCGTGAAGCCGCCGCGAAAGCCGTGGACTTCCAGCGTCGGCCGCGCCCACAGGCGCTCGAGCACGGAGAAGCCTCTCTCTCCCACCAAGGCGGTAGTGCCGATTTCTTTCTTCATGAAGTTCTTTTCGTTGAAGGGCAGCCGCTTCCAACTCGCCAGTTCCTGCGCTGTGGGCTTCTTCACGCGCTTGTAGAATCCCGGAATCCGGATCTTGCCGTCAGGTCCTTTGAGCTGGTTGATGATCTCCGCCAGCGCCTGCAGGGGATTGGGCGCTGCCCCGCCGTACTGTCCCGAGTGCAGATCGTGTGCGGCGGCGCGCGCTTCAAGTTCCGTGTAGACGAGGCCGCGCAGGCCGGTGGTAATGGTGGGGAGCTCCGGCGCGAACATTTCCGTATCGCAGACGAGCGCCGCGTCGGCTTTCAGCCGGTCGGGATGCGCCGCCACGTACTCGTCAATGTGCTCGCCGCCGACTTCCTCCTCGCCCTCAATCAGAACTCTGACGTTAATGGGAAGCTTGCCTTCCGTCTTGAAGAAGCCTTCCAGGGCTTTGCAGAGCAGATAAACCTGTCCCTTGTCGTCCACCGCGCCGCGCGCATAAATGTTGTCGTTGCGGATGGTGGGCTCGAAGGGCGGCGAAACCCATTCCTCCAGCGGGTCGGCGGGCTGCACGTCGTAGTGACCGTAGATGAGCAGCGTGGGTTTGCCGAGCGCCTCCAGCCACTCGGCGTAAACCAAAGGATGCTGGTTCTCCGTGCCCGCGATAATCTCCACGTTCTTCATCCCCATCTCGCGGAGCTCATTCGCCAGGAATTCTGCGGCGCGGTGGATGTCCGGCTTGTGCTCCGGCAGTGTGCTGATGCTGGGAATTCTCAAAAGCTGCAGAAGTCCTTCCAAGTGTCGTTCACGGTTCGTCTGGTAATAGTCGAAGAGTGCTGTGCTCATAGTCCTCCTGTCTGAAGCAGTGACCAGTGAAGAGTGACAAGTGACGAGTAAGCCCGTCCGACCCATACCGGAGTTGCCTCGTCAGTTGTCGCACGTCGCTAATCACAGCTTACGGGTCACTTCCTGGAATTGCGACCTCCCTTTTGTCATCTCAGGAAATCGTCACGACTTGTGGGCGTATGCCCCAATGCGAAGGGCAAGTCTACACTTCCGCTTGCAAGGCGTCAATTTCGGCGGAAGACTGCCGCTCCGTTTCACCAAGTAGTCACTTCTGTTACAATGGCACGTAGTCTGGAGCAGCGCCTTCCCATGAGGACTTGCCCGACTTGCCACAACACCTTTTCTGACGACACGGAATTTTGCCCTCGCGATGCCGCGCCGCCCTCTTCTGTAGCGGCGGTCTGCGACCGCCGGTCGGCGCTCATAGAGCGCCGCTACAACGGTCACGCTGAGGGGTTGCTACTGTGACTGAAATCGACGCCAATCTCGCCGCTAACCTTTCCCGCCGTTTTCGCCTTGTCCGCCGCCTGGGCGCGGGCGGCATGGGTGCGGTCTTCCTCGCCGAGCAGATCGCGGTGGGCAACCGTCCGGTGGCGCTCAAAGTCCTGAACCGCAAGCTGCTGGATGACCCCGAGTTCCTGCTACGTTTTCAGAGTGAAGCGGCTTCCACGGGGCGCATTCATCACCCCAACGTCGTCACCATTTACGAATCCGCCCAAGCCGATGACGGCACGCCCTACATCGCCATGGAGTTTCCGAATCTCTCTGTCAGGCCCTCTCGCGGCGGGGCGCGCTGCCGTCTTTCATTGACTCAGCCTGTAGAGGGAATTGTTCTTGGAAGGCAGGTCTCTATCAAGAATGGAGAGGGCCTATTTCTGTAGTCCGAATCATCGGTGAAGTACATCAACAGCCGTTCCGCGCGCGTCGTCGCAACATAGAAGACTCTTCTAGATTCGTCATATGCTGCCAGCTTTTTGAGGGGATCAGCGATCAAACGATAACTGAAATGTGGAATTTTTCCATCATGAGCGTCCACAACCGCGACAGCTTCGAACTCCCTGCCCTTGGCCTTATGAATTGTCATGAGGTGGATGCAGTTTCTTGGGCGAGCGAAGATGCCGAGGTCCTCAATTGTTAGCTGCTGCCCTCTCGTATTCCGGATAATCTCTTCACCCATGATCTTGGCGGAGTCGGGTAGAACATTGCCCTGGGTCGAAGGAAGAAGGTCCGCCTCTAGGAGTATTTCGGTAAAACGCTCGGCGGCGAGCTCCAGCCATTTACAAGCTTGATTGGTCTCATGGTGAGCAGCAGTCGCTTCGGCAAGTAGCTGACAAACGACGACCCGTCCGTGATACGAAAATACCGACCAGGGCGGCTCGCCAGTGATGTTGCTGAGCGTGATGAAAAGCGATCTCTGAACCGCGAGTGCTATGTCAGGTTCACGGCTTTCTAGGTAGGCGCCAACTGCTTCGGCAATCTGCGAAAACGGATTGTCCCGTTTGTACGGTCGCGCACCCGGACCAATTATGGGAATGCCCTTTGCCCGAAGCCCTCGGGCGAGAGGAAATAAGGTAAACCACGTGGGCGCTAGAACTGCCATCTGTCCAAACGACAGGTTCAGCGCTTTAGCGGCTGGAATAAACTTGTCGAGAATCCCCAGAAGTGGGGACGAGCAATGGTGCCACTCCGGAAGCAAGGGGCAATCCCTGTACTTGCCTCGGGCAGTCATTGCCGGGGTCGTCTGGATGAGCCTTTCTGCAACCGAGACGATGTGCGATGAAGAGCGAAAGTTTCCTGAAAGCTGGTGATTCTTACTTGCTGACGCGTGATCGGCAAAGTCAGTCAGTAGCGTCGGCGATGCGCCAGCGAAGCCGTAAATCGATTGGTTCGGGTCTCCAACGCAGAAGAACTGAGTTCTCCCAAAGGCGGAGATCTTCTTCAGTAGGAAAATTTGACCCGGTGATGAGTCTTGAAACTCATCCACGAGTATCCAAGCATATCGGCTGGCCAATGCACTTGTGATGAAGTCGTGCTGCGTGATAACACGACAGGAATGGTAAACGATGTCACTTAGAGAAACGTAGCTCGAAGCGTCCAGCCAACTGAACCACTCCCGTGCGGCGGCTTCTGGAAACCCCTCGGGGAACAAAATACGTGCATCAGGTGCGCGCTGAATGTTCTCGAAATCCTCTGCCCGTCGCCTGTCGATCCCATACCGAGCCATGAGGTCATTTCGTTTTTGGACATAAACCTCGTCGGAAGAAGTGAGAATCTGGAATCCATCGCAGAACTCGGGCAAAAGCCGATGAAAAGGTCTGAGGATGGTTTGCAGCGCAAAGGAATGAATCGTTGCGACGTGGTAGTATCGGTCCTCCCCAGAAAAACATGTTTGTCGGAGACGGATATCGATTTCATCAGCGCCGGCGTTCGTGTGGGTAATGCAAGCCACGCGCCTGGTCGAGTCGCGAACTTTTTCGATGCACAGTAAGAGTTTCGCGATGATTGTTCGCGTTTTCCCACTGCCGGGGCAGGAAACGAGGCATATGTCTTCTGGCGCTGTGATAGCGTCGCGTTGCTCACTTGTCAGCTTCACGTGTTATTAGCCACCCGACTGCGTCTTCAATGTATGGGGGGACCTTTGAGGCAGGTGCAGTCATCCGAGAGGCTACCTGGGCGAACCGTGCTTTCCCGATACGCTTGGCTGTTCGCAGGACGAGGGTGCCTAATTGTGCGAGATCCGTTTGACCTTTGCGGGCTGCCGCTCTCAGCCGCTTGCCGACCAGCGGCGCACCTAGGGCCTCGGCCGCCCCGGCGAGCATCAGCAAATTACCCGGGAGGGTGATCTCACGCTCCAATGTCGTCTTTGACCGAAAAACCCTTACGAACTCGTTTTGCAGGGCGGTGAAATCATTTTTCTCTGGCTCAACACTAGCAAGTTCTACGTCTTCGGCTGGGCCACCGCCATCTGACGGTAGCAGGTCCCCGTCGGCGACAACAGCGCATTTCTTCCGGATCCCCTCGGGACCAAATAAGCGGGTATACGGAGTAAAGTGTGTCCCATAGATTGGGATCACTGAAATTCCTTCCTCGTCCAGGTCAACGCCGAGCGCTGTCTTTACGAGCGGAGGAATTAGGAACTGCTCGGCTGGCCCCTCTACAAGTAGAACTCCTCTTGCAAAGAGGAGGGCTGAGCGCGTGGCATCGAGGTATCGCTCTAGATCCGCGTGTTGGTCCTCGGTTAGTGTTGGGATGGTCGATGGAACGACGGCGCTGGTAGCGGCCGTGCCGCCGCTGGTCATGACGACATCCGAAGCGAGCTTGGTTCCAGAAGTAACGTGTGTGCTGTGCGTCGTGATAAAGACCTGAACACCACGTGCCTGAAGTGTATTCAGAAGTACCCTTTGAAGTTGTGGGTGCAAATGAGCTTCCGGCTCCTCAATGAGCAGTAACTCTCCGGCCGTCTTCCCCTCGGCTATCCGACGTTCGAAGTAGCTGAGGAGCATCGCCATGAATAGCACATTATTCAGGCCGAGCCCATTTCTGTGGGGATCGATATTCTTCAGCCCGTAGCCGGAGAGAAGGACTTTCAAATTGCGCGTGATATCTGTGAAGGAAGGCTCCCCAAGTCCGAGGCTTACATCCATTCCAAAGGCTGTTCCCACAGCCTCCTTAAAGGCAGAACTTAACTGGGTGCCGACACCCCTAAGTGCAGCGGTGGCATTAATTTGCTCGTTCGCTTCGCGAAGGTACCCTACGAGTTCATCCTTCTCCGCATCAGGGATGTTTCTTTGCTCGAGCAACATCTGAAGGGGGGACGTTCTAGCTTGTCCCAATCGGGCCTCAACGTCGCGAAGCGCCTCCATCACCACGACGAGGTACCCCTGCTGAAGATGATCTGTGCTAAACACAGTTCCGAAGTTCTCGTTCCAGGTGACCGCGTTCAAATCAAGATCTTCGTCCCCACCTCCAATAAGTTCCCACCGGTAGTCATCAGTTTTCAGAGGAAGTGGTTCGGTTGATTCGTTCTCCAGGGCAGCCCTAACAGCTGGGTTAGGCCGAAAACGATATGTCAGCCGTGCCTTGTCCGTGCCCGTGATCGTATCCAAGTGCAACGCCTCCTGGGCGACCTTCCCCTGAAAGTCAGAGAACTCGACGGAGACAAGCACTTGTTCGGGCTCGGAAAAGGAAAGCCCGTCAGACAAATCTTCGGGGGTGAGTCTGCGGCGGGCCGCACTTAGCGTGCCATCGAGGACTAGGCGTATTGCCTGGACGAGATTCGTCTTTCCGCAATTGTTTTCGCCGATAAAGCAAGTAGTGCCCTTCCCAATCGCGAGGTCAAGATAGGGGAGGTTTCGGAAGTTCTTGATAAAGATGCGGCTGATATACATATTGATAGAAAACGCACTTGTTATTAGTCAAGATCCTTTTTGTGTTTGCTGGCCACTTGATTAACGTACACCTAACCACCCTCACTTGCAATGCTTCAACCGGGTTTTCAGCAAGCGTTGCGCCGAGCTCTGTCTTCGACATCTGCGGTTCTTCCTTACATTCACGCTTCCGCGGGTTGCGCCCCGATGGATCGAGGCGCCCCACGAACACGGGCAATCCCGCTGTGCGGGATCACCGCGTCTCATCCGTGGCCTGTTCTGGCTTCTTAACGGTCCCGCAAGGCGGGGTGTCGGCGCCACCCGCGGAACCCTGATGGGCGCGGCCATTGAGTTTGCCTCGAGAACGTGGCACACTGGGAGAGTCTTATGGCGGCACTGGATTGGTCACAATGCGCGGCAGTGGAAAGCGTTCCCGGCAAGGTGAGCGGCGCCTGGGTGCTGCGTGGCACGCGCATGCCGGTGGCCACGATTTTCGAAAACCTCGAGGCGGGCGCCAGCCTCGACGACATTCTGTGCTGGTTCGAGGGGCTTAACCGTGAACAGGTGAAGGCCGTGATTGACTTCGCTGCCCGCAGTTTGGAAACTCCCGCGCCCACCCGCTGATGCTCATTCTTCTCGACCAAGGCACACCCGTTCCCCTTCGCTCATTCCTTAAAGAACACACCATTAAGACGGCGGTGCAGCAAGGGTGGAGCACGCTCTCTAACGGCGACTTGCTGCGCGCTGCCGAGGCTGATGGATTTGACGTGCTGCTGACCACAGACAAGAACCTTGCCTTTCAGCAGAGTCTCGAAAACCGCAAGATTGCAGTTGTCGTGCTCGGAAATCCGCAGTGGCCGGTGGCGCGACTGCACGTTCAATCGATTGTTGCGGCCGTCAACGCGGCAACTCCGGGAAGCTACGTGGTGGTTAAAATTCCAGGCGGGCAGCCGCGGTCAGTGCAGTCCTGACCGTGGGCTTTTCTCATCTCCGATACCCTTCGCATCTCACGACTTGTTCGTGAGCGCTCTTTCCACCGCTTCCGGGTTTCTATTAATCACCGTCAAGTAGGCGCGCACCGCGCTTTCTGGACGCCTGCGGCCTTTCTCCCATTCCTGGAGCGAGCGCGCGCTGACGGTAAAGCGCGGCGAGAATTCCGCGGGTGGCGCGGGATCGGCGCCGCCCGCGACACGACCACCCCGGGCCGCGCCGTCCAAACCGCGTCGCGGTCGAAGGCCCACCCCGATGCACCGAGGCGCCCCATGCTCGCCGGGCGATCCGTCCTAATCCGTTCATTTTTTTCCTACCGGTAGCCAAAAACGTATTTCACGCGCTTGACATTTCTCTGGCGCTTATTGCTAGACTATAGATGTAGGGAGCGGCGCCGTGTTGCGGTCGGGCGCAACGCGTTGTCGAGTGCGTGCGGCTTGCTCTGCGGCACCCGAAGGGCTCAGCCCGCATTTCTCACCACGCACTACTGCTTTGCGTCCGGTGGTGGGAAGGGCGGGGCTTCAGCCCCGCCGAAGATGCGCCCCCCCGGGTCTCTATGGGTCTCGCGTCCCGCGCCACTTGTCGTGACACACTGCGGGGAGCGCGAGACCCGGCAACAATGAGGATGTCCTGCAACGGCGGGGCTGAAGCCCCGCCCTTCCCTGTCCGTGGTGAGAAATCCCGGCTCAGCAGCAAGTCTGCGAGCTATTATCAGGTCTGGCGTAAGGGAAGTTCACCCCAGTTCCACCCAGGTATTTGCCACGATGTTACAGAAAACAAAAATGTTATCGAATGGAGATCAAAAGCTTTGCAAAACCTATGTCATTCAAAATAAAGGGTTGGTTGATTACCCGGTGGGCAGGGTGACGAAAAAAAGGGGGCCCCAAAATGAAGGTAAGTCTCACGATATTATTGAAAACAAATGTAGAAAAAATGTCAGTTTGGGGCTCTGCCACGATGTTGATGAAAACAAAATAGTTATATCAATTCTGTCACGATGTTGTTGAAAACAAATGTAGTTATTGAAGATGAAGGGGCAGAGCGAAGAAGGAGTCATGAGCTGGGTGATGGCGCCGCCGGTGAGAGAATACCTCGGGTGGCGCATACATTATCACCCCCGCCCAGGCGTGCGGTGCACGTCGCTGGTATAATCGCTCTAGAATGGGAATGCCGAAACCCGTCATCATTGCCGGAGGCGGGCTGGCGGGAAGCGAAGCGGCGTGGCAACTCGCCGAGCGCGGAGTGGCCGTGACGCTTTACGAGATGCGTCCCGCGCGCCCGACGCCTGCGCACAAAACAGACCGGCTGGCCGAGTTGGTTTGCAGCAACTCGCTCAAGTCGAATGCTCCTGGCTCGGCCTCCTGGCTGCTCAAGGAGGAATTGCGCCGCGCGGGCTCGCTCCTGCTGCGCGTGGCTGACGGGTGTGCGGTACCGGGCGGAGCAGCGCTGGCCGTGGATCGCGAACGCTTCGCCGAGGGCGTGACCGCGGCGATTGCGGGCCACGCGCTCATCACTCTCCGGCGCGAGGAGCTGCAGCAGGTTCCGGACGACGGCTTGACACTGATCGCCACGGGACCACTTACATCAGACGCGCTCGCCGCGCAGCTCCAATCGCTCACGGGTTCTGAGCACCTGGCTTTTTACGACGCGATTAGCCCCATCGTGGACGCCGAAACCCTGAACATGGAGCGCATCTTCCGCGCCTCCCGCTACGGCAAGGGTGGCGAGGATTACCTGAACTGCGCTTTCACCGAAAACGAATACCGCGTTTTCTACGAGGCGCTCGTAAGCGCGGAAGGCGTCCAGGCGCGCGAGTTTGAGGATGCGAAGTTTTTTGAGGCTTGCCTGCCCATCGAAGAACTGGCGCGCCGCGGCTACGACACGCTGCGCTTCGGTCCCATGAAGCCCGTCGGCTTGATCGACCCGCGTACCGGCCGCCAGCCCTTCGCCGTCGTGCAATTGCGGCCGGAAAACCTGCGCTTCTCGAGCTACAACCTGGTGGGTTTCCAGAATCACCTGAGATTTCCGGAGCAGAAGCGAGTTTTGCGCCTGATTCCGGGGCTCGAAAACGCGGAATTCCTGCGCTTGGGGCAAATCCATCGCAACACTTATATCGACTCGCCGCGCTTGTTGAATCCCGACTTGAGTTTTCGCAGCGCGCCACAGGTGTTTGTGGCGGGCCAGCTCTCGGGCGTGGAGGGGTACGTTGAATGCATTGCCACGGGTCTCCTGGCAGGTCTGGCCGTGGCTGCGCGCCTTCAGGGACTGTTGCTCGCGACGCCACCGCGCACGACGGCGTTGGGGTCACTGGTGCACTACGTCACTCACGCGGTCTCGGGCAACTACCAGCCCGCGAACATTTCCTTTGATCTGCTGCCACCGATAGAAGATCTCCCGCGCGCTATGGCTCGCGACCGCCGCACCCGGCGCGAGAAGCAGTGTGAGCGCGCGCTGACGGATTTTGAAGGGTGGTTTGAGAGGATGGCGGGTCCGCTGTCTGTGGGGCGTCGTCAGTCATCAGTTATCAGTCATCAGTTGTCAGTCCCCAGCGGACAGTGATAAGCCATGCTGTTCTCCGTGGTAGGCCAGAACGTTAAGGAGCGGCGTAATGCAGGACTTCAAGAAGCTCAAAGTATGGGACAAGGCACACCAGCTTACTCTGGCAGTGTACAAGGCGACGGCTCATTTCCCCAGAGAGGAATTGTACGGACTAACCAATCAAACGCGACGCTCAGCGGCTTCCATTGTCTACAACATTGCGGAAGGCTGCGGAAGAGCAGGCAGGGCAGAGTTCGCGCGTTTTCTTCAAATGGCGACCGGCTCCGCCAGTGAGCTCGAATACCAACTACTCCTCGCACATGACTTGAAGTTTCTCAGAGACGAGGAGTATCGGAGCTTGGAAAGTGGGGTCGTCGAAGTGAAACGGATGCTGAGCTCCTTAATGCAACGGCTTAGGACTGAAAACTGATGACTGATAACTGATAACTGATAACTGATGACTGATCCCTGGAGCTGATAGCTGGCCCCTGAGTGCTGAATGCTCTACACTGAAAACCGACAACTGATGACTGACAACTGACAATGGATGACCTGATCGACCGCTACATCAATTATCTGCGCTACGAGCGGAACGCCTCGCCGCACACGATCCGCAACTACCAGAGCGACCTGCGGCAGTTTCGCGACTACCTGAAGGGAGGAGATCCCAAGGCCACCGTGGACGTGCGGTCTATCGACACGCTGCGCATTCGAGGCTTTCTCGCCTTCCTCTTCGAGCGCGAAAAGAAGAAGACTTCCATCGCCCGCAAGCTCGCCGCGGTGCGGGCGTTCTACAAATTCCTTGCGAAGGACCACGTGCTGGTTGAGAATCCCGCCGCGACGGTCTCCACACCCAAACTGGACAAGACGCTTCCCCGCATCATGACCGAAGAGGAGATGAACTCGTTCCTCGACCGCGTCGCCGAGGCGGCCCGGAACGGCGACCCCCGGATGCGCCGCGACCGGGCCATACTGGAATTGCTCTATGCCTCAGGTTTGCGGGTGAGTGAACTGGTGGGCCTGGACCTGCGCAGCGTCAACTTCGGCGATGGCATGCTGCTAGTGCGCGGCAAGGGGCGGAAAGAACGCATCGTTCCTTTCGGTTCGAAGGCCAAGCAGGCTTTGGACGATTACCTGCCCATCCGCGAGAGGATTCTGATGGAAGTGAAGAAGGGCGGTCAGGCGGCGCTCTTTCTGAATGCGCGCGGCGACCGGTTGACGACGCGCTCCATCGATCGCCTGGTGAAAAAACACGTGCGTACCTATGGACCAAATGTGAAAGTCAGCCCGCACTCGCTGCGCCACGCGTTTGCTTCCCACCTGCTCACCGAGGGCGCCGACCTGCGCGCCATCCAGGAGATGCTCGGGCACCGCAGCCTGGCGACCACCCAGAAATACACCCAGGTTTCCATCAAGCAACTGATGGACGTGTACGATAAGACCCACCCCAAGGCGTAGGGGAAGCGGCAGATCTCAGTTTAGCGCCCGCAACCCAAAGCCGAGCAGGTCCGCAGATGGAATTTGGGTGTGCAGCCCTCGAGTGACGCGTGGCACGCGGCAGGGCTCACCGCAGGAAACGCGAACGAATCGATGCTTGAGTCTCTGGCGTGCGCCGGCGCAAGAACCACTCACCGACTTCCGCTGAGGCTTCGGAGAGCATCCCGAAGATCGGGACTGCAATCCGCACCACCAGTGCCAGAGCCTTCACGCCCAGCCAGACCAGCAACCGCTCGGCCGAACGTGCCGGATCTTTCCGATCAATCCGCAAGCGATAGTGCGGCCCGTTGGTCCTGTAGCTCATCAGCACGAGCCTGGCATAGAGAACTCCGCCGGCCAGAATCGCTAGCTTGAGAAAACCACTAAATATGCTGTTTAGATCCGTAGCCACCACCGATGCATCCTTTCCCTTCTAGCGAATCTTCCTTGTGTATTATGATTCGCTTCGACCGCAAAGGGTTCACCCTGCGGGGCAAGATCGATCATATCTTTCCCTCCCGAGGGTTCGCCATGACACTTTGGTACCCGTACTGGAGGCCCGCCTAAACTTGACGTGAGTCAAATGTGTGCTCTCTGGTCCTAACAAGGGATATATCGGCATTGCGGCGCTCGACCTTAGCAGGTTGCGGAAAGACTCGCCCCCGACGAGGTGGCGGCGATTTTACATCGCCACATGTCCTGTGTTTTCATCGCCAGCATGGCGACGTGAAGTCGCCGCAACACGTTTTTCCGCAACCTGTTAGGGGCGACGCGGGCAATAAGCCCCGATCCCGATATTGGCCTTGCCCGTTCGTTCTTACCCCGTTGATCTCATAAGAGAAAGCATTTGTTAGAACCCTTCAACTTGGCATCGCGGTTAAAGGCGACCCGTTATTCTTTGACTTTTTGGCACGGTGCGTTGCCCTTTGCATGGGAGAATCGGGGTATAATCCCCCTGAGCTTCGGAAGCTCGAAGGGCGATGGCCTCTAATCTCTATTATTTCAGACCTTTCGTTGCCCGCGGGGCGCTGCGGAAGCTGGGTGCGGACTACCGCCTCATCCCCATCGAGCGCGATGAGGAAAAACTCCCGGCCTGGGATTTGCCTGCGGTTCTGCTTGCCGACGCCGCCGAAAACGATCTGGCCCGGCTTGTAAGGTCGGCGCCCAAGTCGGACGGTTGGCGCATCATCTGCTTGCTGGATGGCGACTCGCACCCTCCTGCCAAACTTCACCCGCGCATCTTCACGGTGCTCCCCCGCAAAGTGCCGAGCCTGGTTCTGGAGAAGGCAGTCGAGCGCGCTTTTGAAAGCCTCCGTGCGCAGGATGAACGCCGCCACACGCGCCAGGAATTACGGCGGGCGGTCTCCGATCTCGAAACACTCAACAAGATCGGGGTGGCGCTTTCCACGGAGCGCAACACCGACGCGCTGCTCGAGCTCATTCTGAGCAAGAGTCGCGAGATCACTTCCGCCGACGCCGGCTCGCTTTACCTGGTGGAAGAGGAACCGGGTGACGGCAAGCACTTGGTCTTCAAACTTACGCAGAGCGACAGTCACTCCGTTCCCTTCCGCCAGTTTACGATGCCCATCGACACGCACAGCATCGCCGGCTACGCCGCCGCTACCGGCCAGATTCTGGACATCAAGGACGCCTATCGCATCCGCCATCTTCCCTTCCGGCTCAACCGTGACTTTGACCAAAAGTTCGGTTACCGGACCAAGTCCATGCTGGTTCTCCCCATGAAGAATCAGAAGGACGAAGTGATCGGCGTGCTGCAGCTTATTAATTCCAAGAAGCATCCTGACGCGAAGCTTACCTCGCGCACCATCGTCGCGAAAGAAGTCGGCCCGTTTTCGCGGCGGAGCCAGGAACTGGCATCCTCGCTCGCCAGCCAGGCCGCTGTGGCGCTCGAGAACAACCTGCTCTACCGCGACATCGAGAAGCTGTTCGAAGGCTTTGTGCGCGCCTCGGTCACGGCCATTGAATCGCGCGACCCCACCACCTTCGGCCACTCCGAGCGCGTCGCCAAGCTCACCGTGGCGCTGGCGGAAACCGTGGACCGCCTGGACTCCGGCCCTTACAAGGACGTCCACTTCACCCGCGAGGACATTCGCGAGATTCGCTATGCTTCCATCCTGCACGACTTCGGCAAGGTCGGCGTGCGCGAGGAAGTTCTGGTCAAAGCCAAGAAGCTCTACCCCGCGCAGCTCGACCTCATCAGGAAACGTTTCCTCTACATTCGCAAGGTTCTGGAACTCGAGGCGTATCGCAAGAAGCTCGACCACGTGCTGGGAAGCGGCCATCAGGGCTTTGAAGAGTTCTTCGCGCGGATCGAAGGCGAACAGAACCAGCAAGTCCAAACCCTCGACGAGTTCCTGCAAAACATCCTGCAGGCCAACGAGCCCGCCGTGCTGCCGGAGAAGGCCTCAGAGAGACTTGTGGAGATCGCGGGCTGGAGCTTTGAGGATCCCTCCGGCCCCACTGAACCTCTGCTCACCCAGGACGAGCTGCAGTTGCTCTCCATCAACAAGGGCAGCCTGGACCCTTACGAGCGCATGCAGATCGAGTCACACGTCATCCACAGCTTCCGCTTCTTGAGCCAGATTCCCTGGACCAAGGAATTAAGGCGCATCCCCGAAATCGCCAGGGCACACCACGAAAAATTGGACGGCTCGGGCTACCCCTACCACATGAAGGCCGAGGATATTCCCTTCCAGTCGAAGATGATGACCGTTTCCGATATCTTCGACGCTCTCACGGCGCATGACCGGCCCTACAAGAAGGCTGTGCCCATAGAACGCGCGCTCACCATCATCGGCGACGAAGTGAAATCACAGCTTCTTGATCCGCTGCTGTTCAAGCTCTTCGTCGACGCGAAAATCTACCAGCTCACCGCCAAGGACTGAGGCCCGATTCCCCCGGCCGCGGTGGGGAAAAGGGCACAACGGCGGCGCGGTAAAGTGGACGAGACACCAACCTCACCGCTTGCGCTTTGCTGTCTACCGCCAATCCCGACCTTGTCGGGACACGCAAGAAGCGCTCGCTGCCTACTGCCTACTGCTAATGAGGATGATCAGTTGGACGAGGATGACTCGCCAGGGCGTGCGGCCGGAGTCGAAGCGGTACATGGAGAGAATTGTAGCGCCGGTCGTTCAGACGTCGGCAGGGAACCGGCGGAGATCGTGGGCTACCAGACCGTCCTTACCAGAGGGCTCTGGCGGATTCGCTCGTCTCGGGTAACCAGTACCATGCCCTCCGCTCGCGCTGTGGCAGCGATGAGGCGATCAGCAGGGTCCTGAGGGAAGTCCGCTGGGAATTGGGTGGCCAGAGCGGCGACTTCCGGCGTTATGGGTTTGATGGCCGCGCCGGCCTCCTGTACGAGTGTCCGCACCCACGCTTCCACCGTGCCGCGCCCCTTCACACGGCCGAGCGAAAAGAGCCAGGCAAGTTCCCACAGGCTGATGGCGGCAATGCCAATTCCTCCGCTCGCCCGCGCCCGGCGAATGGCCGAGGCTGCCGCCCTTGAAAGGAGTTTCGGCTCGATCATCAGCCAGATGAGGACGTGCGTGTCAAGAAGGATCACCGGTTCGCCTCCCACGCCTCGGGGGGAACGATGGGCGATTCAATGTCCCCGACGATTTCGAACTGCCCCTTGAGACATCCAAAGATGTCGTCGCTGCGCGTGCCCGCGGGCACAAGCTTTGCAACCGGCTTACCCCGCTTGGTAATGACCACGGGCTCGCGCGTCTTGTGGACCTGGCCCATGACCTTCAGGCACCGTGCCTTGAACTCTCCTGCTGGCATCGTCTTCATGGACATCTCCTTATAGCCATGGTCATATTGTAGTGACCATGGACTCCAGATTCAAGGGAATCAGCGCCGACCAGCCCCGATCCTGAAGTTGGCTTTGCCCGTGGATTTTCAAGCCGAGCATTCTCAAGCTAATCCGAGCGGTTTCACTTTGCACTGCACGAGCAAATCGAACTTCAGCGAAGTTGGATTCTGAGAGGGCAACTCCTTGATCTCACAAGAGAAAGCGTTCGTCAAGACCCTCCAACTTCGGGATCGGGGCCAGTTCTCGAAGTGTGCGGCGGTCGACTCCTCAAGCGGGGGAACCCCCAAAGTTGAGCGATAACTCTGCGCGAAACGCTGCTCACACATCTCCGGGATTGCACCTCGAAGTTGGCGCCGTCCGGCGGAGACAGATCGAGGACCGCGTGGGCCATCAGCAAGAAATTCGGAAACGAAGACTACCCTGAAGCTCGAAATGCTACCGGGCGGAAGCTTGGTTGGCTGGCCCCTTCAAGTACTGCGGATCGAAGCGTTGGAACTTCAGGCCGCAGTGGGGACAGGCGATCTGACCCAGGTTCGGAAAAGCCGTGGCGGGACCCTTGATTTCCATCCGGAACGCCTTCTTGCAAGCGGGGCAGCGAGAAAGCGGATAACTCCGTAGCATACAGATACCTCCTAAGAGTGCGGAAGGAGACGCAAAGCATACCACTGGACAGCGGCCGACGCAAATCGACTTCGAATGCTTTACCGATTGCCCCAGGAGAGGCCGGTGGCGATGCAATACCCACCAGGCTGGCCCGGGGATTTCGCCTCAAGCGTCGAGAGCGTTGCAGCCTCGCGGGCTCGCCGCAGCCCGCATCTGCCGCCGGCGGCGACCCAGGCCGTGCGTGGGTGCGCGGGCAGAAAAAAAAGGCGGCAGCCGCCGCGGCGGCCCCGCCCCTTCCGAACCTCACGCAGCCGAGCTGCGCTTTTCAACTGTCAACCTTGGACTGTTTCCTTATGACCTGTCACCTGTAACCTAGACTTGGTGGTGATAGACCTCCCAGCCTTTGTAGTTCCTGAGGGCCTCGTCGACGGCGCGGCCGTAGTGGCTACGGTTGACGGCCACATGGTGCTCGTATCCGTTGTTGCAGATGTGCTGAAGCAACGTCTGGAGCTTGGGGATGCGCACCACGCCGTATCCGCCGAAGCTCTGGAGCTTGTCCGAGGTAATCTCGCCCTCGCCCACGTATGCGCGCATCTTGCCCTGCAGGTCGTTGGTGGAGACGCGGCAGTAAGTGAGCGGGCCGGCCTTCAGTTTGCCGACGATGGTTCCAAAAGTATTTTCCTTGCCCACGGAGCCCGCGATGATTTCCTGGAAGTCCATCTTGGCGTCTTCAAAGAAGTGTTTGGGTAAGTTCGAGCAGTGGAAGATGACCGCTTTGTCAGGATCGTCGCCGTAGTTGTTGTTCCAATCGACGATGGCGCTGGGGTCGCCGGCGGCGAGTTGCAGGGCGTACATGCCGATCATGCCGGTCATGTCCGTCTCGCAGGCACTGGGCAGCAGGTTGTTCGACATCATGCTCATCAGCGTGCAAGGGACGACGCCGAAGAATTCCTCCATGGCCGTCCAGCACTGGACGGAGGTCCCGGCGAGCTCGTTGGCTTTCATCCACTCATCCACCACCACGCCGAACTTGGTCATCTTCAGGAGCGCGGGGCTGGGCACGCCTTGCGTCGCAACGTAGCTCTGGATCGTTGCCAGCTTGGCCTTCACTTTCGGGTCGTCGTCCTTCAGTCGGGCGATGCGGCCGAAGACCTCCGAAAGATCGAGTGTCTCGACCGAAATGCCATGGTTCTCCAGCAGCTTCTCACTGAAGCGCACGGTGTTGAAGTTGGTGGGGCGCGCACCCATTACGCCTACGCGGAGGTTGGTCAGTCCCTTGACGATGCGGCAGGTGGCTGCAAACGCTTTCAGGTCGGAACGAAAGACCTCAGACGTTGGCGCCTCCGTGTGCAGTGACGTCAAGGTGTACTTGATTCCGTACTGCCAAAGGTTGTTGCACGCCGACATCTTCCCGCAGAAACTGTCGCGGCGGCCGCCCATCAGCATTTTGTTCGGCTCGTCCGGATAGGCCTGCACCAGTACAGGTACATCGAGCCCCGACATGCGAATGCTGTTCGCCACGGCGCGCTCGTCGCCGAAGTTCGGTAAGCTGACCAAGACTCCGTCGACTTCGTCGCGATGCTGCCGAAAGAGATCTGCGCATTTGCGGGCATCCTGAAGCGTTTCGACCGAGCCAAACTTGCTATCCTGTGGAGTCAAGCAAACGCTTCCATAGCCTTCTTTCTCCAAAACTCGCAGGATTTCTTCACGTCCATCACGAGCCAAGACGTCAGGGAAAAAGCCGCGGTTCCCGATGATGACGCCGAATGTTGTGGACTTAGACATGGATAAGGACCTCCTCCAACTTGACGTTGTGAGCCTTTGACCGGCGCACAACTACGGCGTCATTCTAACACGCCAAGGGAACAAAGAAAGCCCCAAGTGGTAGAAAACGCCAAAAATGCCAGTGTGACAAAATATCGCACGCCTGCTCCCGTCGTGGATGTAAGCGCTATCGGTTTCTCTGCACGGGCGGGTTGGCGGGCAGCCCCCCTAGGCCGGGCGGCGGAAGCGGTCGAGGATTTGAAAGAGAATCAGGCCCAGGGCGACGTTTACCAGGAAGGAGCTGGCCCCGACCAGCAGCTCAACCGGTGGGGGGGTCTCCAGCAGCGCGTGCTGGAGCGCGGCGATACAGAGGCTGTGGACCAGGACGAAGACGCTCGTCAGTACGGTGCGCGCGACCAGAGACTCCAACTCAAAGCGCGTACTCGCGGAAGCCGCGAGGTAACCCACGATGGCGTTGGCGATCCCGAAGATGCCAATGTAGCCGTGCGAGAGCGCGTCCTGCAGCAGGCCCACCCCTGTGCCCAGGGCCAGGCCGAAAACCTTGTCACGCCGCATCAGCGCAAAATAGATGGTGACGAGCAGGGGGAAATCCATCAGGCGTGCCAGCGGCAGCTTGAGCGGCAAGAACGTCTGCAACAGCAGCGCCACGAGCAACACCACCGTGAGGATGGCGGGATGCACGCGAAAAACCGCAACCGGGCGACTGGGGGAAACAGGCATCGGGGCATTAGACTAACAGAAGTGGGAGGGTCATGGAAACCCGTCTTGGGGTAACCCCACAACGCGAGGTGGAGTGGCGGGGTGAACCCTGGGGTTGTGGAGCAGTTCACATAAGGGGCTACGACGGACCTTTCCCAGGAACCCGCCATCAATTCGCCATCCTTGGGCAGAAACGCGTGGCTATCTTTTCCAACGCCGAACACTCGGTTCCGCAGCTCCGCAGGCTGATCTCCGCGGTCGACAGGATTATGGACTGCGCCATCACCTTGAAACGTGGAACAGTCTGAAGGTTGCAGAAGGGACCGCAATGGCACATTGCAGACATCCAGGGGCGAGGCTTGCGCCACGTGACGGACTGGCGGGACACCGGATCAGGTTTTTCATGATTTCACGGCCGCGCGGGCGCGTTCAGGGCTTGTTGTTGGGGGGCGCTGGGCTTGAGGACCACCAGGACCATTTCCAGGCGGTTCAAGTCTGCGGAGGGTTTTACGACGATGTTCTTGTATATGTTGCCGTCACCCACTTTCACGACGGTTCCTACCGGCAGTCCTTTGGGATAGACCTGGTCGAGCCCGGAAGTCACTACCGCTTCGCCGGGCGCCACGGGTTCCTCGTTCATCACGTAGTGAAGGTTGCAGAGGTTTCCGCTGCCGCCTTTGAGGACGCCCTGCACGCGGCTCTGGGCGAGCGTCACGCCCACGCCGCTCGAGGGGTCGGTGACCAACAGCACTTGCGCGCTGTGCGGGAAGATGGCCAGGATTTTGCCCACTACGCCCTGGGGCGAGAGGACAGCGAGATCGCTCGTGAGCCCGGAATCCCAGCCCTTGTCGATGAAGATGGCGTTGGAGTTCTCACCAGGGCTGGAGGCGATGACCTCCGCGGCCACAGTTTGAAGTGCTAGTTGATTCTTGAACTCCAGCAGGCTCCGCAAGCGCTGCGTCTCGCCCGCCTGTTCGGCCAGCCGCTGGATTTGCGCCTGCGCCGCCACCAGTTGCACGTGCAGTTCCTGGCTTTCCTGCTGCGCATGCCAAAGGTGGCGATAAGTTGTGTAGGCGCTCGCGGAAACATCCAGCACGCCGCTCAGCGCGCGCTGCAACGGATCGAAAGTCGCCACCGCCCAGTAACGGATCAGGCGCACGTCGTGATTGCGGGTGATCTGCGCGGAGAGCAGCAGGATCTGTGCCGTAACGACGGCCAGGAGGATGAAAAAGGAGCTGCGCCGCTTGATGAACGCCCGCATGTCCGGCCCCTCGTGGCTCAGGGCCTCGACCGGGCGCGTCGGATCTGGTGAGCTCGGGTCAAACATAGAAAGGCCGTCCCTCGTCCTTTGTCCGTGGTCCGTCGTCGGTTGCAGAAGGCATGGGGCGATTGACTGATGGACTCACGAAGTGATTGGGCGATCCATCGATGGAGCGAATCCGCAGATCCGGCATTGCCTGTTCACCTTTATCAGTACATCGGAAAAATATCTTCACTGCATTAGTACTCTGACTGCGCCGCACGGGCCGCTGACTGGGGACGGTCACTCGGCGGGCGCCTATTCTATCGCAACCCTGCGCAAAAGATCAAAATCCGTCAACATTCTACCTGTTCCTAGCACCACGGAAGCCAGGGGATCCTCGGCGATCGAGACGGGCAGGCCCGTCTCTTCGCGGATGCGTTTGTCCAGGTTCTTGAGCATGGCGCCGCCGCCGGTCAGGACAATCCCCCGGTCGGAGATGTCGGCAGAAAGCTCGGGGGGCGTGCGCTCCAAGGCGACGCGGATGGCGTTGAGGATGGTCGAAACGCACTCGGACAAGGCGTCGCGAATCTCCGAGTCGTCGATGGTGATCGTCTTGGGAATGCCTTCGAGCAAATGCCGGCCCTTGATCTCCATGGTCAGAGGTTTGTCCAGGGGGTAGGCGGAGCCGACTTCAATTTTGATTTGCTCGGCGGTGCGCTCGCCTACCAGCAAGTTGTATTTGCGCTTCAAGTAAGCGGTGATGGCTTCATCCATTTCGTTACCGGCCACGCGCACGGAGCGGCCGTACACCACTCCGGAAAGGGAAATGACGGCGATATCCGTGGTGCCGCCGCCGATGTCCACAATCATGCTGCCGGAGGGCTCGGTGATGGGCAGGCCCGCGCCGATGGCTGCCATCATCGCCTGCTCGACCAGGAAAACCTCGCTCGCGCGGGCGCGCATCGCGGAATCCTGCACGGCGCGTTTTTCCACCTGTGTGATTTCCGAGGGGACACCGATGACAATCCGCGGGTGGACGAACATCTTCCGGTTATGGGCTTTCTGGATGAAGTAGTTGAGCATCTTCTCCGTCACTTTAAAGTCGGCGATGACACCGTCCTTCAGGGGGCGGATGGCCACGATGTTGCCGGGTGTGCGGCCCAACATTTCCTTGGCTTCGCGGCCCACGGCTTCGATGCTTCCATTGAGCTTGTTGATAGCCACAATCGAGGGCTCGTTCACCACGACGCCTTTACCCTTGGCATACACCAGAGTGTTCGCAGTTCCCAGGTCGATGGCGAGGTCGGAGGAAAAAACGCTAAATAAGGAGCGAAGGTTCATTCTCTTGTGAACTCCTGCTTTAATGGGCCTGGATGACGGGCCAAGGGCAAACTCATTCAACCACGACGGTCTTTCGGATGGTATTGGTGTCGCCCTTGCGATCTTGTGCCGTGATCGTGATCTGGTTCGAGCCGGAATTCGGTAGTGGCGACGTGAAATGCCGGAACGTGCCGTCCGGCGAAATCGAAAAGACCTGCTCATTGTTGATGATCACGGTGGAGCCGGGCTCCGTCTTCCCTTGCACCTCCACCACCCTGCCGTGCTGAATGATTCTGGTGATTTCCAGGTAGGCCTGGTTCCCGGCAATTTCCTGGACCAGGTTCAACCGGTTGGCTTGGCTCGGTTGGCTTTCCACCCCCTTTTCATCAATCGCACTGACGATCCAATAGTAATTCCCTTCTTCCAGGCCGGAAATCTGGAGAGAGGTGTGCCCGGTGACCTTCTTGTCCACCACGAAGTTGGAGAGCATGACCGAGGGGGATATCTGCAGGTGGTAGGCGTTCGCTCCTGCAACCTCCGTCCAGGTGAAATCCAGCACCGCGGATTTGGGGTCCTTGACCAGTTTCAACTCCATGTTTTGGGGCGTCAACAAGGTGGGGGGAGCAATCACCTTGGTTCGCACCAGACCCGGCTGCTGGGACGCAAACGAAACCTGCTCATATTGGCCGAGCTGCACGCTGGTGGGACCGCGTGTCACCTCCGCCTGGCCCTGGTCCACTGTGAATTCGTGCACGTTCTTATCGGGGTCGTTGCGGACGACGGCGCGGCTTTCTTCATTCAGAGTCGCCACGGCATCCGCGAAGGCCACCTGGGAGGTCGAGCCCGGAGTTTCGAAGTGGCCCGTCGCCAGATTCACCGCCCCGGAAGTGACCTGAACCGCCACCTTGGTCGCGCGGGTTACGGGGTCTTCGCGGCTTTCCTCGACCACAATGAGCGCCTCGGGCTTCAACACATAGTTCGTGCCGTCGGCAAAAATGATGCGCGCCACGCCTTCGCTTCCCGTCTGCACGAAGTCACCTTTTTCCAGGGTGGTGTTGTAGTCGGCCCGGATCCACTCCAACGAGCGCGCCTTCTTGACGCGCACGGGGCCATCCAGGTTCACGAAGTGAGCTTCCCTATGGGTGGCCGCCGCCTCGGAGCTGGTGATTCTCCCCGCGTCTCCGACAACCGCCTCCAACCCTTGCCGCATCTTCTGGTTCACGAAGCGCGGCGAAATCAAGTATAGGGCAAACCCCGCTAGCAAAAGCGCCAGGAAAACGTAGAAGGCAATCGTTCGGTAGGTGATGGTCATCCACTCGAGTTCGAGGGTCCGCCCTCGCCTGCCGCCGGGAGGCCGTGGTGGCTTGCCCATAGCTCTGCAATCCTGCAGACTTATTCTTGACGAAACACCCTGTAGGGTCAAGGCATTTTAGCCTCGGCGGGAGACTGCCTAGTGCGGCGCCCGCGGAGGCGGCTGCCGCCCCGCGCCTACGAGTTCACGCATCGCAGTGCAAAGCTTCCGAGGTATTCCCCACCGCCCGGGTTTGCTTTTGGCTGCGAAAGAGCCTAAGGGTTGCCCCGTCCGCACCTCTCCTCTATAATGAGAAGGTTACAGCCAATTGGCAGGAGCAATCATGTTTCGATTCTTCCGCAAAAATCGCGAAGCAGTAAAGAAGTACTTGCTGATCTTTTTCCTCAGCATTGTATCCATCGGCATGGTGATCACCCTGGCGCCCATCCAGACCGGCGACACGAGCCGGTCCGAGTCGAACGTGCTGGCCTCGGTCGGTGGGTACAGCATTACCACCCAGGACCTTTCCCAATCGATTCGCACCCGCTTTCAAAATTCGCAGATGGGCTACGACTCGCGTCTGGTGCCGATCGTTGCCAACAGCGTCCTCAACGACATGGTGATCCAGCACGCCTTGGTCGAGCAGGGGAAAAAACTGGGCGTACAGGTTTCCGATCAGGAACTCCTGCAGGCTTTGCAGAAAATCCCCTGGCTTTATCCGGGAGGGACTTATGTGGGCGCGGACCGCGCCCGCGACCTGGTGGCGGGACAGACCGGCATGACGCTGGCCCAGTTTGAGGACATGCTTCGCGAAAGCCTGCTGCTGGAGAAGATTCGCAGCATCATCACGGACGGTGTACAGGTAGCGCCGGCGGATCTTCTCGCGGAGTTTCGGCGTCGCAACGCCAAGGCCAAGATCGACTATGTGCTCTTTGACCCCAGCCAGTTCATTAAAGACGTCAAAGCGACGCCCGAGGCCTTGGAGGCGTACTTCCAGAAAGATCCCTCCCGCTACAAGCTTCCCGAACAGCGGCAGGTGCGCTACGCGCTGATCGACCTAGATCAGGTGCGCGCGCAGGTGCAGATCGACGAGGCCGAATTGCGCCAGTACTATGCCGGGCACCTCTCGGATTACCGTGTGACCGACCGCGTCAAGGTGGCGCACATCCTCTTTAAGACCACCGGCAAGACTCCGGCGGAAGTCGCGACCACCGAGAAAACGGCCGCCGATGTGCTGAACCAGATCAGGGCGGGCGGCGCCTTCGCGGAGCTGGCCAAGAAATACTCCGAGGACACTAGCGCCCAGCAGGGCGGCGAAATCGGCTGGATCGTTCGTGGCCAGACGGTGAAGGAATTTGAAGGTACCGCGTTTTCCATGAAGCCCGGTGAAGTGAGTGGGCTCGTCAAGACCATCTACGGCATCCACATCATCAAGCTCGAGGACAAGCAGAATGCGCATCTGCAGTCGTTTGACGAGGTGAAGGATTCCATCCGCACCGAGATCGAGAAGCAGCGGCTCGCCGACGCCCAGGAGAAACTGGCCCGCCAGCTCGAAACCCAGCTCAAGGCCAATCCTCAGCAGTTTGAGGCCATCGTCCGCAAGATGGGGTTCGAACCCAAGGAGTCGCCGCTCTTCAAATACGGGCAGGCCGTTCCGGACCTCGGCAACGCCGACGCTTTTGAAAACCTGGCCTTCCAGCTCCGCCTGGGCGAAGTCGGCACACCCATTTCGGTCCCCAAGGGAGAGGCGATCATCGAGGTGGCGCAGATTGTTCCCGAGCACGTCCCCACGCTCAACGAAGTGCGCGCCCGCGTGGAGGAAGACTATCGCCATGACCAGTCGAACGTGGTCGCCGCCGAAAAAGCCAAACAGTTTGCCCAGCAGGCGAAGACGGGCGACTTCAACAAAGCGGCGAAAGCCGCGGGATTGTCCGCCAAGGAGAGCAAGGACCTTACCCAGTCGGAATACGTGGAAGGCGTGGGCAACGGCAACCAGCTTGCCGAGGCCTTTACACTCAACCCCGGGCAGACCAGCGGCGTCGTTTCACTCGGCTCGAACAGTGTGGTGTTCCGAGTGGTCTCTCACACGCCCGCCAACGAGGCCGACTTCGCCGCGCAGCGCGACCAGATCCACGAAGAGTTGCTCGACCAGAAACGCAGCCTGGCGTTTGAGATTTATCGCCAGAACCTAAAGCAGCAGCTCCTACGCACGGGCGAACTGAAAATGCACGACGCGACCTTGAAGCAATTCCTCGCTTCCTACCAGACAAAGTAGCTTGCGCGGGGCGTAGCATGGGCAGCCTGCCCTGATCCCGCTTTGCGGGAGAAGAGGCCGCACCGCGGGCCCTGCGCTACGAGAAGGTCACCCCCGCGCAACCTGCCTGTCGACAGACAGGGCGGGGGTCCAGTGACAACCCTGAATCCTGCCCTGCCTGCGCAGAGCGCAGCTCTGCGTTTCAGCGCGCTATATTAGCGCTGGTCATGCCCACCCGCAAACGCCATTCTGCGCCCGGACAGTTGCAATTCCTGACCAGTAGCACCTATCGCCACGCCAAGCTTCTTGAGAGTGATCGGCTCGCCCGATTTCAGTCTTGTCTGTGCGCCGCAAAGCTGCGCTCTGCGCTAGCCGGCAAACGTCCATCGGCGGGCTAAGGTGGGAGTGCATATGTCGAGAGCAGTGTATGCGCCACTTGCGATAATGGGGTGCTAGTATGCTAGCCTACTATCGTACCAAAGAGGCCAGCATGGAACCAACAGTCGGCTGGTCAGTAGTGGCAAGACTTTTCCACAGGCAGGGCTGACTTCTCCACAGGTATTCGAACTTTTGCACAAGAATTCCGCAAGCAGTTGTATTCAACGCCAGATCTGACCCAAGATATTGTGGTATAGCGAACAGGAGCGGAGGGCCATCCAGCTACACAGCGTGCGAGGATGGAGCGACGCGCGGCGCAGCCCAGCCTGCGATGGATTCGCCGGGAATCTGGACAGGGTCAAGCATGCACGTACTGTGCTTCGAATCTATCAAAACGTTCCTGTTCGAATTGCTAGTTACATTCTCGTTGGCGTTTACCCTGATTAAGGTGTTCATCAGTGAGTGGAGAGGCTTAAAGCGTTTTCTTTCTAAAGGTCATCGTAGGGGTTAGCATCGCCAACCGTCAGATCTCCTTCCCCTTTGAAATTCTCAGCCGAAGCATTATTACGAGATCAAACAAGAGCCAGCGGTACGCCCCAATGAAAGAACCGAAGGAGAAAATGTCGCGCTGCGATTGCATCGGGGCGGGAACGACCTGTTAGGGGGCGCTCGAATCCAAAAGGGAAGTCACCCCCGCGCAGGCGGGTCCATTTCGAAACGGCTGGATTCCCGCTTCCGCGGGAATGACCTGTTACGGGGGAGCGGGAATGGCCTAGCAGGTTGCGGAAAAGCGTGTAGCGGCGACTTCACGTCGCCATGGGGGTGTTAAGAACACAGGACATGTGGCGATGTGAAATCGTCGCTACCTCGTCAGGGGCGAGTTTTTCCGCAACCTGCTAGGGCGCCGGTCCGGCGCGCCCCCGTACCATCTCGCGCCGCGATGTTATAGAATGCGCCTTGGTTCAGGTCCGGGAAGGGAACAGTCTGGCCAGTGACTTCGTCTCTCGACACACAAACTGCCCGAGGCAGTCTTGAGGCTTCTAAGGGAATCGCGGAACCCACATGCGCGGTGGTTCCGGCCGGCGATTTCCTGATGGGGTGCGAGCAGGGTCGCGATGAGGAGCGGCCCGTGCATCGCGTTTGGGTCGAGGCTTTCGAGATGGCGATTTATCAGGTGCGCAATCGTGACTTCGCGGCGTTCCTGGAGGCCAGCGGTCATCCCACGCCGCCGAACTGGAACCACCCGGACTTCCACGGCCCCGACCAGCCCGTCGTCTCCGTGAGTTGGATCGAAGCGCAGAAATACTGCCAGTGGCTGAGCGCCGCGACCGGCCGCCGCTATAGCCTGCCCACCGAGGCGGAGTGGGAGCGCGCCGCGCGCGGGGGTATCGAGAGCCGGCTTTATCCCTGGGGCGACGAGCCTCCGCAGTCGCGCGCGGAGTACCTCGGTCGCTGGGGTGGTGAGGTGCGCGGGCCGCTGCCCGTGGGGCGAGGCGAAGCGAACCCCTATGGCATCTACGATCTTTGCGAAAACGTGCACGAGTGGTGTGCGGATTGGTACCAAGCTGATTATTACGCGCATTCGCCGGAGCGCAATCCGGCCGGGCCCGACGCCGGTGACCGCCGCGCCTCTCGGGGCGGCTCGTGGCGGCATCACGTCAAGGTGAGCCGCTTGGCCGGGCGCTCCAGCATTCCCCCGGCTTTCCAGTACGCGGATTACGGGTTTCGGGTGGTTCGCGAGATCCGGTGAGAGAGTCTGGTTTCGAGGAGAACTGACATGCCCGAGTTGCGCCACAACGTCCTGACTCGCGAATGGGTGATCATCGCCACGGAGCGCGCCAAGCGCCCGGAGGATTTCGTCAAGAGGAAAAAGGAAAAGAAGACCCTCCCCGCGTACGTGGCGACCTGCCCGTTCTGCCCGGGAAACGAAAACCTGACGCCTCCGGAGACCTACGTGGTTCCCGACAGCTCGAGCTGGCGGGTGCGCGTCACGCCCAACAAGTTCGCCGCCCTCTCTTACCTAGGTGAAAGGCGCCGGGCGATCCAGGGCATCCGGCGAACCGTGACCGGCGTGGGCATTCACGAGGTCATCGTCGAGACGCCCGACCACAGCAAGACTACGGCGCTGCTGGAGGACGCGCAGGTCGAGACCGTCCTCCAGACCTACCTCAACCGCTTCATGTTCGCCTCGCGTGACCCGCGCGTCGAGCAGGTGACGATCTTCAAGAATCACGGCGAAGCCGCGGGCACCTCGCTCGAGCACACGCATTCGCAGATGATCGCCGCGCCCGTCATCACCGCACAGCTCCGCGACCGGCTCATCAACGCGCTGAAGCATTTCGACGAGTTCGGCGAGTGCATCTTCTGCCGCGTGCTCGACCAGGAGCTCAAGGAAAGCACGCGCATCGTGCATGAGTCGGAGCACTTTGTAGCCTTCGTGCAGTACGCCGCGCTCTCGCCGTTCTCCATGCTCATCATGCCGCGTCGCCACATGGCGTGCTTTTCGGAGATCACCGATGCGGAAACGGCTGACCTGGCGCGCAACCTGCGCCGCACGCTCGGCAAGCTCTACTACGGCCTCGACGACCCGGATTTCAACTACAGCGTCCGCACGGCACCCACCGAATACGCGGGGGTGAAGTATTACCACTGGTACGTGAGCATCATTCCGCGCCTGACCAAGCTGGCCGGCTTCGAGCTGGGCTCCGGCATGTTCATCAATGTCTCGCTGCCGGAAGAGAACGCCAGCTTTCTGCGGGGAGTGAAGGTGGACTGATGCCATTTTGGATTTGCCATTTTGGATTAGCGGGGCGGGCAGGGACGTAGAAGGCACGAGGCATTAGGCCGCGAGCTCCCTGAGCGAGTCCCGACAAAGTCGGGACAGACAGATCAAGTTGCTCCGTGCCCCGGCCACGCGCGGAAACAGAGTTGCAGTCGCCGCGCTTTCCCGGGGACTCTCCCTTAGCCCTCGCCGCAAAGGAGGAACTATGATTCGACGTGATTTCTTGACCCGTCTCGCCGCGGGCGCTGCCGCCACAGGCATGCTGCACGGCGGAAAGACGCTCGCCCTTGCCGTGCAGGGGAACACCTCGCCCGCAGGCTCCGCTGCCAAGCTGGAACGTATTTCGATTTCCACTTGGAGTCTTCATAACTACTTCCCGTCCACCCGCGAGAAGGAGTTCAACCTGCCCGGCCCCACGCTGGCGCTGCTCGATTTCCCGGAGATGATCGTTGATAAGTACAAGGTGCATCACTTCGAGTTCTGCACCACACACTTCGCTTCCTCGGAACCGAGCTACTTGCAGGAGATCAGGAGCCGGCTTGTCCGCACTCACTCCACAGTTGTGAATATGCCCGTGGATATTGAGGGATTGTGGGACCAGGGCGGGCTCTCCGATCCGGACCAGAAAAAGCGCGATTGGGCCGTCAATGCTTACAAGAAATGGATCGACGTCGCCCACAACCTGGGCGTCAAATCGGTGCGCTGCGATCCCGGCAAGATGGATCCCAAGAACCTGGAGCGAACCGCCCAATCCTACCGGGCGCTCGCGAGCTACGCGGAACCCAAGGGCGTCCACGTGATCATTGAGAATCACGGCGGCGTTGGTTCCGAACATCCGGAAGAATTGGTGAAGCTCTTCAAGCTGGCGGGCCCCGCGGACGTGGGCGCGTTGCCGGACATGGGTAACTTTCCGGATGAGGCCACACGCCGGAAAGGGTTGGCGATGCTCTTCCCGTACGCGCACGTTGTGTGCCACGCCAAAGGTCTCGACATTGACTCGGACGGCGTCGAGAAGAAATATGACTTCCCAAAAGCCATCGAAATTTCCAAGAAAGCTGGCTTCCAGGGAATCTACTCGATCGAATACGAAGGCCCCGGCGACCCGTACGTCGGCGTCCAGAAGACCCTGGATGAGCTGCTGAAGTATCTGTGAGCGGCAGGACGGGGCCTGCGCGGCACGTGGCACGCCCTGCCAGGGCGACGGCAAGCGGGCCGGCTAACCTCAGCCGGTCTATCGCTGCTCACTAGGAGCTGCGTCAGAAGTTCGCTGACAAAGCCTCTCCCTTGCGGGCGACCGTTCCCGAGCCCCGTCAGGGGCGCAAGATCGTAGCCCAGGGCGCAAGCCCTGGGGGAGAGAGCCCTCACCCCGCCCCTCCTCTGTCGGGACCACCCCTCTCCCGCGCGGGCGGGAGAGGGGACGGGGGTGAGGGAGGGCTCACTTACCCACGGCTCACGCCGTGGGCTACCTTCTTTCGCCCGCTCCGCGGGCTGATTTCATCAACGAACCTCTGACTCAGGCCGCTAGGAGCTGTGCGAATACGGCAAGTCCATAGGCGTGAGGGTGCTGATTGAAAACCATGGCGAGGTGGCGGGCAAGGCGGAAGACACTGTGCCCATCATCAAGGGCGCAGGTAAGAGGTCTCTCTGCGATCTGCCTTCTGCTCATCATCTCTTCGGTGTCGCTTGCCCAGGCGCCCGCTCCGCAAGCGACGACCCACCCGGCTGCGCGTTCGTCTCAGGTGGGTTCGAAAGCTGAGGCGCCATCGCACCGCTTCTGGGACCGGGAGAACGCCTGGCTTTTTGCCGGCGTGGGCGCCGCGCGGATGCTCGACTACGCTTCCACGCGCCACATGAGGAGCCTAGGCGTGAACGAATGGCTGCTGACCAACTCCATCGTGGACAACAAACCGCTCTTTGTGGGGATTGAGCTGGCGGGCACGGCGGCGTCGATCGGCGTTTGCTATCTATTCCATCGCACGGGCCACCATCGTGCGGAGCGCTGGGTTTCCATCCTCCACATCGGCGTGGGAGTGGGCGGCTCGATTCGCAATTACACCCTGAGCGGGTCTGCGGCAGGGAACTGATATACCGCGTCAGGTCTCCCGACCCCAGCGCGGAAAGCCCCGCTGTAGCGGTCGCCGCGGCGACGCGCTACAAGTGGTTTAACTTGGCGCCCACACATGCTGCCTGGCCCGCCCTTCCGACCTCCGGACGAAGAGCAGCAGAGCGTGGTGAGAAACTCGGGCTAATCCTGCACCAGCACCCCGGCACCCTGCCTGTGCCGCTAGCCCAAGTTCGTCACGGTATCTGAGGTTTTAGCTTTTTTCGGTGCTTGCGCAAGCGGAAGTCCTTGGTGTTCAGCACGGGCGTTTGCAAAAGCGCGTGTAGTGTAAACCTACCCTCTTGATTCCCACCTGGATTCCTGGCAAGTTGCCCTCGTGTTCTTGCGGGGACTGCGGCCGAAGAAGGATGGCAAGCAACCCCGCTACTGGTCGCTGGTCGAGACGGTGCGAACGCCGAAAGGACCGCGGCAGGGGACGCTGTGCTACTTGGGCGAATTGAACACATCCGCGCAGGCTCGCTGGCAAAAGACGATCCAGGTCTTCAACGAGCAAGGCGAGAGCCGGCAACTGAAGATGTTTCCTTCCCAGGTCGAACCGCCGGAGAACGACCCGAACGTGGCGCGGGTGCGGCTCGACAAAGTCCGTTTGGAACGAGCGCGCCAGTTTGGGAACTGTTTCCTGGCGCTGGAGCTTTGGAAGTGCTTGGGACTCGGCGCTTTCTGGGAACGTTGTCTGGACCACGAGCAAGCCGAGGTGCCCTGGTCGCGGGTGGCGGCCGTGCTGGCCATCAACCGATTGTGCCTGCCCGGCAGCGAGTTGGCGATCGAAGCACGCTGGTATCCGGCGACCGCACTGGACGACCGGTTGCGGATCCCCGCCGGGAGCGTCAACGACACGCGCCTGTACCGCTGTCTGGATCGCTTGGTTCCCCACAAAACGAAACGGGAGCGGCATCTGCGTGAGCGCTACGCGGAGTTGTTTGAGACCGAGTTCGACCTGCTGCTCTACGATCTGACCAGCAGCTACGTCGAGGGGGCGGCAGCGAAAGACCCCATGATGCAGCGGGGCTACTCGCGGGATCATCGTCCCGACTGCCAGCAGGTGGTGATCGTGCTGATCGTCAACACCCAGGGATTCCCGCTCAGCTATGAAACGTTCGACGGCAACCGCGCGGACGTGAGCACGGTCGAGGCGGTGATGCGGATGGTGGAACGCCAGTACGGCCGGGCGCGACGGGTGTGGGTTTTTGATCGAGGCATCGTCAGCGAAGAGAACTTGGCGGCGGTGCGGCGGCGCCATGGACAGTACTTGGTAGGCACGCCCCGCAGCAAGCTGAAGCAGTTCGAGCGGGAACTGCTGGCCGGTGACTGGGAGCAAGTACGCGACGACGTGGAGGTGAAGCGGGTGCCGACGCCGGGCAGCGCGGAGACCTATGTGCTGTGTCGGACCGCGGCCCGACGTGAGAAGGAGAAAGCGATCCGGAGCCGCTTTTCTGCGCGGATCGAGAAGGCGCTCGGTCGGCTGACCAAACGGGTGGCGACCGGCAGGCTCAAGGATCGCGGCAAGATCGAGCGGCGGCTGGGAGGGATTCAGGCCCGCTATCCGCAAGTCGCCGATTTGTACCATATGCAGGTCGTCGAAGCCGAGGGTTGGCTACGCCTCGAGTGGGGAATCGTTCCGGAACGGCGCGCCTGGCAGGAAGCCCGCGAAGGAGTCTATCTGCTGCGGACCAACCTGCAGGCGGAATCGGCACCGGACTTGTGGACCAAGTATATTCAACTCGGCGAGGCCGAAGCGGCCTTCCGGGCGCTGAAAACTGAACTCTCGATTCGCCCCCTGTTCCACCAACTCGAGCCCCGGGTCAAGGCGCACATCCTCGTGGCGTTTCTCGGGTAGGCCCTCTGGGTGACGCTGAACCTCTTGCGTCGGAAAAACCGCCAGACGACGCCCGCCCGAGCGCTGGCCCTCCTGGCAACAGTACAAAGCGCCGACATCATCCTGCCCACCGCCGACGGCCGCGAGATCCGGCTTCGCCGCGTCACTACACCCTCGCCCGAGCAGAACGCCGTGCTCGGTCTTCTCGGAATTACGCTCCCCGAACGCCTCGATTTGGATTTCGAATGTAGTGTAAACTCGGCGACCCGCCGACTGATTCTGAACGGCTTAAGACTCGTCCACCCTATTCCGTGACGAACTCGGGCTAGGGACGGACCGCCCGGAACCCGCCCCTGGGGCTCCAAGTGTCGTGGACTTTGGCGCCTTCGAGGTGCCAGAATGTCAGTTAGACTGGGCTTTTGGGTCTGGATTTGCTCGTCCCAAGGTGTAAGTGGAGGGAGGCGCACATGGGCACTGTGGTTTATATGTTCATTTTGTCGCTCTCTATCCTTGCCTTGGGTGTGTGGGTGTTCTGGTCGGTGCGTGGGGTGCGTGCCTACCTCCAGGCGCGGGGCAAACGCCTGGTAACGTGTCCCGAGACCCACTGTGCTGCGGCGGTAGAACTGGATGCTAAAGGCGCGGGCTGGAAGGCCTTTCGGGGTGGAAGCTATTTCCGTCTGCAGGATTGTTCACGCTGGCCCGAGCGGCAGGATTGCGCCCAGGATTGCTTGCAGCAGATCGAGACCCGGGGCCAGGGCTGTCTGGTCCGTACCATCGTGGCGGGGTGGTACAGCGGCAAGACCTGCGTCTATTGCCACAAGCCGGTGGACAAGGTCGAGGAATGGACTGGCCACACGCCTGCCCTGCTGGCTCCGGATATGAAGACCATGACGTGGGGTGAGGTCCCGCCCGAGAAGCTGCCGGAGGTCTTCGAGAGTTACAGGCCCGTGTGCTGGTCATGTCACATTGCGGAAACCTTCCGCCGCGTCCACCCGGAGCTGGTCACCGACCGACCGCCGCGCTGGTAAGTCCGCCTGCGCGAGGGACGACAGGGAGACGCGTGGCTGTGCTTGAGGGCCGCAGGAATTAGTTCTGGCGGCACGGCCACGCGCCCAGTAAGTTGCCGCAGGATCTCCGATATGGAATGCCCGCGCACAGCTCCATGCAGAGACTGAACCAAGGCCTTGACAGCCTTTTCGGCGCCCTGCTGCGGCTGGAACGCCGCCCACTCATGGTGCCCTGTGGCTGCAGAATCCTCCGGGGCTCCTAAGTCTCGTTCAGCCTGCTTCAACCCATCCGCAGCGCGATTCATGCCGGACTCCAGGCACTGTCTCCCACGAATGATTCTGCCCACGGCAAGCGGCTGCCTGCAAAGGCCGGCTCAATTTTGGGAAGCAAGGTATAATGGCCGTTTGGGTACCACCATGTCGAGTGTGCCTAGCCAAGCAGACCAGAGGGAGAGGATGAAACGACCAGCCTTCGTTGTTTCTGTTATCCGCGCGATTGTGAGTTTGGTTCTGATTCTTGCCGCGTGTCTCATCTTTGCGCAAAAGCAGTCGGAAGGATCGAGACCTGCCCCCCGGCCCGCGCCGCGGGCTGCGAAGGAAGGGGGAGTGGGACCCTCCGCGTCACTTCAAACCTTGCGTAACATCGGCAAGGCCTATTACGAGCAGGGTAAATACGTCGAAGCCATCGAGCATTTTCAGAAGGTGGTGGCCTCCGGGAAGGCGCTGGCCACCGATCATTTGGACCTGGGGTTGGCCCTCATGCAAGCGAACAAGCTGAACGAGGCGCTCGGCGAACTGACCACTGCCAAGCAGATGGATTCGAGCCTCGTCGGCGCCGATTACAACCTGGGCATCCTTTACAAACGCGAGCTTCGCTATCCGGATGCTGAAGCGGCCCTGAAGCGTGTCATCGCCGCCGACTCCGAGGAACCCGCCGCCTGGTTCAACCTGGGGACCGTCTACTTCGCCGAAAGAAAAATGGATGAATGTCTCGACGCCCACCATCATGTCCTCGACATGGGGTTCGGCCGGGGTCAGAACTTTTACGTCGCGTCGCTGTTCCACACTTTTACGGCACTGGTGCGCATGAAGCGTCAGGACGAGGCCCAGAAAGTGCTGAAGCTGCATGAGAAGATGCGCGACAAAGTCCCAAACATCTCGCTGCAAAACCCGGCACTGGAAGGTGGCAAGTACGGCGCGGTCCTGGTGCCGTCCACGCCGCCTCTGGAAGTCGCACGCCTGGCAGGCCTCGAGAAGGTGACGTTCGCGGAGATTACCCGGAAGCTTGGCCTCACCCTGCCTGTGGCCCGTGCGTCAGCCTTCGATCCGCGCAAGCCCATCAAAGCTTCCGATTACTCGCTAGAATTCGCCAAGCAGAACCTGGTCCCGCTTTTCGGTCCCTCCATCGCCGTGGGTGACTACGACAACGATGGGCGCCCGGATCTTTATGTGGTGATACCCTCGGGCAGTAATCATCTGTTTCATAATAATGGTGACGGTACCTTTACCGATGTGACCGAGAAGGCCGGAGTGGCCGGCCCGGGCTCGAGCCTCTCCGCCACCTTCTCCGACTTTGACAACAGCAACAAAACGAGTCTGTTCGTCGTGGGCCTGGACGGCGTGAAGGTTTACCGCTACGCGGGCGAGGGCGTCTTCCATGACGATACGGAAAAGGCCGGGCTGAGGGCCGAACCCGGTGAACTCGACACGCGCGCCGTGCTGCTTGACGCCGACAACGACGGCTTCCTCGACCTCGTCGTCACGGCTTACACGGATCTAAAGAAGCCGCCCGAGAAGGATGCGTTCCTCTTCCCGAATGACTTCCCCGGCGCCACCACGCACTTCTATCGCAACAACGGCGACGGATCGTTCACGGACATCACTTCCTCCACCGGCCTCTCCCCGGCCAAGGGACGCATGCGCGGAGCGGTGTTTGCCGATCTCAACAACCATGGCTATACCGACCTCTTTCTCTTCCGCGACGACGGCACGCCCCTGGTTTTCGAGAACCGGGGAGAAGACAAGTTCTTGCTGCACCGGGACACAGGCTCGCTGTTAGCGAACACGGTGGTGCTCGACGCGCAGGTGGCCGATTTCAACCACGACGGTTACTTCGATCTGGCCGTCTGGTCGCCGACCGGCTACCACGTCCTGCTCAACCAGCGCGACTGGAAATTCGCGCCACTGGCCTCGATGCCCGCGCTCTCCGCGCCGGCGGGTCCCTTCGCCTTTCGTGGTGCCGTGGCTGACCTGAACGGCGACAGCTTCCCGGATCTTCTGGCAGCCGACGCGAGCGGCAAGGTTCATTTCCTGGTTAACCGCGCGGGCAGGTTCCGAGAAGGTGCGCTGACGCTTCCTGCTGAGGACCCAGCGACGCTGGCTTCGCTCCTGCCGGCGTGGCTGGGAAATCCCGGCAGGCTCGACCTGCTCGGCATGACCCACAGCGGCCAGTTGCGGGCTTATGAAAAGGAGGGCCCGCCCGCGCGCTGGGTGGAAGTGAAAATGAACGGCTACAAGAGCAACAGTCAGGGTATCGGCAGCGTGGTGGAATTCAAAGCGGGCAACTTCTATGACAAGGTGGTCGTCACCAGCAGCCCCATCCGGATTTTCACCGGCGACATCGCCAAGCTCGATGTCATCCGCGTCACCTGGCCGAACGCTGTGGTGCAGAACTGGATCGACGTGGGGACCGACAAGCAGATTGAGGTCCGCGAATCCGAGCGCCTGGCGACCTCCTGTCCTCTGCTTTACGCGTGGGATGGCCAGAAGTTTGTTTTCGTGACGGATGTGCTGGGTGTCGGGCCGCTCGGCGAGCTGGCGCCCGATGGCACGCGCATCAAGCCCTTTCCTGAGGAATTCGTGCGCCTGCCCAAGCTGGTGCCCGATCCCCAGGGCGATTTCGTCTTTCAGTTGACCGATGAGTTGCGTGAGGTTGATTACTTCGATCAGGTCAAACTTGTAGCGGTGGATCATCCCTCGGGCGAAGAGCTCTACTCCAACGAGATTTATGCTTCGAATCTCGGGCGGCCCACACTCTACGCGGTCCGTGACCAGCGCTTTCCTGTGTCGGCTGTGGACGATCGCGGCCAAGACGTGCTGCCGCTGCTTGTGAAGGTAGATGGCCGCTACCCGACGGACTTCGTGCGGAATCGCATTCTGGGCATGGCGGATCTGCACTCGCTCACGCTCGATCTGGGCGAGCTGCCCGCGAACGCGCCCGTAAGTCTGTGGCTCAACGGCTGGGTTTTCTGGACAGACTCGAACGGCTCGCGCGCGCTGATGTCGAATCGGCAGCTCGAAATGGTTGCGCCGTATTTGCAGGTTCGCGATGTGGCCGGAAAGTGGGTCACGGTGATTCCCGACATGGGGCTGCCGAGCGGCACGAATCGCACCATGCGCGTGGACCTGACGGGCAAGTTTCTTTCCGCCGATCACCACGTGCGTATCGTGACCAATCTTTGCGTGTACTGGGACCAGATCTTTTTCACCACCAACGAAGCTCCCGCGCCGGCGTCCACCGAACTGCCGCTGCTCGCTGCGGACTTACACTATCGCGGTTTCTCAACGCCGGCGAGCGATCCGGAGCACCTGAAGCCCGACGCTTTTGATTACCTCCAGGTGATGGCGGCGGCGCCGTGGAACCCTGCGGGCGGCTACTACACGCGCTACGGATCAGTCAGCAAGCTGCTGGCGCGGCCCGACGATCAACTGGGCGCGATGGCCACGGGCGACGAGATAACCGTGAGGTTCAGTGGCCGTACGCTGCCGCCCGTTAAGCCGGGATGGAAGCGCGATTTCTTCCTTTACACGCGCGGCTGGGCGAAAGACGGCGAGCCTAACACCGCTTTCGCCTCAACTGTCGAACCCTTGCCCTTCAGCCGCATGTCCAATTATCCGCCGGGCCCGGGCGAGCAGGCGCCGAACACTCCGGAGTATCAGCAGTATCTGCGCGAATACCTGACGCGCCGTGGCTACGCACTTATCCCGCCCCTCGCCCCGGCAATTCAGTAGCGGGGGGACTGCCCCCATATGGTGATGTGAAATCGCCGCTGCAGGTGGAGAGGTCCGTCATTCTGGGGGAGGTCGCCCGCCATTAGGATCGGCGGACTTTCAGCCGCGGCGACCGACCGAAGAATCTGCAGTTCTGTCCCGCACCCGAGCGAACTGCAGATCCTCCATCGCCCATCGAGTGGGGCTCCTTAGGATGACGGGAGGGCGGAACTGGTAGGCCCGTGGGGACTCGAACCCCAGACCTCTACCGTGTCAAGGTAGCGCTCTAACCGGGCTGAGCTACGGGCCTACATGACTTCTTGAACAGCTCCCCAGGCCTCGCACCGCTGACCTGGCCGACCTGTCGGCCCGCTCCAACCGGGCTGAGCTAGGGGCCTAGAGGACCCTCCCAAACTATCGTAGTTCTCCAAAGGTGTCAACGCAGGTCCAAGGTTGCCCTCCCCCAGTTTTGCGATAGCCACGGGTCTTCCGCGGAACGGTTGCCGAGGTGACCTTCCGCCGTGCCGCGCGTGCTTGGGCGTTCGAGCCCCGAAGGGGCGGTCTATCCCATCCCGCCAGGCGGGACAACGGCCCGGCATTAAGATCGGCGGACCTTCGGCCTGGATCAGGAAACCAAGCCCGTTTCAAAATGGAAGCTCTGAAAGGGCGCGCCACGTGAAGGTGCCTTTGCCCCCAGGGTGGTTTCTTAGCTCGACCCTTCAGAGTCTGTGTGACAACCGGGCTGTGGGGATAAGCATTTTGGTGTTGAGTCTCGATTACGATGGTTTGGATTGCCTCGCGGAGTGTGAGCTTCTCACCCCTGGGGTCGTTCCTGGCCCG
>JBEKAK010000018.1:0-75379 GCA_050018275.1 Terriglobia bacterium | reverse complement strand
GCAAGCCTCTTCGGTAGCGAACATCGACTGAAACTCGCGCAAGGTTTTCGGAAACGCTGGGCGCGGCATGCCCATATACTACTAATTGGGGCTTGCTGAAACAACCGGATAAGCATGAGTCGCCTAGGGTTTACCGACGAATCCGCAGGGGCAATCCGAAGTTCTGGCCGAGCGACGGCGTACCCGGAAGATATGAACATGGCGCGGCACATCTGACACACCTGACCTAATCCGACACCAAGGCGTGCAAGGTCAAGGGTGGCTTATTACAGCTCCATGGGGTCGATGGCATGTCCGCAATCGGAACATCGGCCTACTAAAGGAACGCTGTTGTCCAAACTGGCTGTGACGATTAGCTGTGGTTTAGGCGCCGCGGGTGGCGCATACATTGTCTTTCATGTATGCGTCCCACGAACACGCGCGATATCTCTTCTTTTGCCGCGTCCGATCCATGGCCTGGCCTGGCTTCTTGACCGTCCCGCAAGGCGGGATGTCGGCGCCACCCGCGAGGATTCCAGCCCTGTGCATTTCAAACTGCCCTACTACCAGGTTGCTGCTTTGCTTGACGCGTCAACAGATTGTCCTTAGACTAGAATTTTGTTCACAGCTTAGGGGTCCGGCCCAGCCATTATGCGATTAAAGCGACTGCTTGCTAGCCTCGTGTTGGTTTTCTGCTCTGCGTCCTGCCTATGGGCCCAAAACAGCACACCGATATTTCCCATAGGTGAAATCCGACCCGGCCTGAAGGGCGTGGGGCGGACGATCTTTGAAGGCGACAAGATTGAGGAATTCCAGGTGGAGATCCTGGGCGTGCTGAAAAACGCCCTAGCTCCCAAACGCGACGTCATTGTGGCGCGGCTGTCCGGCGGCCCGCTGGAGAAAACCGGCGTCATTGCCGGCATGAGCGGGAGCCCGATTTACGTGGACGGCAGGCTGGTGGGCGCTGTAGCCCTGTCGTTTCCGTTCGCCAAGGAACCGCTGGCGGGAATCACACCGATCGAGGAAATGTTGGAGGTCGTCCCGGAGAAGTCCAGCACGACGGCGCACTGGTCACCCAGCGACAACTTTCGAATTGCCCGCGCCTCAGGCGAATCGGGGGACCTCGGCCGGTTGGTCCCCAATGAGGCCGCCAGCCCAACCCTGGTGGGCCTTCCACAGACACCCGAACCTGCAGGGACTTCGCTCGCCAGCCTTCTCCTCCCCCTGCGCTTTGGAGGCTTCTCGACCGAAGCGATCGACCTCTTTACGCCACAGCTTCGCCGGCTAGGATTCGAGCCCATGCAAGGCGGTGTGCTATCGGGCAGCGAACAGAACGCCACGCCGAGCAAGACTGACCTCGAGCCGGGCTCCATGATCAGCCTGCTGCTGGTGCGCGGCGACCTGAACCTGAACGTCGACTGCACCGTGACTTACCGGCAAGGCAACAACCTCTATGCGTGTGGTCACCGCGTGCTGTCCGCAGGTCCCGCGCAGTTTCCCTTCGCGCCCTCGCGCGTGATCGCCACGGTGCCGAGTCTTGCCTCATCGTTCAAGCTGGATGCACCCGGCCCGGTCGCGGGCACCATCCAACAGGACCGCTTTAGCGCTATCTATGGCTTGATCGGCGGGAAGATCCCGCCGATGATCCCGATCCATCTCCACGTGGATTCAACGCTCAACAGAAAGACCGATTACAGCTTCGAGATGGTTCAGGAGCCTTTCCTCTCCCCGCTGCTCCTGAATCTCGCCGTGACTTCGGCGCTGACGGTCACGGAACGCGCCGTGGGGGCCTCCACTCTGGAGCTGAAGGGCAAGATTCAACTGGCCGGCGGGCAGTCCGTGGACCTGGAAGACGTTCTTTCCGGCGACATCGGGACAGCGAACATGGTGGCGGCGACGGTGGCGATGCCGCTGACGTTCTTGATGTCCAGCGGATTTCCCGACTTGCAGATTCAAGACATCGACCTGAACATCGTTTCGCTGAACGAAAAACGGACAGCCACGATCGAGCAGGTGTGGAGCACGAAGTCGGAGGTGCGGCCCGGAGACCACCTGGAGTTAACCGCCCTCCTGCGGCTGCCCTGGGGTGAGACACTGACGCAGAAGATACCGGTGGACATCCCCGACAGTGTCACAGACAAGATGCTGTCGGTGGTGGTGGGCGATGGCTCAAGCATCAATGCTCTACAGTTTCGCATCACGCCGCTCGGGGCCACGCCGCGCGACCTGCAACAATTGGTGCGCGCCTTGAATCGGATGCGCCGGAACGATCGGGTCTACGCCCTGGTAATGGCGCCACAGCGCTCCTTCGTGATGCAGGGAGACGAGTATCCGTCACCTCCGCCTTCCCTGCTGCAGACTTTTCTGGCGGACCCCGCCGTGTCATCCAGCGTGGTTTTCAGCGGCACGTCCGTGGTCGGCGATTTTGAGACCAAGCCTTCTCCTTATACGATCCGGGGGCAGAAGATGCTGATCCTCAAGGTGGCCGGTCCCGGGACGTAGCCGCGCGCCGCAGACGGGTTCCAGCAAGATTGCTGAGAAAGGTTGGGGCATGAGATTCGGCAGATACCTTTGCATGCTGTTCCTGGTCTTAGCTGTGGCTGTGCCTGTGCGAGGAGTCGACACCGCCTTCTGGCAGATGGGCTCCTTCGATGAATTCCTCCAGGGCGCCCTCACGGGAGTCTCCCTAAGCAAAGAAGGCGAACTGACCCTCGCCCCTGAAGCTCAGGTGGTCTTCAGTCCCGAAGAAGCCTTGGCCCTGGCCCTGGCGCGCGATCGCAGCGGCAGTCTCTATGTGGGCACAGGTCACCAAGGGAAGGTTTTCCGGGTGGGCCCCGACCAGAAAGCCAACCTCTTCTTCACGACTCACGAGCCGGATATCTTCGCCATGACCGCGGGTCCTGACGGCGCCCTTTACGTCGGCAGCTCTCCGGAAGGCAAAGTCTACAGGGTCACGGCCGACGGCAAATCCAGCGTGTTCTACGATCCCAGGACGAAATACATCTGGGCGCTGCTGTTTGACGCGCAAGGGCGGCTTTACGTCGCCACGGGCGACAAGGGGCAGATCCTGCGCGTGGACCCGACGGGAAAAGGCGAGGTCTTTTTTGACAGCAAGCAGACCCACATCATGTGCCTGGAACTTGATCCGCAGGGCAACCTCCTTGCGGGCAGCGTGCCGAACGGGCTGATCTATCGCATCACCCCGCAAGGAAAGGCTTTTGTCCTTTATCAGGCCAGCCTGCCGGAGGTTCATGATTTGGCGCTCGACTCGCAAGGCCACATCTTTGCAGCCACCCTGGGTGGGGCGGGCGGCAAGGGATCGCCGGAACTGCTGCTATCTCCCCCTGCCGGCATTCCCAGCGGAGGCGTCACTACCGTCACCGTCACGGCTTCCGCAGAGCCTGAGCAAGCGCGGGCCAAGGCCCAAAACCCGCCGGCGGGACCCACCACTCCCAGCTTCAATCGACCGGCGCCTTTTGCCGTTCCCTTGCTACCGCTGCAACTGCCGCAGGGGCGGGGGGCACTCGTTGAAATCTTCCCGGACTCCACGGCAGAGACCATCTGGAGTTCCAATAACGAGAGCATTTTCGGACTTGCCGTTCGGAACGCCCATGTGCTCTTCTCCACCGACACCAACGGGCGGATCTTCGACCTGGATCCCAGGCGGGATGGTGAGAAGTTGACGCTGCTGGCGGAAACGCATGAGTCACTCACGACCCGCCTGCTGCTGGGGGACTCGGACCTCTACGCCGCAACGAGCAATGCCGCCAAGCTGTTCCGCATCGAAGATTCACCCACGCGCGAGGGAACCTTTGAGGCGCCGGTGAAGGATACGAAATTCGTTTCGCGTTGGGGTGTCCTGGCCTGGAGAGGAGATGTCCCGTCCGGCTGTACGCTGCAATTTTACACACGCTCGGGGAATTCCGATCGTCCCGATCACACCTGGAGTGACTGGGCGGGACCTTACAACGATCCCAGTGGCGATCCGGTGACAAGTCCACCGGCCCGGTATATCCAATGGAAGGCCATCTTTCGGGCCGCCGGCGGCGCGTCACCCACACTTGACGAGGCCACCATTTCCTATCTGAACCAGAACCTTCCGCCGCAGATTCGCTCGCTGAACGTTAGTACCTCCGGGGAGCGAACGGGGGCGGCCGGGCCCGGTCAGCCGGTCAATTTGTCCATGGGAGCCGGGCTCACAGTCACGGCCGCGCCCACGGTGAGTTTTGGTGGCCTTCCTCCCACGCCAAGCCCCATCGGGAAGGCACCCGTCACCCTGACTTGGCAGGCCGACGACCCGAACGGGGATCAGTTGATTTACGCTCTTTATGTGAAGGCCACTGACGAGCAGGAGTGGCATCTTCTCAAGGGCAAACTCCACCAAGCCAGCTACACGATTGAACCTAGTGCCCTGCCGGACGGCAAGTACGTGGCCCGCTTGGTGGCCTCCGATGAGGAATCCAATCCGCCCAACTCGGCCCGTACGTCCGAATTGCAGAGTGCCCCGTTCTGGATTGACAATACGCCTCCGGAGGTTCAACTCCTAAAGCTAACAGTTACGGGCTCCACCGCGGAGGTACAGTTTGTCGTGGAAGACAGCACGTCCCCCCTGCGCAGCGCTGAAACCTCTCTGGATGGAAAGGGTTGGCAGGATGTGCTTTCCGATGACGGGATTGTGGATTCTCGCAAGGAGACGTTCACCGTTAAGCTCAGCCATTTGGACGCCGGAGAGCACATCCTCGCATTGCGGGCCTATGACACGGCGGGTAACCCGGGCGTGGGAAAGGCGGTGATCCGCATCCCCGCCGCGGGAGGCCAGGCTCGCCAAGGGACCCGGGTGCCCCAAGAGGTGGAAGCCTACCGGTAACCGCTTGGTCGGGCGAAACGTCATAGGTAGAATACAACGCTAAATTCTTGCTCCGCATCTCACAGAGCGAGTTGAGGTGCGGCCGATAGTGAAACTTCTTGAGCCCACAGAAGACACCAGCACCTAAGGCTGCGTCAGAGACTCAATTAATTGCGCGCGCACAGCGGGGTGAAGAAGAGGCGTTCACCGCACTTTTCGAAACCCACAAGCGTCGGGTGTACTCGCTCTGCTTGCGCATGACGGGCAACACTGCGGAAGCGGAAGATCTGGCGCAGGAGGCTTTTCTTCAGCTCTTCCGCAAGATCTCCACGTTCCGTGGGGAATCAGCCTTCTCGACTTGGCTCCACAGGCTGGCCGTGAACGTAGTACTGATGCACCTGCGCAAGAAAGGCTTGCAGCAGATTTCGCTCGACGAGGTGGATACTTCCCAGGATGAGCCGATCAAGCGGGACTATGGAGATAACGACCGGCGACTGATTGGCTCGGTCGACCGCATTGGCCTCCAGCGGGCCATTGCGGATTTGCCCCCGGGGTACCGGACGGTTTTTGTGCTGCACGACGTGGAAGGTTATGAGCACAACGAGATCGCCGAAATCATGAACTGCTCCGTCGGCAATTCCAAATCGCAGCTTCACAAGGCCCGCATGAAGCTGCGGGAACGGCTTCGCCTGGATCGAAACCTGGGAACCGCGACCGAGTCGCTTCCCGCTGACGAACAGGTGGAAGAAGTCTAAGAGGAACCATGGAAGAGGGTCGATACGAAAAAACCACAGCATGCTTCCGGTTTGACACTGAACTGGAAGCTTACCTGGAGGGACAAACTCGGCCCTTCATTGCTGTCCACGCGCAGGATTGCCCCTTCTGCCACGTCCTACTGACCGACCTGGAGCAGATCCGCCAGACGGCCCGGGAAATGCCGCTTGAGGAGCCCTCCCCGGTCGTCTGGGCAAACGTGCGGGCGAGACTGGATGCCGAAGGCGTTTTCCTCCAGCACGCGAGTGGCTGGCGCAAGCTCCTGGCTTGGCGTTCTCTTCCCCACCCCGTTCCGATGGGAGTCTTGGCCGGCTTAGTCATTCTGGGCTCCGTCCTGACCATGCCTCCCAGGAGCACCCAGCGTTGGGACGTCCCGGAAGCGGCCACGACTTCCCCGGCGACGATCACCGCCCCGGCCGTTTCCACGAAAGAGGACAGCGCTCTGGCGCGCCTCGTCGACGAACTGGAAAGCAATTATCGAGCCAACGAAGCGTCCCTCGCCCCAGACCTAAAGGCCACTTACGAAAAGAGCCTGGTCTCCTTGGATGGCTCGATTCAGGAATGCCTGGACTCCCTGCAACACGAGCCCAGGAACACCCTGGCACACGATTACCTCTTGACAGCATACACACGAAAGGCTGAAATGCTTTCTTCTGCGTTGGAGTTCGAAGGGCGTTAAAGGAAGGTACACGGGTTTGGAGCACCGGACATTTAGCAGCAAGATACCAGCGGTCAAGCAGATTCTAAAACCTCTAGCGCTACTCCTCGTGTCGGCGACGATGTTATGGGCCGCGGGCGAGGGGCGCCTTGAAAAAACCTTCGACACGACGCGTGAACCCCGCATCAGCGTGACGAACCTGAAAGGTCACGTTCTCGTGCGTGGCTGGGACAAAGCCCAAGTCCACGTGGTCTACACTGTAGCTTCCCCGCGCGTGGAGGTCGATACCGAGATCCTCCCCGACGCTGGCCCCGCCGACAAAGTCCATTTCACCACCCACGTCTTGGACCCGATGGCCACCGCAGACGAACAAGCAGCGGATTACACCCTGGATGTTCCCGCCGGCTCCAGCCTGGAAATCCGCAATCCCCAAGGGAAAGTCCGCGTCCAGGGAATTCAGGCCGATGCCTCGATTGAATCGGTGGGAGGCGACATCGCCGTGGCGGATTACTCCGGAAATCTTTCCGTCCGGTCGGTGGGCGGCAACATCGAGATCATCCGTCCCTCCGGGCACGTGGAAGTTTACTCCATTACCGGGGACCTGCACTTTGTGTCTCCCGCCACCACCAAGCTGCGCGGCAGCACCACCTCCGGGCGCATTCTCTACGAGGGCGATTTCATGGAGCGCGGCGACTACATCCTCTCCGCTTACAGCGGTGACCTGGAAATCGTCTGCCCGCCTTCAGCTTCCTACGAGCTGAGCGCCAAGACCGTAAAAGGGAAGGTGATCAATACCCTGCCCATGACGCGCCGGCGGCAGTCTGCCTCTCCTGTAGGCTCCTCCAGTAGCCTGCTGGGGACGCTCAACACCGGCCGGGCCACCGTGGAGCTGACCTCCTTCAGCGGCACCATCCGCATCCACCCGCAAGAGTAGCGCCGGCATCTCCGGTTTCTGGAGTCCGATGGACTCCACCGGAGTCCTGAAATCGGACTTGGCGGCGTAGCAGGGCTGGTCGGAACTTGTCCCACCCGCCTCTCTTCATCAGGGCAGGGGCCTGCTCTGTGCCATGCCCCACCACGATTCCATCACCACTCGCTGCGGCCTTGGGGTCTTCCCTGCCAGTTTGTTGAAAAACCCGCCCAGTCTGTCATTCTGAGCGAGCGCAGCGAGCGAAGAATCCCCGCATTTCGCCACAGAACTGCAGAGACCCTTCGCCCACAGAACAGGCTCAGGGTGACAGTCGGAACCTGTCGTCCTGATCCCGCCTTGCGGGAGAAGGATCTTTCTCATTTCGCTCAGGGTAAACTCCGCGAAGAATCCCGGCAGTTCTGGGTCCCTAGTAAATGCGGGGATCCTTCGTCGTCCCGCAAGGCGGGACTCCTCAGGACGACAGTCATCGGGAATTTTTCCGCAACCCGCTAGAGCGCTCCCAGCCACTTCACCGGCAGGTGCGCCGCCACGGCATTCGCCAGTTTCTCGTCGGCGGTGACGAGTTGAGCTTTTCCCTCAACCGCCAGGGCAACGTAGATACTGTCGTACACGGTGCGGTCAAACGCCGTGGCCAGAGTGAACGCCTGCGCGAGGAGGCTCTTACTGGATACCGTGGGCAACCCGCGATCCCTCATGGCCCCAATCGCTGCCTCCGCCGCCGCTTCCGTCAACCGCCCCAGGCGCGTTGCCTTCCAGAGGATGTTCCCGAACTCGGCCCAAGACAAATCGGGGACAACAAATCGCACCTCACCCTTCGCATAGCGGTCAAGCAGCTCCAGGGCCTCATCGGTGAGCGTCTCGCCCCGGGCGGGAAGAAACCACTTCGCTGCCACGCTGGCGTCAATCACCAGAAGGCTCACCGGCGGCGTTCCTCACGTTGCATTTCTTCGCTCGAAGGGAAAGGGCCGGCGGACCGTGACCTCTGGGATTGGCGTCGCCGTATACGACGCAGGAACTCCTGCCGCGACTTGAGCTCGCGAGCCGTGGGAATGTTCTCCGCCAGCAGGGAGAGCACCTCCGCCGCGATGGAGTTCCGATGTTGCCGCGCCCGCCCGCGCAGCGCTTCATAGAGCTCGTCGGGAATGTTTTGGACGTATAGCGTGGGCATAGCACTCTCCTAGGGAAATTCTAGCATAAGCCTATACACGCTTGGAACTACGAAACGCCCCCCAGCAAGATCGGCGGACCTTCGAAAAGCGGAAGGCCTCGGTGCTGGGCCGGCTTCTCGCGCCCCTGCCGGGGCGCGATACGATCCGCAACGCGCAATCGCTGAACTCCTGACCTGCGGGAGAAAATACAAAAAGCCCACGATGGGAAGACCGCTCCGAGAGGCTACCGGGCTAGTGTATACATTCTAAGCCAGCATTGCAATTACTGAAAACCTATCTGACATCAGCAAGGTTGACGAAAGACAATTCAGCGGGTACAATCAAGCCAATTACCAGATGACTTGACCAGTTCCAAGAACTCGCTGGACGACACGCCTATGCGACCTGAGACCCAATACATTGCTGCGAAGGATCAGCTAAGCCTAGTGCTCGGCTTTTTCTCGCGCGTAGAATCCAAGCTTTCGTTCTTGTTCGCAATTGACACGGGCGTACTGGCAGTGCTCGTTGCAGACGCTCCGCCGATTAAGGATTTGTCCTGGTCCATGATCGTCGCTGCTGCCCTGACGCTATTGCTGATTGGTTTGAGTATTGTCTTCCTCTATCGTGGAGCGTTTCCCAACCTCAAAGGTGGTGAAGCCTCATTGGTGTACTTTCGGGAGATCGCGAGTCGAACCGAGCACCGATTTATCGAAGACTTCAAGAATCAGAGCGAGGAACAGCACACTAACGATCTGTTGGGGCAGGCCTGGCGAAATTCGGTGATCCTTAAGATGAAGTTTGATTCACTAAAGCTCGCGTTCGGGCTGCTGGCGGCCGGAATTATTCCGTGGCTGGCTTCGCTTGCCTTGTTTGCAGCAAACGGTAAACCGGCAAGACCCACTCTGCTTCGATAATAATCATGCCTCTCGTCGACGACCTCACTGATGAAACGAAGAAAATCGTACATGGTACATGGCAACGGCGGGACGGGAATGTTGTCCCTGAAACGGAAGACCTAGGACTCGGAAATGAGGCAGTCGACTTAGAGGCCACATTTCTTTACGCGGATTTACACGACTCAACAACTCTGGCTGTGAACCACCAGCCGGTCGCTGCGGAGGTGTTTAAAGCATACCTAATGGGCACAACCCGCGTTATTCGGTCGCTTGGCGGTGAAATCAGGAGCTTCGACGGTGACCGGGTTTTGGGGGTGTTTATTGAAGGCCCGAAGAACACGCGCGCCACTGAGGCCGGGCTCAAGATCAATTACTTTTTCTCACGGATACTCAAGCCGGCGTTCAACGATTTCTATAAGGCGGCATTTCCCCAAGGTCTTCCCCTTGAACAAACCGTCGGCATCGATACAAGCAAGGTTATGATTATCCGGAGTGGAATAAGGAATAACAATGATCTGGTGTGGGTGGGCCGCGCGCCAAATGTTGCGGCCAAGTTAAGCGCGATCAGGGAAGCAGGCTACTCGACGTATATAACGAAAGCCGTCTTCGACGTCATGTTAGACACCAGCAAGTTCGGCGGTCAGCCTAAAAGGCTAATGTGGGAACCCCGAAATTGGAGCGCTGGCGAGCAATTTGGCGTCGGGAGTGTCTATCGCTCGGAGTGGTGGTGGGGATTTTGATCGGAGGCCACGGACGCCTTGGCGCAGTGGACCTGCTGGAACAGAACGCGGGTGGCGCGTACATCGATATTGGCGTAAGCGAAAAATCGAAACTTAGTAGCCCACGGAAAATCTGTTCCGTGAATTGCCGTGGGTCCGTCGAGGTCGACCGTGCTTCAAGACCGAAGCCCTTTCCACTCCAAAGGGCCCAGGGCGAGAAGAACACTCGTCGCGGCTACCAGCTCTTCCCTCTGCCGCCCGCGCCGCAAGCACTTGACTCGCAAGTTACGCGGCGGTCTAATTAGGCCATCCCCCGCGCCGGCTTGAGGATTTCCCAGAGACCCGGCGTCGTGAACTAATTCCCCTCCTGTCTTAGGGGAGGGCTGGGAGGGGGTAAAGCCGGACATCATTGCTTCCCGCTGGGCCTATCCCCTGGTGGGCCTCCCGGTCAAGGGACAATGAAATGCGCAGCCAGTGCAGAGTTCGTGGAGGCCACACTCTTCGCTACCCGCTCGGTTTGAATCCCGTTCGAAATGCGCGTAGTGTATTACGTTGTCGAAAGCAAGCCGGTATTCAGAATCTCTCTGAGGAACAATGTTCACCTTCCTAGGTTTACGGAATTTTCGGGCGTTCGAGAAGGTCGAGATTGACCTTGCCCCAATTACGATAATCGTGGGACCCAACAACGCTGGGAAATCCTCTATCCTAAGTGGTCTGCGCATACTGTCCCAGACCGCGCGAAGCGAAGACCCCCGCGCACCTTTGCTGTTGAAAGGCCCTCTCGGCGACTTTGGGACATACAAGGATTTGGTCTATCAGAACTCCCGGAGGCGCACTGTCGGGTTGACAGTGGGAGTCTCCCGTCGTGGAAAGGGCGCTGTGCGGGAGACTAGGCTCGAACTCAACTTTGCATATCGCGCTCAAAGACGCGAGGTCATACTCCAGGATTCAGCACTTTACGACGGGGCCGGAAGGAAAATAATCGCCACGAAATATTCACCGTCCAGCGAAAAACATATTGCAGAGATATTTCCTGCGGACGCGCGGTCTGTAGAGAAACGGGTCAAGCCACGGCTCCTTCGGCCCATCCATTTCCTTGTGCCATATTGGCGCTTGGAATACGAAGGCCTCCCGGCGAGAAATCGCACAGGGCCGCCTTCGCTGTTGATGCGTGAAGCCGCGCTTGGAAGGGAGGCGTTTCACGCATTCATGCGGGCTTTCCAGGAGGTGGAGTATCTCGGCCCATTCCGCGTGAGCCCGGACCGAACCCCGCAGTTCTCGGGAGAGCGTCCATCCGGTGTCGGCATGGACGGCGCTCGCGCTGTCCACCTCCTAGCAGCCGACTATCTCCAGCGAGGTCGCAAGAAGAGGTGGCTGCTAAACCAGATCGTTCCTTGGCTCAAGGCAGCCGAGATCGCCGGAGATGTAAAGGTGCGGGCGTTAAGTGACCGACACTTTGAGATGCTTGTCCAGCATTACAGGACGGGCGAATATGAAAACCTGGCCGACGTCGGGTACGGGACGTCTCAAGTCTTGCCAGTGCTTGCAGGTGGCTTTAACTTGTGGGAGGGGAGCACATTCCTAGTCGAGCAGCCGGAGCTGCATTTGCATCCGAGAGCACAGGCCGAGCTCGGAGATTTTTTCGTAACCCTCTACGAGAAACGTGTGCAGTGCATCCTGGAAACACACAGCGAGCACCTGATCGTACGTTTACAGAAGCATGTGGCAACCGGACGAGTGAGCCCCGACCATTTTGTCGTCTATTTCGTCCATTCGCCGCGTGAGAAAAAAGAAGTCGTAAGGCTCAGGGTAGGCAAAGATGGCCTTTTCGTTGACAAGTGGCCGCGTGGCTTCTTCGAGGACAGGTTGGAAGAAGTAACGCAACTTGCGCGAGCCAGCTCCTAGGTGAAATGACACGTTGAGTGACGGAGTAACAGTCGACGCTACCGTGATGAGTGAGTTCAATCGGGCATGTGTTAAGGGTATGCAGAACGAGGCTAGCAGATTAATCGCGGATATCGAGACGACCTACGGTTTTGTGATAGACCGTGGGGGAAGAATCCAAACCGAATGGCTCTCCACCTGCTCCGGCCCTGTGTTTGGGGAGTGGTTCCTAAAGCTCATGCACGACGGGAAAATCTGCTACGTGGATGCGAGCATCAATCAGTGCGACAAAAAACATATCACCATCCGGTGTGGACTTCCCAAGAGCTCTAAGGATATCGTGTACATCGCGACGGCAAATGTGACAACAATACGCTACATAGTAGCTGAGGATCCGGATTTCTTTGACCCAAAGATAAAGGCTCTTGCCAACGCCATAGCGAAAGAAAGGGCAAAACAGGCTAGAAACGGCTGCGTATGCAGGTACCTGCGATGCCAGATGCGAATTCGTGTTGGAACCGTCACACATGCGGTAAGCGAGCTTTGCTCACCTGCGCCCCCGCACCAACCTTAGACCTCTGTCATGATGCATATCACAATGGGGCGCGTGGCGCATACCCCGATGCTTCGGGGTGTGCGATGTTCGGTCGAGAAGCCACTCTCCCCCCCTGTGCAGGCCGAGCGCCGTTCGGCCCTACGTGGCTTACCACCGGAGACAGGTTTCCAAGCAGCCGTAGCGCTGACCTTCAGGTCAGCACGATGGGAAGACACGAATCCTTGTCGTAGAGCGAGGAGTCCCGGTCAAGGGCTTCGAGATCGACAAGGAATACATTGAACTGGACAGGCGGAACCTCCTGCAAGCAATCTCGATGCTGAACGATTATCTATCGCGTCTCAAGCTGGGGAAAGAACAAATGCAGGTGGCGGCTGCAATCGTGTTGGGAGTAATCGGCCTGCTCGTGTTGATCTCCGATTGACGGTCTGCTTCAACCAATAACGTTTAAGAGGAAAAACCCGATTCGCGCGTCAGCATTGAACCGGCATGTTAATGATGCAGTGGACGTTTATCATCTTAAGGACCGCAGAGTGTGAAAGACACACACTCTGCGCTATCCGCTAGGCCATGTGAGCACCTGGCAGCAAGAAAGAGAGCGGCACTCAGCCGCCCTCTTCGTCGCTTGAGTTTGAACTTGGGGATGAGCTTGTACGCTTATGTGCAGCAACTCGGCTCGTCAGAAGCCTGAACTCCTCACGGCAGAGCCGCGATGATCTTCCGGTATTCGTCTTCTGTAAACGCACGGAGGGTCTCCGTCTTGAGACTCCCTTTTGAGCCCGTCGCGAGAGCTATTCTGGCCACTACATCATCGTTCGGCGCCTCGGTAACGGTCACGATGTCGTACCGCCCCGTCACCATGTAGAACCCCTTCACTTCTCCGCCCGCAGATTTAACGAGTTTCTTGAATGCATCGAGCCGGGCGGGACTTTCCTTGACTTTCTCGATGCCTTGTTGGGTCCACCGTGCCAATGTAATGTACGTAGGCATGGTCGTATCTCCTTTTGTCCGGGATTTCCGTTTTCATCCGGAATTTCCGATTTCAACTTTATCTCTACGCGAAAACCATACGCCTGCCGCCCTCTCGCGTCAAGTTCAGATCGACATGGCCGCCCCAAGCACACGTGTACCCTCCGCCGAAAGAAGAACCAATCAACGCGTCAGTGAACCGCAATTTGTCGCTCGTACGCTCCACAACCAGCGGCCGCTTAGCCCGGCGCCACGAACGGGGCGGAGGTTGTCGCTTCCCCCATCGCCTCCGCTTAGAAGTTGCGTAACCGACAAGCCCACCACTATAATCTCCGCGGGACATTTCCAGCAGGCTAATGAAGAAGCCTGCTACGCTGTCATTCTGATCCCGCCTTGCGGGAGAAGAATCTCGGCAGTTCAGAATCGAGCAACTACAGAGATCCTTCGTCGCCCCGCAAAGCGGGACTCCTCAGGATGACATGTTCGGGACTTTTTCGTCTGCCTACTGAGGCGAGAACGCGGCAAGGGATGAGTCGCCAACGTCGAAAACTGATCTACATTCTGGGCTTCATGGGAAGCGGGAAGTCCACGGTGGGCGAGCTGCTGGCGACGGAGCTGGGCTGGCCTTTCATCGATCTCGACACGGTGATCGAAGCCGGGCAGGGATTGACGATCCGCGAAATCTTCGATCATTCCGGCGAACCTTTCTTTCGCCAGATCGAGCGCGCGGCGCTGACGGAGGCTTCCAAAACCGAGCCCGCGGTGATTGCCCTGGGCGGCGGAACGTTCGCCCAAGCGCCCAACGTGGACTTCATTCGTGAAACGGGTGGCGCCACGGTTTGGCTCGATTGCGCGCCGGAAGTTCTGCGCGCGCGTTGCGAAGGGATGGACAATCGTCCGCTCTTCCGCGACGCCGAGTCGTTCAACCGGCTCCTGGTGGACCGGCTGCCTTACTATCGTCTGGCCGACTTCCGCGTCTCCACCGAGGGGCGCAAGCCCGAAGAAGTGGTCGAGCAAATCCTGCGTCTGCGGGTCTTCTGACCTGCTGCGAATAGAGCAACGCTCCCCTCCCGCGGCGGGAGGGGAATCACGCGGAGGTTCTCACCGGAAAGGAGCCTGAACTGACCTCGACAAAATACTGTGTACTGCTGATGGCAATCCTCGTGGCCGGCGCTCTGGCCGCCGATCCTCTCGCGGCGCAGACCCCGAGTGCCGCGCACCCTGACCTGAACGACCATGGCACTTTTGAAATCTACGCCGCGGGCAAGAGCATTGGAACCGAAAGGTTCGATATTCACGTCCGGTCGGAGCAGGTTGAAGCCCAGGGCGAGATTCACCTGCGGGTAGAACAGGACGGCAAGACCATGGAGGTTAGAACCTCGCCGAACCTGGTGCTCGACCCGCAACTCCATCCCCTTTCCTACACGTGGAGCCAGAAAGGCTCGCAGTCCTCCGAGCTCCGCATTGACTTTCGTGCCACGCCCGTCCGCACGCGCTACAAGACCGTCAGCGGGGAAGAAGATCGGCGCGACTTCAAACTAACCAAGGAGGTCGTGGTGCTGGACGACAACGTCCTTCATCACTACCAGTTGGTCGTTGCCCGCTACGATCAGACGACGGGCGGGAAGCAAACTTTCCACGCCTTCATTCCACAGGAAGCTCTGCCGGGGGTGATCACCGTGGAACAAACAGGCATGGAGCCGGTCTCCGTCGAAGGGACAACCCTGAGCCTGCGGCATCTCATCCTCACCACGGAGCTGGCCCACGTTGACCTCTGGGTCGACGATCAAGCCCATCTCCAGGTGGTCTCCGTGCCGGAGGGGCAGTTTCAGGCCGTCCGGAAGAAATAAGCCATGGACAACATTCTGGTCACCGGCGGCGCCGGGTTCATCGGGTCACACCTCGCGGAGCGCCTGCTCCGGGAAGGAAAGCGCCTCGCCATCGTTGACAACCTGGATGATTACTACGACCCGGAACTGAAACGCGCGAATCTGAACGAAGTCAGGGCGTGCGGGCCGTGCGAATTCTTTGCGGTGGACATTCGCGACGCCGCCAAGCTGCGCGAAGTGTTTGAGAGCTTCCAGCCGGAGGTGGTGGTGCATTTGGCGGCGCGCCCGGGAGTCCGCCCGTCGTTCCTCGAGCCGGACGCGTATGTCTCCGTCAACGTCCTCGGCACCGCCCGGCTGCTGGAGATCAGCCGGCAAAGCGGCGTCCGGCGCTTTGTTTTTGGTTCTTCCAGCTCCGTCTACGGACAGTCGAACCGCGCCCCGTTCACGGAAGACGCCTGCACGACTCATCCCCTTTCCATCTACGCCGCCACCAAGGTTTCCGGAGAAGCCTTGGCTTTCACCTATGCTCAGACCTACCCGCTCTCCGTGATTTGCCTGCGCCTTTTTACCGTGTTCGGGCCACGCCAACGGCCGGACCTTGCCATCCGCAAATTCGCCGGCCTGATCCTGCAAGGCGCGGAAGTCCCTCTCTACGGCGAGGGCCGCCTCGAGCGAGACTTCACCTATGTTGACGACACCGTGGACGGGATCGTGAGGGCCCTCGATGCCCCCGGCCCCTTCGACATCTTTAACCTGGGGAGTTCACATCCGGTCCACTTGGATTACATGGTGGAAACCTTGGCGCAAGCGCTCGGTAAGCCGGTTCGGCGAAAACTCCTTCCCGCCCCACCCGGCGAGATGCCTCTGACTCACGCCGACCTCACCAAAGCACGCCAGGTCCTCGGCTACGCGCCTAAGATCAGCTTCGAGGATGGGATTCGAAGATTCGTCCGATGGCTTCAGGGACGCCCACAGGCGTAGCGCTGCAGAACTCGTTCCCCATGCTTTCTAGTCTGCCTCACCTGCAGCCCACGAAGCTGTGGGTTTCAACTCTGAGGGCTCGGCGTTGAAGGGGAATCAGCGAACGGCAAATAGGGAAGATTCGAGGATGCCCCAAAAAGGCACGAGCGGCATCCGCATTGTTCATCGGATGCCGCTCGCCGTTCAAGCCTAACTGACTAAGTCCCGAACCCTAAACCTGTCAACTACGTGATAGGAGGAGGAAAATCCGGGCAGGGCTGACCCACAGGCGGAACATACGGGCTGTCGGGCAGTCCCGTCGTAGCCAAGTTATAAGCGCAGCCCGCATAGAACTCCGCGTTAGCAGCGGCGGCCGCAGCAGCCGCAGCAGCCGCAGCCGCAGCTGCGGCGTTCGTGTTCGCAGTGGTCGCCTCCGCGGTTGCCGCGTCCGCTGCATCCTTTGCATCGCTCGCTCGGCTCATCCCCAGGCCCGCCAGGACCGCGGCAGCGCCACCCGCGCCCACGGCCGCGACTTCAAGAGCCGTGCTCCCGCCGCCGCCCCAGCCAGCGCCACCCTTCTTTTGTGCGGTCTTGGGGGCGATGACAATGGTCTGCCCCTTGGCGACGCTCTTGGCCGTGCCGTGATCATCAACCTGCAGCGCGCCTTCCTTGGCGGTCACGACCACGGAGCCATTCAGCATGGCAACTTCGCCGAGCGTCTTGAAGCCCGCAGCCGGTGCAATGGAAACATCCCCTGCCTTCACACGCACCGAGGTCCCATCAGTGGGGTGGAACACGGAGACATTGCCTTGGCTGAGCAGGACAGTGATTTCGTTAGCATCCCTCAAGAAGGAAGCCACAGTGTCACGGCCAAACACCATGCGGCTGGCGTTGCCAATGGCGACTACCGCTACACCATCTCTTACCTGCAAGCTGTCGCCACTGAAGATCGTAGTATTGGGCAGAAGCGACTGGCCGCCCACGGTTGCATTCATGCTACCGGCCACTGAACCGATCACGGCTGAACCGGCCAGGACCGGCACGGACGCTACCACCCCTAGAAGGAGTGTAAATAGGATAATTCGCAGAGTCACATTCTTGGTTAACATCGCTGATACTCCTTTTTGGGCCGGCCGCCGATGCGACTCCCACAGCCCAAGGTACAATCCTCACATGGTCTTTCGTTTTCGCAGCTAGATTATATTTGGGTAAGACGGCTTGTCAAGGGTTATTTTGAGACGAATCTAATTTTTCAAGAAAGACGCGACCCGCTCCCAGGCTTGTCATCCTCTTCCTTGGGTAGACTGTAAGTCATTATGTATCAAACTGTTACAAGTGCGTCTCCGAGTCCCCCATGTCCTCTCCCCCGAACATTAGAGGGGTCTTAGGCCTGTTGCCGTTCTAATAACAAAGACACCGCACGGGCTTATCCTATTAACTGACTGCTCGGCGATTCATTCCATCATACCCACCTGGTAAACCTGCAAACTCTTGAGGTCGGCCTTTCTTTCCTGCGGCAGTTGACCCCTACCCCCTTCTGTCGGAAATGTCGGCATCGGTCTAAGGAAAAAACCGCGCCATTTGCCTCAACGCAGCCTGGATCCTGACAAGACAGCAACTCGTGATTCCCGCTTTCTCACAAGAACAATCCTGACCATGGCTGGACCATATTGTCTTACCCGACCTCGTCGCGCGACTACGTCAGCCTCCAAGGCTTGCGGTATTCCTTGCTGAGCAATTTGTTCGCTTCCGCGTCGCCCGGGAACTGCTCGCGCTCGGCGTCCCAGGTAAGCTTCCGTCCCAGCTTGTAGGAGATAACCCCTAGCAGGCCCGCACTCGTCGAGCGATGCGTGGTTTCCACCTCGGAATTCGTCTTCTCCCGGGAGCGCACGCAGTCGAGAAAGTTGAGCACATGGGGATAGTGCTGTGCCGAGCCTTCGCCCTTGGTCACGCTGGAGGTTGCCACACGCTCCGGACCCACACGCGCGGGCTCCGGCCATAGTGTGTATCCGCCACGATCGATGAACAGGGTGCCATCCATCCCGTAGAAATGGATCCCGTAAGTGTGGCCGTCGGGCCCGTGGCCATTGGTAACACGATTCGAGAAGCGCACCAAGAATTCCTTCCCGCTGGCCGGCGAGGCGGGATACTCGTATATGACTTCCAGCGTGTCGGGCGTCTCGCGATTATCATCGAGCAGGAACTTCCCGCCCGTGGCTTGGATTGTGCGCGGCGCCTCCACCCCCATCGCCCAGTGCACGATGTCGAGTAGATGCGTGCCCCAATCCGTCAAGATTCCGCCGGAATAATCCCAGAACCAGCGGAAGTTATAAAGCGTGCGATTGCGGTTGTAAGGGCGATAGGGCGCTGGCCCCAGCCACAGGTTGTAGTCAAACCAGGGCGGAGCATCCGTGTCCGGCGGGTTGTCGATACCTTCCGGGTACTGGTTGCCGTGGATCCACGTCTCGGCCAGCGTCACCTTGCCGATTTTGCCGCTGCGCACCAGCTCCACAGCTTTCTGAAAGTGCTCGCCGGAGCGCTGTTGGGTTCCCACCTGCACCACGCTCTTGGAACGCGTCGCTGCTTCCACCATGCGGCGACCCTCCGCGAGCGTGTGGGAGAGAGGCTTCTCCACGTAAACATCTTTGCCCGCATCGCACGCCATAATCATGGGAATGGCGTGCCAGTGGTCAGGCGTGGCAATAACCACGGCATCGATGTCTTTGCGATCCAGGATCTCGCGAAAGTCCTTGTAGCGCTTGGCCGCGCCGTTCGTGAGCACCACGGCGGCGTCCAGGTTCGGTTCGTAGGGATCCGCAACGGCCAGGCAATCCACTTGACCCGTGTGCAGGAAATCGCGCAGGTCCGCCTGGCCCATTCCTCCCGCGCCGATCAACCCAATGCTGAGGCGCTCGTTCGCGCCCAGAACGTTGCGGACCGCCGGCCCTGCCGACATCGCCAGACTGGCGACGCCCAACGCGGCCGATTTATGGAAATCCCGACGACTCATCTTTAGGCTCTCCATTGAGACCTCCTGTGTCAGTTGTCAGTTGTCCGTTGTTTATGTATGGTCAGGGGCGTCGAGTGTGCAGCTCTAGACTTCCAGCACTCAGCTCCTCCCGTTGAAACTAAGAGCCTTCGACTTTCGACCTTCGACTCTCGACTTCTTCAAGACTCCTTTGCCTTTTGACCCCGGACTTCGGACTCCGGACCTCGGACTTGTTCTTCCGGCGAAATGCTGATGATGGCCTTCAATACGCCGTCGCGCCGTGCGGAGACGAGTTCGAAGGCCTGAGGAGTTTCCTCCAGCCGAAAATGGTGGGTAACCAGCGGGCGGACGTCAGCGCGGCCGCTCGCAACGAGGTCAATGGCCGGCGCCACGCATTCGTTCTGGCGGCGCACGTTCAAAATGCGCAGCTCGTGCCGGCGCAGCAGGTTGATGTCAAAGCTCACGCGGTTAACTTCGGGAATTCCGACCACCAGGAGGGTGCCGCCAGGCTTCAAGAGTTCGACGCCCTGGTCGAGCGCCTCCTGCTCACCCGCGCATTCGAACACCACGTCGAGGCCGAGTGGCGCCAGCCGCCGGATGGCCGCCACCACGTCCTCGCGCCGGGGATTGCCCGTCCAATCGGCCCCGCAGGCGCGTGCCACCGCCAAGCGTTCATCAAGCAAGTCGGTGACATAGACCGCGGCCTGCACTTGGGCGCGACTCGCCAGCAGGGTGCATAAACCTATCGGGCCTGACCCCACAATTCCGACCCGCGCGCCGGGCGCAAGTTGGGCCATCTGTGCGGCGTAAACCCCAATGGAAAGTGGCTCGACCACCGTGGCTTGATCGTCGTCGAGCGAATCCGGCACCGGAGTGCAGCAATCAGCGGGCAACACCAGGTATTCCGCCAGCGCGCCCGCGATCTGCCCCGGGCATCCCAGGAATTTCTGATTTCTGCAGGTGTGACGGCGCCCGCCGCGGCACTGGTCGCACTGGCCGCAGGCAACCAGCGGATCGACCGTCACCCGCTGCCCCGCGCGCAAACCCCGCACCTCGCCGCCCGCTTCGACGACCGTCGCAGCACACTCGTGTCCCACGATGAAGGGGTATTGCACCACCTGCGCGCCGATTCGCCCCCGCGTGTAGTAATGCATGTCGGAGCCGCACACGCCCACCGTGTTAATCCGCAGCAACACCTCGCGCTGCCCTACCGGCCGGGGCGCCGGCGCCTCGCGGATTTCTATTTGCCTCAAACCAGTCAGATACGCCGCCTTCATCGAGTCTCTCCGCACGATTCCCGCTCCGCTTCGGTCGAACCAATGGTACCATCGTTTCTATCGAAGAGTTGATCATCACGATGCGGAGAACCGGAGCGACGACGGAAGGCTGCCGCGCGCAAGCCCGCAAGAACGGGCATCAGCTCTCGCAAGCAAACTGCGAAACTTCGGCGCATCGCGATAAAGCGCAAATCTCGAGGAGGACAGCAACCATGAAAAGGATCATCCTAGCTTTCGGCCTGGCATTGCTGCTCGCGGGCCTGGCCTCCGCCAAAACTGCGGCGACCGCCAAGGCAGACCTCATCAACAGCAAGGGCGAACCGGTCGGAACGGCAAAGCTCAAGGAAACTCCCCAAGGGGTGAGCTTGACCCTCCAGGTGTCAAACCTTCCCCCCGGCGCGCACGGCTTCCACCTGCACGCGGTGGGCAAGTGCGAACCCCCGGACTTCAAGAGCGCAGGCGGCCACTTCAATCCCGAAGGCAAGAAACACGGCCTGGAGAACCCGGAAGGCCACCACGCCGGCGACCTTCAGAACCTGACCGTGGATGCCCAGGGCAAAACCAAAGTGAAAGTCGTGGTCACGGGCGTCACGCTGGGTGAAGGAGCAAACTCGCTCTTTCATCCCCAGGGCTCGGCTATCGTCATTCACGCCGATCCCGACGATATGAAAACGGACCCCGCCGGTAATGCCGGATCGCGTATTGCCTGTGGTGTGATTAGCAAATAGCTGATTTGGCGGATTCCGGGGACGTGGCGATCCGCGTCCCGAACTCCCTCAGCTCCGATCCTTACTGTGCTTTCGCCGTTGTGAACGCCAGCGTGACAGGGTCTTCTGCTCAACCTCGTGCGCTTTGCCGGAGCCCGTCGCCGGGCTGGGGCTTGCGGAGCGCTTCACGGAGCGACCCGCGCGGTTTGCGCAGAAAAATGAGCCCAATAACGCCCGTCGCGGCGGATGAGACCGTCACCCGGGGTAACCCCCGCTGCGCCAATCCAAAATCCCGAATCCAAAATTGCCGCAGCTCGGTTATAATCCCGTGGAGTTTCGCCAGCGTAAGCTCAAGGGTTAGCAATGACGACGTTTCAAGGAGTGCGATGACTCGTGCCTCAACCGACATCCTAATCGACCGGGTTCCCGGAGGCCGCAGCCTTGCCACCGACGCGATCTGGATCGTCGCCTTCAGCTTGGTGACGGCCGGCTGCGCACAGTTGAGCGTTCACCTTCCGTTCACGCCCGTGCCGGTCACGGGCCAGACCTTCGCCGTGCTCCTGAGCGGCGCCGTCCTGGGATGCCGCCGTGGCTTCCTAAGCCAGCTCGTGTACCTGGCCGAGGGCGCCGCCGGCTTGCCCGTCTTCGCGGACGCTACGGGCACAGCCCTGCACCTGGTCGGCCCATCGGGCGGTTATTTGTGGAGCTTTCCGCTGGCCGCAGCGCTTCTGGGGTGGTTGGTGGAACAAGGTGCCGCGCGCTCCACCTGGAAATTGGCGGGAGCGCTGGTCGTCGCGGACACGCTGAGTCTCAGCGTTGGTTCCACCTGGTTGCAGCTTTTGTTTCACGTACCCTATTCGCAGGCGTGGCTCCTGGGCTTTTATCCCTTCGTGGTCACGGATGTGCTCAAGATCGTGCTGGTGGGATTGTCCCTGCCACGCGTGCTGCGACGGTCCAAGGCACACAAGAACGATCTGCCGGCTCGGCCCAACTCCAGCTAGTCCTGTGCCCGCTTGGTTGGGTGCGTTACGGAAGCGTTCGCAGTCAACCAAAGTACCGGGTGGGCAGAACGGGCTCAGGACTACGTCAGGCGGTCACGGGACCAGCAGCGCTACCTGGCGCGGGTTGCGGCCGCGGACAGAATTCAGACACGTCACGGAACTCCAGCGTTCCGACTTGCCCCTCAGGAAAGCGAGCCTGCGATGCCCGCACCGCGTCAACTCCAGACTGATGAAGACGAGGTTCTGATCGCCAACCGCACGTTTTATGCAGCCCTGCACGCCCTCGACCTGCCCCTGATGGAAGAGGTCTGGCTGCACGAGGATTGGGTCAAATGCCTGCACCCGGGATGGGAACTCCTGATGGGATGGGACGAAGTCCGGGGAAGCTGGGAGGAAATTTTCCATTCGACCGAACAGATGATGGTTTCCATCAGCCGGCCTCTGGTGCACGTGGCGGGAGAGGCCGCCTGGGTTTCCTGCCTTGAGAATGTGACCACCACCTCCCAGAACAACTTCGTCACGGCTCTTGTCGAGGCCACCAACATTTTCGAACGCCACGACGGCCGCTGGCTCATCGTGCATCGTCACACCACACCCCTGGTAGGAGCGCCGCCAGACGCCGACACCACCGTACAATGATTTGGGAACCCCTCGTGCCGGTCATCCCGCCGCGCCAGCAGTTTACTGGAAAACTCTGAGGCTGGCCGAGACCTTCCATCTCGGATCCGCGCCAGCCGGGGACAAAAAAAGGCGGCAACCCGAAGATTGCCGCCGCAACGGTGATTGCACTGGGAGGTTCGCCTGCAAGGCGGAGGGCCGCGGAAAAGCCTCAAATCTCCACGCTCTCCTGCCGTACAGTGCGAAGGTTATTCAGGTTCTTCAACTGCTCCCTGAGCTCGCGCATCTGTTCGTGCAGTTGGCGCTGCCCTTCGCCCTGCATGAGCTGCTTCTGCTCCTCCAGCTCGCGCCGCACCTGATCGGCCGCCCCACGCATCTGCTCGGCCTGCTCCCGCACTTGCGGGAGATCCGCCGGGTATAGGCCCCGCCGTGCTGCTTCGGCCACGTGCCGCGCACCCGGCGTGGAGCGCGTCAGTTCCACGGTCACGGTCTGCTCATGGCGGTCCCGGACGATGGTCAGGTTCACCTTGCGCGTGTCGTCGGCGAAGTTGTCGTTCAGTGCCCCGCGGAGTTCGTTTACGCCACCTACCGCTTTGCCGTCCACCTGCACAATCACGTCACCGGCCTTCAGCCCGCCCTTTTCCGCCGCGCTGCCGACCATCACTTCGCGCACCAACACGCCTTTCCCCTGCTTCACACCGAAGTATTGCGCGAGCTGCGAGGTGAGGTCGTCACCGGAAATCCCCAGGCTGGCGCGCGTCGGACCAAAAGAGAAGTTGAAGTCCGGAAAGTTCATCGACGGAATGTGAATCTCCGGCACGGCGATGTCGAAGTGTTGATTGCCGGGAGCCTCCAGTTTTGCACTCAGGGTGCGAGCCTGCCCCTCGCGCATCACCTTGATCGCCACGGTACGCCCCGCCGGCGTCTCGCGCACCAGGCGGCGCAACTCCGCGCTGCTGCGCACCCGCGCTCCGTCGAATTCCACAATGACGTCGCCCTTCTCGAGACCGGCCTTGGCGGCCGCGCTGTCCTTTTCGACGCCGGTAACGATGGCGCCGGCGACGGCAGGCAGCTTCAATTCCTGAGCCTTTTCCGGCGTCACCTCACCAAGAGTGACACCCAAGTGCGCGGACCCGTGGTTGACGAAAAAGATCTGCGACGAGTCAGGTGGATCGGGTGGCTCGGGCGGCTCCGGCAGGTCCTGGCTGCGAAAAACTCCCGCGCCGGCAAGCAATAGTGCGACCGCGAGCGCCATTCCTAAGAGAATCTTGCGGTTCATGGTTGTCCTCCGCGTTCGAGTCGTTCTCCGGAACATTCCGGAATTGCCTCGAGTACCCGTCTTCACCGGGCGGCCTGACGGCTCGCTCTTCCATTGGACGCAGCACTCTCGCTTCGGTCATCACGATTTTCCAAAGCGCCGGCGATGGAGCGTTGATGGGACGGCATGAAAAACCCCATTTGCGGTGAATCAAAAATCACAAGTCTTCGTCGCGCTGGCCGACCCGAATATTCCCGCGAACCGTTCGAAGCTCGACGCGCACGCCGCCCTCGCCCAAGCGCGCGCGGCGTGTGGAATCGCCGGGCACCGAACTCACTTCAAAGGCGTAGTTTCCCAGGATCTTTCCCGCCACGGTGGTGAGCTCCAGGTCGGCGTTCGCTTGCGCGGGCATCAGCAGGTCCACGTTGCCATTGAGGGTTTCGAGCTTGACCGGGAACTGGCGATCGGGCAGCCTGCGCAAAGAAACGAGAATATTCCCCGTTAGTGCGCGTCCCACCACGGAGCCCGCCACGTTGACCTCCTCAATATCCCCATGCAGGCTGCGGGCCTTCACGGCGCCTTCCACGTCGCGCACCACAATGTTCCCCTCCAGCGTGCTGAGCTGCTCCAGGCGCACTTGGCGAGGCACACGCAACCGGTAGTCCACGCGCACCGGCTCATCCAGATCCGCAGGATAAAGCGTGTGGAACGCCAAGCTGCCGGCACGAACTTCCACGGCCACCTCCACATCGTCGAGGCGATCGCTGGGACCCTGGCTGCGCATGGCGACGATGGCTTCCACTTCCGCGTGGTCCCAGCCTTCCACCAGGACGCTGCCGTGTACGTTCTCGACCGAGACGCGGCCTCCCGGCGGAAGCGGGAAACGTTTCGCCCAGACACGCTCCACGCCATAGGAGGGCCGGGGCACACCTGCCATGCCGACCAGCATGGCCAGGGCCATGGCAAGCTTCAGCCCGGGGTGGACTACAGGGCAGCTACTCGTCATCGTCGTCCTCGTTCCTGTCCCGTTGGTGTTGTTGCCGTTCCTGATCACGCTCGCGGCGGCGACGCTCCTTCTCCGTGCGACGCTCTTCCCAACCTTTCCAAGTGCTCGCTTCGCGCCGTTGAAGATCCACGAGAGACTGCTCGTTGAGTTTCCGGATTTCGATATTGCCCGCCACGGTCCGAATCTTCAGCACCTCTCCGCCTCCGTTCAAGCTTCCATGGCCGCGGATAGTGGTGGGAACAAACTCTTCCTTCTCTCCCTGGATAGTCAGGGGAAAGTCGGAGACGATCTTGTGGCCGGCCGCCGCGTCGATGGCCGCATCGATGGTGAGCGGCAGATTAATGGGCAGATAGACGTAAATATCTCCCATGGAGGTCTCGAGCTGCGAAGAGGCGAAAGCTTTTTGGGTGCCATTGAACTGCGCCAGGATGCGCCCTGCCGCCGTGGAAGCCCTGACGGCGCTTTCGACCTGCAACAGGTCAATGCTGCCGCCGGCCGTTTCCACCACCACGCGGCCGCGCGCGCCCTGCAGGCGGATGCTGCCGCCCGCGGTCTCCGCGCGGACGCCGCCGCCTGCCGGGCCGATCTGGATCTGCCCGCCGGCGGTCTGGGCCACTACCTCCCCAGCCGCGCCGCCAATCACTACGTCCCCGCCGGCCGTCTCCGCGCGCAGTGTGCCCGCGACCTGACCGGTGGCGATTTCACCTCCGCTGGTCTCGAGGTTGGCGTCACCCTTGATGTCGTCTACGTGGATCGAGCCCCCCGCCGTGCGCGCCTCCAGCCGGCTACCGATCTTCCCGAGGGTGATGCTGCCGCCGGCGGTCTCAACCCGCACCGGACCCGACAGGTCCGTGGCGCGCACGTCGCCGCCCGCCGTGGTGAGCCGGGCTTCCCCTTGCAGGGGAGCCTGCACCGTGACGTCGCCACCCTGCGTCTCCACGTCCAGGTTGTACCGCTGGGGCACGCTGAGCTGAAATCGGATTCCGAAATTGGTGCCGTGTCGCGCCCGCCCCGAAGTTTGGCTGGTGATGTAGACGCCGCCGGCTTCGAGCGAGCGTGCGCTCAGTTCGACGCGATCGAACAAGCGGCGCGCCGCGGCCTCGTCGGATGTGTAAACGCGCAAGACCACAACGCACCTGACCCGGTTGCCGGGCTCGGGACGGATGTCCACTGCGCCCCCGTCCGCCCGGAGGAGCAGCCGCGCCCCTTCCTTAGCCGGCGTTTCAAACTCCCACCGCTGCTCCCAGCCGCGCTCGCGCCGCACCGGCGTGCCGCGCTTGAACGGTGCCACGTCGAGCGCCCCAAGGGGCAGGGCGATCAGAAAGACCAGCAGCGCGAGACTGTATACCCGCTTCGTTCCCATGGTTCGTCTTGGACCTTCACTTTCCTAATCTCATCATGGCGTTGGCGCACTTCAAACGGACGTAGGGATTCCGGTCCGTGGTGGCCAACTGCTCAAGGGCGTGCTGAATAGCGGTATCGCGGCCCTCTTTCTCTTCGTGATCGATCAGCGCGTCCACCGCCGCCACCCGCACGCCCGGATTGGCATCGTGCTCGAGCGCGTCGAGGAGGGCGCGATTCACGTCGTCGCCGGACTCCATCCCGCGCACGGCTTCCAATGCCTCCAACCGGACGCCCGCGTTGGGATCGTGCCGCACGGCGTAGAGCAGCGCTTGCCGGATGTTGGGGTTGTTCAGGTGCGACCGCAGGGCGTCGAGCGTGTCGCGGCGGATGCCCGGATTGTCATAACTCTTCACGGCATAGACCAGCACCTGCTGAATCTGCGGGTCGTTGAGGGAGCCTTCCAGCGTCACTCGCCGCTCCGCGTCCATGGTGATACGCACGCCGCCGGTCTCGGGATCAGAGGCGACGCGGCTGATGCCGCTGATCCGCATGTTCTCGAGGTCGGGGTTGGTCACGGTGGCTGTGTTGACGCCCGCCGAACTCGAGGTGAGCAGCCCGGCGTGCGGCCGCAACGCCCAACCCAGGCCAAACCCTCCGAGCACCAGCGTCACCCCCAGAGCAAAGCTGGACGCGGGTTGCAGGCGAAGAACTGGCAACCGATTCTGAAACAGGGCGCGCCAGCCGTGCTGCTCACCGTCGAGGGCCTCCTCGAGCCCGTGGCGCGATTCCGCCAGCAGCGCTGCAGTTGGTTCCCGACGCGGCCGGCCAGCCAGAACTCGATGGAGCTGCTCGGTCTTCTCGCGCGTCGCCCGGCACCTGGCGCAATCCGCGAGGTGCCCTTCGCAAGCCGCCCGCTCCTCCGCGGAAAGCTCCTCATCAAGAAACTGCGGCAGGTTTTCTTCGAACTCCAGGCAATTCATAGGCACTTCCCTCACTGCAAACCTCCTAAACCAGGTCACCTAGCTCCGTGCGTAGTTTCTGCGTGGCGCGAAACAGGCAATTCTTTACGGTCTGCTCGCTGGTTTTGCACATCTCGCCGATCACCCGCAGTTTCAGTCCCTGGTAATGCTTGAGCTCGAAGACCATGCGCTCGCGCGGGTTCAGCCGGTTGAGCGCCGCCTGGATGCGACGGGCAATCTCCTTGGAGTGGGTGGCCCGCTCGGGGTTGAGCGTGGGCCGGTCGTCGGGCACGGTCTGGAAATACTCGGGCTCGCCGTCGTCGGCTTGGGGAACCGGAACTTCTTTACGAGTGTTCTGGCGGCGCAAGTGGTCGAGGCAAACATTCATCACCACCCGGTAGAGCCAAGTGGAGAAACGAGCCTCCAGGCGGAAATGGCGCAGCGAGCGGTACACTTTCAAGAACGCCTCCTGATATAAATCGCGAGCTTCTTCGGGCGAGCCGACCACTTGCAGAGCCAGGCGCAAGACGTTCTGATCGTAGAGGCGGACGAGGGCTTCGAAGGCGGAACGGTCGCCTTCTTGCGCGCGGCGGATCAGTGTGAGCTCATCGACCTCGCTCACCCGCGAAGGTTGTTCAGAAGCTTTGCCGGCTAGCTCCAAGCAGAGGCCATCCATCACAAGTTAGGTTCGAACCTCTCACCGGGCTTAGACGCCCCCAGGGCTAAAAGGTAAGCGCGAAAATGTCGCAACGCAAGTAGTTAAGCCGTGCTCTGCCGAATCGACCCAGCCTCACGCAAAGACGCCGGGGCCTCCTTTGGCCCGCCCTGTGAAGCCGTGGAGGTGCAGATAAGAGGTTCCGGTCCAGCTCTGCCCCTTTTGCCCCGAAATGCTCGCGATGGTCCCTCCGAGAAGCCCCCTGCACCTCGACTCAGACGGTGAAAAGTGCTATGCTCCGCGCATTACCCGGGAAGCATTTCGGAACTCCGCCTGACACTGCTCGCGCCGGGCAGCAGTGGTTCGCCTGGGGCTTCCACGGAGCGCGAATCCGACGAGGAGGAACATCCAAATGGCTCAATTCTGTACCAAGTGCGGTACCCCTATGGCAGAAGGGATGAGCTTCTGTATAAGCTGTGGAGCGCCGGTCGCGGCTCCGCCCGCTGCGGCGGCCACTGCTCCGCCCCCCAGCGCGGCTCCCGCGGGACCGGCCCCAACAGGCGCAGCTCCTGCGGCCGCGGCCCCCGCCGGAAAGTCCGGCAGCCCCATCCTCAAGATCATCCTCGTGGTGGTCGCCGTCTTGATCTTCTTCAGCCTGCTGGGCGTTGGGGCATGCGTCTATGTCTTTTATCGGGCCAGGCAAAAGGTGAACGAGCTCAGGAATGAGGCCCGGATCACGTTCCCCACATCGGCGGGGACGCAGGAAGTTCGCTCCGAGCCGGAAGCCCAAAAGCAAGACCGCGAAACCACCCCGGCCGTAAACCTGGAGGTTCCCATTTATCCTGACGCGACACCCGCCGCAGGCGGTGGTGAGATGTCGTTGGGCGCAGGAGCCTTCAAGGTCCAGCAGTACCTGACCGACGACTCGGTAGACAAAGTCGTGGGCTTCTACAAGGACAAGCTGGGATCCAAGGCAGTTGTGCAGCAGAGTGAAGGCAAAGCGCTGGTTCAGGTGGCGGGATCAAATGGTCTGATCAGCATTACCGTCGCCCACGACGATGCGTCCGGGAAAACCAAGTTCACGATTACCCGCATCGGAAAATAGCAAGACCCCAGCCTCGGCGGCAAGATCTCCCGGGCCGATATCAACCCGCCGGGGGGCGGCCAGTGCCTCCCAAGCCGGTGCTCGTCCGCAGAAGTCCTGCGCCCATGCACTTGACGCCTGGTTGGCTCCGAAGATCATGAGGGAAAACATGAAGCACTCTTCTTGGTTCATGGCTTTAATCATTCTTTCCCTGACCTTGTCGAGCGTCTCGGCGTTGCGGGGACAGGCGGCGAAGCCTGCCACTGCTCCGCCCACGCCCTCCTCCATCGACAACAACCCTACAGTCATGCTCCTCAGGCAAGGACACAGCGACGGCGTGCGCGCCAAGGCGGCGCGCGACTTAGGCAAGGAAGGCAACCCGGCCACCATCCCCGCCCTGGTCGGGGCGCTCAGCGACCCCAGCGCCAAAGTGCGGCGCGAAGTGGTGTCGGCGCTGGCTCAGTTCCACCAGGCGGAGGTTCTGCCGCCGCTGATCCAGGCCACGAAGGATCTGGACGGTGATGTGCGGGTGCTGGGCGTGCAGTCGCTGGCGGGCTACTACTCCGGTGTCACGCCAAGTGCGGGCCTGACGGGGTTTGTGAAGAAGAACGTGCAACGCGTCAAGGGTCATTTCGAAGCTGACGACACCAAAATCGATCCAGGCGTCGCCGTGGACCCGCAGGTCATCACGGCACTGATCGCCACGCTCAAGGACACGCGTTCGATGCAGGCTTCGCGGGAAGCGGCCAGGGGGCTGGGTACCCTGGTGGCGAAATCGGCGGTGCCGGATCTGGTGACCACCGCGCACTCCTCCGACACGGACCTGGCGCGCGAGGCACTGAACGCTCTCGCCAAGATCAAGGATCTGTCGGCAGGCCCGCAACTGGTCGATTTGCTGGACTCGCCGAACAAGGATGTGAAACGCGACGCGTGCGTTACCATCGGCATCCTGCGGACCAATGAAGCCCTGCCCAAATTGCAGTCGATTTTCGAGAGCTCGCCCGATCAAAAAGACAGGGTCGCAGCCATGCAGGGACTGGCTTACCTGGGCGAGAAGGTTTCCGTGCCCCTATTCACCAAGGCGCTCTGGAGCGAGGACAAGAACCTGCGCCAAGCCGCGGCAGAAGGAATGGCGCGTGCCGCCGATCCCCAGAGCCTGGGCGAACTGGAAAAAGCCGTCAGCGTGGAAAAAGACGCCGAGGTGAAACTGGCCATCGAATTCGCCATCACCGCGCTCGGCAAGCAGGACTACTTAAGCTCCCTGGTGAGTGAGTTGGGCTCGAAAACTCGCGGCGACGTGGCGCGGGCGTATCTGACCGAGCTAGCCCGGGATCCCGCCTTCCTTCCCAGGCTTTACCCCTACCTGCAAAATCAGGACGCGGGTGTGAGGAAACGCCTGTGCACGATCTTGATGTACAGCGGTGATCAAAGCAGCCTGGAGCCGCTCGACCGGCTCTCGCACGATCCCGACAGCGACGTGGCGGCGCAGGCCCTGCGTGCCAAGCGCGCCATCCGGGCGCGGTTGGAAGCGGAGACGCCGCCTCCGAAGTCCTGAAGAACCTGCCCTGTGAGCCGGCGAGTTTCAGGTCGAGGTGTCCCGCGCGGCCTCATGTCGATGCTCAGGTGCATTTACAACTACTAGACTGGCTAAATCGAATAATATGTCTATGTAGAAGGTGACTGCTTGGGGCCGTTGTGACCATGCGACTCCTGTGCTAGCATTACTATTCTGGGCTCCTGGGGGAATGGTGGACGGAGAGAAACCATGTCGTCGTCATCAGCTCAAAAGGCCGGAGCACCCAAGCCGCACAGGGTCGAGCTCAAGCTGGCCCATAGCCCCGACTCCGACGATGCCTTCATGTTCTACGGGCTGGCAACCCAGAAGCTGCGGACCGACAACCTGGTCTTCGGACACATTCTCGAGGACATCGAAACCCTGAACGAGAAAGCCCTGGAGGGCGTCTACGACATCACGGCGATATCGTTTCACGCTTACCCGTATCTCGCCGACCGGTATGTACTGCTCCCCTCGGGCGCCAGCTTCGGCGAGCACTATGGGCCCATCGTGGTGGCGCGCGCCGCGCTGGGAGCGGAAGGCCTGCGGGGCAAGCGCGTGGCGGTGCCGGGGAAGATGACCACCGCGCACCTGGTGCTGCAGCTCTACGAGCGCGATTTCGAGCCCGTTTTTACCCCCTTCGATCGGGTGCTTGAGGCCGTCACCCGGGGCGGGGTGGACGCGGGCGTGGTCATCCACGAAGGCCAGTTGACCTACGCGGAATCCGGCCTGACGAAGATTGTGGATCTGGGTGAGTGGTGGTACCAGGAGACCTCCTTGCCGTTGCCGCTGGGTGGGAATGCCATTCGCCGGTCGCTCGACCGGGGCACGTTGCGCGCGGTGGCGAGATTGCTGAAAGAAAGCATTCAGTATTCGCTCGACCATCGCGAGAAAGCCCTGGACTATGCATTGCAGTTCGCGCGCGGGCTCGATATGCGCACGGCCGACCGCTTCGTGGCCATGTACGTAAACGACTGGACGCTTGATTACGGCGAGCGCGGCCGCCAAGCAGTGCAGGCGCTCCTCGATCGCGGCTTCGAAAAGGGGTTGCTGCCGCAGCACGTCCAAGCGGAATTTGTGGAGTGGTGAAGAAGGTGTCAGTAGGCAGTAGGCAGTAGGCAGTAGGCAGTTGTCAGTCCTCAGTTATCCGTAGTCCCGGCTGCGTTTTTCTTCTTTGGATCACTAGGCAGGCACGACGACCTCCGTCAGCAACGGACAGCGGACCACGGGCGACTGACAACTAAGGGGATACGCTAAGCGTGACCCTCGTGACTCGGCTCTACAGGAGAACCTAATCTTCCATGGAACTGCTCCTCGCCAATCACAGCAGCTACCCGCGCATCGGAGACGACGCCGACCAGCAACTCCTGCGCCGCACCATCACCCAGCGTGACAAGGGCGAAAAAAACGATGCGGACGTCCGCGCCGCCGAAGAACACCTGACCGAACTGGCGCTCGCGGAACAGTCTGCCGCCGGGCTCCAGGTCGTCACCGACGGCCTGATTCGCTGGTACGATCCCATCTCGCATTTGGCAAGGAAACTCGCGGGCGTGCGCATCAACGGACTCCTGCGATTCTTCGACACCAATTGCTATTTCCGCCAGCCGGTCGTGCACGCAAAGCCCCAGCGGGGGGGGGCCCTGCTGGTGGAAGAATTCACTTTTGCCAAAGCCAAGTCGTCGCGGCCGGTGAAAGCCGTGATGACTGGGCCGTACACACTAGCTCGCCACACCGTGGAAGAAAAAGGCGGCGCAGGTGGGTTCGCGAAAGTGCTGGAGGCTTACACTGCGGCGCTCGCGGAAGAAGTCGCAGCGCTGGCCGCTGCCGGGGCCGGCCTGATCCAGGTGGAAGAACCCTCGCTGCTCAAGCAGCCGGAGGATTTCCCCGTGGGCGAGCAACACCTGGCAGCGCTTGCTGCGCGCAAAGGTTCAGCGCAGTTGGCGCTCGCCGTTTACTTTGGTGACCCGGCGCCTCTTTACGACAAGCTGCAGACGCTGCCGGTGGACCTGCTGGTGCTCGACTTCACATATAGCCCGAGCCTGGTGGAAACCGTGGCCACGCGCGGCACGGCAAAGACGCTGGGTCTGGGCTTGCTGGATGGCCGCAATACTCGCCTGGAAGACGCTTCGGGCGTGGCGCGGCAACTAGAGAAGATCGCCAAGGCGCGGAATCCCGGCCGCGCCTACCTGAATCCTTCTTGCGGCCTGGAGTACCTGCCGCGCGATCGCGCCCAACTGAAACTGCGCCACCTGGCGGCGATCCAGAGGATTTTCCTCGGGAGGGCTGCATGAGCCGAGCCAAGCTGCAACGATTGGGCATCGACTTGCCCCTGTTCCCAACCACCTCGGTGGGAAGCTTTCCCAAGCCCGACTTCCTCATGAAAGCGCGCGGCGAATTCGCCAAGAAATTGATCGGCCGCGCCGAGCTGGAAAAGGCTGAGCGCCAGGCGACGGAATTCTGGATTCGCAAGCAGGAAGAACTGGGTGTGGACGTGCTTGTGGACGGCGAGATGTACCGCGGCGACATGGTCGTCTACTTCGCCGAGAACCTGGAAGGTTTCGAGATCGGCGGGCTGGTGCGCTCCTACGGCAACCGCTATTACCACAAGCCCATCATCACCGGCGAGGTGCGCTGGAAGGGGCCGATCACGGTGGACTGGTGGAAGTACGCGCAGAGCCTGACGCGGAAACCCGTGAAGGGCATGCTCACCGGGCCCTACACGGTGATGGATTGGTCGTTCATCGAATCGTATCCCGACCGCCGTTCGGCCACCCTGGCGCTGGCGCGCGAAATCCGCAAGGAAGTGGAAGCGCTCATCCAAGCCGGCGCCAAGATCATCCAGATTGATGAACCCGCCGTCTCCGTGCGGCCGGAGGAGTTGGCCGTGGCGATCGAGGCCATGCACGTGGTGACGGACGGCTTGCCGGCGTACTTCATCACGCATATCTGTTACGGCGCGTTCGAGCATATTTATCCGGACATGCTCGACCTGCCGGTCGACAACTTCGATCTCGAGATGTCAAACAGCGGCCTGGATATGCTGGCGCTGTTCAAGAAGCAGCGCTACACGAAGGACATCAGCTTCGGCGTGGTGGACGTCCACACGCACCTGGTCGAGACCCAGCCGGTGGTCGAGCAACGACTGCGGCAGGCACTCGAGACTTTGTCCAAGGAAGCTATCTGGGTCGATCCCGATTGCGGCCTCAAAACCCGCACCGTAGATGAGGCCATCGCCAAAATGCAGGCTCTCGTGCGTGCCGCGCAGGCATTAAGAACTAGTTGACGAGTGACGAGCAAGAAGAATCGGGTGACCGGGTGATCGAGCGATCGAGTCATTGAGTGATCGCAGACCGCGCTCTTCCCTGGTTCGCTGAGCCGATTGGCTTGCGCGTCACTTGTCACTGGTCACTGCCCTTAGAATGGCCACCACCCTCAGCCGTCGCCTCGCCTTCACTTCCACGCAAAAGAAAGTACTGTTGGCGCTTGCCAGCGTGGTGGGACTGCGCATGCTGGGCTTGTTCCTCGTCCTGCCGGTCTTCACACTCTACGGACTGCAATTCACGTCCTCGCGATTCCTGGTGGGCTTCGCCTTCGGCGCCTACGGCCTGACCATGGCCACCCTGCAGATTCCGCTCGGCAGGCTTTCGGACCGGATTGGCCGCCGCAAAGTGCTGGTGCTGGGCATGACCCTCTTCGCCCTGGGATCGTTTCTCTGCGCCCTGCCCCACCTGTTCCCCCATTCCTGGCAGATCTGGGTACTGATTCTTGGACGGCTGGTGCAGGGCGGCGGCGCAATTGTCTCCGTCGCTTTCGCCACCGTGGCCGATTACATCGAGTCCGAGCGTCGGTCGACCGCTATGGCGGTGCTGGGGATCCCCATCGGCGCGGCGTTTGCAATTGGTGTTGTCGGCGGGCCCCTCCTGGCCGGAATCTTCGGCACGGCCTTTCTGTTTTGGCTCACGGGATTCCTGGGCCTCTCCACGGATTTTCTGGTGGTGCGCTACCTGAAGGACGAGCCTCCACAGACCACCGCGCCGGCGCCGATGTCGGGGGTCCTCACGCATCCCTCCCTGCTCGCTTACGCCGCTGGGGGCTTCCTGATGAACTTCTTCATGGCGACTTTCTTCTTCTATTTCCCGCTCATCGTCACGGGCCAGCATCACCTGAAAATGACCCAGTATTACCTTCTGCTGCTACCCATGATGGTGATCAGCGCCATCACCATGTTTGGATTCTCGCAGGGCGCGGACCACGGCTGGGCGCGGCCGCTGGCAGCGCTCGCCTATTTGCTTTTCATTCCCAGTTCCCTGTTGCTCTTTGAACCCGCCCACGCCGGCTTCAACCCGAGTCGCCTGGCAACGGTGCTGGTGGCGGGCACGCTCTTCTATATCGGCTTTACGGGGCTTGAGCCGATCCTCCCTAGCCTCGTCAGCAAGGCTTCACCGGGGAACGCCTACGGGACGGCGCTGGGCCTGTACAATACGCTGCAGTTTCTGGGCAGCTTTGTGGGCGGCGCGGTAGCTGGCGCCCTCGCTCACTACGCGCCTGACCGCACTATGCTCACGCTGATGGTCGCCGCGCTGGTGGGTTTCCTCTTGATGATCGCCACGCGGTCACCACGCGGCTGAAGCTGCGGCCGCAAAGAACAGGGGTGTCGACCAGCACGACTCTCCGGGTTGCACTACTCGAACCAAAGGGTTATCCAAGGCGAGCCATCAAGCTGACGGGGTTTGGGCTGAGCCGACGTAGCAGGGGTGTTATAATTTACCAGTTTGTTGAAAAACGCTTCGACGCTGTCATTCTGAGCGAAGCGAAGAATCTGCTTTTGTTGTTCTGAAGGACTTACGAGATTCTTCCGTCGCCTGCGGTTCCTCAGAATGACAGACTGAGCGAGTTTTTCAACAAACTGTTAGGAGTCTGCCGCTACAGCTTTGGAGTTCCTATGCACGATGCCTGCTTGTGGACGGCGCTCGCTCTTTACGGCCTGGGAATTCTGTCGATCATTCCTTCGGTCAAACGGCGGCGGCCATCGCTATCGCCCGCTTCCCTGGGGGCGCTGGGACTCGGCTTGCTGGCGCACGCCGATGCGCTGGCGGCTGAAGCCGTGCGCATCCATCGCCTGCCGGTCACGGACGTCCGCAGCGCGCTGTCGTTCTACGCCTTTCTGGTGACCCTCGCCTTTTTCTTTGTTTACCTGCGCTACCGGATTGTTTCCCTGGGTCTCTTCATGCTGCCGCTGGTCTTCCTGCTGACCCTGATCTCCACGCTGCATCCCGGAGGTTCGTTTGATTCCTCGGCCTTTCGCGGCGGCTGGCTGCTGGTGCATATCAGCTCGATCTTCCTCGGTTACACGGCCCTATTCCTGACCTTTGTCGCCGCCCTCATGTACCTGATTCAGGAGCACGAGCTGAAGTCAAAGCAGCCGCGGGGATTTTATTACCGGTTACCTTCGCTCGAGGTCTGCGACGAAATCCATTACCGCTCGCTGCTGCTGGGGCTTCCCTTGTTGAGCCTTGGCATCCTCACCGGGTTCGTCTGGGCCAGCCGGACGTGGAAAGGTCCGTGGGAGCTCGACCCGAAGATTCTGGCCTCGCTGGTAACGTGGCTCATTTACCTGGTGCTTTTTTCGACGCGGGTGAGTGGCGGCTGGCGCGGGCGGCGCGCCGCTTACATCGCCATCTTCGGGTTCGCCGCAATTCTGGTAACGTTCATGGGCATCAGCCTGCTCAGCGGGCAGCACGGGTACTTCCCAAAGCTGGGAGAAATGCCTTAGTTTCGGGGTTAGGGGTTAGGGGTTAGGGATTCGGGATTGGGGGGCGGGATTCGTGGTCCAGAATTACAAAGAGTTGGATGTCTGGAAGAAGTCTGTTGCCCTTACAACCGAACTCTACAAATTAACTTCTCGATTCCCTGACACAGAGCGATACGGCCTGACTTCCCAGATCCGAAGAGCGACGACCTCGATCGCCGCCAATATCGCTGAAGGATGGGGAAGGGGGTCAACAAGAGAGTATATTCAGTTCTTGACGGTCGCGCGGGGATCATTGATGGAGCTGGAAACACACCTTATCGTCGCATGCAATTTACACCTGCTAAGCCCAGATGCGTTGGGTGCGGTTTCAAAACAGATCGAAGGCATCGGGAAAATGCTCAACCGACTAATCGGAGCGTTGAAATCTCGCAAGGCAGGATTGTGAGCCCGAACCCCTAACCCCGAATCCCGAAACCCGATTTCCGGAGGCTGGTTCCGGGCTGCAAATATGAATCTAACCCTGTTGGGCATCAATCATCGCACCGCACCGGTGGAAGTCCGGGAGAAGATGAACATCCCGGAAGCGCGCCTGGCCGAAGCCGTCTCCGACCTGGTGCACCGCGCGGGCATCCGCGAGGGGATGATTCTCTCCACCTGCAATCGCGTGGAGGTGGCGACCTCCGCCGACGACGAAGTGGACGCCGAGCCGATCATCCGCCGCTTCCTTGCGGACCACCACCATTGCGACTTAACGCAGTTCGCGCACTTCTTTTATCGCCTGCGGCAGCAAGACGTGGTGCGGCACCTGTTTCGCGTGGCGTCGAGTCTGGATTCGATGATCCTCGGCGAGCCGCAAATCCTGGGACAGATGAAGCAGGCGTCCGCCGCGGCGCGCTTGGCGGGTGGGCTGAACGGCACGCTGAACGAAGTGGTAAACCAGGCGCTGGCCGTGGCGCGGCGGGTGAGGCGCGAAACGGCGTTGGGCTCGGCGGCGGTATCGGTCTCCTACGCGGCGGTGGAACTGGCGAAGAAGATCTTCGGCAACCTCAACGGCAAGACCATTTTCGTGGTGGGTGCCGGCAAGATGAGCGAACTGGCCGCCAAGCACCTCCTGCGCAGCGGCGCGAGCAGCATCCTGGTCAGCAACCGCACCTACGAACGCGCCGTGGAACTGGCCGCAGCGTTCCAAGGCACGCCGGTGCCCTTCGAAGAGCTCTTCGACCACCTCGATCAGGCTGACATCGTCATCAGCTCGACGGGCGCGCCGCACACCATCATCGGCAAGAATCAGGTGGAGAAGATCCTGGCCGCACGCAGGAACCACCCCGTGTTTTTCGTGGACATCGCCGTGCCGCGTGATGTCGATCCGGCGGTCAATGAATTAGATAATGCCTTTGTTTATGATATCGATGACCTCCAGCACGTCGTGGAGGCCAACAAGAAACAGCGTGAACACGAGGCGGTGCGGGCCGAGGAGATCATTCAGACCGAAGTGCACAAGACCATGAAGCGTCTGGCGTCGCACGACGTCGTGCCGACCATCGTGGCGCTGGAAGAGCGCCTGAACCGCATCCGCGCCAGCGAAATGGAACGCTACCAGGGCCGCCTGGGGAGTCTGACCCCCGAGCAGCGCCAGGCCGTGGAGGCGCTAACGCGGGGCATCATGAACAAAATCCTGCACGGGCCCATCACGGAACTCAAGGACGGGGTCGGCGAGCCGGAACACGTGGCGCTGGTGCGACTGATCCACAAGATATTTGGGCTGGGGGAGTGAAAACACAGTGACTAGTGACGAGCGGAAGCAGTCGCGAGTCGAAAGTTGAGAGTTGCAGAGCGAACCAAGCGAATTTCGCCGTTTGCCCTTGGACATTCAACTGTTTAACCTTCAACTCTTCGACCTTTAGCTTTCACCCGCTCTTGCTCGTCACTTGTCACTTGTCACTCGTCACTGTTGTCCTATGAGATACGTCATCGGCTCACGCGGTTCGAAGCTGGCCCTGTGGCAGGCGCATTGGGTTCGCGACCGGCTTGCCGCCGCGGGCCACGAAATTGCCATTCGCATCATCAAGACCACGGGCGATAAGCTGCAGGCTGTCGCACCGCAGGAGCCTCCGCCGGCGCCCATCGCGCAGACCATCGCGGAGGTGGGCAGCAAAGGCCTGTTCATCAAGGAAATTGAAGAAGCCTTGCTCGCGCGTGAAATAGATGTTGCGGTCCACAGCTTGAAGGACCTGCCGGCCGAACAACCCGCTGGTCTCGTGCTCGGCGCGGTGCCCCAGCGAGAGGACGCGCGCGATGTGTTCATTGCCCGGGACGGCAAACCGCTCGCCAGCTTGCCGGACGGGGTGCGCGTTGCCACCAGCAGTCTGCGCCGGCAGACGCAATTGCGTTCGCTGCGGCCCGACCTCGCCTATGTCGCGATGCGAGGCAATCTCGATACGCGCCTGCGCAAACTCGAGCGCGGCGAATGTGAGGCCTTGGTGCTGGCTGCCGCGGGCGTGCACCGGCTGGGCCTGGGCGAGCGCATTACCGCGTATTTCAGCTTCGATCAGATGTGCCCGGCCGTGGGCCAGGGTGCGCTGGGCATGGAGATTCGCGCCGACGATGGGCGCGTTCGCGAAGCCGTGGCGCCGCTCGATCACCCGGCCACACATCAGGCGGTGCGCGCGGAGCGCGCGCTGCTGCGCCGCCTGGGCGGTGGCTGCCAGGCGCCCATCGCCGCGCACGCCCTGTTGGACGAAGGTCAACTGCGCTTGCGCGGGCTGGTCGCGAACTTGGATGCGACCCAGGTGATCCGCGCACAGGCCGTAGGTTCCGCCTCCGATCCCGAAGCGCTAGGCGCCGCGGTGGCCGAAGACCTGCTCCGAAAGGGCGCGCAGGAGATTCTCGACTCGCTGGGCAGGGCGTAGTTGCAAGAACGTGCTACGAGGGACACTGTTGTCAGTCGTCAGTTGTCGGCTTTCAGTGCTCAGTCGGCTCGAGCACGTAGTCAGATCCCCGGACTAATTTGAGGAGCACAGGAAGCGACGCACATGCCCAAGCACCGGAATTCGTCTGAGCGCCTGCCGCTGTCCGGCAAGCGCGTCGCCATCACTCGCGCGCGCGAGCAGGCCGGCGTGCTGCGCGAGAAACTGGCGGCGCTGGGCGCGGAGGTGATCGAGATTCCCACGATTGAGATTCGCCCGCCGGATTCGTGGGAGCCGCTCGACGCGGCAATACGCCGGCTGGAAAAGTTCGACTACCTGCTGGCGACCTCTGCGAATGGTGTGCGGAATTTTCTCGCGCGCCTGGCAGCGTGCGGACGCGACGTGCGCGATTTGAAGAGACTCACAATCGGCGCCATCGGCCCCGTCACGGCAGCGGAATTGGCGGGCGCGGGCGTCAAAGTGGACTTGCTGCCGAGCGAGTACGTGGCCGAGGGATTGCTCGCAGCGCTCGGGGACTGCGACCTGCGTGGCAAAGCGTTCCTGATTCCCCGCGCGCGGGCGGCACGCGACCTCGTGCCCCGCGTCCTCAAGGAGCGTGGTGCTCGCGTGGAAGTGGTGGAAGCCTACCAGACCGTTGCGCCGGACATTTCCGCGGAAGAGCTCGCGCGCCTGCTCACACCGCCTCCCGATGTCATCACGTTCACCAGTTCGTCAACAGCCACGAACTTCGCAAAACTCGTGGGCGAAGACCGCCTCGGGCAAACGCTGCACGGCGTGGTGATCGCCTCCATCGGTCCGGTCACCTCCGAAACCCTCCGCAAGCTCGGCCTCACCGTCACCCTCGAAGCACACGAGTCCACGATGGCGGGACTGGCAAAGGCGCTCCAGGAATACTTCTCCAAAGGCCATTAGCCCACATTTCCAATTTGAACCATATTTCCGAAACTTCGGATCGTCGCCGTCATCAATATTCATGCGGGTAGGAACGCGATGAAGACGCTCCGGAGGTCAGTACCCAATGGGTGAAAGACAAAATCAGCCCTTTCAGCTCTCCTTCGACGCATCCCTCAAGGTCTATTTCCAGGAATCCCGCGTCACTTCCGACGGCGGCCTGATCCTGGTGCGTGAGCTGGACGAGCGTTTGGGCCTCGGCGAACTCATCTCCCAGCACTTGACGGACCCGCGAGGGACGAACACGCGGTTGCCTCTCCCCAACCTGCTGCGGCAGTCGGTGTATAGCCGCTTGGCGGGTTACGAGGACGTGAACGATGCCGAGCGGCTCTCGCAAGATCCGACCTTCCGGCTGCTCGGCTCGGAAAAGGTCTGGGATCGGGGCGCGGCTCTGACCTCCCGATTACGGAGTTTCGAGACGGGGATGCTGGCCGAAGAGGAGAACTTCGCGGGACTGGCCGCGATCAATCGGGAGTTGATCGCCAAAGCCGAAGCCCTCAATTCCCCCCAGCGCGTGGTGCTGGACATGGATAGCACGGAGATTCCGGTCTACGGTCAGCAGGAACAGAGTGGTTACAACGGCCACTTCGAGTCCACCTGCTACCACCCCCTGCTGTTGTTCAATCGCGAGGGCGACTGCCTGGCGGTCAAGCTGAGGCGGGGCAACGTGCACAGCGCCGAAGGTTGGGAAGAACTGCTGCTCCCGGAGATCGAGCGCCAGCAGAAATTGGGCAAGGAAGTGGTCTTCCGCGCCAATGCTGCCCTTGCCAAGCCGGAGCTCTACGAGGCCCTGGAGGAACGGGGCGTGAAGTATGCCATTCGCATACCGGCGAACGACAGCCTGGAGCGGGACATCGCGGAGTTGCTGACCCGACCCGTAGGAAGGCCGAGTCGCAAGCCGGTGGTCTGGCACAAGAACTTTCTCTATCAGGCAGCCAGTTGGAAAACGGCGCGGCGGGTCGTGGCGAAGGTGGAGTTCCACTTTGGGGAACTGTTCCCTCGCGTGGGGTCCATCGTGACCAACCTGGAGACGGGCAGCCGGGCTGTGGTGCGGTTCTACAACAAGCGGGGAACAGCGGAACAGTGGATTAAGGAAGGCAAGCAGGCGGTCAAGATGACGCGGCTGAGCTGCTACCGGTTCCGGTCCAACGAGGTGCGCCTGTGGCTAAGCGTGATCGCCTATAAGTTGGGGAACCTGTGGCGGCGGCTGGTACTGCCGAAGAAGATCGATGGCTGGTCCTTGACTAGCTTGCAGCAACGGCTGGTGAAGACAGGCGGACGGCTGGTGAAGCACGCCCGTTACCACTGGCTGCTGCTGGCGGAGAGCCATTTGACGCGGCGACTCTTCGGGGCCATGGTACGGCGGATCGAGATGCTGCCCTTGCCGCCAGGGTAGAATCCACTACGGTCAGGAGAAAACCTGGGGGGAACAAGCAGGGAGATGGCAAGGTGTGCGAGCAATCGCGGGGGATACGGGTCGAAGTGCGGATCGGCTGCATCCGGGAGGCGTGCCGCCCGCTACCGGATAGCTCGCTGGTGTCTGGACTGCAAAATTGAGGTTGGGAAGGGCCGGCGGGGTGTATACTGCCCTCGTTCAGGGTATTAAAAAGGAAATCTTAGCTTTATTCAGGAGTCTTGAGGAAGAGATCGAATGCACAGTGACTGACTGTGCTTGTGGGGAAGGGATGATGCCAAACAGAATTGGCGAACGCTTCGCGCAAGCCGTTGCAGACAAGGATGCTCGTGCGCTCGAGGCGTTGCTGACGCCTGACATCGATTTTCGGGCGATGACGCCGCGGCGATTCTGGGAAGCGACGTCTGCGGCGGCCGTCGTACACGACATCATTTTCGGGAAGTGGTTTACAGTCACGGATCTCATTGAGGCGAGTGAAGTTGTCGGGACCAGCACGATTGCCGATTGCCACCGCGTGGGGTACAGACTTCGCCTCACCAATTCGACGGGATCGTTTGTTGTTGAACAACAGGCGTATTTCGGCGTCGTGGACGGTCGTATCGGTTGGCTTCGGATCATGTGTTCGGGTTTCCGAAGACGGAGTGACTCGACAGGCTTAGGAGGAGGAGAGACACGATGAGCACACGAGCAGCACTACTTGCACAGCGGATCGAGCAAGGCGCCCACGCGCTTGCGGCATTTGCACAGGGGCTGTCAGATGCCCAGTGGCACACGGTGGTGCCGCCCGACGGTCGTCAGGTCGGCGTGATCATTCACCACGTGGCGAGCGTTTACCCGATCGAGATCCACCTGGCCACAGAGATCGCCTCAGGGAACCCCATTGCGGGGGTGACATGGGGCGTCGTGGCTGAGATGAACGCGAAACACGCGCACGAACATGCGGCGGTCGGCAGGCAAGACACCATTGAGCTCCTGCGCCGCAATAGCTATTCCGCCGCAGAGGCTGTGCGCGCATTCACGGACGAACAGCTCGATCGCGCGGCGCCCGTCTCGCTGAACGCGGACGCTCCGCTCACGGCGCAATTCCTGATCGAGGACCATGCGCTCAGACACAGCTGGCACCATCTGGCGAAGATCAAGGCGGTCCTCCAGGGTGTCTGATGCAGGCGGTCGCGCTCCTGATCAGGAATGCCTCTCGTCAGGCAGAGGATAAGTAACTTTAGCAAGGAGGGCAATCTGTATGCTTGTGCGATCGCGCGTGGTAGTGCTCGGCGCCGGCTTCGGGGGCCTCGAGCTGACGACGATTCTTTCGGACGCCTTCGGCGATGCAATCGACATCGTGCTCATCGACCGGAGCGAGGCGTTTGTCTTCGGCTTCTCGAAACTCGACGTGATGTTCGGACGGCGGATGCCGGCCGACGTGCGTCATCCCTACCGCGACATTGTCAAACCGGGCGTGCGATTTCTGCAGTCGACGGTACGATCCATCGACCCGGCCGCCCGGCGCGCGGTGACTGACGATGGAACGTTCCAGGCGGACGTCCTGGTGGTGGCGCTCGGCGCCGACCTTGATCCGGCGGCCACCCCGGGGCTGGTGGAAGGCGGCAACGAGTTCTACTCGGTTGCGGCAGCCTTCGCACTGCGCGACGTGCTCCCTCGGTTGGAGCGGGGAGCGGCTATCATCGGCGTGACCGGGAAGTCATTCAAGTGCCCTCCCGCTCCCAGCGAGACGGCGCTGCTGCTGCACGATTACCTCGCCGCCCGCGGGCGGCGTGAGGCGACCGAAATCTCGGTGGTGATGCCCTTCGGCACGCCTATTCCCCCTTCACCCGACACCTCGCGGGCGATTCTCGCCGCCTTCGCGGAGCGCGGCATCAGATTCGTGAAGGACAGCCTAGTACGGGCGCTCGACCCGGGCCGGAAGGTGGCCGTGCTGAGTGACGGGACCGAGATGCCCTACGAGCTGTTTCTCGGCGTGCCGGTGCATCGCGTGCCGGCGGTCGTCGTCGAGTCCGGGCTTGCCCTCGATGCCTTTGGCTGGGTGCCGGTGAACAAAAAGACCCTGGAAACGAATTTTCCCGGTGTCTACGCGGTGGGCGACGTGAACGGGGTGGGCACGCCCAAGGCGGGTGTCTTCGCGGAAGGGGCGGCGCGCGTCGTCGCGGCCGCGATCATCGCACAGCTCCGCGGAGGGCCGTCACCCGAGGCTTACAAGGGGGCTGGCTCTTGCTATGTGGAGTTCGGCCACGACCAGGTCGGCCGCGTTGACGTGGACTTTCTGAGCGGCCCCAAACCCACGGGCACCTTCCAGGAGCCATCCGAGGCGCTCGTCGCAGAGAAGGCCCATTTCGGATCCAGCCGGCTCCAGCGCTGGTTCGGGCGCCCGCCCGCGACGCGCGACTGAGCGACGGCACTCCGTGCGACGCCGGATGCCGATGCCTTTTTCCTTTCGTCGATGACGAAGGGCTGAGCCATAACCTCACACCAAGCCGACGTTCCCTTCGCCCGAGCGTACCGAATCACGCTTAATATTCTCCCTCCGTAAGCATTGACCTGATGGACCGCCACCTTAATTCAGGATAAAACTTGGGCGCCTATATACCCTGGGAGAACTCTCTTTTACGTTGGTACAGTTTTCGGAGGGCAGGTCACCTGAAAACCCGCGCAACCGTGCAACCGCCCGGCAGAGAGCAAAGGCGCGGTTGCTTCCTCGAACGCGACTTTTGGGGCATGTCGGGGATTTCACATTAGAGAGAAGGCAATAGGCATCCGCTAAAGGTTCAGCAACTCGCGCAGCTTGCGGGTCTGGGCACGGCTGACGGGGATTTCGGTTTGCTTGCGGTCCTGCATCTTAAGCTGGTAGGAGCTCTTGAACCACGGCACGACTTCCTTGATGTGGTTCACGTTCACCAAGTAGGAACGATGCACGCGCCAGAAGGTCTTGGGGTCGAGGTTGGACTGCAACTCCTCGACGGTGCGGAAGTTGGACTGGCCTTCCAGGTCGCGCGTGACGATGCTGATGACGCCGTCTTCGATGCTGGCGTAGATGATGTCGTCAGAATCCACCAGGAAAAGACGATTGCCGCTCTTCACCACGAGCTTACCCTTGTGCAGCGACGGACGCTCCTCCATCATCTGCACCAGGCGGTCGAGCTTATGGCTCGCGGATTCTGAGGTCTCGAGCATGCGCCGCACGCGCAGGATCGCCTTCTCGAGGCGCGGCTTGGCGATCGGCTTCATAAGGTAATCGATGGCGTTCACTTCGAAGGCCTGCACGGCGTACTGATCGTAAGCCGTCGCGAAGATGAAGAACGGCAGGCGAACCTTTTTTTCGAGTAGGCGCTTGATCACGCCGAAGCCGTCCACGCCGGGCATTTGCACGTCGAGGAAGACCAGGTGCGGGTTGAGCTCACGCACCAGGTTCACGGCCTCGACCCCGTTCTTGCCCTGGCCGACGATTTCGAGGTCGGGAAGGCCCTTGAGCAGGAACGCCAGCTCGTCACGCGCCGGCTGTTCATCGTCAACGATAAGTGCCGTGATTTTCATGCGGAAGACATTCCCCCCATGGCCGGATACGCGGGCCACCCTTTCTGCGACCATCTGCCTCTCGCCGACATTATAGCCGACGTTCGAGCTACCGAGAACTCGTGTCGAGCACCAAGAGCCACCTGAAATCCGCGGCGCCTGCTGAGCTGGGGCCCTTCCAACCTAATCTCCCCAATCTCGGACGCCTTCATTTTGCGCGGCCCCAAAGATGGCTTTTCGTAGAAAGGTTAGGCAAGACAAGTTGGAACGGCACCAAGAGTAACGGATGGTCCGAAACTGGTGCGATGTGTCTCGACCTCGGCCTGCCGACGGGAACCGGGCGTTGCCCGCAGGGGACTGAACCTTCCTCCCGCTCAGGCGATTCCTTGTGGGGCTAAATCGATGGTTGAGAATCCCAGTACGTTCGTACTATTGCGGAAGGTTAGAAGTTTCTTATAATCCCGCGCCGGATGCAGTTTGGAGTCTGAACGATCTCCAATGAGATGAGTCCTGGCCTGGGGAGATATGTTGTTACAAGGTACACGTACAATACGTATAATCCACCACCGAAACATTGTCTATTCTTTTGAGGATTGTGATATGGGTATTGGCGCGGTCAGTACTTCCCAAAATGAAGGAACACCTATAAATTCTTCGTACGCGGCTAAGCCGCTCCTTGCGCCCCGTCACGATCGGGGGATCGCTAGTGCGCGCGGAGTGCAGGGACGAACACCCAGCCTGCCATCACAGGCCACACGAGGTGGACGGAAAGAAAGCATCAGCCTGGGTTCAGCCAGGAATCAGCGCCAGCGTAAAGGACGCAGTACTGAGATTGCGGCGCGCGAAGAACCGCCATACTGCAACAGTCAGCGCGTTCATCGGGAGCACGCCCTTAGTGTTGCTTGTGCGGCCGCTAGAACTCGGCTCACGGCAGCCCAGACACGGCAATTCTCCCTCCAGTGTGCCGTCGCATTCATGCGCACTCTCGTTCGCATTCTGAAGCTGACTTTCGCCCACAGCTTGAGCGTTGCGCTGGCGCTTCCACTCGTGCCGGTTTCCGCGCAGGCACAGACGATCCTAGGGACCCAGACCTTAAGCCTCACTCTGCAAGCTGCGGGACTACTTTATAATGTTCCCGGTTCGGTAACTCTCACCCACACGGGTGCCACCTTCAACGCCTTCACTGGCACTGTCACTCTCCAATACCGAGCACGGACCTCTTCAAGTGGCAGCGGAACGATCACCGTCAGGGCGACTACGGATTTTCCTTGCGCGTCCGGAGGGCCGTGCATCGCTACCCCGCCCACCGCGGGCGATGCGCTCAAATACACCTGCAGCGGGGCTACATTAGGTACGAATTGCTCCGGCACTCAGACGGTGAGCACGACGGCGTCCACGAATGTCATCACCATCCCGGCCGCGGCCTGCACGGGCGCAGGTACCCCTTGTAATAACGCCAGCCCGAACACAGTAAATGTCGGTTTCACACTTACCGACGACCCAAAGTACAAGACAGGGAACTATTCGGCAACTCTAACCTGGACCATCAGTGCAACTTGAGAACGTGGGAAAGGAGTCTGAGAACATGAAAAACCTCTTAAAGACCCTACCCCTGCTGGCGCTGATCTTGTTGTTCACGGCGTCTGTGGGGCACGCGCAGGGCTCCGCCACAGGGCCGACAAGTGTCAGCGTGACGGTCGGTCCCGAGGCGTCACTGACCGTTACTTCACCCACGGCTCTGGCGACGACCGGCACCGTCTTCAACAACTACACCGGTACCACGACGGTGACTTATCTCATTCGGACAACGCAGTCGGGCGGAACCGGCAGCATCACCTTGAAGGTCACGAGCGACTTCAGCCCGGCTACCGGCGGCCCCTCCGTAACAACCCCGCCCACGGCTGGCGACGCGCTCAAATACACGTGCAGCGGCGCCGCCCCGGCGACAGCTTGCAGCGGCAGCCAGACGCCTTCCACCAGCACGACTACACCTGTAGCGACCTTTGGCGCCGACGCTCATACAACCAGCGCCTCAGGGTCCACGGTGACGACCTCTTGGACCTTGACCAACGACCCCGTGTACAAGACGGGAACCTATTCGGCAACTGTAACGTTTACGATCAGTGCGGCTCAAGAACCTGAACACGAGTGCAATTTGAACAAATCGAAAAAGGAGATCTCGCTATGAAGAAAACTATAACTCTTGTGGCGGTCCTGCTGCTCGCGGCGTCTACGGCGTTTGCGCAGTATGGGCCCACCGCGGCGACGACGCTCAGTGTGGTGGTCGCCAATGAAGCCTCTATCCAAGTCGATACCAGCACAACCAGCCTCACGAACGTGACGGGCAACGCCTTCGGTAACTACACAGGCACCACAACTTTCGATTACAAGATCAGAACCACGACAACGGGGGGCACGGGCTCGATCACGCTATCATTAAACCAAGTCCTCACCAGTGGCACCGACACTATTGCCATGAGCAACCTTGGGTACACCTGCGCGGATGTTGCCCCTGCCAGCGGCACTGGCTGCGCTTCCAGTGTCACTCCGAGCACGACGACGGGCACTGCAGTGGCGTCCTTTGGAGCCGGCGCCCATTCCGCTAACACTGGCACCACTGGTAACACGCTGAGCTGGACGTTAGCTAACTTGCCGTCCTATCCGACCGGCACCTATACAGCCACCGCGACCTTCACCATCAGCGCTGCGTAGCAAGCTGCAAGAAAGGAGGCCGGGATGCGCAGATTCATAATGTTGGTGCTAGCGGGGCTGACCATACTTTTCGCAGGGTTGGCGTGGGCGCAAAAACTGACCGCTCCACGCCGACCCACCCCGGTCATGCGGTCAGCACAAGCGCCGCAAGTCGTGGTTCCCTTGACGGTCAGCACCCCTATAAGTGTGACCCCAGCCTCGATCACCTTCACCTCGTCCACACCCGACAGCACACAGATTAACTCGGCGACATTGGTCAGCTTCAGGGTCACGGGCAACCCCGCGAGCTTCCACGTCTATGCTAGGGCTAGCGCCGCGAATTTTACAGGCTGCAACACCCCTCCGGCGAGCTCCGTGACGGTGGCTTGCGGAACTCCTACCGGCGTCACCTGTGCCGCTTCCGCTCCGTTGAGCAACACGGGGAACGGTACGACGGTGGCAACCGGAAGTAGGAATCACAATCCGGCCAGCTTTCACGCGACTTATACGTTCCAGGACGCGTGGAACTACAGCGTAGGTTCATCATGTCAACTAACAGTAAGTTACCTCTATACCGAACCGTAGTCATTCTCCTGGCCCTATTGACACTCGGGACAGCGGTCCCCGCGCGTGCGCAACTGGGCTTGGGGCTGGTGCCCATGCGGGTGGAGCTCCACATGACGCCCGGGCAGCAGTATTCGGGCTCACTGAAGCTGAGTAACGAATCAGGCGCGAAGACACGCATCCGGGCCGAGGTTCTGGATTTCGATATCGACGACAAGGCCACGCCACAGTTTGAACGCGATCTTCCCCAGGAGGCTGCGTACTCCTGCAAGGAATGGCTGAGCTTGAACCCGATGGAGATTGAAATCGAGAAGGGCGGGTTCCTGAACGCGCGTTACACGCTGCGGTTGCCGACGGACATTACCGAAGGCAGCTACAACTGCGCGGCCGGCTTCACGACGCTCCCCGCCGCCGAGCAGGCGACCGCGGGGATCGGCATGCGCATGGCAGTTCGAATCGTTGCCGCGATTTACGTGGTGGTGGGCTCGCCGCCCATTCGCGGCATGCTGAAGGAAATCAAGCTCGAGGCTCTCCCCGCGGGCAAGGACTCCAAGCAGGGGGGGTGGCAGGCCATCGTGGTTTTGCAGAATCAGGGGCGGATGTATTTCCGGCCCGCGGGTAAGCTGGAAATTCTGGATGACCAGGGCAAGGTGGTCGAGACGGAAGACTTTGCGCCGCTGCCCGCCTTGCGCGAGCGCGACCAGCGTTTCCTCTTCCCGCTGAAGACTCATCTCGAAACGGGGCACTACAAGCTCCGCGCGCGTGTTGATATTGGCACGGGTGAAATCCAGGAAGGCGTGGCAGATGTGAGCGTGGAACCGCCCGCACCGGCTGCGCCGGTCAATCCGGAGCCGGCTGGGCAAAATCCGAAGCATTGAAGCTCTTCCACAAAGACCTCTCGTGCGTCTTCGGCTGCTCGTCAATTCGGTCCTAGCGCTGGTGGCCACACTGGGCCTTCTGGCATCGGTGCCCAACCTGTTTGCCCAGACTTCCGGCGCGGCCGAGGTAGCTCTGCAGGGCTACTATCAGGCTGGGAGCGGGCAACCACTGATCGATACCTCCGGGATGGCGTTAAGCTTCAAAGAATTCATTCCCGGGACCGGCCTTTTGGATGGCAACCTCGAAGGTTACGGCGGCAGCGGTTTCCACACCGGGACGAACTTTGTGGGCCTTGAGCAAGCACCCATCTGGGGCTGGAAATGGGACTTCCTGGGCGGTGACTTTCATTTCATCTCGAACATGGTGGAAAACCCCTTCCTGAACATCTATACCCCCGAGATTTCCGGGCGCGGGGTGCGAATCGTCGTCAGACGCAAGAACCGTAGTTTCCAGTTTTTCGGGGGCGAAGAAACTCTGCTCGGTGGCCCCCGCGCCCCTTACCGCGTGATGTTGCCGCAGCGCGTGCTGGGCGCCTCCCTGTGGCAGAAGGTGGGCGAGCGCTGGGAATTTGGGGTGCGCTACTTGAACCTGGGGACTGATTCCAGCGTCCTGACGACCGATTCAACGTACTTCTTCCCTGGCCACGACTATCGTAATTGGAATGGTCTTACGTTTCAGTCTATTTACCACGCCACGGGACATTTGAAGTTCTACACGGAAGCCAACGCCAGCACGGCTTCCAGCTTCACGCCCTCACCGGTGGGTCAAGAACCGGTTTCGCTGCTGCTGGGCCCGGCCTGGGATTCGGACAAGTTCAGTTTCCGCGCCAATTACGCCCTGCAAAGCACCACTTATCTCCCCATGCTGGGTACGTTCGTGGGTGATCGGAAGGGACCCTACGTTGAGGGGCATTACCGGCCGGTCAAGCGGGTGGATCTCTATGGGTCTGCCAACGTGTACTCGAACAACCTCGAGCACAATCCCCAACTGCCCACTTACCACAGCTCGGGGGAAACCTCCGGAGCCTCATTCATACTACCCTGGAAGTTTGACGCCAACATCTCGCTTTCCACGCTCCGCTTCACGGTGCGCGATCCTGCCCTGCCCGGCGAGTCCATCTCGAACAACCGCCAGTTGAACCTCAACCTCACCCGCCCCCTGCGACGCCACAGCTTGCGGCTCTCCTACATTGACATGAACCTGAACTCGAACACCGCGCCGCAGGTGCAGCGATTCACGGAACTCGAAGACACCTATGTGTGGAAGCGGCTGGTCATTGGCGGGGCCGTCCGGGAACAGAACTCGAAGGCGACGGAAAACACCAATACGCTCTTTTACCGCGGGTCACTCGCGGCCAACTTCAAGCGCGTCTCTGCCTATGGTTACTTCGAGAAAGGCAACGACTTGGTGAACAAAAGCATTTTTAGCACCAACGCCTATTCCAGTAGTATGGCCGGGCTGAGCACGCCTCTCCTGCGCGGCTGGTCGCTGCAACTTGAGGCCTTCCGCAACAAGCTCCTTACGGACCTAAATCCCGAGAACATTTTCCTTTTTGGCAACAGCGGCCTGGGGCTGAAGACGCAACTCGCTGCTTTCAATCAATGGAGCGTCTTCTTCCGCATCAGCAAGCAAATCCACTGGGGGAAAGAATTGCCGGGTGGAAGCACTTTCGAGCAGTATACGGCGGAGCATGCTCCTCTGATAGGAAGCGTCTGGGGGCTGGTGCTGGAGCAGTCGGTATCGGGGACGCGGCCTGCGCTGAACGTCGCGGTCAGTCTCGATCACTATCGCAGCGCCATCACGGATGTGACCGGCCATTACTATTTTGGGAATGTTCCCGAGGGAACTCACGAGGTGGGGCTCGACATGGAGCAGCTCCCCACCGATTACGAGCCGGGGGCGTTAGCCAAAGCACGCCTGGACGTCGAGCCGCGAGCCATCGCGCGGGCGGACTTCAACGTGATTCGGTTGACCGCGCTCTTCGGAAAGATTGTGGCGCCGTCGGGCGCGCCGGTCGAGAACGTTGTCATTCGTCTGACCGGAACGAATCGCTATACCACCCCTTACCAGGACGGGGGCTTCTTTTTCTATAACCTGCGCGAGGGTGACTATGAAGTCGCGATTGATACGCAAACGCTGCCCGAAGGCTTCCTGCTGGCCTCGCCCGCCACGGCACACGTGTCAGCCCGAGGCCTACATGTGGCCCCGCCCGTGGTGTTCGAGCTGAAGCAGAAGCCGGAAGCCGTGAAGCCCGTGCGGGAGATCCTGCAACAAGAGATTCACGTGGGTGGGCAAGGCGGGACGGGTCAACCAGGTCATTCCGGGAAGGCCGGGCCAGGGAGCTCCAAGGGGAACCGCAGTGGGACTGGTCGCGGAAGTCGTGGCGGGGCAGCCAGTGGGGCGGCGCGGGGAGGCGCGGGCGCCGCAAGCTACTGAGCGTGAGGGGAACCGGAGTCTCCGCTTGCCTCACGAAGACTCCCTGCGCCAGGACGCTTCGGAAAAACCCAGACCCCTACGGTCTGGAAGCCGTGATGACTCCCGCCGATCTCGTCGTCAGCAGACCGCTTCCTTGAAGCTGCTGCACTGTCAGGCTGGAGGCTTCCGTCCCCAGGGACGGTGGTAGGGTCGTGAGTACGGCCCCCCTGATCGCCACCGAGTCGCGCAGCAAGCCATCCGATGAAAGCAGACAAATGGAAACGCCCTCACTCGCCCTCGGGCTGTAAGTGACGCCCAGCGCTTCGAGCAGTATGCTGTACGCACCTGAGCTAGTGATGATTCCCGATTGCAGCGGCGCTGCGCCGCAGCTTGTGTCGGCCCAGAGTCGAGCTGTCGTGCCCGCGGCCAGCCTGATCCTAAGCGAGACGGCATAAGCCTGAACTTCGATTCTCTCCTCTGGAACAACATGCACCATCAGCATGGTTGTGGCGACCATGCTCTTCTGGGCGCGAAGCCAAGGAGTACTCCCCAGCCCTAGAACGAGTAGCATCACAAGCGCGCGCCCCCAGGCATACCGGCGCGGATGACGGCTGCGCGCCCCTGCCCCCTCGGTTGCCGTTCTGATGCTGCGGAATGAAATGGATCGCATGGGTGTCACCCTCGACTGCTCCATCGTGCGGAAGAAGGTCTGACGGCCTGTTCAGGCGCCGCTGGCGCTTGCCGTCAAGGGGTTGCTTTTATTCTAGCCCTTTTTTGTAGCCTCGGCAACTGCTTTCGGGACCGGCATGGTGGCGAAGGCGAAGCGGAAAAACGCTATCACCAACTCAGCCGGCAGGTTTGACCTCCTATGACTGGCATCGGCGAAGCCGCCTGCGGCTTAAGCCCGCAGGCCGGTCCCGCCAAGGGCGAAAGCGCCAGAAACGCATGAGCCACCGCAGATCAGCAGCAATTTGATGAATCAACAGTGACAAACGGTTCCGATTTGAGACGACTGACTCCACGCGTCGAAAACCAGCCACTCGATGGCCGGAGCGAGGTGCTATACTGCCTGCGCCTGCTTGATGGCGGCGCTGTCACTTTGTGAGGTGAACATGCCAAGGCCCGCCCGGGTTTTGAAAAGCAAAACCCTCTTCCGCGGAAGAGTGATCCAGTTGAAGGTAGAACAAGTGGTCGAGCCCGGCGGCATCCGGACCACACGGGAAGTCGTCTGTCATCCCGGTTCCGTGGTGGTCATTCCCCGCCTTCCCGACGGCCGGGTGCTTCTGGTGCGCCAGTACAGGCATGCAGTAAAAGAGAGCCTCTGGGAACTTGTTGCCGGTGGCATTGAACCGGGGGAAACCCCTCGCCAGAGCGCCCAGCGCGAGTTGCGGGAAGAAACCGGATACCGTGCCCGCACCCTCAAACCCCTCCTGGAGTTCTACCCGAGCCCGGGGATCTTGAGCGAGAAGATGCATCTCATCGAAGCCCGCGACCTGACGCTTTCCAAGGCCCAGCCGGATGCGGACGAGCGCATTGAGCTCGGACTCTTCACCATTAAAGACTTGATAGGCATGGCGAGAAGCCACGAGATTCAGGATGCGAAAACACTGGTGGGAATCCTGTGGCTTGTCGCGGGCAAGAGACCGTCGGTTTGATCTCCGGCGTGTTCGAAACTCACGCTTGGAACATTTCCCTTGACAAATCGCGCCCAAAGGCGCTATTCGTATTCTTGAGGGAGTTGGGAAAGTGTTCTCGTTAGGGAAGTGTTCATAGAGTTAAGGGGCCGGGGATCGAAAGATCTTCGGCTTTTGCTTTTTTGGCACTTCCCGAGACCGACAACCCCAAGAACAATCAAGGAGGGCGCAAGTGGCAAGACTTCAAGGGAAAGTCAAGTGGTTCAACAACAGTAAGGGGTATGGTTTTATCGGCCAGGACGGCGGAGCTGATGTCTTCGTTCATTACTCGGCCATCCAGGGTGAAGGCTTCAAGACCTTGCAAGAAGGCGACACGGTGGAGTTCGAGATCGTCCAGGGGCAAAAAGGACCTCAGGCCGACAAAGTCACAAAGGTCGCGTAACCGGCATCTGCTTCAGCATTTCCTGGCCCAACCTTTGGGGTTGGGCCTTTTTGTCTATAGCGCTCTGCGGCGATGCTTCCCTTCCTCCCATCTTCAAGCTTTCCCTATTGCCTTCTCTGCTCTTGATTTTCAGGCGGCAAAGCGAGACAATAGCCAGGTTCAGAAAGCAGGGGCAACCTTATAGTCGGGCTAGAGGGAGCAGTGTGGCGCTCCCCAATGCCGCAAAGCTGACGTCTAACTGTCAGCCGTGTACCCTTGGGAGGGAGTTGTGATGACGAAGTTGACCCGAGCCGCCGCCCTCATGGCGCTGTTCGCATTCTCTGCCGTGGCACAGGAAGCCGCCCCGACGGCGCCCTTGTCCCACCGCGGAACCTTTCTGGCAGATCTCACGAGCCAGCCCAAGCCCCTGACGGTCACCGTCCCTGCCGAGACGGAGGTCAACGTCGAAGTGCTGTCAGGGATTCATACGCAGATCAACCGTGTCAACGACCCCGTCATCGCCAAAGTCCTCGCGCCCGTTTCCGTCAAAGGAAGGATTGCTCTGCCCACCGGAAGTCTGCTGGATGGGCGGATTACGATGATCCGCAATTCCGGCCACATGCACCGTCCCGCCGAGCTCGGTCTGCGATTTGACCGGATCACCCTCCCGGACGGTCAGGAAAAACCGATCGCGGCCGTGCTGGCCGCCCTGGAGAACCCTGCGGCACTCGATTTTCATCTCGATGCGGAAGGCCACTTGACGGGCAACCGCGCGATCTCCGTGAAGGGAGTCTTCGGCGGATTCGCGGCGCTGGGAACCTATGGCGCTTTGAAGATGGCTGCCGTCGGCTCGAGCGGCGTTTCCTTGGTGCTTCCCCTGGGCGGAGCCGCCCTCATCGGCTACGAAGCCTTCTGGCGCCGCGGCCGCGAAGTCAACGTACCGCCGGACACTCATTGCCGCCTGCGATTGAATTATCCGCTCACTGTTCGCATCCCCTGGTAAGCGCCCGGCAGGCGACTGCTCCATCCGTTGGGCCGTACTCCGCATCACAGGACGGGCAACCGAATCCGGCAGACTGCGAAGCCGGGTGCCGGTGATCGTCCGCCGCGACGAAAAAGGCATGCCGACCGACAATCTCTCTGAACTTTTGTGCCAGGCCCCCGAGACGCGACCTGTTCTGCTGGAAGGCCGGTGGCTCGGTGAACCGGGCGACCCATGCTGGGCAGCAAAGGATCCGGCCAGCATCCTGGAAGGCTCTGGCGAGGCGCTCCCCGAGCTTCCTGCATGGCTCGACTGGCATTCCAGAAAATACCCGGACGGCGCCGCCGTCGGGTTTTTGTCTTATGAGCTCTCCCGACACTTTGAGTCTCTGCGGCTTACCCCTCACAGTTCCCTGCCCGACTTTTCATTTGCCTATTACCCTCGCGTCCAGCGCCTCGTGGTAAGGAAAACGGCCCAACCAAGCGCCGGGCGCGCCATTCCCATTCACTCCAATTTTGATTTCGAGAACTACTGCAAAGCGGTCGAGCGCGTTCGCAAGTACATCGCGGCGGGAGACATCTACCAAGCGAACCTTACCATCCAGTTCCGCGCCGACCTGGGAAACGAGGTGCCGGAATCCATCTACCACCGCGTCAGGAGGAGTGGCGCCCCCTTCCGCGCCTTCCTCAAGACCCCGGGCCGCACCATCCTCAGCAATTCCCCGGAACGGTTTTTCCGAGTTTCCGGAAATCACATTCTTACCAGTCCCATCAAGGGCACGATCGCGCGCAATTCGCACGATTCCGATGGGTCCAAGGCTCGACTTCTCTCCAGCCACAAAGATCGCGCCGAGAATGTCATGATCGTGGACTTGCTGCGAAACGACCTCGGCCGCATTTGCCGTTATGAGAGCATCCGGGCGCGCTTGTGGGAAATCGAAACGCTTCCCCAGCTTTTTCACCTGGTTTCGCACGTCGCGGGAACGTTACGTCCTGAGGCCGGCATTCTCGAAATTCTCCGTGCGCTTTTCCCTTGCGGATCCATCACCGGCGCGCCCAAAATCCGCGCGATGGAGATCCTCTCGGAAATCGAGCGGGCGCCACGCGGCGTTTCCATGGGCGCCATTGGAATAATTCGCGGTGATCCAGGCTCGGACCGCTGTAAAATGGACTTTAATGTGTCGATCCGAACCACGGTCATCGAGAAAGGAATAGCCTTGTTCAATGTGGGTGGGGGAATTGTCTGCGATTCGAACCCTCTCTCGGAGTACGAAGAAGTGATGCTCAAAGCTCAACCGCTGTTTGACGCCCTGGGAGCGCTGCAGCCCCGGCAGGCACGACCTACCCTGTCCACCACCCCGACAACAACTCATCAACATGGATTCCCTCATCTATCATAACGACCGGATTATTCCCCTCTCGGAAGCGCGCCTGTCGCCTGGCCAGATGGGTCTGCTGATGGGCTGGGGCGTCTTCACCACGCTGCGAATCTACGAAGGGTTCCCTTTCGCCTTTGAGCGGCACTGGGTGCGGATGGCCCGGGACGCGGAACGCTTGGGCGTCACGCTCGATTGCCATCAGGAAGCTGTGTGGGAAGCGATTGTGAAGCTGGCGGCCGCCAATCACCGGCCGGAAGGCACGGCCCGCCTTTCTTTTATCAAGAATCACGGGGGCCTTTGGGCGGACGCTCCCGACCACCCGGCCACGGACCTGCTGATCTTTACGCGCGAACTCGTGGCCTGGCCGGCTGCCCACAGGCTCAAGCTCGTCTCCAACGCGATCTTTTCCAGTGGAAGATTAGCAGGCGCGAAGATGCTCTCCTGGGTGCAGAACGCCGGGACACTCGAGAGAGCTCACGCGGAGGGATTCGACGATGCGCTGCTCTTGAACGAGCGGAGTCATCTGGCGGAATGCACGTCGGCCAATGTCTTTCTGGTGCGCAACGGCCGCGTTCTGACGCCGACTCTCACTTCGGGCTGCTTGCCGGGAATAACTCGGGAGGTGCTCGAAGAGGTCATTCCGGGCGCGGGCCACGAACTTCTCGAACGGGATCTGACCCCGGACGATCTGAGTTCGGCAGAAGAGGTCTTCATCAGCTCGACGACTCGCGAGGTCGCTGCCGTGGGAAGCATCCATCCGAACTGGAGCTATGCAACTCCGGGGAAAATCACCCGCGCGCTGGAAGCGGCTTTTCAGCAGTACGTCAGATCTCATCTGAAGCGCGCCGCCGCTCCCCGCTCCTGAGATCCGGCCTCCACGCCCCCGCTCGCTTTCGTAGGGGCGCAAGGCCGACCGGTCCCGATCTATCGGGATGCGCCCCTGCGTCACGCTTGCTGTGCCCGGCCCCCATTGAACTTACGCTTCCCGCTTGCTGCAATTCACGCCTTGCGATAATTTAGCCCGAATTTCTCACCACGACGAGGAAGGGCGGGGCTAAAGCCCCGCCCTTCCGACCGCCCGACGAGAAACGGTAGAGCGTGGTGAGAAATCCGGATTAGATGTAATCTAAGGGACGACGGAATCCTATTCAGGCATGGGCCGGACAGCGCCCACACTTATGCGGGAAGAAACCACGGAATCGGCGAGAGTCTCCCCGGCCAGGAACCCGGGCAAAGAGCCGCGCTCTGGTGAGGCCGCACACGACCTCTTGAGCAAGATTCCCTCCCCTTCCCGACGTCTCTGGCTCGGCCTGTGCGTGACCCTCGCCATCTTCGTCATCTTTGCCTCCTACACCATCCACGAAATCCGTTGGCTCCAGGACTTCCAGGTCAACGTGGTGCAGAAGAACCGGAAAGCCTCCCTCCAGCTTTTGCGGCTGCAAGACGACACGTACCAGCTTGCCGTCTCGCTTCGCGACATGACCCTTCCGGAAAGCCGCTACCCGATCTTCTACTGGAAGGGCGAATTCTCGCGGCTGCGCGATGACATGAACAACGCGCTGGCTCTCGAGGCCCAATACGCCGCCAACACTCCTGCCGGCGATCAACTGCGGCGGCAACTCCGCGACATCCTCGACAATTTCTGGCTGCTCGCCGACGAAGGGTTTGATCTGGCCGACCAGGGCCACGAGGATTCCGCCCGCTACCTCATCCGGTCGCAGCTCGAAGAGCAGCGAGAGACGATTTCCCGAGTCGTCTCACGCTTGCTGAGCTTGAACGACCAGGCGCAGCAGGAAGCCGGCCAGCGCGTCAGCTCGGTGTATGGACAAGTCTCGAAGGACATTCTGCTGCTCATTGGTGTGCTCTTCCTCGTCGCGCTGGGAACCGGGCTCTACACCCTGCAAGCCAACCGGAAGACTTTCGAGCGCCTGCACCACTTGGCGGAGAAACTGCAATCGCAATCGGAGCAACTGCGCATGCTCTCCTGGAAGTTGATCGAAGTCCAAGAGCAAACGCTCCGCCACGTGGCGCGGGATTTGCACGACCATTTCGGGCAGATCCTTACCGCGATTGGCGTCATGCTGGGGCGGGCAGGGCAAAAAGCTCTGGACAAGGACCCCGTCTTCGTCCAGGATGTGCAAGCCGTCAAGAAGATTGTGGAAGACACCTTGCAGAGCGTCCGGGACGAGTCCCAGATCTTTCGGCCCGCCATCCTGGATGATTTCGGCCTGCAACAGACGCTCGAATGGTTCGCGGAACAATTCGCGCGGCAGACCGGCGTGCAAGTGCATTACCAAGGAAAGCTCTCCGACGGTTTCCTCGCTCCCGAGGCGGCCATCCACGTCTATCGCATCGTGCAGGAGGCGTTGAATAACGTGGCGCGTCATTCGGGCGCGCGGGAAGCTTGGGTCACGATGGAAGAGAAAGAAAACCAGCTAAACTTGGAAGTCCACGATAAGGGCGCCGGCTTCGTAGTCGGTGAGGAAGTCAGAAGGGCGGCAGGTCAAGGCATTGGGCTGATGGGAATGCGCGAGCGCGCCGAACACCTGAATGGATCGTTCTCCGTTCGCTCCGCGCCCCAAAAGGGGACGACGGTGAGCGTGCGCGTTCCGCTCCCCCGGCCTTCTCTGCACTCCATCTCAGAAGAAGCGAGTTGAACCCGATCCCGAAGCAGGAACCCGGATTGGGGCCTTAAGCCTGGTGCCATTTGATAGAAGTTCGTTGATGAAGTCAGCCCCGATGCATCGGGGCGAAAGAAGGTAGCCCACGGCGCGAGCCGTGGGTAAGGGAGCCCTCCCTCACCCCCGTCCCCTCTCCCGCCCGCGCGGGAGAGGGGTGCCGAAGGCGGGGTGACGGCTCCGTCCCCCAGGGCTTGCGCCCTGGGCTACGATCTTGCGCCCCTGACGGGGCTGTGGAACGGTCGGCGCTCCCGACGATTTATTCAACGAACTTGAGTGACACTACGCTAGCGTTTCTAGGAAAATCTGAGCATGTCGCACAGAACAATTTCAACTTCGGCGAGATCGGATGTTCACAACGTAACTAACGAATTATAAGAGGTTCGGACCGGCTTGCGCGGTCCCAACTTCGGGATCGGAGTTGAACCGTGGCTGCGATCGAAAGTGAAAAAAAGATTCGAGTTTTGCTCGCCGAGGACCATACCCTGGTCCGGCAGGGCTTCCGCCGCATTCTGGAAGACGATCCCAAGGTCACCGTGGTCGGAGAGGCGCGCACCGGGCTGGAAGCCATCGAGCAGTGCAAAACGCTGAAACCGGAAGTCGTCATCATGGACCTCTCCATGCCCGACCTCGGCGGCCTGGAGGCCACGGCGGAAATCCTCAAGGCCGATCCGCAGGTCAAAATCCTCATCCTCAGCATGTACTCGAACGAAGCCTACATCCGCAAGGCCTTCGAGCTCGGCGCCAAGGGATACATGCTGAAGAATGCCATCGAGCTGGACCTGAACCGCGCCGTGAAGGCGCTGGCTGAGGGCGAAGCCTATTTCAGCCCGGCCATCTCCCACATCGTTCTGGAAAGCATGAAGACGGGATCGTTCCGTGATTCCGCGCAAGACCCCTACGAACGCCTCACCCTCCGAGAGAAGGAAGTCCTGCAACTCATTGCCCAGGGCAAATCCAACAAGGAAATTGCCGTACTCCTCAACATCAGCGTGAATACCGTGGCCGTGCATCGCGCCCGGCTCATGGAAACTCTCGGCTTGCACCGCACCGCCGAACTGGTCCTTTACGCCGTGAGGAGAGGCCTCGTCCAGGCCGAGTAGCGCCGGCCCCTGGTCCTACCTGAACGTCATGCCAATGCGGAAGCTAACGACATTTTGAGACGCTGTATAGAAATTGCCGTAAGGTTCATACTCTATGCTGATATTTCGGCCGCCGATGGTGTCCCGAAGCTCCAGGCGTACGGCCACGTGCTTCGTCGCCCATATGTTGAGCCCACACCCGAAGTTGCCGCCGAAAGCGGGATAGGTGGTCCAAAGGCGGTTGAAGCCTCCCGTTACAAACGGTTTGAACCGGCGACCCTTTTTGCTAGCCCCGGAGTGATAAAAAAGATTGGCTGAGATCATTTGCTCTCCGAAAGGCGATGCGGCCTTGACATATTCACCGCCTAAGCCGATGCCGCCAGAGGAAACTACCTCCCCGCCGCCTACGCACCTTACAGCGGACAAACGATCCCTCGCGGTGCCCAAACTAAAAACCGCGTTTCCCTGCCCACGATAGTGGTGGTCAGTGCCTTGCGCCAGCGCCCAGACCGGCATGATGAGCAACAATGCTGTGCCTACAATGAGCTTCTTCATGGTTCGCCGCTGAGTGTTTAGAATTTGCCATCCAGGTTCAGCGGTAGCCGAATTCCGCCGACGGCAGCGAAATCAGGAAGCACGCTGGCTTGGCGAAAAGGCCCGCGTGGCCTTGCTGCGTCGCGAAACTGCCCCGGTCGACCCGCTTTTACCTGAACGCGAGACCGAAGCGAAAGGCTATGATATTTGTGAATGGACTGTGGAAGTAATTGATGTTGCCTTGGTCCCGGAGATCAAGACGCAGGGCGAGGTGTTTGGCCATCCACAGATTTACGCCACCCCCTGCATTGAACCCACTCTGCGTCGCGGTGCGATCGCCGAAGTAAAGGCTGTAGCCTCCGATCACAAATGGTTCGAGGCGTCCGTGGCGGAAAAAGTGATAGGACGCGTCGAGGGAGCCTACTCCCAGGCCCTCGCTGCCGAAAGTCCAATTCGGGCCGGCCCATGCAAACTCGGCGCCCACGCCTAGTCGCCTGTAAACGAACACTTCTCCGCCAAAACCGGCGTTTGCGCCGCCCCTCTTACGGAAAAACAAGTCAGCAGGCGGCGGCTCCCCCGGTTGGAACACCACGCCTGCATAGGCCGGATTAAAGACGTACTGCGTGTTGGACACAATCGGGCCAATAAACGCGTACCCCTGTCCACGAGACGGTCTGTCCGCGTTCTGCGCTCGTGCCCAAGCCGTGGCCAGGAGCAACAAAACTGTGGCTGCGAGCAGCTTCTTCATGCTTCACCTCCGCCTTGTGGTTCTCTCTTGCCACACTTCGTAATATGTTTTGGCGCACACTTCTCCCCGATCGTCGTAGCCGCAACTTTGGCTACTCGCTAAAGTTCAGGGCACCCGAGGACTACGCTGAACTCCGCCGGACGGCGGATGGCCCAGGAAGTGGCGCAGGAGTATGAGGACCAGACCGATTAGGCCGAGCAGGGTCACGCCCGTCCAGAAATAAAACAGAAAGGTCGGCGAACCGGAATAAAGCAGCGAGTCCAGCCACAGGTAGACGCGGGGCGAAACGCCGGGCAACGTCTTTGTGTCATTCAGGAAAAAGCCCAGGTCGCGAGTCTGGCTCCTACCCCCATTAAGGACGGCGGTTCGGAAAATGTACCAGTAGGGGCGATAGGTCAGGTAGAGCGTGACGGAGGAGAACAACAAACCCACCGCGCTGGTCAGGACGACCATCGTCGCCACGGGCTTGGCGCTCCGAGCGGCGGGCCGTGCGCCGCGGCGACTGCCGGCGATCAGGATCGATGTGGCAACCACCACGAGCCCGAAGAATAGGAGGATCATAAGCCCCGAGATCTCTACCACCGCGGCGTTCCGTCTGGAAGTATCCAGCCCAAAGGCCGATTCCCCGGGGAACCCTGCGTGCTCTCCCTTGACGGGATCGAACTTTGCCGCGAGATAACCGAAGAGCGCGGCTTCCGCGTGATTACCTCCTTTCTGGGAAGACGCCTGGAGTTGCCTGTAGGCCATGGCTTGGAGGGTTGTGCCCGCCCAGTGTTCGAAATCGGCGCGTCCCTGGGAATCGATCAGCTGGCCAAAGCGCGCCACGGTCCAGTATTCGTCGCGCCCGCCCTTCCGATCACCTCTTGCTTCGAGGTCTGCCCCGGAGTGAAGACGCAATTTGGCAAACCGCTCGGAATTCTCGAAAGCAGAGACAGGCAGGTCGATCTGCTCTCGGGACTGCACCTCAAACGGGTCGTAGAAGCCGTAACGGGGCACGACCCGGCGATTGAGTTCCGCGACCCGGTTAAGATAATCATCGAATCTCGGAGACTGGAACGCTCCCAGCATGGCGCTCTGCCACGCTCGCTCTTGTTCTTTAGTCGGCGGCGACCATACACCCCGGCGAAAATGCGCCTGCTCAATTGACTCCGCCGTGATCAAGTGAAAAAGGGCATTCTGGGGATCCCATCGCTCGAGCTTCTCGACCCACTGGCCGATTTCTGAAAGTCCAGGGTTGCGCATGCCGACGACGGCGTAGACCCAAAGGAGGTTCGGGTCGAGACGGACGGCTTCCTCCGCCAAGCGTGCGCTCTCGCGGGGACTTTGGAGCCGTACGGCACACAAGGCCAGCCCCTCCGGATCGTGGCGGATCTCCGCCCGCTTGGCGAGGGCCTCAAAGCCCGGCTGAATGTTTCCGGACGCTATCTGATAGGGCTTCAGCGCAACTCGGAACGCCTGCCGGAACGGCGGGGCAGCGAAAAACAGTAGTGCCGCCAGCACGCACGCGCCGCCGGTGACTAATGCCGCCTTGCGCAGGGAGATACTCTTGGCGAAGAGCCCTGCGTCCGGTGTAATACCCTGGCCGCCGCGCCCCGGGATGAAGAGGGATGCAAGGGCGTGCTTGGCGAGAACACTGGCACCGCCGATTGCCCACATTATCGCCGCCCAAGGGCCTTCCACGTGGTTGATCTCGCCCCGCATCGCCCGGCCCCAGTCGCGCGTGTCGGGCGGCGCAATGCGAATCGCGGATTCCAGGAGCACGGTCGCAGCTTGGCGGAGATGCGTTTCCAGCATCTGTCTCACCCACTGCAGAAGGCGGGTTGCCGCACCATGAAGGGCGGGCGCGCTTCGGCCAAATGGGTCCTAGCATATTCCAATCCATTCGGCGTCAACCGGTACGTGTGCCGCGGCGGCACACCGTCTTCCGTCGCCACCCAGCGAGCTTCCAGCAAGGTGTAGTTTTCCAGGCGCATGAGAATGGGGTAGAGAGTCCCGGACTTCAGCCCGGTTACCCGGCTGAGCTCGTAACCGTAGCGCCAGTCGGTTGGACGCTCAACGAACTTTTCCAGCACCAGGCGAGTCTCAGGAGATATGCGGGGAGTCTTCATGCACAAAGTCTACATATATAGATTGCCCTTGTCAAGCCCTTTCTGCACCCTCGGTCGGTTTGATATAAGGGCGGCTTTCCCTCGGCACCAGGCGACCCCCTTGAGGGGATCACCCTACAACAAACCAACCCCGCACCCGAGGAATGCCGGAATGGATTGGCGGCGATTTCGATGCCGAGATATTCTTAGCTAATGAGGTCAAACAGGCACTCGCCTCCTTTACAACGGCACCGGGCCAAACGCTGAAGACAGGCGCAACCGCTTGGCGCCTGGTCTACCGTATTTCGGCCCTCCGCGTCTGGAACCGCCCACGCTGTCATCCTGATCCCACCTTGCGGGAGAAGGATCTCTGCAGTGCGCGCGTCCAGTGGAAAAGAGTCCTTTCGATCCATGGCCGGGATTCTCTGTGGGGTTTACCCTGCGCGAAATGACAACGATCCTTCGCGGAGTTTACCCTGAGCGCAGCGAATGGGCCTGAGGATGACAGCCCGCAAGAGGCGCAACCAAAGATGCCACATCCCACCTGCCACCTACTGCTCTCACTCAAATGAGGCCAGCCACTGGTTCTGGCAGTGAGACCCAAAAAGGTTTGACCGTCGAGCGTCCCGATAGATCGGGACCACGTCAGTAGTCCTGCGCTGCGGGATGAAACCCACGTAAAAAAGTACCTCCACACCCCGCCCCTCCTCTGTCGGGACACCCCTCTCCCCGCGAGCGGGGAGAGGGGAAGGGGGTGAGGGGGTGGGCGTGGTTTCCGGGGACGCTGCCCCCGGCTATTGATGTTGCGCCCCTGTGGGGCTGAGGCAGGAACCTTGTGGTCCCGCCTTGCGGGATCGCCGCTACGTGCTTTTCTGCCCGCTACCTACTGTCTACTGCCTACTGCCTTCGCCCCTCGGCCTGCCGCTAGCCTAAAAGCGCCCTGCCCCATCTACCGTCTACCGTTTCACTTTTCTTCCTGCCGGTAGCCAAAATCGTGTTTCACAGTCTTGACATTACACCGGCACTTATTGCTACCATAGAGCAGGGGCTAGGTGTTAGGGGCTGTGGACTAGGGGCGGAAAAAACAGGTGTCAGGTTGCAGGTGCCAGGTGTCAGGGAAAAGGGGAGGGCAGGAGCGAGACGGGTAGGGTGATCAGGAGATCGGGTGATCCGACTTGAGTCATTGACCGGATGATTCGATGGCGCGATGAACCGATGAGCCGATGGCACGATGGACCGATGAGCTGATGCCCCGTGACAGACTTCCCCACATGCGTTATCGGCAGATTTGGGTGGGAAGATGAACCGACGTGCTGGGTCCCAAAATCGCCAATCACCCCGCCTGCCTGCCGCAGGCAGAGCAAGCGCAGGCCGGTTGCGCGCGGGGGTGACATGGGTTGCGTGGGTGGGACCGCAGCGCCAAATCGCGGGCGTACTTCCTCGGGATGAACTGCTATCCGGCTATGTTGATGAACACAAGAGGACTTAGGGAGCAAGAGCGGGAATTCCCATGGCCTGCGCCGAAAATCAAGCCATTGAAATCAAAGCAGTTGCCAAGCCTGCACAGCGCCCGGGGTGGCGCGAAAGAAAAGATGTTAAAGATGATGGTCGATCCGGCTATATCTATGAAAACAAACGATTGAGAAAACCCTTGGCAGGTCGATCCGGCGATGTTGCTGACGGATAAAGACTTATCATGATCAACGATAACAGGCCTGGATTCAGAAAGTTATGCATGGGGAACAGATCAGCACGGAGCGCCCCGTTCCGGGTGCAGCGGATTTCGTGAGAAGACTGGGGGAGGGAGAGATTCGCTACTTGGTCCCTAAGACTTCGCGTCGTCCGGAGCGCGTCAGGAAGGTCTTGACGTTGCCGCCGGGGAAGAGTCGTTCCATTTCGCGGTTCGTCAGCGCCGGATACGGAAAGGGCTTCTGATTGCCGGTGTTGCTCCCGAGAACCGTCAGGGTTTCGAACCACCAGCGCGCGTCGGCGCCCGCCGCGAGGTAAGGTTCGCGGAGAATACAGAACAGCACGCCACCCGGCTGCAGAAGGGAGTAAAGACGCTCGACCAACGCCGGGAGCGCCTCGCGCGGAAGCAAGTCCAGCAGACTCCAGCAGCATATGGCCGAAATCGACTCCGGAGGAATAGCGGGAATCTGGGCCAGGAAATCGTCGGCCAGGAAAACAGCCGTCTTGCCCCGGCGCGACCAGAAGGCCGCCGTGTTTTGCCGCGCGGGAGTAATCAGGTCCGCGACGTAGAGCCTGGCCCCTCGCAACAACAAGACGTCCAGGGTGGCTTGCGAGACGGGACCACACTCGAGGAAGTGGGGGTGGCGGACCGGCGAAAGATGTTGCCAGAGCAATTGCAGGGCACGGCTGAGCGCCGGCGCGGCAAAGGGCATGCGACGGGTATCTTCCTGCCTTTGGGTTTGAGCCATGTCAAGCCGCAAGTTCCGACCAGGCCTGCTCCCATGGAGGCTGGCGCCAGGCACGGGGAAAGGACGTTGGGGTCGCTTGTGCCCTCTCGGACTTGCGCGCGTCCCCGGCCGAACGCGCCATCACAACTCACGGTCTTCAGGGCGTGGGAGGGCCGTCACATCCTGCGATTCCTCGGGCTTCCCTTCCCGCGAGATGTCAATGCTGCCCTTGAAGTAGGCGCCCTCTTCAATGGCCACCGTCGCGGCAACCAGATCACCCATCACGCGTCCCGTGCGACGAATCTCGACCTTCTCGCGAGCCGTGACGTTGCCGGTCACCGAACCCAGGACCACGACTTGCCGGGCATGGATTTCCGCCTTGAGATGACCCTCGGTGCCAACCGTCAAGCAATGATCCTCGAGAGTGATGTTCCCTTGGAATTGCCCTTCGATCAGCAAATCCTCGTTTGCCGACAACTGCCCTTGCGCCACCACGGTGCGGCCGAGGAGCGTGTGCGAGCTTCCTGGCGCCGGTGGATGCATCACTTTCGGTGTCGATTCAATCATAGGAGTTTCCACTTCAGCAGGCGCCGGCGGTGCCTCTTCAGGAATGAACCTTGGGGGCTGCGCCACCGGCCGAGTTTTCTTTTCCCACCACATAACGGATTTAGGATGAAGTTGCCGGTCGATGCCAGATACGCTTACTTGTGCCGACGGTCCTTCATGGGCTCACATCTTACCTTGGCTGTGTGCAGAGTTCAATGCCTCATCTTTCAAGGGCGGCGTGGACTCCTTCGGGAATGGGTAACACTGTGGATAATATATGCACGGGCACGACTTACCCCGCGCGCGGCGCGATATCCCGCCCCACACAGAACCCTCGCGAAGCACGGGTTACCACAATTTCATGAAGAAGCCCGTTCCCCCACGGCAATGGAACCCGCTGTACAGGTGGAGTCGCTAAGGGACTTGAGTTCGTGGGGGTGGTATAATTCGGCCGTGCCAGTGGACACTCGCCTGACCTACGACGATTACTGCCTTCTGCCTAACAACGGCAAGCGTTACGAAATTGTCGAGGGAGAGTTATTCGTGACCCCATCACCTCGAAGGGCACACCAAAACGTGGTGACTCAGCTTTCGTATCATCTGGTCGAATTTGTAAGGAGGGAACGGCGAGGCACAGTGTATGTCGCTCCTTTCGCCGTTGTCTTCTCCCTACACGACGTCGTCGAGCCGGATATCCTTTACGTCTCCAAGGAACGCGCCTCGGTCGTTACCGAGAAGAACGTCCAGGGTGCTCCCGATCTGGTTGTGGAAGTTCTTTCCGAAACCACTGCAGAAATCGATCGCACCACCAAGCTGAAGCTCTATGCTCGTCACGGCGTGCAGGAGTATTGGTTGATCGATCCGGAAGCGTGCAGCGCTGAAATCTATCGCCGCGAGACCCGAGGCTTCGAGCGGGTAGCGAGTCTCGAGTCATCCGATTCACTGACTACACCGTTGCTGCCCGGCTTCTCCGTCCCTTTGCGCGAACTGGTCGGATGAGATCCAACTCGCCACGCGTCTCAACAGTCCACACGGACTACTTCAATTCGTAAATGATCTTGCCGCCCACGATGGTCATGACCACGCGCGCGTCCTTGATTTTGGCGGGCGGCATGGTGAAAAGGTCGTCCGAAATCACCACCATGTCGCCCAGTTTCCCCGGCGCGATGCTTCCCTTCTCGTTTTCCTCGAAGGCCGCGTAGGCGGAACCCTGCGTATAGGCGCGCAAAGCCTCTTCCACGGTGAGTCGCTGCTCGGGAAACCAGCCCTCCGGGTGTTTGCCGTCCAACGTCGCGCGCGTGACCGCGGCGTAAATGCCCAGGATCGGGTCGAGCGGCGCCACGGGCCAATCCGAGCCAAAGGCCAGCGGCGCTCCGGCGTCGAGCATCGATCGCCACGCGTAACTCCAGCGCGCGCGCTCGTGGCCCAGGCGCTTTTCGGCCCAGCGGCCGTCGTCAATGGCGTGGTAGGGCTGCATGCTGGCGACGACGCCCAGCTTGCCGAAGCGCGCGAAGTCCTGCGCGCGCAGGTGCTGAGCGTGCTCGATGCGGAAGCGATGCGCGGGCGCGTTGCCGTCGCCCAGCCGCGCGTAAAGGTCGAGGATTTCCGCAATCGCGCGATCGCCGATGGCGTGAATGCAGAGTTGGATTTGCGCCTGGTCGGCGCCGCCCGCGAGCGCCTCCATCTTGGCGGGCGGATTCATGAGGGGCAGCGGAATGCCGCGGTTGGTGGGATCGTCGGAGAAGGGCTCGAACATCCAGGCGGTTGCCGAGCCGAGCGAGCCATCCGCAAAGGCCTTCACCGCGCGCAGCTTGATGTAGTCGTCGCCCATGTCGCGCGACAGGCCCGCGTCGCGCAGCCTCTCCCACCGCCCAATGGGAATGATTTCGTAAAAGCGGCAGGTAAGCCAGCCTTCCAACTCCGCGTGCCGCAAGAGCTGAATCTCACCGGTGAAGCTGCCGTTCCAGGAATCTTCATCGACGGTGATGTCCTGGACCGAGGTCAATCCCACCCGCGCCGCTTCCTTGAGCGCCGCGTGCAAGGCTTCCGTCATCTCGGCTTCGGTGGGAGGGGGAATAACCTTGGTGACTAAATCTTGCGCGGCATCCTTGAAGATTCCCGTGGGCTCGCCCGTCTTCGCATTACGCACGATGACCCCGCCCACCGGGTCCGGCGTCGCCCGGGTCACTCCGGCCAACTTCAGAGCCAAGGAATTCGCCAACGCGGCATGCCCATCATAACGGCTGAGAAAGACCGGGTTCTTCTCGGTGACGGCATCGATCATCCCACGTGTCGGCAGCTTTGCCGACGCCCACGCCTGCTCGTCCCAATCGCCGCCGAGCAGCCAACGACCCGGCGCGAGCGTCTTCGCCTGCTCACCGATGCGGCGGGTGAATTCTTCCTCGCTGCGTGCATTCTTCAGGTCGATCTCCAGGAGCTGAAAGCCCCCGCCGACAAAGTGTGCGTGGCTGTCAATCAGCCCCGGCACTGCGAGCCGACCCTGGAGGTCTACCACTTTCGTGCCCGGGCCGACGTAACCCTGAATCTGCGCGTCGCTGCCCACCGCCAGGATCCTGCCTGCGCAGGCAGGGCGGCCATTCGCCATCGCCACAGCCTCGGCGAATTTCACGGGCTTCGTTCCCGACGGCGACGCGGGCTCGCCCGTCCAGATCTTGCCGTGCATTAAAACCAAGTCTGCGCCGCGCAGAACCTCTTGTTTCCGCTCCGATGATGGCCCGGCCGAGGGAGGGATTCCCTCGCCGTTCGTTGGCGATGTCATGAACAACCCCACAACGAAAATGACGATTCCAGTCCGTAAGGACAAGCCAATCCTCCGCCCGGCATTATTCCGGAATCAGTTCGCGAAGGCAATCCACAATTGAAGATCAGGTGATTGAGCCATTGAAAGGGCAAGACAGCCCCAGAACTCCAGCGGGGGATCTGGTGGGGAATCGTGACCGCGCAGCCGGTGGCGGGCGTTACCGCTTGCGGGAGTGAGCCGATTTCAGGGTTTTCTGCGTGGTCTCGGCGATCAGGTCGCCCATGCGCGTGGTCGTGACCGAGCGCTTTTTCCCGGGGAGCTCCGCGGTGCGCACACCGCGCTTCAAGACCTTCTCGATGGCCTCCTCGATGGCCGCGGCGGCCGTTTCCATGCGCAGCGAGTAGCGCAGCATCAGCGCCGCCGAGGCGATCGACGCGATGGGATTGGCGCGATTGCGACCCGCAATGTCGGGCGCCGAGCCGTGGATCGGCTCATAGAGCGCCGAGTGCTCGCCCAGACTCGCGGAAGGCAGCAGGCCGATCGAGCCGGTCAGCATGGCCGCTTCATCACTCAGGATGTCGCCGAACATGTTGTTGGTCAGGACCACGTCGAAGCTGGTGGGCTTGTCAATCAACTGCATCGCGCAGTTGTCGACGTAAAGGTGTCGGAGTTCGACGTCGGGATACGACCGGGCGATGCGCGTCACCACTTCCCGCCAGAGCCGTGACGATTCCAGCACGTTGGCTTTGTCCACCGACGTCACCTTGCGCCGGCGGAGGCGTGCCAGTTGGAAGGCGCGGTGCGCCACGCGCTCCACTTCGTGCTCGCGATAGATTTCCGTGTTCACGCCCAGGCGCTCGCCGTTCTTGGCAAAGATGCCGCGCGGATTGCCAAAATAGATACCACCCATCAACTCGCGCACGATCACCAAGTCCGTTCCCCGTACGCGGTCCGCTTTCAGCGCGGAAATGCCCGCCAGCGAGTCGATCACCCTCACGGGCCGCAAGTTCACGTAAAGCCCCAGGCGCTGGCGCAATTGCAGCAGGCCCTGCTCAGGACGCAACTCGGGACGCTTCGAATCCCATTGCGGCCCACCCACCGCTCCCAACAGCACCGCGTGAGAGTTGTTGCAGATGGAAATCGTTTCGGCGGGAAGCGGAGATGCAGTTTGGTCGAGCGCGCAGCCGCCTATCAATCCACTCTGGAACCGGAAGCTGGGGCCGACTATTTCCTCAACCGCCTTAAGGACTTTAACGGCTTCGGCCGTGACCTCAGGCCCAATCCCATCGCCGGCAAGTACAGCAATCCGATTAAGGCTTTGCATACCTTTAATTATCTACATCTTACACGACCGAGACCGGAAATTACAAGATTTTATTGAGGTTAGCAGCACACGAAGAATTAAGGTGCAATTCTTTGAGGGGCCAAGGAGAAGTCCTTTATTTTCTGATGGTTAAATCAAGAGGACTAAGAAAGGAGGGTGACAAAGTATCCGTAACGCGATCCGCGACAAACCGCCCGCAGTATGCATCCCCCTGAAAACTTGGTCCTCTCCTGCCGATCTCGCACCCCGCATCGTTCCTACAGCGTCGCTGTCGAACTCAGTAGCCTCCCGGGAAAAACCGGTCGACGGCTTCGTTCTCGTGCACGGAACCGGAACCTACGGCCGTTCCTTCTTCCGCCCGCTTCAACTCATACGCGGCCTTGTTCGCAGCCTGCAAGTAAGAGCGCGCCGCAGCTTCCACCACGCTGTGGCTACTGGACTTTCCCGTGAACTCGCGCCCTTCGAAGCGCGCGCGAATGGTGACTTCCGCCACGCCGTCGGTGCCCGGGCCCACGGTGTGCACGGAGAAGTCCGCAATGGTCCCCGGCACGCCGGTGATACGGTCGATAGCGCGGAAGGCGGCATCGCACGGCCCGTCTCCGGTGGCCGAATCGTGGAACACTTCCCCGTCCTTTTCGAGCTCCACGGTCGCCGTCGAACGCCCTTCGTTCGAGGAAACGCTCTGGAAAAGCTTCAGCGAGAACATCTCGGGAATGTGCTGGAATCCCTCGTCGACGATGGCGATCAGGTCTTCGTCGTAAATGTTCTTCTTGCGGTCCGCGAGTTGCGAGAAGAGCTGGTAGGCGCGTTCGAGCTCGGGCTTTGCCAGTTGATAGCCCAGTTCCTCGTAACGCTTGGCCAGCGCGTGCCTTCCGGAGTGTTTCCCCAGCACGATGGAGTTCGACGGCATGCCTATAGTCTGGGGAGTAATAATCTCATACGTGATGGCTTTCTTGAGAACGCCATCCTGGTGAATCCCCGCCTCATGCGCGAAAGCATTGCGGCCCACGATGGCCTTGTTGCGCTGTACGGCCACGCCCGTCAGCCGGGTAAGCAACCGGCTGGAAGCGAAAAGCTCCTCAGTGCGGATGTCCGTATACACGGGCAGCACGTCGCGGCGCACGTAAACCGCCATCACGATTTCTTCCAGCGCGGCATTGCCGGCGCGCTCGCCAATGCCATTAATGGTGCACTCCACCTGGCGCGCGCCGCCGCGGATGCCCGCCAGGGTGTTCGCCACCGCCATGCCCAGGTCGTCGTGCGTGTGCGTGCTCAGGATGACGTGGTCCATACCCGGCACGCGCGTCTGCACGTCGCGAAACATCTGTTCGTATTCCGGCTCCATGCAATAGCCGACCGTGTCGGGCAGGTTCAGGACGGTGGCGCCGGCCTCCACCGCGGCGTGGCAGCACTCGATCAGGTAGCTACGGTCCGTGCGCCCCGCGTCTTCGGGAGAAAACTCCACATCCTGACATTTGGATTTCGCGTGGCCCACGGCCCAACTGATCATCTTCAGCACTTCCTCGCGTGTCTTGTGCAGTTTGTGCTGAAGGTGGATGTCCGAGGTGGCAAGAAACGTGTGGATGCGCGGCCGCTGGGCGCCATCGAGCGCTTCCCAGGCACGGTCGATATCAAGCTGATTGGCCCGCGCCAGGGCGGCGACGATCGGCCGCCGGATCTCTGCCGCGATAGCCTTCACCGCCTCAAAATCGCCCTGGGACGCAATGGGGAAGCCCGCTTCCAGGATGTCCACACCCAGACGCTCGAGCTGCCGCGCCATCTCGAGCTTTTCCTCCAGGTTCATGCTGCAGCCCGGAGACTGTTCGCCGTCACGCAGCGTGGTGTCAAAAACTACGAGCTTGTCAGGCATCTTCGCCTCCAGTCGGTCATGCGAATGTCCAGCGGCCACCAGGTGATCGTTTGGGTCACGCGCGCTCGTGCCGGGGACCGGGATCGCTTTCCCTCGCGCCTTGGCCCTCCGGCCCGATCACCCGAGGATTCGATGGGCTCATTGTCCGACCGGTCGGATGGTCGAGTCAAGTTTATAATTTTTCTGATATCATAAGCTATCCTTATGATTGCTTGGGGGGAAAGTTACCCCACGCCTGTTCGGAGCGACAAATCCTGAGGAAGCAGGTCGAAGGTCAAAAGTCAAAAGTTGAAGGAAATCCCACTTGCTTTCGACTTTCAACTTTCGACCCCCATTGAGAGGTCTCCGTGGAAATTACCCAGATCGAGGCTTTCGTCGCCGTAGTCGAGGAGAGGAGCTTCTCGCGCGCCGCCGCCCGCTTGCTGCGCACCCAGCCAGCCGTCAGCCAAGCGGTCCGCCGCCTGGAGGAGTGGGCCGGTGAGCCGCTCCTCGACCGCTCGACCAAGAGCGGCGTGCTCACCGCCTCCGGCCGTCTCTTCTACGACTATGCCAAGAAGGTCCTGAACCTCCGCCAGGAAGCCCGCTCGGCCCTGGCGGAATTGCGAGCGCTCGAGCGCGGCAAGGTCACCATCGGCGCCAATGAGAGCACGGCGCTTTACCTGCTCCCTGTACTCAAGCGTTTCCGCGAGCGCCATCCGCGCGTGCTGGTGGCCGTCAAGCGCAGCCTTTCGCGCGAGATTCCCAGCGCCCTGCTCCGCTACGAAATCGACCTGGGCGTCCTGTCCTTCAACCCGCAGAACCCGGACCTGGAATCGGCCGTGGTGAGCGTGGATGAACTCTGCCTGATTGTGCCGCGCAGCCATCGTCTGGCCCGCTCCGGTGGGGTCAGCATTCGCGAGCTCGGGCAAGAGCAGTTCATCGCGCATAACATTTCTTCGCCTTACCGGCAGCGCGTCATCGAAACCTTCGCCCGCTACCATACGCCCCTCCTGATCGCCGCCGAGCTGCCCACGGTCGAGACCATCAAGAAATTCGTCGGCATGGGTATGGGCGTCGCCTTCGTTCCGCGCATGTGCGTCCAGGAAGAGCTGGCGCGGCACGAGTTCGTCGCCGTGCCCGTCCGCGAGCTGCGCATCCAGCGCAAACTCCGGCTGATCTATCGCCGCCATTCCGCCCTCTCCGCCGCCGCGCAGGGCTTCCTCGAAGTCGCGCGCACCCTGACCGAAGATCAGCCGGGGATGCGAACGCATGAAGGCTGAATGGTTGCAGCGCGGCTTCGACGCGTCATGACCCCTGGGCCGGCTTGGCTAGGTCCGGAGGAGCCATCGGCCCCGAGGGTGGCAGTCGGCCGGATTTCATGATTCACAACGCCAAACTCACTTTGGTAGCGGGTCAGTTTGCCCAATGTCAGTACGGGCGTTTTTCATTCCCAACCCGGCGAAGTACCCACTCATCATAGTTTCCGAGTGCGCCGTCATTCGGACACAATTCGCTTCGCGAAGAGTCGTGTTTCCGAATAGGGTCGAGAGGGGCTGTTCTCTCCATTCATTGAGAGGTGCGCACGGCCGCTGCTGTAATCCCTTGTCTGAGGAGATTATGAGGACGCTCCGCATCGTGTCGGCACGTTGTTGCGCAAGTGGACGGGCTTGGCGGCGAACGTAATGCCGCGCTCGAGTAGGAATCCGTGGATCTCATTGATCGCGGCAGTGCGGCGCGGCTACTGCTTGCGATTGTCGATGACCTACTCACTGGGGCGGCGCTCGGCCTCCTGTTGTCCCCCTTTCTTGACAAAGACATGGTACGTGACGGCATCCCAGGCGTTATGAATGCCGACGAAGAGCAGCAGCAGCGCCGCCGCTGCAACGCCAAACAGGGCGTCGCGCAAATGGTGGCGAGCCGCGAATGCCGATATATAGCCAGCGTTGCATATGCGGCGAAGGGCAGCAGAACATGAAACAACCAGTCCTCAAACTCAGGCGTGTATACGATTTGCATTCGCATACGCCGAGCCACGATGATCTCGTACACGATCCCACTGAGGCCCACTAAGCCCCAAAGAACTGCGGCGGTGGCGAACCCATGCCACGGAGCGCTTAGGATTGCTGACAGCAGCAGCACGGCTCCGAAATGAACGACTGTCGGCGTAGCAAACGCGTCGCCGGCCTGCGCTTGACCTCGTGCGATCGGCATATCGGCAATGAGGCTTATGACAACAAACTGCAAACCGATCAGGGCACCGGCAGACGACCCGACGATTACGAAGAAGTTCTCCCATCCGACGAGTGCTGTCATGCCGTCACCTCGTCTTCTGTCGCCTTTGCGCAAGGCAAGGATACCGGGTCAAATCCAGGGTCGAGTTTCTTGACGCAATCTGGCGATGTCCTTGGTCGGCGCATTCCCGAAGAAGCGGCTGTATTCTCTGCTGAACTGGGAAGCGCTTAGATACCCCACGCGCTGACCCGCAGTACCCGCATCCATCATCGTGGACAACATGAGACGCCTCGCCTCTTGAAGGCGCAGTACCTTCTGGTAATGCAGCGGGCTCATCGAAGTGACTGACTTAAAGTGCTCGTGGAAAGAGGAAACACTCATGTGCACCAGCCCAGCCAAGTCCTCGACCTTCATGGGTTGGGAGAAGTTGGCGCCTAGCCAAGAAATCGCCTTCGCAACTCTGTACACGCTGGATTCTGCAAAGCCCATTTGAGCCACGCGAACACCAATGGGGCCGCGTAGCAGACGGATCAGAATCTCATCGACCACAAGTGGGGCGAGTAGCTCAGTGTCCCCGGGCTGCGCTAGACACTCGACTAACCTCGTGGCGGCATTGACGATGCTCACGTCGACCGGAGTGACATACACGGCGCTTCTCTCTTGAACTGGAGACAAGCCGTGCGGATACACCTTCAAGACGAGCTCGGCAACCTTGTGCGGGTAGAGGTCCAGTCTTAGAGCCAGGTAAGGCTCGGAATGGCTAGCCTGCGTGATCTGGGCAGCAATTGGTAGGGCAACGGAGAACACGAGCATACGCGACGGGTCGTACTCGTAGACCTCCTGTCCCACAATGACGGTTTTCGCTCCTTGTGCGACGATGCACAAGGATGGCAACCGGAGGGCATGCGCACATTCCGTATTGGTTCGTGAAAAGCGACTAGCGTGCAAACCAGGGATGCGCAGCTCAAAACTACCGTCGTGAGGGGCAT
>JBEKAK010000017.1:0-75658 GCA_050018275.1 Terriglobia bacterium | reverse complement strand
AGCGGCAGATCGAGATGGTGGAGAGCGGCGAATCGATCCAGCAAGAAACGCGTCTCTGGGACAGCCGCGAGCAACGGACGTATGGGATGCGCTCGAAGGAATTCGCCCATGACTATCGGTATTTCCCCGAGCCTGACCTGCTCCCCTTGGTGATCACCGACGAGTGGAAGGAGGAAGTGCGGCGGTCACTGCCGGAGTTGCCGCAGAGCCGTGAAGAACGCTTTGCGACAACGCATGGCCTGCCCAAGCAGGATGCGGCCTTGCTCACCGTTACGAAGACCATGGCGGAGTTCTTTGAGGAAGTGGTGAAAGGAGGCGCGGAACCCAAGCTCGCGGCCAACTGGCTGCTGAATGAGTATTCCTTCTTGCTGGAAGAGGCCAAAGTTGGGTTCACGGACTTTCCTGTTACTTCGGCGGATTTCGCCAAGCTTTTGGCCCTGGTTGGGCAGAAAACCATCTCCGGCACAATGGCGAAGGACGTCCTCCGAGACATGATTATGAGCCGCAAAGGGCCGGACCAGATCGTAGCTGAAAAGGGACTTCAGCAGATCAATGATACGGAGAAGATTGCTGCCGTGGCACGTGAGGTGATTGCTGCAAACCCCAAGCAAGTGGAGCAATACCGCAAAGGGAAAACCGCCACGCTGGGCTGGTTTGTTGGACAGGTTATGAAGGCCACGCGCGGCCAGGCAAATCCTCAATTAGTTCAAGATGTGCTGAAAAAGGAGCTCGACTGACCGCGGCCGAGTGTTCGAGGCCCGCGGGTGATTGTTTCTCTCACCACAGGAGTCGCTTATGCTCAAGGCTGGAGACAAGGCGCCGGGTTTTTCGTTACCGTCTGATTCCGGCGACAAGATCACTCTGGACACCTTCCAAGGGAACCGTCTCGTTCTCTTCTTCTTTCCCAAGGCTGACACGCCCGGTTGAACCAGCGAGGCGAACCAGTTCCGTGACGCCAAGAAAGAACTGGACAAGCTGGGCACAAAGGTACTCGGCGTGAGTGGGGATACCGTTCAAGAACTCCAAAAGTTCAGAGACAAGTACAGGCTGAACTTTCCCTTGGCCGGCGACACTTCCCACCAGATGCTCAGCGCTTACGGGGTCTGGCAGGAGAAGAATCTCTACGGCCGAAAGTCGATGGGAATTGTGCGCACCACCTATATCATCGATCGGGAAGGGAAGATCCAACATGTTTTCCCCAAGGTGAAGGTGGAGGACCACGTCCTGGAAGTCCTGGCAGTCCTGAAATCCTGAAGGGTTTCGCCGGCCCGTTCATTTGGACCGTAGTTGGAGTGACCGAGCGAGCGAAGGACTGTGCATGTACCCCATGGTCGGGTGATAACAGTAGAAAACGTGGATAGGTCGGTCCTTCACGGCGGGCAAGTGGACCTCCTCTTCTGCCCAGCCTTCCGGCTTGAGCAGTTCTTCGAAGGGCTTGAAATCACCGGGACTACGGCCGAGGACATACCTTTGGAATTGCAGGTAAGCATCCTGCCCCAAAATCACGATGGTTTGCAGGTTGGGGAAGTGTTTGAGCTCCTCACAAAGGTGCCGTGCGCAAAACGCCAGGGCCTTTTCGGAGACGCGAGTGGCCTGGACATGGCAGCGAAGAGCGTCGGTGACTACACACCCTTCCTTGAATTCCTGAAAGCCGCTCACCCCCAACAACTCGTAAAGCTCCAGGGCGAAGCGCGTCGGTCCCTCCGGGTGGTAATAGAAGTAGTGGTCCGGATTCATGGGCGCATCCCGCCCGATGACGACAACACGCACCCGGTTCAAGTCGGGGTAGTCGCGCTTCAGATACTTGGCAAGGAATTCGCGCGGGGGAATCTGCACGGAGGAAATAGCCGCGCAATCCCGGCAGCTTTCAATCCGCCTGCGAAGGGCTTCTGTTTCCAGGCCTGGAATTCGCGCGCCGAGAGGCATAACGGGCTGTGAAGCGAAGGCCTGTTGAAGCAGGAATTCCGGGCTCGATCCCAGAGGGCCCAAAATCAGGTTATCAATCAGGCGGACAGTTCCCACTCGGGCCGCCACAAGAGCCACGGTGCCAGTCGTCACGCGCTCCACGGGCTCGAGATTGGCGGGGTTGACGAGCGCCAGATAATCGAGCTTCGCCAGCGGCTCCGCGTCGATGGCCTGTCGCATTTCTTTCAGTAGCGTCGGCGCGTCAACTTCCCCCGCGTGGACCAGCGTTTCCCCGTGTCGGAGGCAGCGCTGAAGGACCAAGGCTGCTTGGCGCGCCTTGGGGCTGAGGTGGGAGTTGCGGGAACTGAGCGCCAAACCATCCGGCTCGCGAACGATGGGGCAGAGGACGAGTCGCACGCTCAGATTCAAGTCCTGCACAAGCCCGCGGATGACCTGAACCTGCTGAAAGTCCTTCTGCCCGAAGTAAGCGACATCAGGCCGCACAAGGTTGAACAGTTTCAGGACAACCGTGGCGACACCCCGGAGATGTCCAGGCCGTGAGGCTCCTTCGAAAGGTACGGCGAGCTTGCCCGGCTCGACATAGGTGTCGAACCCTGGGGGGTACATTTCCCCATCGGGAGGAGCGAAAATCGCATTCACATTGAGAGACCAGAGCAGCTCAGCGTCCCTTTCCAGGCTTCGTGGGTAGCGATTGAAATCCTCTCCCGGACCAAACTGTGCGGGGTTTACAAAGATGGAAACCAGCACCGCGTCACACTGTTGTTTGGCCCGGCGCACAAGACTCAGGTGGCCTTCGTGCAAGGCTCCCATGGTAGGCACCAGTCCCAGCGACCTTCCGCGTGACTGCACTTCACGCGTGTAGGTTTGCAGTTCTTGAACAGAAGTAATCAGCGGCGCGTTCATTGTCGAGGAGTTGAGGGCAACGCCCGCCTGGGAATGCCGCCCTGGAACGTCAGACAGGCGGGAACTGGGCGGCAGGCCAGCGCACGCCGGGAGGGGGTCTCTTCAGGCTGGGCGACTCATTTCCTTTTCAAACTGCTCACGCAGAGCGGCCGGCCAGTGATACGACTCGTGATCGTCAGGATAGCGACCTTCTGCCACGTCCGTGCGAAAATTGAAGAAAGCCTGGCGCAACGTCTCTGCGAGGTCCACATAGCTGCGAACGAACTTGGCTCGCGGTGCAAAGCTCAGACCCACCAGATCGTGGAAAACCAGCACCTGCCCATCGCAATCGGGGCCGGCACCGATCCCGATGGTGGGGATTCTGAGGCGGCGAGTGATGATGGCGGCAAGCTCGCGCGGAATACCTTCCAGGACGACAGCAAAAGCCCCTGCTTCCTCCAGGGCCTCGGCATCGGCTAGAAGCTCGCTGGCTGAGTCGAGTGTCCTACCCTGTACGCGATAGCCGCCCATGGTGTGGATCGACTGGGGCGTCAAGCCGATGTGGCCCAGCACCGGGATTTCCGCTTCCACGAGCCGCCGCACGAGTCCGGCGCGTTTCCGGCCGCCCTCGAATTTGACGGCCTCCGCACCACCCTCCTTGAGGAAACGCACCGAACATGCCAGCGCTTGCTCGTCGCTGACATGATAGGCGCCATAGGGAAGATCCACAATCAACAATGCCCGCCGAATACCCCGCCGCGCGGCCCGTAAGTGATGAAGCATCTCCTCAACCGTAACGGGCACTGTTGAATTATAACCCAAAACGGTTTGAGCAAGGGAGTCTCCGACGAGGATCATGTCGATTCCCGCCTCGTCTACCAGCCGGGCGGTCGGATAGTCGTAGGCAGTCAGGCAGGTAATCTTCTCTCCTCGCAATTTCCGGTCGAGGATGACTGGAACGGTCACTTTGCTCACGGCCTGGAAGTTCTGGTCCATGGCTTCACCCCGTCGATGTAGATTTTGAACGTCCCCCTGTGAAGTGGATAAACCGGACTTCCACCACCGCGGGCGCGTTCAACATAGAAGACCCTCCCGGTCGCAGGAAGGCATTCCGGCGCTAGCCCGATAGCGTCCGGGGGCCCGTAAGGGCCTCCTCTAGCCTGGACAGAGAGGGTCCAAAACTCTTCGAATCTTCTGTTGCCCGCGCTACCTCTTCCGTCGTTTGCCCTGGCGCGAGCCACCAACTTTGACCGTCTCAGTCCGCAGATGCAGATCCAAGCGGCAGGAAGTACTGAGTGCCTCTGACTGGCTGGCTCAATCGGCGCAAGAGCTGCTGCAAATCCTCGTTCCGGTCGACAAAATCGATCTCGGACGTTTCGATCACCAGCAAGTCACTGGACTTGTAATGGAAGAAGAAGTGCTCGTACGCGTTGACCACGGCATCCAGGTAGTCCTCGGAGATGCGGTGTTCAAACGGCACATTCTTCTTCCCGATCCGTTTCTTCAGCGCTTCCGGCTTCGCTTGTAAGTATATCACCAGATCCGGAATAGGGATTTGTTCGGCGAATATTTCGTAGTATTGATCGTAGATATTAAGCTCAGCATCATTTAGATTCAGGTAAGCGAAGATCTTGTCCTTTTCAAAGAGGTAATCGCTGATGATCACCCGATCTGGACGAGCCGCGAGGTCGAGTGAGCGCAACTGTTTGAACCGCTGCAAAAGGAAGTGGAACTGGGCTCGGAAAGCCGCTCCGGGCTGGTCGTGATAGAACGCTTCCAGGAAGGGGTTATCCTCAACGTCGCGGATCCGAGCAGCGTGGAGTCGGTCAGCGAGGATGTCGGCGAGACTGGTCTTGCCGACCCGAATTGGACCTTCAACAGCGACGAAGTGCAAGGGCTCGTACGCCTGGGGCTCAGACACCGATTACCTCGAGCGGGCGGCATAAGCTCGCCGTCCAGGTATTCGCAATCCAATTTGCCTTGTCATGGCGAGCATGAGGTGAGGCCGCAAGGCATCCCGGCCCTCGTTGCAGACTCCGTGAGGGTGTCGCCTGCGCTCATCCCTCGAGTTTGAATCGAACTACCCGACTAAGGTCCTTTGAGTCCTGGAGCATTTCGAGGACGGTTCGCTTGGTCACCGGGTGACGCGCCGCAGGGGCTAATTCACGCAGCGGGACAAGCACGAACCGTCTTTCGCTCATACGCTCGTGCGGAATCGTCAAGACCGAGGAACGGACCACCACATTCTCGTAAAGCAGGATGTCAATGTCAATCGGTCGGGGGCGACTGGTGCCGCCGGGTCGGCGCCCTACGGCGCGTTCCACTGATTTGACAGCCTTGAGAAGCTGTAACGGCATCAGTTCCGTCGCCGCTTCCACCACACAATTCAGGAACCACGCCTGCGGGCTGAAGTCGACCGGTTCGGTTTTGTAGAATGACGAAACCCGTCGAACCTTGACCCTGACCCGGTCAAGTTCCTCTACAGTTTTCCGGATGTTCGCCACTCGATCGCCGAGGTTTGATCCGAGGGAGAGGAAGACCTGTTTGAGGTCACGCCATGCGGGCGTTGCGCGGGGCGCGGTAAGATCCGAGTCAGGTAACATTGCAGCCACTGTCGGCCAGCCGGAGCGCCTCAATCAAAGAGGGGCCCTGGCGCGCTTCTGGGCAAGGGCAAATTCAAATGCCGGTAGGCCGGTTCGTTGGCCTTGCGGCCGGACTTGGTGCGACCGATGAAACCTTGCTGCAGCAGGTACGGCTCCACCATGTCCACCAGCGTATCCACTTCTTCATTGAGCGTCGCTGCGAGGGCTTCAACGCCAACGGGGCCGCCGTTGTATATGCGAATGATCGTGGAGAGGAAGTTTCGATCGAGATCGTCCAGACCCTGATCATCAACCCCTTCCAGCTTCAGGGCCTCGCCCGCGACTCCGGTGTTAATCTCACCCTTCGCCTTTACTTCTGCATAGTCGCGCACGCGCCGCAGGAGACGATTGGCAATCCTCGGCGTGCCGCGCGCGCGACGGGCGATTTCCGTGGCCCCCGCTTCATCAACCTGAGCGCTGAGAATACGCGCGGAGCGCTGGACGATCTGGCGAAGATCCTCCACCGTGTAGAACTCCAAGTGATAGAAGAGCCCGAAGCGGTTTCGAAGTGGCGCGGAAAGGCTCCCGGCGCGCGTCGTAGCGCCCACCATGGTGAACTTCTTGAGGGGGACATTGATGGTCCTGGCGAACATCCCCTTGTCCACCACAAAATCCACCTTGAAGTCTTCCATCGCCGGATACAGAAACTCCTCGATGTTGGCGGGCAGCCGATGAATCTCGTCGATGAAGAGGATGTCGCCCTCGCCGAGATTGGTGAGGATGCCCATCAGGTCGCCGGTCCGCTCCAGCGCCGGACCCGAAGTCGTCGTGATCTTCGATCCCATGGCGTGGGCAATGATGTACGCCAAGGTGGTCTTGCCCAGACCGGGCGGCCCATAAAACAGCACGTGTTCGAGGGATTCGCCTCGCTGGCGCGCCGCCTGCAAGGCGATGGAGAGCTTTTCCACAACCTTCCTCTGCCCGACATACTCATGGAGCGTGGGAGGACGAAGGCTGCGATTGAAGTTCTCTTCCTCTTTCGAGATCAGTTCTGGTGAAACCAAACGTTCTCTGGGCATACGAAGCCAGGTTATAGGTTACAGGGAACAGGTGACAGGGAATTGCTGAGCCTCTGCTTTTTGGACTTTTGACTTTCGACTCTCGACCTGCGTGCGCAGGCAGGCCTTTAACTCTTGTTCCCTGGGTGCAACTGTTCAAAGACTTTGCGCAGAAATTCCTCGGTGGTCTTCAGATGCTTGTTCCGGGAGAAAATCTCCTCTGCGATCCGTAGCGCCTCAGCGCGCGAATACTCCAGTTGTTCGAGCACCTGCAGGGCTTCCTGTTTCAGCTCCGAGGTGGATTCCTGCTCGACGGAGAGAGGTTCCTCGGTGCGGGCCAGAGCGAACTTGGCCATTTTGCCACGCAGTTCGGTAATGATCCTCTCCGAGGTCTTGGCGCCGATAAACGGGAGTTCTTTCAGGAAAGCTGTGTCACCGCGTTCGATGGCCAGGGCAATTTCATTCAGCGGCCGGACCAGGCATTTCAACGCCCGCATGAAACCCACGCCCGGCACGGTTGTGAAGGTTTCGAAGAACTCCCGGTCGAGTGGGTCGAGAAACCCGACCAGCTTGGGCGTCAGGTGGCCGCCACCCAACCCGCCATCAATGTAGTAAATCGTGTAGAAAGTCTGGGGGTTATGGCGCTCGGCTTCCGGCGTGGTCCGGAGACGAGAGGCGATCCCCGAGGGTACGAAAATCTCGTAGCAGAGCGCCTGCACTCGAACCAGAAGCGAGTGGCGTTGAATGCGGTCGTAAAGAACTTCACCGGTTATTTCGGAGATCAGGGTTTGCTTCCTCCTGCCAAGTTTCTCTCAGATCGTGCATGGTCCCACGTAGGGGCGCATGGCCATACGCCCCTAGCGATGCGCCGCCTTCGCGCCATTCGCCGCGAGGCGCCTCGCGTTCAGGTAGCACAGCGCCACGGCGAGAGCGTCAGCCACATCAGGCGGGTGAGGCGTTCGGTCGAGCGAAAAGAAATGCTGGACCGCGCGCTGCACCTGGAGCTTGGAGGCATTGCCATTGCCCGTCACCGACTGCTTAACTCGCTTGGCCGAAAAGCTCAGCACTGGGATTCCTGCCAGCTGCGCCGCCAGGCAAATGACCCCGCGCGCGTGGCCCATCAGGATCGCCGTCCGCGGGTAATCCGCATGGCTGTAGACTTCCTCCAGGCACATGGCCTGCGGATTGAATTCCTTCATCACTTGCCGAAGCTCATTGAAGAGCGATTCCAGGCGCGCGGGAAGGTTTCCGCCGCGGCTGGGCGGCAACCGGATCACACCCGCTTCAACCAGTCTGACTTCGCTTCCGTGGCTTTCGACCACGCCGTACCCGGTCACATTCAAGCCCGGGTCGATTCCAATGACGCGCGTTGGCTCCTTGGGCGTGCTGGCCATTCGGAAGGATTGTAGCATTCAGTGGCCGGATTGCGGAGAGGGATTGACGAAGCCAGCCCGCACCCTTCAAGCCGGATGGGTCGCGGGAGGGAAAACGCTTCAGCCCCACCTCTGCACTACGTACCTGTTGTGTGCAGAAGGTTCTGCTGAGAACTGACAACTAATGGTGGAGCTCCAGAATTAAGCCGCCCCGGGGCAATCTGCTCTCAATAGGTCTCTGACCGTGGCTGCTTGGGTGCGACCTTTACAATCGCCCGGCGATAGGCGTAAAGGCTCGGCGTACCGTTGTCCTTCACTACGAGGATTACGTGAATGGTCCGGTCCCAGAAGGGGAGTGTGCCTAACCGCCCTGGACGACCGGCCGGCACCTCGAAGCTGGTCTCGGTTCCCGACGCGCTGCTGAGTTGGATGTTGGGAGGAGACAAGCCACCCACTTCATTATATTGGAACCACTCATAAGTGAGGCTATCTGCGTCAGGATCCCTCGTTCCCGCCGCACTGAGCTTGGCGGTTTCACCAGCCTTGACGGTGATCTCAACCGGATCCTTGCCTTCCTTCCCGTTCAGGACCACGATAGGATTATGGTTCGCCTCCTTATAGGAGCTACGGACCGTCCAAAGCATCCGGCCGGCAAAATCGTTCTGGTATGCCTCGCGCCACCGCCAGACTGTAGCTTGGTTTGTCGTATACATTTCGCCGTCCGCACCACGAACCGTATCGAGCGTATCGGTGTAGAGACCCCCAAATTCTGAAGCCTTTTCGTAGCGCCCGCCCCAACTGCCGTAGCTCGGTTCCTCGGGAACTCCCAGGCCGTTCGGGATCAGATGTAAGAAGCTCGGCGTGTCACCTTCCATGATGTACTCAAAGCGAGGATAGAGCGCCCCCATTGGTCCGTACTTGCGGATGTGTTCGTCGAGCCATTCGTTGCTCACCAACGAGAAGTCCGGACCCTTAAACCCATTCAACCGTTCCCCCGAAATCCCGTTCCAGGTGGCCCGCGCATAGCGGCCGAACGCGTGAATGCTGCAAATATAAAACAGACCGGGGAAGGTTGCCCGCATCCAGGCCCCGGTATCATCCTGGTCGGAGATGCTGTAGACCCGCAGTTTCTTGACGAAAGCATCCACAGCGACCGGGGATCGGGTTCTTTTTACTTTCCAGAGCGCCTGGGCCAGATCAACCGCGCCGCCCCAGACCGGGACCCAAACGGGCCGAGGGTCGGGCTTGTCCACTACCGAGATTATCCACTTGGATGCCTCCGTGTCCTTTCCCTCACCCACGGCCGCCAGGCCGTACTCGGCCCGGCCGGACTTGATCCGAGCCAGGAGGTCGGCGGCCTCGGGGTAGCCGGGCGCGTGCACCAGCAGGTTGTTTCTGACCTTTCCGTATGCCTCCACCCGCTCGCGGATCAATTGAGGCTGGACCAACTTCGGTTGCCAAATCGAGGTCGTGGCCACAATCCCCTCGACGTCAAACTCGTTCGCGTAAAGCAGAAAACGGATCATTGACATGGCATCGTCCGGCTCGTTGCCGATGTCGGTCAGGACCATGACTCGCGTCTTTTGCGGCGTGACCGCAGCCGAGGCCGGGACGACGATCAATAGCAGGCAGAGAAACAGGGGCAGAAGGCGCCTCAGGTCCAAGATTTGAGATATGCCGATGGGGTGAAAGTCAGGAAGGCTGGAAGTCATGTGGGCACCTCATCTTGGCGTCGAGTCAGGCAGGCCGCCGTCCACGGGAATGGTCGCGCCGGTGGTGGGAGTCTGACGTGTAGCGAAGAAGAGTACGGCTCTGGCGACGTGCTGGGCGGTGACCGTGGCTTTGAGCAGGTTTCGCTGCCGGTAATACTCTTCCAGGCCCTTCTCATCCAGGCCGCGAGCGCGCATCCGGTCGGGGCCGACTTCCGCCCACAGGCCGGACCGGCGACTTCCATATGAGAAGACGGCGTCTGGAGCGACCATGTTAACCCGCACACCCAGCTCCGCCATTTCCTGGCTGGCAATGCGCGCTAGTTGATGTGCAGCGGCCTTGGTGGCGCTGTAGGCGCCGAATTTTGCGCCCGGGGCGAAGACGTTCTTGGTGGAAACCAGCACGATGTCGCCGCCGGTCCCCTGCAATCTAAAGTGGCGGGCGGCTTCGCGCAGCAGCAGGAGTGTTCCTTCGGTGTTGACACGCTCGAGACGCTGGAAAGCCTGCAGGTCCATCAGCTCCAGGGACGAGACCATGGCAACGCCGGCGTTGACGATCACCAGGTCAATGCCTCCCCAAGTTTTGATCACCGCGTTGAAACCCTGCGCCACGGAAGCGGGATCGGTTACATCCAGTGGAACGCAGAGCACGCGCTCGCCGCGCCGCGTCTTAAGTTCTTCGCCCAGGCTGTCGAGCGCGCTGCCGGGCAGGTCGGTGAGCGCTACGTGGCATCCTTGCTCCAGAAGTCCTTCAGCGATTGCCGAACCGATGGCGCCCGCGGCACCGGTTACAATCGCCACCTCGCGTCCTAGCGGCGGCTCATCAGTTCGGAGTTTGGCGTGCTGCAGGGTGAAATATTCCACCTCGAAGAGGTGCTGCTCCTCGAGCCCTTGGTAAGTTCCCATCGCCGCGATCCTGGCCTTTGCTGCCAGCGTATGCGCGGTGATATCGCGCGCAATTCGCGCCGCGCGCACATCCTTGCCGGCGCACAAAGCTCCCAGGCCGGGCAGGAGGACCACGCGCGGCAGGGGATCGAAGGGCTTCATGCCCGCAGGCATCAGCGCCGCGTGTCTTTCGAGATAAGCTCGGTACTCAGCCGCATAGGCTTCCAGCGCCTTCGAAACCTGCGTGCGCAGTTTCGCCGGGTCGCTGTATTCAGGGTTATCGACCCAGAGAGGAAGCGCCTTGGTGCGGATCAGATGGTCGGAGGTCAGCGTGGGTGTCAAGGCCAGTCCCTTGCCTCGATCTGAGCCGAGAAAATCCAGGACCTCCTGGCTGACCAACGTTTGCAGGACCACGCGGTCGTAAGGCCTGTCAGGGTCGCCGCTCGGCTGCGCCAACAGGCCACGAACCACCGGCGCGGCTGTGACCAACCGCTTCTCCGCATCGGCGGGAGACGTTCGAACCACCACCACGAGCGGTTTTGCCGCGCGACGCGCTGCGAACTCTTCTGCGCGCGTGACCAGATTAATCATGGCCTCGTAGGACTCACGTACCGTCGCGCCCCAGGTCACGATTCCGTGCCGCACCCAGACCATGGCGCGGCATCCAGGGTGGGTATCATAGGCAGCCGCCACGGCCTTGGCCAGCTTGAATCCTGGCTTGAGGTAATCGACCAGTACCACGCCGTCGCCCAACGCCTCGAGGACCAACCTCTCGCCATGCGGTTGGTTGGTCAGCGCCAGGATGGCGTCAGCGTGCGTGTGATCGATGAATTTGGCGGGCAGGAAAACGTGCGACAAGGTCTCGATGGAGGGTGCGGCCGCGCCCTGAGCCAAGCGATGCAATTGGAACTCGCCGACCATCGCCTCATCCGAAAGGTCCGGCAGAGCACACAGGCGTTTCAAATACGCGAGGTCGAGCGGGATGTGGCCATCGGGTTCGATGGTGGCCATATCAAACCCTGAAGCCTTCATGAAAAGGGCAGATACTTCCTGGCCAAGGATGTTCCGATGATTCCCTTTTACGGATGTGTTCCCCCCGCCGTGCAGGACGAGTCCCTCGTCGCCTCCGAGGAGGCGGCTGGTGTATGTACGCAAAGCCAAGTCTTCTCCCCATTGGGCGGCGTATCGACCTACGAACTGACTGGCGTCTGTATCGGACCAACGATTTTTCATGGAAACCCAGAATGATCCTGAAATGAGAATTGATGGATGAAGCGGACCGGGCCTCGCTGCTGGCGCCGAAGCGCTGCCGTCTCGGCGGCGCAAGCAGCCGTAAAATTCCGACAGGTCGGCTGATGCTACCTCGCCCTCGTCACCGCCTCCAGCATGAAGCGCGCGTTGGCCTCTGGCGTCTTGCCATCGAACACCGCGCTACCGGTCACGATCAGGTCGGCGCCGGTCGCTGCGACCTCCGCGATATTTTCTTTCGTGATGCCGCCGTCTACGCCCAGGATGATCTCCTTGCCAGAATCCGCAATCATTCGGTGGGCCCGGGCGATGCGGCCTGTTGTGGAGGGAATATATTTCTGCCCTCCCCACCCCGGGTTCACGGCGAGGAGCACGACGAGCTCGACTTCGTCGAGAAGCGGTTCGAGAGCTTCCACCGGCGTCCCGGGATTCAGCGCTACGCCGCGCACGATTCCCCTTTCCGCATCGTTCACGTTCGTGAAGGTCCGCGACTTTTGCAGAACTCGATGCACGTGCGAGCAGGCCTCGGGATGAATCGTGATGATGTCCGCGCCGGCGGCGACGTAATCAGCGACTTTCTCCAGCGGCTCCTCGATCATCAGGTGGACGTCCTTGAGCAGGGAAGTCTTAATCGCCTTGATGAGCGGTGGTCCCACCGTCATCATGGGGCAAAAGCAACCATCCATGACGTCCACGTGCACGAGCTTGACGCCTGTCTTCTCCAGCAGGGAGATCTCCGATCCCAGGGAGAGCAGATTGGCCGTGAGCATTCCGACGCTGATCGTCGGCGCCGCGTCGCGCAGGAGTTTGAGAGCTGAGGAGTTTACCATGCTGCCCGCCTCCTACTTCGCGACGACTTCACGCTTCTCGTGCTTGAGCGTCTGATACAGGTCGTAGGCGTGCTCAGGCTTCAGGAGTTCGTGAACAACTTTGCCTACCGCCTTGATCATGGCGACAGGCGCGTCAGCCTGGAAAATGTTCCGGCCCATATCCACGCCCGCGGCGCCCTCACTGACCGCGCGGTAAGCCATGGTCAGCGCCTCGAGTTCGGGCAGCTTCTTGCCGCCGGCCATCACTACCGGCACCGGGCAGGAGGCGGTGATCGTCTCGAAGCCTTCCGGCACGTAATAGGTCTTCACGACCTGCGCCCCCAGTTCGGCCGAGATGCGGCAGGCCAGGCGGAAGTACTTGGCGTCGCGTACCATGGCCTTGCCGACCGCGGTCACGCCCAGCGTGGCAATTCCACAGCGCAGGCCCGCGTCCACCAGGCGGGTCAGATTGTGAATCGATTGCGTCTCGAACTCGCCGCCGATGAAAACCTGCACGGCCACCGCGCAAGCATTGAGCCGGGCCGCATCATCGATGTCCAGCGCGATTTGTTCGTTGGAGAGTTCCTTGAGGATGCTGGGCCCGCCACTTGCCCGCAACACAATCCCCTGGGAAAAAGTCGAGGGAATAGTCGTTCGCAAGATGCCGCGCGTCAGCATCAAAGCGTTGGTGTAGGGAAGGAGGGGAAGGATGTTCACGTCCACCCGCTCCAAACCCGTCGTGGGGCCCTGGAAGTATCCATGGTCGATGGCCAACATCACGGTGCGGCCGGAGGCAGGATTAAAGATGCGGGCCAGCCGGTTCTGCATTCCCCAATCCAGTGCGCCGGAACCCCGCAGGAAAAAGGCCTTGTTCTCGAACGGAACATCCAGGTAGAAGTCCTTGGTATCTTTCGCGCCCTCGATATCTGCCATGCTTTTTCTCCTTCAGTTTTCTCGCGTGAGTTGCCTTCCGATGAGAACGTCTGCGCGGCCAGCCCTCAGCTTCGAGACACGGCAAGCCGGTCGAGCATTCTATACAGGAGCTGCCTAATGATACCAAACTCCTTCCAGCAAGCCAGTATCTGATCAGGGGGCTGCTGATATCGGCCCGAGCCGATGTCAGCTCGGCAGTTTTGGATTAATGCCTGGACGACGCTCGGCGTAACCTCCAGATGGAATTGCACCCCAAGCGCTGTTCCGCCGTATTCGAAGGCTTGATTCTCACATGCTTCATTTCTGGCCAAGTGTAGCGCGCCAGCGGGAATCTCAAAGGTTTCCCCGTGCCAGTGGAAGGCGGGAAACGGTTCTGGGAAGCCTGCTAACACACTCGAGGACGTCGCTTGAGGAGTGAGGTGCACAGGGAACCAACCGATTTCCTTGTGCCGGTTCTGATAAACTTTCGCTCCCAATACATCCGCCAGGAGCTGTGCGCCCAGGCAGACGCCCAGGACTCGCTTGCGTGCCCTTATGGCGCGTTCGATCAGCTTCTTCTCACCGGCAAGCCAAGGGTAAACGCCTTCGTCGTGCTCGCTCATCGGTCCGCCCATGATGACCAGCCAGTCGAAATCAGCGAGCGAAGGGAGAGGCTGCCCACGATCGAGCCGGCAACCTGTGAAGGTGTGTCCTTGCCGGTGAGCCCAGGTGGCGATTCCGGCTGGTCTTTCAAAGGGGACGTGCTGGAGGTAATGAATCCGCAACGTCGAGCCTGCCTTTCTGCTCACTGATCCTCCCCCATGTTCCTCGCCTCGACAGCCTCAAGAAAATGGGTTCGTGCTTCGGAGGAATGTCGGCGCAGAGATTCCGGCGTTCTTCTTCAGGATCGAAATCTGGCATCGCCTGCCGGCTCTTCTCCCCGCCTTGTTCCCAAGAGGTTTGATTCGATGGCAAGGCGATTGTCCTTTCTCCACCTTTCTTTGTCAACCCTGGGGAGAAGCTGGGCACCTTGTTGTGGCGCACAACTTGAGCGAGCATGAACTCGTGGTGATTACCGTCAACGAACCGGACCCCGAACTCTGGGAGGCAGATTTCAGGAGGAGAAGGACGTGAAGTGAGTCATCTGTAAAGGTGGGGAGACCCGCCCCGGCCGCACTGCCGTCACGCTCGAACGCGAAACCACGACACGGGTCTTCGAGGCCGTCCCAGCAGAAGTGTGCGCAAACTGCGGTGAGGCATACGTCGCGCAGGAAGTCAGCCGCCAAATCCTCGCCGCCAAGCACGCCGCCAGCTCCGGTGTTTAGGTTGGTGTCCGGGAATTCGTTGGCGCTGCAACGTAAATAAATCCGGCTCGCCCCGCTACCAGATGGTACGGGGCTCGCCCTCCGACGCCCCCAGGGCTTGGGAGGGCCCGCCGCCGACGGTTTCGTGCCGCTCGGCGGAACCGGCCAGGACTGGTTCTATCCGCGTCGCCCTAGACACGATCTAGCCGCAGGTTGCCCGCGGGAAAGTTCGGGCTTGACGTAACTACAGAATGTAGCTACACTATCTCGATGCGGTATGAATGGGATGAAGCCAAACGGCGATCCAACATTCAGAAGCACGGAATCGACTTCATTGGCATCGAAAGGGTGTTTGCCGGTAAAACGTGTCACTATCCTGGATGACCGGTTTGATTACGGCGAACCCCGGTTCATCACCCTGGGTTTGCTCAGCGGCCGCGTGGTCGTCATCGCGCATGCCGAGACCCATGAAGTGATCCGAATCATTTCGGTTCGAAAGGCGACGAAGAATGAAGAAGCCAACTACTTCAAGGAAATCGCGGACTGATTGGGAGCGAGTCGACGCGCTGCAGGACCAGAAAATCGATTTTTCTGATACCCCGGAATTGACGCCGGAGATGTTTGCCCGCGCCGTCGTGCGTCGGGGGCTGAAGCCTGTGGCACGGAAAAGGCAACTCACGATACGGATCGATAGCGATGTGCTCGAATGGTATAGGAGACAGGGGCCAGGCTATCAAACCCGCATTAATGCTCTGCTCCGCGCCTACATGCAAGAACATCCGAGGAAGAGCGCCTAGACAGAGGCGCAGGATAAGCTAGCTTGACGCCGCCTCGCAGGACCGCGCTACGCGTAAATCCCGCGCAGCTTGATCGAGAAGGCCACGCGGTCGATGGCCAGCATGTAGGCGGCGATGCGGTTATTGACGTTGTGCTTCTCGCCGTAGCCTACCACGTCGCTGAAGGCGGAGACCATGATCTGTTTCAGGCGGTCGTTGACCATGCCCTCCGGCCAGAAGTAGCCCTGCCGGTCCTGGACCCACTCGAAGTAAGAAACCGTCACGCCGCCGGCGTTCGCCAAGATATCGGGAATCACAAACACGCCCCGCTCAAACAGGATGTCATCGGCAGGAGGCGTAGTGGGGCTGTTGGCGCCTTCCACCAGGATTCGCGCCTTCACTTTATCGGCATTCTTGCTATTGATGACGCTCTCGGTGGCAGCGGGCAGGAGGACATCGCAATCCTGTTCTAGGATTTCCTGACTGCTAATGCTTTCTCCCCGCGCAAAGCCCTTGACGGTCTTAGCTTCCTTCATGTGGTCGAGCAGTTTGGGGATGTCGAGACCTTGGAGGTTGAGGACCCCTCCGCATATGTCGGCGACCCCAATGACCTTGTAACCCGCTTCGTGCATCAGGCGCGCAGCCTGCGAGCCGACGTTGCCAAAGCCCTGGACGATCACGCGCGTGGCTTCCCGCCGCCATCCGAAGCGCTTCAGGGCCTGGTCACAGACGATCATGCAGCCGCGCCCGGTCGCCTCGCGGCGCCCGGCTGAGCCGCCCAGGTCGAGTGGCTTGCCGGTCACGCTGGCCGTGACCGTGTGGCGGACGTGCATGGAGTACGTGTCCATGATCCAGGCCATGGTCTGCTCATCGGTGTTCATATCCGGCGCGGGGACGTCACGCTCCGGGCCGATGTAGTCCAGAATCTCCGCCGTGTACCGCCGCGTGATGCGCTCCAGCTCACCCATGGAGAGCTTGGAAGGGTCGCACACGACCCCGCCCTTGGCGCCCCCAAAGGGGATATTGACCACCGCGCACTTCCAAGTCATCTCGGCCGCGAGCCCGCGAATCTCGTCCAGGGTGACGTCCGGGGAATAGCGGACTCCCCCTTTGCACGGTCCGCGTGCGATGCTGTGCTGCACGCGGTAGCCGTCGAAAACCTCCAGCTTGCCGTTGTCCATGGCGACCGGGATGTGAACGATGATCTCACGGTTGGGTGTGCGGAGGTAGCGCAACAGACCTTCCTCGAGGTTCAGTTTGCGGGCCGCCACGTCGAACCTGGCCGCCATTGACTCATAGACACTAAGTTCCTTTTCTGTTTCCACGACGCTCATAATGCCCCCTCAGACGGCAGCATGAAAACCGGCTCAGGCTTTTGGCAGGTTTCCCCGCAAGCCCTGGAGCCGCACACCTCGCTGGCCCGGGGGTGAGTATAGCAAATGGCATGCCACTGTTCTACGGGGCCAATTGCGGCTTAGCGGAGGGACTTGCGAGACCTGAGGTGAGGTGTTTTTGACGCAACACAACGCGCAATATGACCAACCGCCCGTCTCGACTTGATTATGCCTGGGCACTGCTCGCGGCAAGTTCGGCCCCTGTGGGGATGGGAACCTTCGAACCCGCCTCGGTGCTGGTCGTCAGGGTCCAGCAATCCTTTTGACGCAGTAGCTGGGAGACCAATTGGGCATGCATGGCGTGGCCAGCCCGGTCGGCAACCACGTGACCGATCAGGGGATGCCCCAGCAGGGAAAAATCCCCGATCAGATCCAGAACCTTGTGGCGGCAGAATTCATCGGGGAAGCGCAGGCCTTCGGGGTTCATGACGCGTTCGCGATCCAGAACCACGACATTCTCAAGTGAGCCGCCCTTGACGAGCCCGCTCTTGAGCAGCATTTCGACCTCATTCAGAAAGCCAAAGGTTCGGGCCGGCGCGATCTCGGTTTCGTACTTGCCGGCGCCAGGAGTGAACTCCAGCAATTGCGCGCCGATCACGGGATGGGGAAAGGCAATCGAGTAACTGATCCGCAGGGTCTCCGCGGGATGGATAGCAATCCGTTTGACCCCTTCCACCACCTCTACAGACTTCAAAACCTTTGCGTAGATGCGCCGGGCGCGTTGCGCGCGTAAGCCCGCCTCACGGATCAACTTTACGAACGGCAAGGCACTGCCATCCACGATGGGCAGCTCCAGGTTGTCGATTTCGACGATGGCGTTGTCGACCTGCAGTCCCGCGAGCGCCGATAGCAAGTGCTCGGTGGTCGAAATCAGCACGCCTTTCTTCATCAGGCTCGTGGCGTAGCTCACGCGGGCAACGTGGCGGGAATGCGCCTCAATCGTGAAGCCGTCAAGGTCGGTTCGCTTGAAAACGATTCCGGTGTTGGCGGGAGCGGGGCAAAGCCGCAAGTAGACGTTTACCCCGGTGTGCAACCCAATTCCCGACAGTGATACCGTTGAAGCCAGAGTGTGTTGTGAAGCCAAAGTCCCTCCCCGACGCAAACACTCAATTCAGCACCTTAGATGCCACGGCGATGTAAAATTCTAAAGCTAAGTGTTTCAGGCACATACGTGAATCCTGTAAACAAGAACCAATCACGTGGTGTGGTAATGATACAACAACATTGTAGGATTCTAACCACTTGGCGATCCTCCTCGTTCCTCTTCACGACTGTGAAACTGCCCACTCATCACCTCACCCTGCCCCTGGTTGCGGTAGAATGGCCAGCTCACCTTCCACCGGAACGAGGAGGATGGCCTTGGCCAAACCCGGAAAGAAGCTCTTTCTGATTGATGCCATGTCGCTGCTGTTTCGCGCCTTCTTCGCGCCCATGCAGATGACGCTGGTTTCTCCCCGCGGACTGCCCACCAAGGCCATCTATATTTTCTTGCGTACCTTGCGGAAGCTCCTCAAAGACCATCGTCCCGACCACGTGGCCGTGGCCTTTGATCTCGCGGCCCCCACGTTTCGCGACAAGCTTTTTGAGGAGTACAAAGCCAACCGTCCGGAATTCCCCGAAGACCTGGCGGTCCAACTCCCCTACGTGCGGCGATTCTGCCGGGCGTTGGGATTACCCCTGGTCGAACGCGAAGGCTTCGAAGCTGACGACGTGATTGGCACGCTCGCGCAGGCTGGCTCCGCGGAGGGCGCCGACGTCTTCATCGTTTCCGGCGACGAAGATCTGTTTCAGTTGGTCGACGACAACGTCCGCGTGCTGAAGCCCTCGCGGGGCGCAAGCGATGGTGAGACGCTCTGTGATGCTGAGAAGGTGAAGGAAATCCTCGGCGTCGAACCGTCGCAGGTAGTCGATTGGCTCGCGCTCACAGGCGATCCCAGCGACAACATTCCTGGCGCCCGCCCGCTACCCGGCCATGAGCCGACGCTCGCGGAAGGGGAGAAGAAGCGCAGCTACATCGGCCCCAAAGGAGCCACGGAACTGATCCACCAATTCGGCTCGCTCGAGAGAGTGTTGGCAAGTTACGAGCAAGTGAAGAAACAGAGCTACCGCGACGCCCTGCGCGACTTTCGACAGGAAGCCCTGCTCAGCCACGAACTCGCCAAGATTCGCACCGACGTCCCGCTGGAAGCCAGCCTGGACGAACTGCAGCGCGCGCCCCTGGATCTTCCCGAGGTGACGGCGCTCTGTCAGGAGCTGGGTTTTGCCTCTCTCTTGCGGGAGTTTCTGGAAGAAGCACCCGCGCCTGCTGAAGCCTCGGTTGAATCTGATGAGCTCGAGACGCCGAAGGCTGTCGAGCAATGGTTCAAGTCGAGCGATGCCAACGCGCCGCTTGCTCTGGCGATGGGCGTGGAGGGCAAGGAAGGTTTTGCCGGCCGTCTGACGGGGCTGGGTTTCTGTGACGGTAAGCGGCTCGCCACGGTCGCGTCGGGTGGTTCAGCGGATTTGCTCGCCGTCCTCGCATCGGTCCTGGGTGACCCCGCTCGTCCCAAGGCCGTGCACAACTCCAAGCTGCTTCGACTGCTCCTTGCCAAGAATCAGCTGGCCCTGTCCGGTGTCGCCGACGACACTATGCTCTATTCCTACCTCCTCGAGCCCTTGGCATCGGGCCACGAACTCGCGGACGTGGTATTGCGACGGCAGGGTCGCAAGATTTCCGGCTCGCTCGCGGAAGCTGCTGACCGCACGCGCGAGCTCGCCGCACTCCTGCGCCCGGAAATCGTGCGTGAGAGTTTGCAGAAACTCTACGAGGAAATCGAGCTGCCGCTCTCCGCCGTGCTCGCGGAGGTCGAAGCGGTGGGCGTGCGCATCGACGCCGGAATCCTCGCGCGCATGTCAGAGGAGTTCGATGAGGATCTGACCACGCTGACGCGCGAGATCTACGATTTGGCCGGCGGGTCCTTCGACATCGACTCGCCCAAGCAACTCGGCGAAATCCTCTTTGAGAAACTCAAGCTCCCCGGCGGCAAGCGCCTGAAGAAGAGCGGCCAGTACTCCACTGAAGCTTCGGTGCTGGAAGCGCTGGCCGAAAGGCACGACCTGCCGCGCAAGATCATCGAATACCGCACTCGTGCCAAGCTCAAGTCCACTTACATCGATGCACTGCCCAAGTTCATCCATCCGGAAACCGGCCGCCTGCACACCAGTTTCAACCAGACCGTGGCGCGCACCGGCCGGCTTTCCTCTTCCAATCCCAACCTGCAGAATATTCCCATCGGCGATGAGTTCGGCTTGCGCATCCGCTCCGCGTTCGTCGCCGAGCCCGGCTGGCGGCTGATCTCTGCGGACTACTCGCAGATTGAGCTCCGGGTGCTCGCGCATCTTTCCGAAGACCCACGGCTGATCGAAGCCTTCACGCGCAACGAGGACATCCACGCGCGCACCGCGCAGGAAATCTTTGGCGTGCCCGCCGGCCTCCAAACCCACGAGCACCGCCGCATGGCGAAGGCCATCAATTACGGGGTGATTTACGGGCTCAGCTCGTTTGGTCTTGCCGGGCGCACGGGCTCGAGCAAGACCGAGGCGCAACGCTATATCGACGCCTACTTTGAACGCTACCGCAAGGTGAAGGCTTACCTCGACGGCTTGGTCGAGGAAGCGCGCTCCACCGGCCGGGTACGCACGCTTTTCGGCCGGCTGCGGCCGATTCCCGAAATCAACAGCGCGGATGCGCCCTCACGCAATCGCGCCGAACGCGAAGCCATGAACACCCCGTTGCAGGGCACCGCTGCCGACCTGCTGAAGCTCGCCATGGTGAGAGTCCACGCGCGGCTGCAGCGCGGAAAACTGCAAACGCGTATGATTCTCACCGTGCACGACGAACTGGTCTTCGAAGCGCCGGAGCGGGAGCTTGCCCGCGCACAGGACATCGTGCGCGCGGAAATGGAAGGCGCCCACCCCATGCGCGTCCCGCTGAAAGTCGACCTCGGCGTGGGTCAGAACTGGAAAGAGGCGAAGTAGGTGGCCAAGAAACGGTGGCTCGGCATCGACTTTAGCGGTGACTTCCGGCAGTGGACGGGGCAGAAGAATGGCAACTTGTGGATCGCAACCGTCACGTAAGCGAATGGCTGGATTCTCGACCCGTCTCGTCACTTCCCCAGACCCATCACCGGGACAGCAAGCAGGGTGGCCTGTGATATGATTACGGGCATGATACAAGGCAGTCCACGTTTTATCATTGGCCCTGACGGTCGGAAGCGAGGAGTTGTGCTCGGGGTGACCCACTATCGCCGGTTACTGCGCAGGATTGAGGACCTCGAGGACATCTTGACACTCGACCGCGCCGCGCAAAGTTCCAAGAAACTCGTCTCATATGAAACCGTGCGCAAGCGCTTAAGGCGGGCCGGGAAGTTGTGAGTTACCGCGTACTTATCGATCCGCGTGCTGCCAGGCAGCTTGAATCCCTCCCCAATGCCGTCGTCGAGAGATTGGACAGAGCAATCATCTCTCTGGCTTCCAGCCCTCGCCCACCAGGGACAAAGCGGCTCCGGGGGAAGCTACACGAAGGTTGGAGAGTCTGAGTCGGGCAATACCGTATCCTGTACAAAATCGACGACGATGCTCGCGAAGTGAGCATCTTTGACATTGGACATCGTCGCGAAGTTTACTGCTAAACCGTGCTGCGGTTTCAACCTCGAATCCCTTTGTTCTTCAGTCGAGGTGTACGAGTGTGGTTCGAGTAAGGTCGTTGCCGGCGCGATCGAAGGAGATGAGTCCCGAGGCGCCCGGGAAACCAGAAACCCCGGCCAGTGCGTCCCGCAGACGCGCGCGGTTGGGCCCGGACTGGCGGAGCGATGCGGCCAGAACGCGCACGGCGTCGTACGCCTGGGCCGCGCCGATTCCAGGCTCGGCTCCGAAGCGTTGGCGGTAACGCTGCTCGAAGCTCGCACGCGACGCCGCCTGCCCAGTCGGCGGCTCTGCGGTCCAGATCCTCGGGTCTTCGTCGGCGCAGGCCCGGCAGCGTGATGGGCTCGGGCCACTCCAGTCGCCCTGGGCCGCTTTGCGGCATAGGTACAGCGGCGTTGAGGGCAGTTCCTCCCGCACGCGGGCCACGAGCCGGTTGGCGGTCTCGGCGTCCGCCCAGATGACGACGGCTTGCGCGCCCTGCAGTTCGTCCTGCAGCGTTTCCCTCACTGGTTTCTCGGGCTCGACGATGATCCGCGTCGGCGCGAGCGCATTCATCTCGCGGACGGCTTTTTCAAATGCCTCGCCGCCCACACGGCCATCGTGGTCGTTCTCGGTCAGGAGGGCCACGCGCTGGAGTTTCCGCGCGTGGTAGATATCGTCCACGAAGGCTCGCGCCTGGGCGGCATCGGTGGGTCCCAGACGGAAGATCCAGGGTAGATTGATTTCTGTTGTCGTAGTGTCAGTGGAAAGCGTCAGGACGGGCACGCCGACCTTGTTTCCCACCTGCTCAGCCAGATGCGCCGCACCCCCCTCGGCTGAAGTGATGAGTGCCACAGCTTGATCGTCGAATACCATGCGCACGATCTCTGTGGAGGCTTGGCCCCACGGGCCGCTCTCGTCGCGCGTGACGAGCGCCAAGTGACGGTCACCGGGCAGGGAAGTGGTGTTTTCTTCGTCGATTGCGATCTGCGCGGCGCGGCGTAAGGCCTCGCCCTCGGCTTGGCGCGGGCCAGTTAATGGCGCGAGCAACCCGAGGCGGATTTCCGGGCCGGCGAGATCGTGTCCGGCATCACGTCCTGGACCGTTGTAATTGACTTTGTCGCGGTTGATGGCGGCGTAGGGCTGGGCGGGAGGCGCCTGCGCGAAGGTTGGGGCACCGGAGAGAGCGACGGTGACTACCGTCAGGCAAAGGCAGCGAAAGCGGAAGGTTAAAGACATTTTCGAGAATGGAAAATCGCAACTCGGAGGTCGAAAGGCGAGAACCCCGGTTCAAGATTCAAGATTGCAGACTCGACCCCGGAATCCCATGCCCCGAATCCCTAATCCCGAAACCCGAGTCCCGGCTCTACTGCCCGCCAGTGCGGGCGACGCCTTCGTGGCCGGCCTGGCGCGGCGCGACCCAGTATTCGAACTTACCGTCCTTCACGCGTGTCAAGTTGACGGGCGAGATGTTGTTGAGCGTGTGGTCGAAGTAATCCGTGCCGGTTACGCCCTGGTAAGTTTTCATCTGGTAGTCGCGCAGCGCGTCCATGATGCGCCCGCGGTTGAGGCCTGCTTTTTCGATGGCCGCAATCAGAATATTTATACCATCGTAGGCATAAGCAGCGTAGTCGATGGGCTCCTCGTGGAACTTTTGGAGATAGGCCTCGCGGAAAGCCTGCCACTTTGGATCCTGCCGGGTGGGGTCGAGGGCGGAAGTCAGGACGACGCCCTCGGCGGCCGGCCCAGCGATCTGCAGGAACTGCGGATACGCAATTCGGCTGCCGCCAAACACCGGCTGTTTCATGCCCATTTCGCGCATCTGTTTCAGGATCAAGCCGGCTTCCGGAGCCTCTCCCCAGATGACCACGCCTTCAAGCTTGGCGTCGCGCAACATGCGGAGCTGGTTGGAAAAGTCCTTGTCGCCACGCTCGAACTTGATTTCCAGTACGGGTTGACGTCCCATTCGGCGGGCTTCGTCATTGAATTTGACCACTCCGATGCGCGCGTAGCGCGTCTGGGTGCGAATCACACCGACGCGCTTTAACTTCAGCGTCTTGAAGACATAGTCGGCCAGCGTGTACCCCTGCTGGCGGTCGTCCGGGAAATTGTGGAGCAGCCACTGAATGCGCGTTTCGGTGACGGTGGGGTCCGTGGTGCCCACGTCCACGATCGGCACTTCCAGCTTCAGCGTCACGCGCAGCGCGATGTGGCAGTTCTGCCCGTCGACGCATCCTAGCATCGCCCAGCAGTTCTCATCGAAGAGCATTTTCACCAGTTCAGTCGAGGAAGCTCCCCACAAAGCCGACTCGTTGTGAATCTTCAGCGCGTAAGGCTTCCCTTTGTACCCGCCACGCGCGTTGGCTTCTTCGATGGCCAGTTGCGCGCCGTGGAGCTCTGGAATGCCGAAAATAGATTCGGGATTGTTCTCGACCGGGCTCATGAATCCGATGGCGATTTCGCTGAGTTGGGCGGGATCGCCGTTCGGGCGCTGGTCCGCCGCGCCGTTGTACTGGACGGTGTCCTCGCGCACGAACCAGTCGTAATAGGGCTTGGTAAAGCGGCGGTAGGGCACTGCCTCGTCCGGCATATTGGCGTAGCGCTGTTCTGGCTTGGCCTTCTCATCCCGCTTGATGACGGCGTCTTTGGGAGTTTCGTCGGGGTCGCCGTACTGCTGAGCGGCCACGGGCATCGCTACGGCAAGCAGAAGGAGTGCGGACAGAAAGCGTTTATTCATGGGATTTCCCCCAGGTCCATGGCGCGGCATTCGCAAGGCCGCACGGCGCGAGAGATCACGTCAGGCCACCGCTTGCTGTACGAGCAGGCGCTCGTGGTGAGCGTGGGCGAACTTTACGATGCGCTCCAGGGTTTCGCCGTCGATCGCCTGGGCGGCATCGCAGCGCGGACGCCCGGTGGCGAAATCGGCGACTTCAATCATCAGCCCGTGGCTGCCGAACTCCAGCGCCGCGCGGCTGGCGGGCTCGACCATAGCGGCAACGCCCGTCGCGTGGCTGGGATCGACGATCACGGGCAGGAAGGTGTTCGCCAGCACAGCGGGGATGACGTTCAAGTCGAGCACGAAGCGCGAGTATTCTCCGGCTGCAAACGCCTTGATGCCGCGCTCGCAGAGAACGATGTTGAGATTGCCTTGCTTGGCAATGTACTCCGCGGCGCCCAGCCACTCGCAGAGGCTTGCCGCCATGCCGCGCTTCAGGAGCACGGGCTTGCCGGTGCGCCCCACTTCCGCCAGCAGCGGATAGTTCTGCATGTTGCGGGAGCCAATCTGCAGCATATCCGCGTACTCGGCCACCTGCTCCGCCAGTCGTGTGTCCATGACCTCGGTGACAATGGGCAGGCCGGTTTCCTCGCGCGCGATGCGCAGGATGCAGAGACCCTCGATGCCTGTGCCCTGGAAGTCGTGGGGAGAGGTACGGGGCTTGTAAGCGCCGCCCCGTAACATGTTGCCCCCCGCGCGTTTCACGGCTCGCGCCACGGCCAACGTCTGGTCGTGGCTTTCCACGGCGCACGGCCCGCCGATCACCACCGGGTGGCCGTCGCCGAAGCGCACGCCACCCACTTCCACCACGCGCGTCCGGTCCTCGCCGTATTGGGGGTTGGTCTGGCGGCTTAGGAGCGGACTGATACGTGGCAGATCATCCAGAGTGAGTTGTCCAGCGATTTTCATGGCCATCCTTCCCGATCTGGACTCGACGCGAAACCCCCAATGGCCGGCGCCCAAGATCACGCAGGGCTTTTGGGTTGATCGCCGTTCTTGCCGGCGCCACGGTCGGACTCGAAGATTGCCATCGCCTCGATCTCGATGAGCAGGTCCGGGCGGCACAGAATCGCCTGGATGCCGGTGGAGGCGGGTAGCGGGTTGAGCCCCTGCTCCCGGAAGAATTGGGTCCGGACCTCGTTGAAGGCTTCGTAGTCGCGCTCGATGTCGCGCAAATAGCAGGTGGTACGGACTATATCTTTCCACGTGGCGCCCTCGGCTTCGAGCAACTTGGTGATGTTCTGGTACGTCCGCCAGGTCTGGGCGCGGAAGTCGCCCACGTGGATGCTTCGACCATACTCATCCACGCTGGCCGTGCCCGAGATCAGCAGGATCGTGATGCCTTTAATATCCAGCCGCAGCCCACGAGAGAACGACGAAGGCTTGGCGTAGTCATAGGCTTCGTTCAAGGTCTCCGGCGCCCTAATCGCCTTTTTGGGAATGGCTTGGTGCGAGGTCTCCGGGGCTACGATGGTTTCTGGCGTTGGCATAAAGTTGAGCCTCCTTCTGAGGTTCGCGAATTCCGTGGCTCAGCCCTTGGGCTGTGGCCACCCAGATGTCTTCACCCTGAAAATCCATGTTCAGGATGTAGTTGTGTGCGAGGGCGGTAGGTGTTGCAAGTTTTTCCTTCTTGCCGTTCGGCCAGGTAATCTCAATTTCGCCCTGGCCCTTCGGTTGGCTGGGCCGGTAACTGACCCAGGTGTTGGTTGGGTAATCGAGCATGCTCAGCCCCTTGTCCGTGCAGGCCCAAACCTCGTTGCGACGCGACTTGGGAGCGTTGATGAAATCCGACGCGAGGCCGCTGTCCTTGGTCAGGTAGTTGTGCCAGTTGCGGCCGTCATATCCACTCAAGCCAAAATACGTGGATGCCCACACCATCTTGGTGTCGGGATTCCAGGTGACGTTGGAGACAATGATGTGAACCAGTCCCTGGTTGCGGAAGAGCACGATTTCCATTTCCTCGTCTGGATCGGTGTAGGGCTTCCAGTAGTTGCCTTTCACGTCGTACTCGAGCAATCCGCCGCCCCAGATCGCGAAGTAAATTTTGTCTCCGGCCGGCGCGACCCCGTAGGACCACGGCTCATGGAACGGTGCGTTCTTCTCGCTCCAATTAGTCCATTCGCCGTTATAGGTGTTGTAACGGCTGACGCCGGCCGTGGTGGTCACCCAGACATACTGGTCGACCACGGCAATGCCGTAGCAGATGTCGTTCAGCAGGCCGCTGGTGAGGTTCCTGAAGTTCTCGAAGTGGCCGCCGCTGAAGTGGCTGATGCCGCCGAAGGTGGCGATCCACAGGTCGCCCGTGTTCTTGTCCACCGCGATGCCCATCACTGCGCGGTGCGGCAGTCCGTCCTCGGGCTTGAAAACCTTCGCCACTTTGCCGTTCTCGATGAGCACCAGGCCGTCTTCCGTCCCTGCCCATACGCGGCTGCCGTCCACGGTGACGCAAAAAACCTTAGCGTCCGGCATGCCACTCGCGGTGGTGTAGTTCTCCCAGCGGGTGATGAGGTGTGGCCGCTCGGCGGCGAAAGAGAAGGTCACAGAGCAAGTCAAAAGGCAAAAGGCAAGACGCAAAACGCAAAGGTGGAAACCCCAAAACAACCTGGGGTCCGTCGCCGGTAAGTGCCGGGAACTAAGGCTAACCATGTTCGTTTCCCCTCGCCTTTCCTTTGGCGGTCGCGACAGATTTCGAAAGGATCGCACGCAACTGATTCGATTCGTCCAGCAGGCCGGCCATACGTTCTGCTCACATCGTCCCGGACTTGACGAGCAGCCGAAGCCGGTAGTTGGACTCCCGCAACTCCTTCAGGGCAATCTGGAGCTTGTGGACAAAATCATCTTTGGATTCAGCTCCTCTAGCCTCTTCGTAGTTCGCCCCTGCTGATGTGCCACTGTGCAGGAGTTGGTCCGCCACACGCCGCCCGACCAGCGTGTTTGGTAAAGACTCCACCAGTTTGATGAGTCTCGCGGCGTATTCCAGCAGGCGCTCATCCAGATCACGCCTTTGTTCGATCCTTGCCGTCCGTCCTGCGGTTTTGCCATTTGCGTTTTGCACTTTGCCTTTTGACTTGCTCTTTGCCGGCCCTACAACGTCTTTAGGAACTCTATAAGGTCGTTCAACTGCTCCTTGCTCATGTCCGAGGTAATGCCGTGCGTGTCGTAGTTATTGAACACTGTCCAGATTTCTTCCAACGTCAGCGCCTCGCCATTGTGCAGGTAGGGCGCGTCTTCGTAGACGCGGTCGAGCTGCGGGGTGTCGAGCAATCCGCTGGTGTCGTACTTGGTGGCGGAGCCCACCTCCGTGCTGATGCGGTTGGTGTAATGCGTCTCCGTCGGGTGGCACGTGTCGCAGCGGCTCTGGACGGGAATCACGCGGCCGTCGTTCGTGTGCCGGCGGTAGAAGATGGCTTTGCCGCGCTCCTGTGCCTCCGTATACTGTCCATCGGGCGCGAGATGGCGGTTGGGCGCCAACGGAATGTTGTTGATGTAAGTGAGCAGCGCCTCCAGTTCCTGGGTGTTGAATCCCTCCGAGCGGAACAGAAACTTGGCGATGCGTGGACCGCATTGCGTGGCGAGGTCAGGATTGTGGCCATTCCACTTGTAAGGCGCCGTGTCGCGAATTCCCCGTAGGGTGCGGTTGGCCACGCGGTCGCGCCCTAGTTGCGGCGTCTCAAGATTCCACGCCAGGCCATCCAGGTGCGAGTTCGGATGGCAGGTGCCGCAGGCGAACTGGCCCTGGAAGCAATACTTTGCGGAAAAGAACAATTGCTCGCCTCGCCGCATCGGTGTGATGGATTTCGGTCCGCCCAGATCGATCGTGGCTGCGACCTTCAGGTGCGCCAGATCCACAACCGTCAGGGAATCGTCCAGACGATTCGCGACATAGGCCCGAAGGCCGTCAGGAGAAACCGCGACCGCGGTCGGGTTGTGGCCGGTTGCCAGGCGTGCTAGGACGAAGGTGAGGGCAGAATCGAGCCGGTCCGCGAGTTCCTCCGCGGGGACCTGCTGCAGGCGGCGCGCGAGTTTGGCGGTATCGAGCACGGAGACGAAGTTGGCCTCAGAGGAGGTTACAAGCGCTCGGCGACCGTCCGGCGCAAAAGCGACCCCGTCATTGCCGGCAAAGTAATAATCGATGTCGTCGAGCAAAACCTGCGTTACCTTCGATTCCGCTTCGCCCACCGGTTCGTGCAGCGCGGGGCGAACCACCGCCATGCCGTGCGTCAGCACCCAGCCCTGGCTCACCCGGATGAGCGGCCCGAGATTTTTCGGCCGCACGAAGGGAACCAGCAGATATCCGCCGAGCTGGGGCGGTGCTTCGGCGATATGGCGCAATTCGATCACGCCAGGAATCAGAATGCGCTCCGCAACCACTTGCTTTGTCGCGTCGAGGGCGAGCAACTCCGAAACCGGTGGCTGATCGTAAGATCCGAGGTGGGGCAGGATGTTCGAGACGTAGACACGCCGGCCATCGCGCGAGAGCGCCACCTGCTCAGGATAGCGATGCGTGCTGAAGCGCTTGATTTCGCTGCCCGAGGCCAGGTCAATCAACGAGACGCTGTCCGCGATGCTGTTGGCGACGTAAAGCGTTTTGCCGGCGCGATCCGTGGTCAGGCCGACCGGCCCCCAGCCGGTGTTTAGAGTGCGCCTCACCTGGAACGAAGTCGCATCGACTTCACTGACCGTGTCGCTCCATTCGTTCGACACGTAGAGGGTCTTGCCGTCTGGCGAAAGGGCAAGGCCTCTGGGTTGGTGGGCAACCTTGGCGCGCCCAACCACCTGTTTCGTTCGCGTGTCAACGGCCAGAACGGAATCATTGCCCTCGCAAACCACAAAGAGCTTTTTCCCGTCCGCAGAGAGTTTGATTTCGACTGGCGTCACGTACTCGGGTTCCGCTGCAGCGCCGGCCTGCGCGCTGAGAGGCGCGGCGATAGGGGAGGGAATTTGCGTCGCCCAGAGGAGCGCGCCCGCCACAAAACTCGCCGCAACCAGCCATGGGCTCCGACCCAAGCGATTTGTCGAATGCGATCGGCGACGCGTCATCGCCCCTTGCCCCCTGCCGCAGGACTGCTGTTGTTGGGTTCTTTCACGGTCAAGATCTGGTCCGTTTTCACGTGCTCCAGCACCTGCTCTGTGCCGCTCGGCCACCGGATGATGAGCTTGTCCACTTGTGCGTGTTGGCCCAAGCCGAAGTGCGGCCGTGGGTCGCCCTGGGAAAGGTAGCCGTTCTCGGCAACCGCCTGAATGTATTGGTGCGAGTCACCGGCGATGGCCTCCAGGCGTGCGCCATAGCCATCGCGATTGCTTTTGGTGCCGACCAACTTGATGGTCAGCCAGTGATTGCGCGGGCCGGCCGTGGGTGGATGGGCGTGCAGCAAAATGCCCTTGCCGCCCAGCACCACGATGAAGGTGTCCATGTAACCGTCGTTGTCGTAATCCGCAAAGCAGGCGCCACGGCCGACCTTCTTAAACTTGAAATAGTCGCCCGATTGCGATGACACATCCGTGAACGTCGAGTCGCCGTTATTACGGAGCAGGGAATCTTCCATGGGAATCAGCCAGTGCAGGCCGCCATTCACCACCAAGATGTCTTTCCAGCCGTCGTTGTCGTAGTCGTAGAAACCGTCACCCCACGCTACGTATTGACCGGAAACCGCCGCCACGCCCGTTTCCACCGTGGTGTCGAGCCAGAAGCCCTTGGGGCCGGGATTGTGAAACAGCCGGTGGTAGCGCATGTCGGAGACGAACAGGTCCTGCCAACCGTCGTTGTCGTAGTCGCCGAAGATGGGGTTCATGGCGGAGGTGGCTTCACCGTTGGCTCCGAAGGCCGTATTCACGTCCGACGCCACGTTCGTGAACGTGCCGTCGTGATTGTTGTGGTACATGTAGCTTTCCATCGTGTCGTTGGCGATGTAGATGTCCGGCCAGCCGTCGTTGTCGAAATCACCGGCGGTCATCCCCATGGCACGGCCCAGGGGATTATCGATGCCGGCTTTGTGCGAGACGTCCGTAAACGTGCCGTCGCCGTTGTTGTGGAAGAGGCGATCGGCGTCGCCCTCGTAGTCCAGCGGGCCGGGGAAGGCGTCGGCGGTGAAGTACTCGCGCTTGGCATTGGGATCGAACTTCAAGTAGTTGCCTACGTAGAGATCGAGCTTGCCGTCCCGGTCGTAATCAATCCACGTCGCACCGGTGCCGAAGTGAGGATTCTCAACGCCGGCCTTCGCGGTGACGTCCGTAAAGGTCCCGTCGCCGTTGTTGTGGTAGAGAACTGACGAATTCCAATTCGTTACGAAGATGTCTTCGTAGCCGTCGTTATCGTAGTCACCAACGGTCACGCCCATGCCGAAACCTTTGCCACCCACGCCGGCTTGGTTGGTGACGTCCGTAAACGTTCCGTCCCCATTATTGCGGTAAAGATGATTCGTGGCGTTCACGCCCTCGGGCTTGGAAAACTTCGTGACCCCATCCAGGTAGCGGCCACTTACGACATAGAGATCGAGTAGCCCATCGTTGTTGTAATCGATCCAAGCGCACCCGGAACCTGTGGCCTCCATGATGGAGCTGAGCTTCTGCTCGCCGAAGGAATGCTTGAAGTTGATGCCGGACTTCTCCGTGACGTCTTCGTAAGTCGGCAGCGAGGCGGGTGGAGGGCTCTGGGCGGGCGCTCGCAGACTCGTCCAGAGCAAGCTGGCGGCAACCACTGTGAGAACGACTTGGCGAGCCAGAGAAATCTTCATCACCACCTCAATGTGCGGCCTCGGGATGAGCTTCCACGCCCAGAGGCGTGGGCGTGTCAAAGCGGCGCAATGCCAGCGGCCAGCGGTTTTCCGGAGCCAGGGCGCGATCCTCGTGGCAGCCGACGCAGCCGTGTTCCTCACCCGAGCGCGACCAGATCCAACTCCGCTGCGCGCGGACCATGTGGCCTGCCGCGTCGAGCACTTCAAATCGTATCGGCTTGTCCGGCGGCACCGCGATGTAGAACGAGCCGTCTTTCTCGATCGGCGCTTCCCCTAAGCTGTTCTCTCGATGGGTTTCGGGGTCGAGCGTCAGCACGCGGACATTGGAGAGCGCCGCCATCCGCCCGTGGGGAAAGCCCTCGGCTTCGTACGCGTCGATACAAATGAAGTACCCGGTCTGAAGCGCGGGGTTCAGCGTGCTCCAGTACCCGCGCGGAGGTTCGTGGGCTGCAACCGGTACCGCGGCGACGCTCGAGAGTTTCGGGTCCTCATAAATCAGTGCTCCGAACCTGCCCTGCGCCGCGTCGAAGGTGTAAAGGGCGAGTTTCTTTCCCGAGGGATTGGCGCTACCGGGTTCGCGCGCCACAACCAGCTTTTCCGCCGCCAGGGGGTTCGGTGACAAAGTCGGGCTCTGGGACGACGTGAGCGGTGCATTGTGCAGGGCGCCGCGGCGAATCCAAGCGAGCTCTCCGCTCAGGCTGGCCTGGCTGAGCGGGGTCTTGACGAAAACCACGGAGCCGTCGTCGAGTTCTTCTGCCTGACTGCGAACCGCGGCGTGCTGATGGTCGCAACGCAGGGTCGCGAGGTCGCTGCCGTCGGGGCGCAGAGTGTAAAGCTGGCGGTCGGCCGGCTGTCCGTCCGTGGGGAGCAGTGGCGATCGCGCAGTCGCCAGGATCGCACCATTCTTCAAGACGGTCTCCACCTGGAAGTCACCTGGCCCGAAGGTGATGGGGTGGGCGTCGGATCCATCCACCTTGCTCACCCAGAGCTGGGAAGTCACGCCCGTCGTGGCCGCCGAAAGGGCCGTGAAGACGATCTCGCCATGAGGCAGGTAGGCGGGCTTCACGCAATCGTCGGGGCAGTGACTGACTTGGCGCTGGTCGGAGCCGTCGACATTCATTTCCCAGATCTGCCACTTTGCGTCAGACGATTTTTCTCCCGCGAAAAGCACGCGCAGGCCGTCAAAGGAAATGCGGGGATCACCCGCCGCGAAGAAATCCGGCGTCAGATTGAGGGGGGAGTGGCTTTTCCCGGCCAACCGCACGAGACGACTGCCCTGAGGGAATCGATGGGAGAGGGTACCGGACTGCAGCACGGGCGCTTGGACGATCACGAGGTCAGGTTGCTCGTCAGCCTTGCCCGTTAGCGCAGCCCCTGCCGAGAAAGTTGACCGCGCGAGCAGGACTGCCAGTCCTGCGACAAGGGTCAATCTCAAGGCTCGCGCAATTTGGCCCATCAAGGACACTGACCTTTTGGACGACTCGGAGGTGAGGAACCAGCCTGGATATGCCTCGCCGTGTAGGATAAGAGTGAGGCTTTGTGGGTTCCAGGGAGTCCTACCATGAAACTCCTGAACCCGAGACCCGACGCAAGTAGCGACGGTAACAGGCCCTCAAAGGACCTGTCGATGACATAAGTCATAAATCTGGCAGAGCGTGGTCAATCGCCAGAAGGTAATTGTTTTATTTGTCTCAGGATGAGGTTTCGCAGGAGGGTGACTCCAGGGTTCCGTGATGACAATCAGTCATCCTTAGGCCGACTCAAATGCCTGCCCCGAAGAGAGTCCGTCAGCCCGAGATTTGATGAAAACCTTCGGGAAGGGTAGGAGCTTGGTCGGTACGGACGCGTTAACGGTGCGCCACGTTCTCCAGCCCGGTGCGATTCCGAATCACCAAGTGCCGTCCGCGCGCCACGACCAACTGCTCACGACGGAAAGCGCTCAGGGACCGGCTCACGGTTTCCGGCGAAAGCTCCAGAACCTCGCTGATCTCCTGCCGGGAAAGCGGCAGCTTCAGGGTCACGCCCTCGTCAGGCGTCGGCGTGTCAGGTGAGATCAGTGAAAGCAGAAACGTCGCCACCTTCATGCGGGCATCCTTGAAGCTCATGTCGGTGACTTGCCTTCGGACGCGTTCGAGCTCTCCGACCAGGAACCGAACCATGCCCATGGCGACTTCCGGGTTCGTTTGCAGGAAGCCGAAAAACTCCTCGCGCGGCGCCGCGCAGATCTCGCAGTCACGCAGGGTTACGGCGGTGAGGGGGTAGGCTACGTCCGTGAGCGACTCCAGACCGAACAGCTCGCCGGGGAAGAGGACAGAGGTGATCCGATCCTTTCCATTCTCGAGAGATTTCACCATCTTCACCAGACCGGAGTGGAGGGCGAAGAGATGTTGAGCCGCGCCCCCCTCGAAGAACAGGATCTGGTTCCGGCGATAGCGGGCAGGTCGAAACACACAGCCCAGACGCTGGATCTGCTCGCGCGCCAAGCTGTGAAACAGCGAAGTCTTTAAGACGGGACAGTTGGCACATCCGGGTCCCATGACATTCTCCTCGTGAGGATTCCTGAACAGGTAATCTCTGCGGGTGGGAGATCCGTTGCGCTCCTGCCCGACTGCCATCCTCATGCGGCCTGTCGGGCCGCCTTAAGATTCGACTTGATCCATTCGGTGCTTACGGACTTGGGCCGCGTGATGGGTGTTCCCAGGGCTCGATTCAGGATCAACTGGGCGCACAATCCCAGCGCGCGCGAGACGCCGAACAGAACGGTGTAGTACTCGAATTCGGTCAGGCCGAAGTGATACAGCAGCGCGCCGGAGATCGCGTCCACGTTGGGCCAGGGATCCTTGGCCTTGCCCTGTTCCCGCAACAGTCCGGGGACGACGGCAAAGACCCTGTCGACGATGCGGAAGACGTCGTCGTCAGCACAGACGCGCTCGCCAAACTTGTGGAAGGCCGTAAAGCGCGGGTCGGTGACGCGCAGGACGGCGTGGCCGTAGCCGGGGATCACGCGCCCCTCCTTGAGAACGTTCCAGGCGTGCTCGCGCAACTGCTCGTCGCTGGGAACCCCGTCGAACTTCTTGCGAACGTCGAGCACGAAGTGGAGGCATTCCTGATTCGCCAGCCCATGGAGCGGCCCGGCCAAGCCGTTCAGGCCCGCCGAGACGGCGTAGTAAGCATCGGATAGCGCCGACCCGACGGTGTGACACGTGAACGCGCTGACGTTTCCGCCCTCGTGGTCGCAGTGCAGGGTCAGGTAGAGACGCATCAGGTTGGCGAATTCTCCGCTGGGATCGGATAAGCCCAGCATGTGGGCGTAGTCAGCCGCCCAATCGAGCCGGGGGTCGGAGGGCAGCAGTGCGCCCCGATGCGAGTGCAGGCGGTAGATTCCCGCCGCCACCGCGGGAAGCTTGGCTAGCAATTGCAGGGAATCTTCCAGCGTGGCTTCCCAGTAGGTGTCTTTGGGCATGCCCTCGGCATAGCGGCGGCGGAACACCGAGTCGCGCTCCATCACCAGGATGGCCGTGCTGAACATGGTCATGGGATGGGAGTCTTTCGGCATCGCTTCCAGCACATCCCAGACGTAGGGCGGGACGTGGGCGCGCTTGCGAAATTCCGCCTGCAGCGAGGCCAGCGCTTCGGCATCCGGCAACTCTCCGGTGCAAAGCAGGAAGAAGATTTCTTCCGGCAGGCGGTCCGCAAGTTCTCCAATGGGAATGCCACGCACGGCCAAACCCTTGTCCGGGTCCACCACCGAGGTGTCACATACCAGACCCTTGACACCACGCATGCCACCGAAAACTTGGCTCACGGTGACCTCGGAAATGACCACCTCTCCGCGCTCCTTGATGAGCTTGCGGACTTCATCCCTTAACGCGGGGATCAGTTGTTGCAGTTTTTCCTTCAATCCAAGCATCAAGCCCTCCTAATGAATTCGCGGCGATCACCGTGGGGATGCCAAGAAGCAAACGAACTCCCCATCGTGCCCGGCACAAGCACGCGGAGAGACACAAAGCGGGCGATAAAAGCTTCATCAAAGCAGGTCAGGCTGCCTTGGCCGCTGCCAGCTCGGAGAACCGGCCCAATCGGGGCAGGGTCAGTTTCGCGAAGTCCGAATAACGCATGCGGATGCAGTCTTCGTGAGTTCCCGCGCAGAATAGCATTTCCTCCGCATCCGCCACGCCCCGATCAACCCATACGTCGATCCCGTACAGGTTGCCGAAAGGCGGCACTGCGCCCAGGTCGCAATCCGGGAAGAGTCCGACCAGCTCGCTTTCCGGGAGCATCTCCAGTCGGCTCACTTCCAGGCTTACCCTTAGCTCTTGAAAGTCCAGGCGGTGCGAGGCTGGGATGACTGCTAGCACCGGCTTGCTGTCTCCTCTGACCGCCACAGCCTTCACGCACTTCTTTCCCGAAACGTGCAGGGAGTGTGCAACCTCCTGTCCCGTGAAGGCTTGCGAGTGGTGAAGCGTCTCGTAGGACACGTTGTGGGAATCCAAGTAGTCGCGGATCCGTTGGGGTATGGCCATTTTCCCCTCCTATCACGACGAATTACGACTGGTCCCATCTGGCGTTCGCCGCAATCGTTCTGCCAGAATTGACCTTTTGCTTTGGTCGCAGACTCCCCCGGTGGCACTCCGAGAAGCGCAAGTACTGCTTGTGTTTTATGATGTTTATCAATTTCTGTAAGCTGGCAGGCACACGCTCCAGGTGGCCCGCAGCTACGCCATTCCTCACTATGCGAGATTCAACGCATGACAGGCGCGTGTTTTTTCCCTGTGCTATGTCAGGAGACGTGGGTGCGACGACCGTCAGAAGCTCCTCCGCTTTGCTGGCCTCAGGCTTGGAATTGACAGTTCTCTCGTTGCTCCTGGTCATACACAGAGGTGAAGGCGGGTATTCCGAAGACCTCGACCCTACTCCGTCAAAGCAGAGGATCGGAGGGAAACGGGCATTTTGAGCCAGAAATCGGCAATTCCATGGCGAAACTACGGCGCGGCCGGATAATTCCGTAACCTTCAGCCCATGGTCACTGCCCGAGCGCCCCTCGGAGCTCATCTAGCACGCTGATCGGCTCTCCAGCCCCCCAGCGTTTTTGTGTCCGGGTATAATAGGGTCCTATTGCAGCGGTTTTCTTAGAAGACAACTGTGGCGACTTCTTTCCAAGGCTTCCTGGCAGATTCGTTTCTCTTTTTCGAGGAACTCGCGCGGAACAACCAAAAGGCTTGGTTCGATCAGAACCGGACTCGCTACGACCAGCACGTTGTGGGGGCCTTTCGCGGCCTGCTCGAAGCGCTCACGGCGTTCCTGCTGAAGCTCAATCCGCACTTCGAGACCGCCGGCAAGACTAACGGCAACTTCTCGCGCATCAATCGCGACATCCGCTTCAGCAAAGACAAGAGCCCCTACAAGCCGAACTTTTATCTCTACGTGTACGACGGCCGCCACGACCGCGGCCACGCGGGCCGGTTGTACGTGGGGCTCTCGGCGGATTGCCTCACCGTGGGCTTTTCGATTTACGGCAGTTGGCGAGGTCCGAAAGGCGCGCTGGAGACCCTGTTCCGCAGGCGCCTCGCTTCGCATCGCCAATTGTTCGAGAGTCTACTCGCGCGGGTCGTCCGCGCCCGGCGCTACGAAAGCTACTGGTACCGCGAGGAGAAGGGCGAGTGGGCGCAGCACGCCGGCCTGCCGCGCCGCCCGGAAGATTGGCTGACGCTCCACGCTTGGGTGGTGCGCAAGGTCTTCCTGCCCAACGCGCGCGGCCTCGGCACTCCTGAGTTTGCCCGGCAAGTCGAGCGTATCTTCCGAGAACTCTGCCCGCTCTATGTCTTCACCTCCGTCGCGGCTGCCAAATGGGAAGCCGAGCTCAAGAAGGCGTTGGCACAAGTGGGTCCGAAGTCCGAGGTCGGGGGCCAGTGAGAATCGGCTGACTGGGTGATCGGTTCGATGGAGCGCAAGGCTCGCCCTCCAGCCTTGCGGCTTTTCGACCGCGCCGTGGTTTTGGCGGCGCGGCAAAGGGAAATTCAGATTGCCTTGTCTCGGGCGCGGCAAGGTCCCGCGCCGCTGGAAAAGCCGCACCGGCCGGGCCCTGCGCTACAACTACAGATTTGCCGTGGGTTCGCAGGGATAAGGAATCGAAACGCCCAGGGCCTCTTTTGGCTCGCCGTGCGAGAGTCTCCTTTGACCCGCCGTGCGCGGGCGCGAGTCCTGGGAATATCGACCCTGGCGTGGTGAGAAATTCGGATTACAGCCGCGAGCGGCAGGCGATGGTGTTCACCTGCCCACGGGCGGGGCGAGTTGGTTATGGCCACCCTGGGACTCATTGACGATGGCCTGTTTCAGGTCGCCGACGAAGAGGTTGCGCTCGGAGGTGACGTAGTCGGCTTTGGGCCCGATATAGATTCCCACTGGCTGCACCACCACGTCGTCCTTGCGGCGCGAGCGGATAGTGTTGGAGACGAACCTCAAATCGCGCGTTTCGCCCTCGATCCGGATGCCGTAGCCGGGGGCGTCGGGCCGGCCGTTATCCTCGATGACGTTTTCTTCGAAGGTGTTGCGGCTGGCAGCGTTGGCCGCGCTTTCGTCGCGGAAGTAAATCCCGGCGCGTCCATTCCCGCTGACGATGTTCTTGATAAAGGTATTATCCGTATCCTTATGGCCGAGTGAAATACCATCGCTGCCGTTATTCCACGACTGATTAGCCTCGTACAGCGCGTGTTGGACGCGCCAGCAGAGGTAAAGCCCGTCCTGTCCGTTGTCGTGCGCGCGGTTGTAGCGGACGATGCCATGCAGCGCCCCCGTACCCAGGTGAATCCCCAGTTGGGCGTTGCCGTACACCTCGCAGTTATCCACTACCGGGTCTTCCACATACTGCGTGCCGATGCCATCGCCCGGGTAGTTGCGCGCCACGCAATTGTGAATGGTCATGCGCTGGGAATGGAAGAAGTAGATGCCAGCCGCCTGGCAGCCGTCCAGGATGACGCTGTCGGAGCGGCTGCCGTCCACGGTGAGGTCCTCGACCCGCACGTCGGCGACGTCGAAGCCCGCAACGAGTGGGAAAGTGTTGAAGACCTCGCCTTGGTTCGCGACGGAATAATCCATTTGCAGGAAGCGGTCGAGGTAGAGCGTGTTCCCTTCGATGCGCACGATGGTGCGGACGCTGGGCGTCCAGCCGCCAGGGCTGGCCTTGTCGAGAATCGTGACGCCCATGCCAGGCGCGAAGCCGCGCACGTCTTCCACCGTGGCGATCATCTCGCCGTAGTCGGCATCGAGCTTCAGCTTGCTGCGCACGCCGGGGACTTTCTTGAGCAGGGTTTTGTCCGGCCCTTCGCCGCGCAGGGTGAGGTGACTGGCCAGGCGCACAGAATTGGCCAGCAGATACGTGCCGGCCTTGATCACCACCGTGCCGCCGCCCGCTGCCGCCACGCGGTCGATGGCTTTCTGGATGGCCACGTTGTCGGCGCCGATGACGTCGGCGTCTGCGGGGCCGACCGTGACGGTCAGGCGCGTCCCCTGGCTGAACGCCGTGGGCGGACCGAGTAGCGCGGCGAACAGGGCGAGGATTGGCGTCAGGGGCCACCGTGGGCTTGAAAATCTTCGCGATTTCGTTTGCATGGGATGCCTCCTCGCTTCCGGGAATGGACGGGCATTGCGAGCGCGATTCTAGCAGGGAATCGGACAGCAGGAGGCATTATTTGTTGTCGTCCTGCGGCGAGCGCCGTAGCCTGGGCGTCCCGGTCAGGTTCTTCGACTGCACTGCGGGCATTCCAGCCGTGAGCTCCGGCGCCGGGGGCGACACCGCTGCCGGCGCCATTCACAACAACTTGTGTGTCCTCACCCCTTGCGGTAAGATTACACTGACCTCAGATGGCGCGGCCAACAAACAGCTTAAACTGGGAGGTGTGAACGTTCCAGGTATGCGACGTGCAACCTACCGATTCCGACTGGCGGGACTGAGCGCGTTTTTCCTCGCGCTCATGGTATTGACAGCGGCGCGCCCCGCTGCGGCGCAGACGGGCAAGCCGCTCAATGAACGAGATGTGATCGAGTTGCTGGAGGGCGGTGTCCCCAGCGCGCGCGTTGCCGAGATCGTGAACGAGCGGGGCATTGCTTTCGATTTTACCGCTGAGAGCGAGCAGAGGATTCGCAACGCCGGAGGCGCTGACGATGTGGTCTCGGCCCTGAGGCGCGCGGCGAGACGCCGAGCGGAATCCGAACAGCCGAGGACGGGAGGTTTACGGTTTCAAACCACGCCCGGGGAGGCGCAGGTTTATTTGAATGACGAACCGAAGGGCATCACCAGCCCGGAGGGCGACATCCGTTTGCCCGGCCTGAAGCCGGGAACCTACAGCGTCCGGGTTAGTGTGCTGGGCTACCAAAGCTGGGAAAAGACCGTCACGGTGGCGGCCGGTGAGGTGCAGACGGTATACGTCACCCTGGTGCAGAAGCCCCCCGAGAATCCCGTCAAGGATAATCCTCCGCCGGTCCAGGAGACGCCCCCGGTCACCTCGCCGTCCACAGGAATTCCTGTCCCGGGTGTGAAAGTCTCTCCCCTGCAATTCTTTGAGGGACCGCACGATAAGACCTTGGACAAAGCGGAGCGGGTCTACCGTTTTAGCTTCGACCGAAGTTCAACGCGAGCGGTTTGGTGGGAGCTCGACCTGACCTACCCCAAACCGAGCCAGCGGATTGAATTCAAGGTCGACGCCTACTGGTACAGACCTGATGGAACCGAGATGGGCCGGCAGACCATGGACGGCTACGTGCAGCCCGATTGGGGTACCTCCTGGCATACCCGCGGCTGGGGATGGGCCGATGCCGGCCACTGGACGTCCGGCACCTATCGCGTTGACCTGTATGTCGAGAACACGCGCGTGGCGACTGGAACTTTTCAGATTAACTGATGGCGGTGGCCCACCTCACGCAGTCTCAAAGGCCAGATCCATCGGCACGTCGTGCCCCGAAAAGCCATTCCAGCCTCCCCTGCGCAACCGCCGATTCTCGCCGCGAATTCACTCCCATTGACTCACCATGACTTGCCTGGGCCCACCGTGGCGAAGCCGGCTCGTGTGCTCGGCTTGGCCTTGCGGTGGATTGACGGGTGCACGGGAGCAATCGCGGCACTGCCCTTGTTCATGCTCAGGCGTTGCGATAGAATCGCTGTCAGGCAGGATATTGTGATCTCAGAGCGGGCTGAGAAAGGACGGAAGGACAGCCGTGAGCTGAGAGCCTCGGATGCGCGGATTGTTGAAGGGCCAGATCGCCGCTGCGCTGACAGTCCGTGTTTGTAAGCAATCTGTGAAGAAGCTATGTCCAAAATCCCAGATGCTGGTTCGAAGAGTGCAGCCCACGATGGGACGCTAGTACGAAGATGCTTGGTATTCTTGCTGCTGGCTCTACTGGTCGTAGCCGGCCCGCTGGCGGCGCAGAAGGGCAAACCTCTCTCTGTAAAAGATGTCATGGAGTTGCTGCAGGGCGGCGTGCCGTGCACGCGAATTGCCCAAATCGTCGCCGATAAAGGCATCAGTTTCACCCTATTCGACGAGCTGGAAAAGAGGTTCCGCGAGGCCGGCGCCACGCAGGAACTGATCGACGCCATGCGGAGCGCCTCCAAACCCCAGGAGCCGGAGCAGCGGCCTGCGCGCACAGGAACTCTGAAGATTCAGTCGCAACCTGGTGAGGCACAGGTTTACCTGAACGACGAACCGAAAGGGATGACCAGTGCCGGGGGAGAATTCCGCCTGTCCGGATTGGCCGCCGGCACTTATCGCCTGCGCGTTTCACTGGCGGGTTACAAATCCTGGGAGAACTCCATCAAGGTCACCCCGGGGGAGACCGGGACTGTGTTTGTGACCTTGGAGCAGAAAGCCTCCCCGCCGACAGTCACGCTGGAGGCGGACACGACCTCAATTCAGTCCGGGCAGTCAGTCAGGCTGAGCTGGGTGTCGGAGAACGCGACCGATGTGGAGATTGAGCCGGGCGTCGGCAAAGTAGCGGCCAAGGGTACGACAAGCGTGTCGCCGCGCGAGTCGACGACGTACACTGTGACGGCAACGGGTCCCGGAGGAGTCAATACCGCTACCACGTATGTGGCCGTAACCGCCCCGGTTGCGCCACCACCACGACCGCGGGTCGTTCCACCAGAGCCCGGCACCCTGCCGAATTTCCCCATCCCGGGAGCACGTGTCACGGAGGTCAAGTTTTTTGAATCCGGCTACGGTGGCGTGGAGTTCGGACACCGCACCTACCAGACGCGATTCGATCACCGGACCTCTCACTACATCTACTGGGAGCTTAACCTTAGCTGTCCTGCTTTGGCCTCCCGCGTGGATTTCACCATCAATGCGACTTGGTACAATCCGAATGGCACCGTGTTTGCTCAGCAGAGCTTGAATACTTATGCGGAGGCGGGCTGGACCGCGCCGGTGTCTAGTTTTGGCCGCGGCTGGAGAAACCCGGGCATGTGGAAACGGGGCTTCTACCGGGTGGAATTGTTCGTGAACGGCAGCCGAATAGCGACCGGCAGCTTTCAAGTTTACTGACCTTGACGCTCATGCTCAAGGCTCCGCAGCCTGGAAGGGTAGGTTTGGAAACTCGAAACAGATCAGTCTTCTCACCGGGGCGGTGCTTTTTCCTGGCCGCGCTCGCCATCATCCTCGCGCCACCTTTCGCCCCAGCGGTGTCAGCCGCCGGTTCGGAGGGCCAAGACTTTGCCGCCGAGGCACAGCTCCTCTACCGGGTGGCCGCGTGCGGTGGCAATGCCACGTTGCCTCCGACCCTCGACCCCCACATCGTCGCCAAGCACTGCCAGTGGCTCAATTCCCGGGTGGAGCAGTATCGGCGCCAGTACCTGGCCCGCGCCAAGCCTTTTTTCGCCGCCCTGCTTCCCCCTCAATTGCCCGACAACGTGATTTATCCCTTCGGCGGCGGCGACTTGCTTTCCGCCCTGACCACTTATACCCACGCCCGCGAGATTACGACCCTGTCGCTGGAACTCTCAGGTGATCCACGGCGTATTATGGGCGTCGATAATAAGCGGCTTAAGGAGAGCCTGGACTTCCTCGATCATAAGGTAATTGGCCTGCTCGCCCTGAATGAGAGCACGAGCGAAAGCCTGGAAGCTACGCAGCGTGGAGATCTGCCGGGGCAGCTCTGTTTTTTCCTGGTGGGGCTGGCCGTGCACGGCTACGAGCCCGTTTCTCTGCGCTATTTCCGTGTGGAAGCGGATGGTTCGCTTCACTATTACTCGGCGGAGGAGATCCGCAGCCTGGAGACCCGTCTAGCGCAGCGGCGGCACGGGCAATGGACCCCTCCGGATTTCTCGGAGGCGTTTGCGAACTCGGAACTGGTGTTTCGTCCCGTCGGGGGCGATGGCCCTCTCCGCATCCATCGTCACATTGGGGCGAACCTTCGGAATGATTACCTGAAGAAGAACTCCGCGGTGCTGCGCTATCTCGAGCGGCAAGGACGCGTCGCGGCGATGACCAAAGCCGCCAGCTACTGCTTGTGGAATCCCTTGTTTTCGCGCACACGCAATTACCTGCTGGCGAACATGGAGTTCATGATTTCCGACAGCACGGGAATCCCCCCCGAACCCGCTCGCCAAGCGGGATTTGTCCAGGAGACCTATGGCACCTTCCACGGCTCCTTTTTGAGCGCCAGCGAGGAATACAACGACCAGTTCCGGGAGTTGTGGGCCCAGCAGCCGCATCGCAAGTTGACCTTCCGGTATGGCTACGTGGACTCCGAAAAATCCTACCACCTGCTGGTCACCCGCCGCGCACAGCACCCGACACCATGAAAGGGCGTTTCTTCATTCTCGTGTTCGCAGGGTTGGTGTGGGCCATGCTCTTGGCCGGTGCTGCTCCCTCCACCTGCAACCCTGCGCAGCAGGCGGAGAGTGAAAGCTCTCCCGGCGGCGAAGCCCGAGGAGAGCACCTGCGCCTGGAAACGGAGCGCGGCCCCGTTCACGTGTGGCGTCCCGCGGATTATGATCCGCGCACGGCAGGCACGGTGGTTTACGTCCACGGCTATTCCACTTCCGTCGATCAAACCTGGACGGAGGATCACCTGGCCGCGCAGTTTGAGGCGAGCGGACGGAACGCGCTCTTCATCGCCCCGCAGTCGCCCCAGTCGATGGAGGAGCAAGTTCCCTGGACGTCCCTCGAGGCTCTGCTGCGAACGGTGGACAGAACCTCGCCCTTCCGTTTGCCGCGCGGGCCCCTGGTGGTGGTGGGCCACAGCGGGGCGTTCCGTACCATCTTGTACTGGCTGCATGACCCGCGCGTCAAATATGTGATTCTGCTGGATGGCCTCTATCGCGGCCAGCGAGAGTTCCGTTACTGGCTGTGCAGTTCGGCGGATGCTAGATCGCACCGCCTGGTGCTGGTGGCGGATGAAACCTCGCAGGAATCCGACCGCTTCGCGCGCCGTATTTTTGGTACGGCCCAGCGAAGCAGCATTCCCGAGAAACTTCCCGATTTCACGCCCCGGGAAATCCTGGCCCCCCTGCTTTACCTCCGCTCTCAATACGAGCATGTGGACATCGTGAGCGGCGGTAAGGTCATCCCTCTGGTTTTGAAGCTCACAGCGCTGAAGCCCCTGGCGGGAGCACAGGAGTCACTAGGAGAGTAAACGGCTGGCAAGTCAGCCGGGGTCGAAAGGTGATCTACGTTTGTCGAGTCCGCGGAGCGCCCCGCCGTAGAGCAGTCCTGCCTCGCAGGGTTCAGGACGGCCCCCTTGGAACAGTTCTCAGCAAGCTGCTAAAAGACCAAATGCTGATGGCCCCCGTGAAGCGCCATTTGCTTGCCGCCCCAGTAGAACCGACCGCTCATTTTCTGCGGTAACTCCACGTCGGCGGTCAAACTCTTTCCGTGACGTTCATAGGAGACGCGGATTTCTCCCTGTGGATGCGGGAGCGAGGCCTTGAGTTGCTGTAGCGAGCCGAGATGAGGACGAATCTCCACTTCGCGAAACCCAGCGGCCGCAGGCTCGATTCCCGCGACCGTCGCCAGCAGATCAAAATTCGGGTGCGCGCTCCAGGCGTGGCAATCCGAGCGCGTGGGCTCCGGCGTCTCCGCCCAGGTAGTGAGTCCCAACGCCAGCATCTGCCGCCAGGGGCCGAGTTGGTCGAGATATTGATCGGCCAGACCAGTTTTCTTCATCGCGCGGAAGAGATAAAACCGGAAATAGTAAGAAGCTTGGGTCAGCGAAGCATCACTGAGCACGGTCTTCATCACCGCTGCCTGGTCCGCAGGCGGGATGACATCTTCCAGGACAGCCAGAACGTTGGCGTGCTGGGTGAAGTGCTTGCGTGCTGGGGTGTCGGCGACGAGGTGCCGTGCAGGGTCCCAGCATGCCTGGTAAACTGCGACCGCGATTTTCGAGGCGAGTGCATGATCACGCGCGGCCTCCCTCGCGCTGCCAATGGCGGCTTCCAGATCGGCGGCCGCCCGTAGCCCGGCGACGAACTGCAGGCTCAGGATCGACGATTGGCCATCCTTTTCCTGCGGCGGGACGCCGTCCTCGAAAGCGTCAACCCAATCCACGAAGTTCCACCACTCCATCCGTCCCAGCAGGGCGGAAGATGTCAGCCGATTTTCGAACCACTCCAGAACGTTTCGCACACCGGGCAGATAACCGCGCAGGAATTCCGCGTCACGGCGATACCACCACAGGTCGTGCATCATCCCGATCCAGAAAAGTGAGAAAGGCGGGATGTATTGCGGCAGCCAGGAAGGGTAACGGCTCTGTGTCAGGCCCTCCGGTGTGCGCGATTCGTCCAGCGTCTCGATGGCATTCTTCATTAGGCGCTCGTCGCCGGTCAGGTAAAGGGAAATCAGGGCCTGGATGCGGGTGTCGCCGCCGTATTGCAATTGTTCATAATACGGGCAGTCCATGTAGGTTTCGTGCGCGCAAAGCCGCGCCGTGCGCCACCCGACCTCCCACATTTTTTCGAGTTCCGGGTTATCGCTCGAAAATTGCGCGCGCATCACGAACGGATACGCCGTGAAGACCCCGCGCAGGTCCTCGAGCACCACAGGTTCCGATTGCGTCGCGACATCCACTTGCAGATAGCGGTAGGTTCGCCACCAGAGCGGGCGGAACAACCGGTGCTCGCCGCCATCGGGAAGAAACTGGTCGTGGTACCCGACGATCTCCCGGCCTTCCGTTTCATCCCGATTCCCCTTCTGGCGATTCTTGAAGAGGGCCTCGGCATAGGTGAGGGTGATTTCCGCGCCTCGCCCGCCGCTGGTGAGGAGTTCCGGATACGCCGTGGTCAGATGAGCCTGATCAAACAGCAACGCCACGTGGGAATTCGCCGGAACGGTGAGCGGTGCGTGGCCTTGCAGGAAATCACTTGATGCTTCCACGCCTTGGGCGCGCACCAAGCGCGCGAGCCTCTCGGTTTTCTCTTCCATGAGGGGAATTTTGCGGGGAATCAGGAACCAGCGCGAGGGGCTGTCCCTTGCGCCACGTGGCGCGGCTGGCGAGACGACAGTCGCGGAGACCCACGCCGAATCGTCGTAATCGGGCTTCTCCCAGCCCCAGGGATAGCGGGAGGCCTCCAGGCGCTCGCCGGGACCGGCCACGAAATACGTGCCCATGTTCTGAGTGTTGTAAGGAATGGGCTGCAGGGCCTGGTTCTTGAACGTCCTCCAGGAAGCGTCGGTGTTCACCACAGCTTCGTCCGCGCCGTCACCCTGGACGAGGAATCCGGCCGCGTTCATCATCTGTGCCATTGGCGCCAGTTCGGCGTAGTTCCACACCACCGCCGCCAGCACGTTCTTTCCCGCGTGGAGCTGCGGGGCGATGTCGCGCGTCTCATAGCGCCAGTGCTTCAAGTCGCCGCGCGCCGGTCCCGTGAGCACGCGATGGCCGTTCACAAACAGTTCGTAGCGGTTGTCCCCACTGGCATGGATGACAAAACGCTTCGGCGTCGTGTCGAGTGCAAACGTCTTGCGAAAATGGAAAACGGCAAATTCGCGCGCCGGGCCGTCCGGATGTCCGATCCAGCTTGCCGCCCAGGGCTGGGTCAGCAAGTCGGGAGGGACCGTCTGGGAGTCTGAAACGCTGGCCGGAACGGCCACCAGCAGCACGATGACGAAGAGCGCCCAGTTTGAAAGACGGGGAATCATGGCTATCCTTTTCACGTCAGAGAGTGTAACTCCGGTACGTGGCCAGGCGTGTCGGTTGCGCGCCGAGTGCCGATTGCGCGCAGTTCTGTCGTTCAAGGCGCTTAAGCGGCAGCCAGGAGGTATTCCTCATTGGCTGGGGCGAGTGTCTAGCGCAGGTGGAGGAATCTGTGACCAATAGCTCTGCCCACAGACCCGGGGAAGGATCCCCAGAATACACTCAAGCACTGCAGAGATATCAGTCAGGGACGGACTTTCCCTCGCCCTTCATATCTTCAGTATAATCGCCTCCCGAACGCGGTTCCCACCAATCGAGGACTTGCTCGGCGGCGACGAAGCCTGTGGGGCGAAATAGCCGCAGGGTCGGTTTGAGCGATCTAGAGGTGGAAGTGGGCCAGTTCGCCTCCAGGGTTTGGGGAGCGCCGATCTCGGGCAGATCCTTTTCGCCTCCGGCAAGTTTAGTGTTGTCGCGGTGGCACACTTCCCATCTCACGCGGTAACCACGCAACGAATAGGAAGGAATCTCGTCGGGGCCGCGCCTGGAAAGGGTGGCGCTGAACCCCACGGGTCGCCGCTCGGGGTCGAAGTTCCATCCCATTTGGATGTGCGCCGGACTGCTCAAGCCCTGCCAGACCTGGTAGGACGGTCGGCGCTGCCGGTTCTCGTCCACCACGCCGCGGTCCACGATGCCGGCGGTCACACCCGGCCACAGGTTCCGGTGCGATTTATAATCCTGATAACACCACATGATGGCCCCGGCGATCCAATCCTGCTTGCCGACTTGCTCCATCTGGTCGCGGAAAATACGCCCGCGGAGTTTGTCCGCGCTCTTGGAGTCGGGCGCGAAAACTCCTGGCGTGCCAAACTCGGAAATAATTACCAGGCTAGAAAGGGACGTTCGAACGATCGGCTTGATTCTATCCGATCAGGTGGCGCACGGCAAAGGCCGAACTGCGAGGGACCATGCGACGGGATGACCTCGTGATGCCTTCTTCTGAGTGAGCCGGCCGATTGCAGCACCGTCGCGCGCCGTACCACATCGGGTGCGGGCATGCGCCATTTTTGCGGTCCCTCCAAGGCTGATTCGGAATCTCAGCCCTCGGCGCTTTGTCCCGAGGGTTGTGCCCCGGCTATAATTTGCCTCGCGGCGGGGCTGGCACCAGCAGTCTGGCGAGGGTCGGCCCAGTTGAAGGGGGGCGCAGCTATGGCGCCGTCCACCCCGCCGGGGTGTCTGACTGTAGAGCGCGACGAAACCATGGAGGACTCAGATGTCTCCTTCCCGAAGGACCTTTCTGAAGACCACGGTTGCGGGTGCGGGTTTGGCACTGGGAGATCTGCGGGCCTTGGCAATGGGTGCTGCTCCTGAGCCGCTGTCTGGCGCCCGGAGTTCACCGCGCCGAGGTGCGGAGTCCGCAGCGGCTGGGGAGTACACGCGAGGGGTCGGTGTTTACCCGGGCGATCCGCGTGAGGATTTTGGCCCGGTGCTGGTGGCAGATGCCTCGACCTACCGGAATCTGGCGCTGCGGCGGCCCGCGTATCACTCCAGTTGCCACGATTACAACCTGACGGCCCAACTGGTTACAGATGGGATCAAGGATTCACATCTTCCCGACTGGGTTGCAACTTGGGCAGGCTTTCGTGGCGAACTCCCTAAGCCCGAGCGGGAGTTCTTCCTGGACCACAACGCAGTCAGCGTCGTCGACTTGCGGGGTCCGCGCCCGTGGGTGCAGGTTCAATTGGGAGGCGGGGCGAGGGTTCCGGAGATCGACCGTGTTGACGTCCTCCTCATCGCACCCCGCACCTTGAAACCGGAGGACCTAGCTGTTGCTGTCTTGGTCTCCGACGACGGACGGGAGTGGAAGGAATTGGGTAAGGTGACTAATCCGAAGCCCGTACCCGTTATTGGCTACCCGGCAGGCTTTCCGCAACCTGGGCAACGGTTCCGGTCTTCCATTCCTCTTCGCTCAGCTTCTCAAAGCCGCTTCTATCGGATCGAACTCGAGGCTGTCAACGCCCCACCGTTCGCGTTCTTCCTGGAATGGCAAGTCTGTGAGGTGGGATTCTTCCATCAGAGCCAGAGAGTGGAAATTGGCGGGCCCTACAGTTTCACGAGTGCGTGGATGAGCGCGGGTTTGGGTGAGGAGTGGGTTTACGTCGACTTGGGCGCTCGCTGTGAATTCGATCGTGTGGTGTTGTATTGGATCGCGCGCGCCGCGGAGGGCTCCCTCCAGGTTTCCGATGATGCGCAGAATTGGCGGGACATTCAACCCCTGCCTGTGGGAACAGGGAACACTGATGACCTCAGGCTGGCGCAGGCCGTCCAGGGAAGGTACGTGCGCGTACTGATGCAGCGGCCCACCTCGCCGCATGGGTACATTCTGAGCGAGATGGAGGTTTACGGGCGGGGCGGGTTTGTCGCGCAACCGAAGCCCGCGCCCGCGGCGCGACCTGACGGGCGGCTGGACCTGGCGGGAGGCGCGTGGCGCCTGCAACGACATTCCCTTGTGAACGCGGACGGAGCAACACTCTCCAAGGTGGGATTCCAGGACCAGGAGTGGGTCATTGCTACCGTGCCGGGCACAGCGCTCTCCTCCTACCTGAATATCGGTGCAATCCCTGATCCGAATTACGGCGACAATCAGTTGCTTATTTCGGATTCATTTTTCTACGCAGATTTCTGGTACCGGAATGAGTTCACGGCGCCGACATTAACTGAAGGTCAGCGTGTTTGGCTGAACTTCGACGGGATTAACTGGAAGGCGGACGTCTTCCTGAATGGCGAAAAACTCGGGCGTATAAAGGTGGATTCATACGCGGCCGCTTCGACGTCACCGGGCGCCTGCTCGCTGGCCGCAGAAACGCGCTGGCTGTCCGCGTCGAGAAGAATGACACCCCCGGAAGCATGAAGCAGAAGACCTTCGAGAATCCGGGCAAGAATGGGGGTGCGCTCGGAATCGATAATCCCACCTACCACGCCTCAATTGGTTGGGACTGGATTCCCACCATTCGCGGCCGCGACACGGGCATCTGGGGCGATGTCTACCTTACCCTCAGCGGGGCCGTTACCATCGAGAATCCGTTCGTTTCGACCACCCTGCCGCTGCCTGATACCTCGCGCGCAGACGTGAGTATCGAGGTCGAGTTAGTGAACCACGCCTCCAAGCCCGTCACCGGAACTCTGCGCGGACGCCTGGCGGAGTTGCAGTTCGAGCAGCGCGTTTCCCTCGACGGCTCCGCAATGAGGAAAGTGAAGTTTGACGCCTTGAACACTCCGGCCCTGCGGCTGCAGAATCCCAAGCTCTGGTGGCCTGCGGGATACGGCGAGCTGCACTTGTACCCCCTGGAGCTGAGCTTCGAGGCGCCGGACCGGAAAGTATCAGACACCAAGGCGTTCGAGGTAGGCGTTCGGCAAATGTCCTACAGCGAAGAGAGCGGCGCCTTGCGGATTTGGATCAATGGCAGGCGGTTTGTGGCGCGCGGCGGGAATTGGGGTTTCAGCGAGTCCATGCTGCGTTACCGCGCGCGCGAATACGATGCGGCCGTACGTTATCACCGCGAAATGAACTTCACCATGATTCTCAACTGGGTAGGGCAGGTCGGTGACGAGGAGTTCTTTGCGGCCTGTGATCGGCACGGTATCATGGTCTGGCAAGAGTTCTGGCTGGCGAACCCGGCGGATGGGCCGGACCCGGAGGATGAAGACCTGTTCATGCGCAATGTAAATGACTCGGTCCTGCGGTTTCGAAACCATCCCTCGATTGGTCTTTACTGCGGCCGTAATGAAGGCAACCCGCCTCCGCCTCTTGACGATGGCATCAGGAAAGTGCTGGCGGAAAAACATCCCGCCATTCATTACATCTCCAACTCCGCCTTTGGGGTGGTTAGCGGCGGCGGGCCTTACATGGCAATGCCCCTCAACTTCTACTTCACCCTGGGCGTCGACCCGAAGCTGCATAGCGAAATGGGCATGCCGAATATACCCCCCATGGAGAGCGTGCGCGCGATGATGCCCGAATCGGCCTTGTGGCCACAGGGGCTCGTCTGGGGCCTGCACGATTTCTGCCTGGGTGGCGCGCAAGGCGGTGAGGGCTTCAGGACCATGATCGAGTACGACTACGGCGGCGCCGGCAATGTGGACGAATGGGTATCACTCGCTCAATTCATCAATTACGAAGGTTATCGCGCCATGTTCGAGGCGCAGAGTAAGTACCGCATGGGGCTCCTCCTCTGGATGAGCCATCCTTGCTGGCCGTCGTTCGTGTGGCAGACCTACGATTACTATTTTGAGCCCACGGCGGCGTACTTTGGGTGCAAGAAAGGCTGTGAACCGCTCCACATTCAGTGGAACCCAGTCACCGAGAGCATCGAAGTGGTGAACTACAGTGCCGGGAACATGCGAGGCTTGACCGCCACGGTGGAAGTCCTGAACATGGACGGGACGAAGCAATGGGAGAAGTCCGCAACCCTGGATAGCGGGGAAGACAGCGTCGCCCCGTGCATCAAGATGGAGTATCCGCCCGAGCTGACGTCATTGCACTTCCTGCGGCTCTCCTTGACGCACGGGTCTGAGACGGTCTCCACGAACTTTTATCTGCGCGGCCGGGAGGAAGGCAAATATCGGGCGATTCGCCAGTTGCCCAGGGTCAACCTGGAAGCGGCAACGCGCGTCGAGCGCCAGGGAAATCGCTGGCAGTTAACGACCCAGCTGCATAACCCGTCGAGCCAGCCGGCGCTGATGATCCGCCTGAAAGCTGTGAGGGAGAAGAGTGGAGACCGGATCCTGCCGGCAATTTACAGTGACAACTACATCGCATTAATGCCCGGCGAGCGGCGAACCATTCAGACTGAGTTGGAGCACGCCGACACGCGTGGCGAGACGCCGCGAGTCGTAGTGGAGGGGTTCAACGTTGGGAAAGTGACCCAGATGTAACAGCAGCCCCGGTGCCGAGGGAACAGGACCGGCGGGCTTCAAAATCCTCGCCGCTCGCAGGGCGGCGAGGTCGCGCCTGTCGTCCCTCTCCGCTTTTGGTGAAGGATAAGGTCATTCGCGCTTGGCTGTGGTATGGTAGGCCTACTATGAACAGACAAAACTCCTTCTCGCGTCGTTCGTTCCTCGGCCTTATGGCTGCGGGGCCCCTTGCGGCTGCGATGCCGGGCTCGAAGGAAATTCCTGTGGGACTTGAACTCTACTCGGTGCGCGACGACTTGCAGAAAGATCTGATGGGGACCGTCCGGGGCGTGGCGAAGATGGGCTACCAGTGTGTCGAATTCTTCGCTCCTTACTACGCCTGGACGCCCGAGTATGCAAAGCAGGTTCGCACTGAGCTGGACGCTCTCGGCATCCGTTGCTACTCGACACACAATGGGCTGCCATCGTTCACTCCGGACGGAATCGCCAAGGCGATTGAGTTGAATAAAATCCTGGGGGCCCGGTACATCGTGCTGGCCCACCCGGGCAAGGTCAGCGGCCTGGATGACTGGAAGCGCGTGGCGGAAACACTCAACACAGCAAGCGACACCTTGAAAGGGCAGGGCTTGCTCGCGGGCTATCACAACCACGATCTGGAGTGGAAACCGGTCGGCGGCCAAAAGCCGATGGAACTGCTGGCCGCAACGCTCAACAAGAGCATCATCCTGCAACTGGACGTCGGGACATGTCTGGAAACAGGCAATGACCCCGTGGCCTGGATCAATCAGAATCCTGGACGAATCCGCTCGATACACGTCAAGGACTGGTCTCCAGAAAAAGGCTATCGGGCCCTGACGGGCGAGGGGACGGCGCCCTGGAAGAAGATTTTCGCGGCCGCCGAAAGCACCGGAGGAATTGAGTACTACCTGATCGAACAGGAAGGCAGCGATTACTCCGAGATGGAGACCGTTCAGCGCTGTCTCGCGGCGTTTCGTAAGCTGCACGGCTGAGCCGATCCCATCGACCGACGCCACTGGGTGGCGAAGGCATCCGAGCTCCGACGCACTTCTTATGGAAAGCGGGGACCGTGCCTGCGCGTGCGAGCAGGTCCGGGACCAGATCGACGAAAAGTTCCACTCCCGCGCTCGCCAGACCCCGCCGCCGACGCTACGCAGCGAACCCCTGACGACTGAACTGGCCTGCCCGTTCCGAAGAGGCGAGGCGGTTGTTTGTCGGGTCGCGTCGCCTCGATCAGGCTCTTGGGGGGTACGGCCTCCCCGGCGGCCCTAAAAGACGAACTTAAGCGCCAATTGAATCCCCCGCGGCCCGCCGCCGCCCAGGAAGGGATCCCCCACACCCACATCGCCAGTTTGCGACAGCGGAAAGAAACCAATGCCGAGGCCGCTCACAGGGTCCACGCCGGTGTTGTCTGCGGCAGCCGAGAAGCCCGGATACAAGGGGCTGGCGAAGTTCGGGTGGTTGGGCAGGTTATAAAACTCGGCGCGGAACTGAACCTTCAGGCGTTCGGTGATCTGCGTATCCTTGAACACCGAGAAGTCGAACTGCCGGAAGTGCGGGCCGATCAGGGAATTTCGTCCCATATTCCCCTGGTGTTGCGTGCCCTGGATGCAGGCATCCGCGAACCCGTCCCCCGCGGTATTGAGAGTGCACGGCACGTGGAAGGCCGAGAGGTTGATGAAACTGTCCGGAGTGTGGGTACCCGCGAAGGGATTGCTCACCACATCCGGCCGGGGGAAGAACTCGCCGGTGCCGTCGTAGTCATCGAAGAAGTTGAGGTGGAAGGGCTGGCCCGCCTGCAAGGTGATGACGCTATTGAAGCCCCAGCCGTTGGTCAGTCTCGCCAGAGAGCCCTGCCGGGTCGGGAAATTGTAGCTCCACATCCACACGAAGCGGTGCCGCACATCAAAGTTGGAATTGCCCTTCTCGAGGTCGGGCCGGTAGCTGTTGTTAGGTTGGGAGGCGTTGGCGACGAAGTCCTGGCCGTCGCTGGCGTTGTCGATGGAATGCGACCAGGTGTAGTTGATCGTGGTCTGAAAGCCCTTGAGGTTGGTGATGCGCAACTGAGCTTGCAGGGAGTTGTAGTTGGAGTTGGCGGACGACTCGAAGTTGTTCACATAGAAAAACGTCGTCCCCTCGGGGGACGGCGGCGAGGGGGGGAGCGGGCCGTTGTCGAACGGCCGGGGCGCGCAGCAGCCTCCGGTCGCCTGGGGGTCGTGGGAATTGATCATGTCCTGCGTGGGTTGGTTGATGTCGCGATAACGGAACAGCTTGTGGCCCTCGGAACCCACGTAGCCCACCTGCAGAACCACGCCGTTGGCGATTTGTTGCTGCACGTTGAGGTTGTAGTTCTCCATGTAAGGCGTCCGGATGTTGCGGTCCACGGCGAAGACGTCCGTGGCGGCAAACGTGGACTGTGGGAAGACCGGTTGGTCAGCGCTCAGAGGCAGGTTATTCCCTTCCGCATCCGTCGCCACGCCAAAGGAGAACAGGACCGGCTTGGCGCCGGCGCCGTTATAAGCCGGGCCCGGATTGAAGGTATTGAAGGGCAATTGGCCCAGGAAGAAATCCTGCGAGAACAGGTCATAGAAGACGCCCCACCCGGCGCGCACCACGCTCTTTCCTTTGCCTGTCAGGTCGTAAGCCAGGCTCACGCGGGGAGCGAAGTTGTTGAGGTCGCGGTTATACAAGCTGGATAAGCCGCTGGTTCCCACCATGCGCAGTCCATTCACTGCGTCAAAATTACTGAAGAGGTTGTTCTGCTCGTGGATAACGCCGAAATAGTCCCACCGGACACCGTAATTGAACGTCAACTTGCGGCTGATCCGGAAGCTAGCTTGCGCGTACCCAGCGTGGGAGTTCTGCGCGGTGTTGCGGCGGGAATCGCCCTCGGCAGCACGGCCTCCACTGGGAATACCCAGCAGGAATTGTTCGAGGGAGGTTTGGGCGGTGTCATAGCGGAAGTCGATTCGCCCGCGATAGCCAGCATCAAAAAACTGGGTAACAGGAGTGCGGCGGAATTCGTAGCCGACTTTGAGCTGGTGCCGGCCCAACTTCCAGGAGAAGTTGTCGATGAACTGCCAGTTCTGGTCGGTCCGCCCGCGCGGCAGGGAGAGGTTCGAGCCCAGGCTCGCCAGGCCGCTGAAGCGCATGAGCGGCAGACCAAAGTCCTGCGAACCCACGCCGGTATCCAGGCCGACCGAAGCGGGGTCAAAGGACTTATCCTGGGGAAAGAACGTCTCGCGAAAACGGTTATAGCCGAAGCGGACTTCATTCACCTGCGTGGAGGAAAACACTCGCACGTAAGAGATCGACACCAGGTTGATGCGGGTGGGCGTCAGGGTGTTGAAACCCGGCAGGGCGCCGCCGTTGACCAGCGACAGGGGAAAGTTCTGGTCGCTGTCGCCGAAGTAGTAGCGGCCGGTCAGCAGGTTCTTCTCGTTGAAGCTGTGGTCGATCTTCCCGATAAGACTATCGATGCGGTTGCGGAAAGGGTTGGAGGTTGTGACGTTGGGGACGTTGGAACAATTGGCGTCGGAAACGCTAGTGGCCGGCCAGGGATTGTTCTGCAGGATCCCGGCGATGACGGGGTTAACGATGCCCGAGCCGCCAATGGCGGTGATCGCAGCCTGCATATCGGCCTGCGACGGCACGCAGGCTCGGCTCGCCAGGGCGCCGGTTTCTCTCTGCCCGTCATAGTCCACAAAGAAAAAGGTCTTGTCTTTGACAATGGGACCGCCGAGCGAGCCGCCATACTGGCTGTTGTGAAAGGCATTCTTGGGCGGAAGAAAACCGTCGGACTGAACGTCGTTGAAGAAGTTGCGCGCATCGAGCGCGTTGTTGCGGAAATATTCCGCGGCGGTGCCGTGCAGGGCGTTGGTGCCGGACTTGGTCACGATGTTGATCACCGCGCCGGCGTTGCGGCCATATTCCGGCGCGAAATTGGAAAGCACCGCCAATTCCGCGATGGCATCCACGGGCAGGATGGTGGCGGGCGTACCGAACACCCCGGCTTGGTTGATGGTCGGGTCATTGCGGTAGCCATCGTTCATGTCGGTGCCGTCCAGCAGGAAGTTATTGGCGCGGCCGCGCGCGCCGTTGACGGACATCTCGCCGAAGGAGCCGGGAGAATCGGTCATCTGATCGGGAGAGCCGGTGACACCGGGCGCCATGAAGATCAGTTTAGTGTAGTCGCGGCCGTTCACCGGAAGGTCGGCAAGTCGGCTCGCTTCCACCGTGCCACCCAGGGTGTCTTCCGTCGTTGCGACCATGGGAGCCGTAGCTTGCACTTCCACTCGCGACTCGATGCGGCCCGGCTGCAAGGTGAAGTCCGCGCGGCGCTCGCCGGCCACCGTCACTTCGAGGCCGCCCATGGTCGCGGACTCAAAGCCTTCTTTGCTGACCGTGATCGAGTATTGGCCCACGGGAAGTTCTGGAACTTGATAGGTCCCCGCATCTCCGGTGGCCGTGGTGCGTGTCAGGCCGGTTCCCTGATTCTTGACCATGATCTTTGCCCCAGGGATGGCGGCGCCAGATGAGTCGATCACGGTGCCCAAGATCGTCCCTCGAAACGTCTGCGCATTTGCAGGCGCGTGGGCTACAACGATTCCGAGGAATAAGAGTCCAAGCGTACGGGTCGCTCGTATAATCCCCTCCATATGCCCCTCCCGCGTGGTTTCGAGCCTATAAGATTATTTGATGGCAGTGAGAAGCTCAATTAATATCAACGAGTTACAGAAATCCGGGGGCATCCTACGGAAAGCATATTGGGTTGTCAAGGGAAAAGGGAAGAGGGTAGTGGTGTCATTTGGGGGAACTTGAGTTTTCTTGAGGGCCTGTGAAGACAGTCATTCCCGCGAAAGCGGGAATCCAGCGGGAGGCTAAACTCATTAGGGCCGACCATTTCCGGGCCAGACGGACTTGTCCAAAGCGGCAGCGCCATTTTCGGCGCGTGGATTCCCGCTTTCGCGGGAATGACTGCGCTCCAAATGACACCACTACCGGGAAGAGCCGGATTCCAAAGCGGAAACCCCGAATAATTGTCATCCTACGAGGGCGAAGTTCAAGCAAAAGCAAGCGCGAACGGGGCAGGCACGCGCCTTTTGAGCCTGCCTCCCGGCCTGCCCAGGCTGAGTCACTGGGATGCGCAAAAATGCTCAGGCGAGCGGCCCTGCGGCTCAACCCATGCGCCGCTGCGGGTCACCGCCCTTCCAGCCCCCAGCACCTAGCACCTGCTTTCTCGCCTCGTCACTTGTCCCGCCGCGGCGGGTCACCGCTCTTGGGGTGAGTTTGCCCTTGGATTCGAAAGCGCGAATCTTAGGAGGACCGTCCCGATGCATCGGGGCAGCTTTCAGTTTCAAATCCTCGCGTTGTCATCGGCTGGCCAAAGCACACCATGGGGAAAAGAAGCGAGCGGAGGCAAGCCACGTAGCGGCGACAGAATGTGGCCCGTGGCGACAGCCATGGGAAAAAGAAGCAGAACGAGAAACGATCCCCGGCAGGGGCGACAGAAATGATCGACCACTGCAAGCGAGTCTGTCGCCCGCTGACGCGGGCTGAAGCGTTAACCGCTGCCGCGTCCCCACGGCTGCCGCCGTGGGCCACAATCTATCGGCCCTGACGGGCCTGAGCACACGCCGCAGTAGCGCTGACCCCGCAAGGCGGGGTCAGCACGAAGGGAAACCACGAAGATGCCGACCTCCCGATTTCATCGGGACAGGTTCCGGTCGGCGCTACTTCAGCCGTGGCCGCCTCGCGGCGGAAGAACCGCCCACCTCAAAGACGGAGGCCCGCGCTACGCTTGCTCGACCGCCCCCTGGCCCTGTACCATCTGGTGCAGGGCTGGCCCCCTCCTGAAGCAGGAGGGGAATGAGCAAGCGCAGGAGGCCCGCGCTACGATTGCTACGACGTGCAGGTAGGGGCGGTTCGCGAACCGCCCCTTCTCGTCCAACGTGGTCATTCCCGCGAAGGCGGGAATCCAGACCGCGGCGGCAGTGGACCCCCGCCTGCGCGGGGGTGACGACAAGAAGCCAGCAGTCGCTGCGGCCCCCTCCTGAACCAGGAGGGGAATAAGCAAGCGCAGGATGGATTTCGGACGATCAGACACCCCTCCTTTACGATTTTTCCTACCGGTAGGAAAAATCATATTAACCCCCATTGACATACCCCCGGCGCGTGGCGCTAGTCTACAAGGGTGAGGACTGGGGCCGAACGGGGTTCGCGCATCCCGATCAACACCCTGGGGCACGTAGATTCCCGCTTTCGCGGGAATGACATGGCGAACGTTCGCGGGCGGGCGCGCGGCGAACGTGCGGCGGATCACCAATTTGTTGACGAAAATCAAACAGGGCGCCCGCACCCGAAGAGATGTTAAAAATGAAGGTCGATCTGGATGAGTTATTGAAAACAAAGGGCAAGAGGAAATGAAAAACGGTCGATCTGGATGACGGCTTGAAAATAAAAGGGTTACGTGATAATCGAGGCGAAGCCAGAATGTTATTGAAAGGAAAGGCGGTTATCGCGCCAGTCTCAGCCAAGCTGTATAAGTCCACGCGCATTCCACACGTATGGTTGGGATGCCGAAGGGCACGCGGCGACCATGGGCTCGATTGGGCTCGCCTACGACGCCTTGGGGCGCATGGTGGAGCAGAATCGCGGCGGGAGTTATACTCAGATCGTGTATGGGCCATCGGGCTCGAAGCTGGCACTGATGAACGAGCAGACGGTGAGTAAGGGATCCGCGCCTTTGTCGGGAGGCGCGAGGGCGGTCTACACGTCGCGCCCCACGCTGAGCTACTACTGGCATGCGGACTGGCGCGAGCGCGCGGCTGAGCTTCCGGCCCAGAATTCAGCTTCCCCCCCGTGAGTTGATCGGGGCGGAGAATCCGCTTCGTGGGTCACCGGATTCGGCGACCAATGTGGGAGGCAGGTAAGGCAATACAGAAGGGTTTGAACAGAATTCGGGAAGCGTGTGGCAATCGACTTCCGCAGGAGGGAAAATACGTGCACAGAGACTTGGAAACCCGAGTTCCAGGAGGGGCCGTCCCGCGCAGCCTGCGCTCTTTGCTTTGTTTCTCCGCATTGATCTTATGCCTTGGCCCCGCCGGGTACGCCTCGCAGTTTCTGAACCAACCCGTTGACGTAAGCAAGGATTTTACCGATCTGCAGAACGACTGTTTTGTGGCCGGGAAAGCCGTCGAATTCGATCCCGCGTCGAAATCTGGAAAGATTGAGTGGAAGAGGCTCAAGCTAAAACCCCGCATGATGTTCAATCAATTCCAGACCCAGTACGCGGACATCAAATCTGACGAGTTTCCACCCAATGCCTACCCAGAGAATCCGGTGCTTCCGTTTTCAATTTCCTTTGTGGGTCCGAGGACAGTCCGTTTCCGAATCGCCACTCGGTTGGGAAGTCACAAGGACGAATCTTCGCTGATGCTGGCGGCCACACCCGGTCGAGACACCTCCTGGGAAATGACCCAGAGTGAAACCGGCGTGACGTACAAGAACGCCTTTGGATCGGTCACGGTGACACGTGACCCTTGGCACGTGGAGTTCCGCGATGCCGGTGGCAAGCTTTTGACTCACACGCTGAACCTCGGGGACGGGAAGGCGCTCTCCAACAGCATGCCGCCGTCGTTCTCGTTTGTCCGCCGAACCTTGGATCTGGAACGCCGCGTGGCGGCCAGCTTTCTGCTCTCTCCCGAAGAGATGCTCTTTGGCGGTGGCGAATCGTTCACGCGCCTCAACAAGCGTGGGCAAAAGATGGTCCTGTGGACCCACGACGCTTACAGCGCACAGACCGCGGACATGTACAAGCCGGTGCCCTTCTTCATGAGCAGTCGAGGGTACGGGATGTTCGTGCACACGAGCGCGCCGCTGACGTTTGATTTTGGACACTCCTACGATGCAGCGAATGTGATCTATTCGGGCGACGATTGTCTCGACTTGTTCTTCTTCTTCGGCACTCCCAAGGAGATCCTTTCCGCGTACACGGCGCTCACCGGCCGCAGCCCGGTTCCACCCCTTTGGTCGTTCGGACTCTGGATGAGCCGGATTACCTACAACTCGGAGGACGAGGTTCGAGAAGTAGCCAGCAAGCTCCGCCAGTACCGCATCCCTGCAGACGTCATTCACCTGGACACGGGCTGGTTCGAGGAGGAGTGGCGCTGCAACTACAAGTTTTCCACCACTCGATTCCGCGATCCCGCCAAAATGATCGCCGACCTCAAGGAGCAGGGGTTCCATATCAGCCTGTGGCAGCTCCCCTACTTCACACCGAAGAACGAACTTTTCGGGGCAATTGTTGATAACGGATATGCCGTTCGCAATGGCAAGGGCAATCTCCCGACCGAAGACGCGATCCTCGATTTCAGCAACCCTGCTGCCGTCAAGTGGTATCAAGATGAACTGGCCGGTCTGCTCAGGATGGGCGTGGGAGCGATCAAAGCGGACTTCGGTGAAGATGCCCCCTTGGAGGGTATCTATGCCTCGGGGAAGAGCGGGCTCTGGGAACATAACCTGTATCCGCTGCGATACAACCAGGCCGTCTCAGAGATCACGAAAGAGATCACGGGCGACTCGATTATCTGGGCGCGCAGTGCCTGGGCTGGAAGCCAGCGTTATCCCCTGCATTGGGGTGGCGACGCCGAGAACACGGATAGCGCCATGGCGGCCACGCTCCGGGCCGGACTATCGTTGGGACTCTGTGGGTTTTCCTTTTGGAGTCATGACATCGGCGGCTTTGTGCAAAGAAGCCCGGCGGAACTCTATCGGCGCTGGCTGCCCTTTGGGATGCTGACCTCTCACAGCCGCTGTCACGGTACGCCCCCCAAAGAGCCATGGGCTTATGACGAGGGGTTTACGGATGAGTTTCGTCGAGCCGTGGAACTGAAGTACAAGCTCATGCCTTACATTTACGCCCAGGCGAAGCTCGCGTCGGAACAGGGTTTCCCCATGATGCGGACGCTGTTCTTTGAGTTTCCGGATGATCCCACTTCCTGGTTTGTCGACGACGAATATCTGTTCGGGGAGAACATCCTGGTTGCGCCACTGATGGAAGATTCTCCCCGCCGCCGCGTCTACCTGCCTCCAGGCCAGTGGATCGATTATCAGTCGGGTGAAGAATACGAGGGTTCGCGTTGGCACGAGCTTCGCAGCGGGCAAATCCCTATCGTGATGCTAGTAAAAGATGGATCTGTCATACCGCAAGCGCCGCTGGTTCAGAGCACTGGCGAGATGAACTGGAAGAACATTGAACTAGCCGCTTTCAGCAGAAAAGCCTCGTCCGCGAGCGGTCGTTTCTATATCCCCCAGGAAGGGGTCCTGTACTCCTTGCATCTGGAGCGTGCCGGCGCGGCTTTCGTCCTCAAGGATGATCCTCTGGCAGGAAAAGTCGCGTGGAGGATAGCCCTCAAGTGATGGGCCTTCGCGAACGGTTTCGCCGCGTCCATCCGTGGCGCGCCGCCGGCTGTAACGCTGATCGCTGCCGGTGCGAGGTCCCGGGGGAATTGAGCAATACCTGATCGAACCGGAAGGCAGCGAGTACTCCGAGATGGAAACCGCCCAACAGAACAGACGTCTGAGAACTGAACTCGCCTGACCGTTGCGAAGAAGCGAGAGGCTTGTTTGGCTGATCTGATTGCCGGCCGGCGCATTCAATGGAGGAGGCGCGGCAGCGCAACGCACTAGCCGAACGGACGCTTTTCGGGTACACTGCTCGAGAAATACGAAGGTTGAAGGGCGCTGCCGCTCGCCCTCCAACTCGCGGGCCGCGGAGAGGTGGCCGAGTGGCTTAAGGCGGCGGTTTGCTAAACCGTTGTACGGTCAAAAGCTGTACCCAGGGTTCGAATCCCTGCCTCTCCGCCAGTTCTCTTCACTTGCTTGCCTTGAACAAATCACTAGCTTAACTCGTAGAACTCGAAGAGATTTGAGTGTTTCGCCCAGCGGCTGCCGTGGTCCCTACCACCCAGCAAGGTAGCCATCTCTCTTCTCCTCCTCTCACTCAAACACTTCAACCCCACAGGGGGGATACGATGTACCAGGGCAATTCCAGTCATCGCGCGTGGTTGACATGGTGGTTGGCGTATGGGAGAATCCGACATTTCAAGGCGGGACTCGAAGGCTTACCCGTAACCACCTGAGGCCAATGACCGACGAAAAACAGGAGCCGCCCAAGGCAGCCGAGGGGGCGGGAACCCCCGCTCAAAAGCCTGCCACGGAGGGCGGCGGGGCGAGCCCGCAAGCCACACCCGACGCTGGTGCAGCATCCAAACCACCTGCGCCTGCTGGTGCGGGTGGCGGAGCACCCGGAGCGCCCGCCAAACCCCCAGCCGCGGCGCCGCCCAAACCGCCCGCCACCCCCGCCAAAGCCCCCGTAAAGCCCGAGCCTTGGTCGAGTCCGCTCCTCGATGAACTGCAAAAGAGATTTCCGGGCGCGATCAGTGAAGCGGTGATCTTCCGCAATATGCCGTCGCTGAACGTGGTGAAAGAGCAGGTGGTCGCCGTCTGCGAATTCTTGAAAAGCGGCGAGGGCGGCGCTTACAGCCTGCTGACCGATGAGACGGCGGTGGATTATCCCAAGCGCGAAAAGCGTTTCGACATCATCTATCACCTCTATTCTTTCCGACGGAACGACCGTTTGCGGTTGCGGGTTCAGGTGGGTGAAGGGGAGAACGTTCCGTCGGTGACGGGCGTTTGGCCGACCGCGAACTGGCTGGAGCGCGAAATCTACGACATGTTCGGCGTGGTGTACGAAGGCCACCCGGATCTGAAGCGCATCCTGATGCCCGACGGATGGGTGGGACACCCGCTGCGCAAGGATTACGACATCCTCAAGCAGGACGACGCTTGGGTGAAGGCCAACCTGGGAATCGAGAGCGCACAGTAACCCATGCCGGAAGCCACTTTCCTTGACGCCAACGAGCTGGTCATTAACATGGGGCCGCAGCACCCGGCCACGCATGGCGTGCTGCGCGTCAAGTTGAAGCTCGACGGCGAGCGCGTATTGGGGACGGAGTGCATCATTGGCTACCTGCACCGCGGCGTCGAGAAGATCGCCGAAAACCGCACCTACCAGCAGTTTGCTCCTTACGTCGATCGCACGGATTACGTTGCCGCTGTGACCAACGGCATGGGATATGTGGAGGCGGTCGAAAAGCTCCTGGGAGTGGAGATCCCTCCGCGCGCGCAGTACACGCGCATGATCCTGGCCGAATTGCAGCGCATCGCCAGCCACCTCCTCTGGCTCGGCACCCACGCGCTCGACCTCGGGGCCATGACGCCGGTTTTCTACACCTTTCGCGAGCGCGAGGAAATCCTGAAAATTGTGGAGGAATATTGCGGCGCGCGCCTCACCACGCACGCCTTCCGCATCGGAGGACTTCAGTACGACCTCTACGACGGGTTCGAAAAGGACGTGGTGAAATTCTGCGATTATTTCCTGCCCAAGGTTGATGAGTACGAGCAACTCCTCACGAAGAACCGCATCTGGATTAACCGTACGCGAAACGTGGGCGTGATCTCCGGCGAAGACGCCATTGCTTACGGCGTAACGGGGCCCGTGCTGCGCGGCTCGGGCGTGAAGTGGGACATTCGCAAAGCTCAGCCTTATGAAGCCTATGACCAGGTTGAATTCGACGTCCCTATCGGCGAGCACGGCGACACCTACGACCGGTACATCGTGCGCATGCAGGAAATGCGCCAGTCCGTGCGGATCATTCGACAGTGCGTCGAACGCCTGGGGCCCGGGCCGATCTTTGGAAAAGTCGGCAAGGTCATCAAACCGCCGGTCGGCGAGGTTTACCATTCCATCGAGGCGCCCAAAGGCGAACTCGGCTATTACGTGGTCAGCGATGGGTCGACGAATCCCTATCGCGTGCGGGTGCGCCCGCCGTCGCTTATCAATCTGCAGGCACTGGACAAGATGGCCCAAGGACATCTGGTGGCCGATATCGTGGCCATCATCGGTACGCTCGATATCGTGCTCGGCGAAGTCGACCGGTAATGAATAATTCTGAATGCTGAATTGTGAATTATGCGAGTTGGGGGAGAATAACTAGAAGCCTGTATCGGCGGCGTTGGGCTCTTCACCGTTAATAATTCTTCTCTCTTCGGTACCCAGGCTCGGGATTGAACATGTTAGAGAACATAAGCAATTTCCTCAACGCCAACCCGCTGCTGCTTGCGCTCATCAAGATCCTCATTGTGTTGGTAGTCCTCGCGGGGATTGTTGCCTACTTGGTTTACCTGGAGCGGAAGGTTCTGGCTTTCATGCAGGCGCGCCTGGGTCCGATGCGCGTGGGCCCCTGGGGACTCCTGCAGCCCGTCGCGGACGGATTGAAGCTGCTGCTTAAGGAAGACATCATTCCTGCCGGCGCGGACAAGTGGGTCTTCCTGCTGTCTCCCGCCATCAGCGTGGCCGCCGCCTTCACGGTTTTTGCCGCCATCCCCTTCGCGGGTAATTTCTACGTAACGGATATCAATATCGGCTTGCTGTTCATATTGGCGGTTTCATCGCTCGGCATCTACGGAATCATACTGGGTGGCTGGTCGTCCAACAGTCATTATCCTCTGCTCGGAGCGCTGCGCTCTTCCGCGCAACTGGTGAGTTACGAAGTCGCCGCAGGAATGGCTTTGGTGGGCGTGCTGCTCATTGCCAATTCCCTCAGCATGGTCGAGATCGTGAAACGACAACTGGAAATGGGCGTGTGGAACGTCTTTCTCCAGCCGGTGGCCTTTGTGATTTACGTCATCGCTGCGGTGGCCGAAACGAATCGCAATCCGTTCGATCTGCCCGAAGCCGAATCCGAGCTGACGGCAGGTTTTCACACCGAATATAGCGGCTTTCGTTTCGCGCTCTACTTTCTGGCCGAGTATACGAACATGGTCGTGGTTTCGTGCATCGCCGTCACGCTTTTTTTGGGGGGGTGGCTGCGGCCCTTTGCCAATATCGCGGCCCTGGACTTCCTCAAATTCACTCCCATTGTGGCTTTCCTGGGAGCAGCGGGCTTTGTGCTCTGGCTAGGGCTGAAGAGCTTGGTGCGGCTGGAGCGCTATTTTTTTGTGGTGCTCGCCGCAATGTTTGTGCTGCTGGCGATTCTGGTGGCTTATCCGCCGGTGCTGAGCGCCATCCAGGGGATTTTCTGGTTTGGCGTGAAAGTGCTGGGGTTCCTTTACGCCTTCATTTGGTATCGCGCCACTTTTCCGCGGTATCGCTATGACCAACTGATGAACGTGGGTTGGCGGTGGATGATTCCCCTGGCCCTCGTGAATTTGATTGCCACGGCAATCATTCGATACTGGTTGAGTTCGCATGTCGCGGCGACTCCGGTGGCGTGGCTGAGCAGGTGAGGATGAACTGGAAGGATTTTCTGCGGCGGCTTCTTCTCATTGACCTGATCAACGGTCTGCGGCTGACGTTTTCCTACCAGCGCCCGGGCGCCGTGTACACCGAGCAGTATCCGCTCGAGCGGCCTCCGGTGGCAGAACGTTATCGCGGGGCGCCGCGCCTGAACAATCATCCCGAGACGGGCGAGACGCTGTGCATCGCCTGTAACTTGTGCGCGCTGGCTTGTCCGGAGAACCTGATTGTGGTGGGGTGGGCGCGCACGGAGGATCGCAAGAAGCGGCTGACGACGTTCACGTACGATCTCTCGCGCTGCATGTTCTGCGGGCTGTGCGAGGACGCCTGTCCGGTGGACGCGCTGGAGCTGACGCAGGACTTCGAGATTGCCCACTACACGCGGGAGGGCATGATCTGGCACCGGCAGGCGCTCGAGGAAGGCCCCCAGCCCGCGCGCTATACGCGCTGAGGGAAGAGATCGAGCCGTAGGGTTGTCTATGCTGGAACTCATCACGTTTGCAGTTCTCTCGGCGGTCATACTGGTTTCGGCCATTCTGGTGATCACGCGCCGCAATGCCGTTCATAGTGTGATGTGGCTGATTGTGGCGCTGTTTGGGGTGGGCGGAATTTATCTGCTGCAACACGCGGAGTTTCTTTTTGCCGTGCAGATCATTCTGTACGTGGGCGGCATCATGGTGCTGTTTCTCTTCGTGGTCATGCTCGTCAACCTCGATGTGGCCGTAAAGCAGGCGCGCTTTGCGCGACACTGGCAGGTGGCGTTGCTGACCGCTGTCCTGTTGGTGGCACAACTCGGTTATGCGCTCTACAACCACGGGCAGGGCCTCAATTTGCCGGGGCACCCGCTGGTTTCTGCTCCCGCGGGAAACACCCAGGCGGTGGGCATGGCACTTTACCAGAATTATATGCTGCCCGTAGAGATAGCCTCGCTCTTGTTATTAGTGGCGATGGTCGGCGCTGTGATCATGGCCAAGAGGAAGCTGGAATGATTCCCACGGAATATTACATCTTTCTCGGAAGCGGGTTATTTACCATCGGCGTCATCGGCGTGCTGACCCGGCGCAACGTGCTGATCATCCTGATGTCCATCGAGCTGATTCTGAACGCCGTCAATATCAACCTGGTGGCGCTTTCGCAGTATTTCCGTTCCGTCGATGGCCAGGTCTTCGCGATTTTCGTCATCACAGACGCTGCGGCGGAGGCGGCCGTTGGCTTGGGCTTGATCATCGCGTTCTTCCGCAACAAGGAAACAGTGAACGCCGACGAGATCGATTTATTGAAATGGTAAGGATAAAGATCGTCCATGGTCCATCGCTAGTCGTCCGTTGCAGTTGACCAAGGACAACGGACAACTGAGGTAAGAGAGCGCTTCACTGAAATGCATTTTCTAGATTACATTTGGCTGATTCCCGTCCTTCCGGTTCTAGGAGCTGCCATCCAGTTCTTTGTGGGTCGCAGGCTCTCAAACAAGGCTGTCTCCGCGGTTTCCGTCGGACTGCCGGGCCTGTCGTGCTTGTGGGCGCTGGGCTGTTTCTTTCAGTTCCTCAGCCTGCCTGCGGAGGCGAACCATACCTTCACTAAGGTCCTTTACTCATGGCTTCCGGCGGGCGCCTTTCACCTCGCCGATGGGTCGCTCGGTCATCTGAACGTCTACGTGGGATTTCAGCTCGACCCGCTCTCCTGCGTAATGATGCTGGTCGTGACTGGGGTAGGCTTTCTCATTCACGTTTATTCCATTGGTTATATGGGCCACGAAGGTGGGTATTACCGCTTCTTTGGTTATCTAAATCTGTTCATGTTCTCCATGCTGGTCCTGGTGCTGGCAGACAACTACTTGATGATGTTTGTCGGCTGGGAGGGTGTAGGGCTTTGCTCGTATTTCCTGATCGGTTTCTACTTCCACCGGAAGTCCGCTTCGGACGCCGGGAAGAAGGCTTTCGTCGTCAACCGCATCGGCGACGCGGCGTTCCTGCTGGGCATGATGCTCATGGCAGTGACTTTCGGCACTCTGGACTTTCTCCCCATCACCGAAGCCGCGCGGAGCGGGCGCTTCGCGGTGGGCGACGGCGTGATCACCGCGATTTGTATTCTGCTCTTCATTGGCGCCACGGGAAAGTCCGCGCAGATTCCCCTTTACGTGTGGTTGCCCGATGCCATGGAAGGCCCCACACCGGTCAGCGCGTTGATTCACGCCGCCACCATGGTGACCGCCGGAGTTTACATGGTGGCGCGTTCGAATGCTCTTTATGTGCTCGCACCGACGGCGCTGGCGCTGGTCGCCGCGATCGGCGCGGCCACGGCGATCTGGGCGGCATCGATCGGCCTCGTGCAGAACGACATCAAGCGCGTGCTCGCTTACTCCACCGTCAGCCAGTTGGGCTACATGTTCCTGGCTTGCGGCGTCGGTGCGTTCGGCGCTGGTATCTTCCATTTGATGACGCATGCCTTTTTCAAGGCACTGTTATTCCTCGGGTCGGGCAGCGTCATCCACGCGCTCAGCGGTGAGCAGGACCTGCGCAAGATGGGCGCGTTGTGGCGCAAGATTCCCACCACCGCCTGGACCATGCTCGCAGCCACGTTGGCCATCAGCGGCGCGCCGCTGCTTTCCGGTTTCTTCAGCAAGGACGAGATTCTCTGGCAAGCGTTCGCCAGCCCTTACGGGAACAAGGTGCTCTGGTTCGTGGGAGTGGCGACTGCCGGCCTAACGGCGTTCTACATGTTCCGGCTCTTCTTCCTGACTTTCGCAGGGAATTCCCGCGTGCCGCACGAGGTGGAGCACCACATTCACGAATCTCCCTCCTCGATGACCGTGCCACTCATCTGCCTGGGGGTGGGGGCGGTGGGGGCCGGATATGTGGGCTGGCCGAAAGTACTGGGCGGGGGCAACTGGTTCGGGAGGTTTCTGGATCCTGTCTTTGAGAATCCCGCCCTGCGCCCTGCGCGGGAGCACACGTGGAACCTGGAGTTCGGCTTGATGTTGCTCTCCGTGGGGGTGGCTTTGGTCGGATTCTCCATGGCGTACCGCTGGTACGTAAGACAGCCCAAAATCGCGGAGCGCGTGGCGGCCGCAGCCGGCGCGGGGTACACCCTCCTGCTCAACAAGTACTATATCGACGAACTCTATGATGCCCTTTTCGTGAATCGCGCGAAAGACCTTGGCAACGCGCTGGCCGCGTTTGACCTGAGCGTTGTGGATGGTGGCGTGAACGGGGTGGGCTGGTCCACACGCATGTCGGCGGAGTTGTCGCGCCTGTGGGATACCTGGGTCATCGACGGCCTGGTAAACGTCCTGGCCTTCGTTGTCAAGGTGTTGAGTTATCCGGCGCGCATTTTGCAGACCGGCTTGCTGCAGTCTTATGCCTGGTTTATTACTCTCGGTGTTTTCATTTTCATGGTTTACTACCTGATTCATTTTTGAGACTTATTTGCGTGGGCGTTTGAAAGGTGAACTGCTTTTCCGAGGTCAACGATGCCGTTCTTTCATGACCACATTTTGAGCATCATCCTCTTTATTCCGGTGGTGGGGATGATCCCCTTGTTCTTCATCCCCGGTGAAAACAAGCAGGCCGTTCGGTGGTGGGGTAACGTCGTGATGTTCGTGGATTTTCTCGCCTCGCTGCCGCTGGTCTTCTGGTTCTCGAGCGAGGCTCCAGACCAGCAGTTCAAGTTCATCGAACGCCACAATTGGATTCCCTCCATCGGTGCACAGTACTTCCTGGGAATCGACGGCATCAGCTTTCTGCTCATCATGCTGACGACGGTGCTGGGTTTTCTTGCCGTCCTTTCTTCCTGGACCAGCATTCAGGAGCGCGTGAAGGAATACTACGCCATGTTTCTTTTGCTCCAGGCGGGCATGCTGGGCGTTTTCATGTCGCTCGATTTCTTCCTCTTTTATGTGTTCTGGGAAGTGATGTTGGTTCCGATGTACTTCATCATCGGAGTCTGGGGCGGGCCGCGCAAGCTCTATGCCGCGATCAAGTTTTTCCTCTTTACGCTGGCGGGTTCGGTCCTGATGCTGCTCGGCATCCTGACTCTTTACTTCCGCTACCATGCCGACACGGGACTGTACACCTTTAACGTCCTGGAGCTGATGAAACACACTTGGCCGCTGAATCTTCAGTACTGGGTCTTCTGGGCATTTATGGTCGGGTTCGCAATCAAGGTGCCGATGTTTCCGTTCCACACTTGGTTGCCGGACGCTCACGTGGAGGCTCCCACCGCGGGCTCGGTGATCCTGGCGGGGGTTTTGCTGAAGATGGGCACTTACGGTTTCGTCCGTTTCTCCCTGCCCCTGCTCCCACAAGCGAGCACGAACCCGAGAATCGTCAAAGTGATGGTTGTGCTTTCCATCATCGCCATCATCTATGGCGCGTTGGTCTCCATGATGCAGCGCGATATGAAAAAGTTGATCGCGTATTCTTCCGTCAGCCATCTGGGCTTCTGCACGCTGGGGATATTCGCGCTGAACCCGCACGGCCTCCAGGGAAGCGTGATTCAGCAAGTCAACCATGGCATTTCCACGGGGGCTCTCTTCTTGATTGTCGGTCTGATTTACGAGCGCCGCCATACGCGCGAGATCAAGGAGCTGGGCGGGCTTTCTAACGTGATGCCCGTGTATGCGACGCTCTTTATGATCGTGATGCTGTCGTCGATCGGCTTGCCACTTCTCAATGGGTTCATCGGCGAGTTTACGATTCTGCAGGGTGCGTACGAAGTGAACTGGCGTTGGGCGGCATGGGCGGTGGCGGGGATCGTCCTGGGTGCTGCCTACATGCTCTGGCTTTACCAACGGACGATGTTCGGGCCGTGCGAGAATCCCAAGAACCAGGTCCTTAAGGACCTGAGTTTCCGCGAGATCATGACGCTGGTTCCACTGGTCATCTGGGCGTTCTGGATCGGCCTTTATCCCAAGCCCTTCTTTAACGTGCTGGATAAGCCGGTCAATGCCATCGTCGAGCGGCTGAATCCGGATTTCTTCAAGGCGCCGCAATCGGCGAGCGCGGCCGCACCGTCGCCTCGCGCGGTGCCGGCCGGCCTGGAGGCGCCCGCCACTGCGGCAGGGGCGAGCCACTGATGTGGAACGCATTCTTTCACCGGGCGGATTATCTGGCCATCAAGCCGGAGGTCCTCCTGACCATGTTCGGCTTGGCCGTCCTGCTGTTTGATTTCCTGCTGGAAAAGCGCGACAAGTATCTAAACGCTGTGCTCGCCCTGATCGGGCTGGGCTTCGCTGCTGTGCAACTGGGGATGTTCTGGCCCTTGCTGGTCGGTCAAATCCCTTATTCCGGCTTTGGCGGGGCTTTTACCCTTGATACCTTCGCCGTTTTCGCCAAGCTCATCATCGTCGTGGCTACTGCCATCGTCGTGCTCCTTTCCATGAAATATCTGGAAATTGAAGGAGCTCATCTCGGTGAGTATTACGCCTTGTTGCTCTTTTCCGCCGTGGGGATGATGTTCCTCGTGTCGGGTTCCGACCTGATAGTTCTCTTCATCGCTTTGGAACTGATGGCCCTCTGTGAGTACGTGCTGACCGGGTTCCTGCGGGTCAACCGAAAATCCAACGAAGCCGCGGTGAAGTTCTTTCTGCTCGGCGCGTTTTCCTCCGGGTTGCTTCTCTACGGCATGTCGCTGCTTTATGGGATCGGCGGGTCGACGAAATTGAGCGTCATCGCGCAGCGTCTCGCGGAGCGGCCGTCACCGGATCCGCTTTCCTGGGTCGCCATGATCACTCTGCTCGCGGGCATCTACTTCAAGATCGCGGCCGTGCCTTTCCATCAGTGGACGCCCGACGCTTATGAAGGCGCGCCGACTTCGATCACGGGCTTTATTTCTGTGGCGCCCAAAGTCGCGTCGTTTGCATTCTTCATCCGCATCCTGATCGCGGGGCTGTGGCCGATGCGCGCGGAGTGGCAGGTTTTGACGATCGGCGTCTCGATCGCTACAATGACGCTGGGGAATCTTGCGGCAATTACCCAAACCAACATCAAGCGGTTTTTCGGCTACTCCACGATTTCACACGTGGGGTATCTGCTGCTGGGACTCGTGGCCGCGGCGGATGGAAACCGCGAAGGGCTGACGGCCATCGTCATTTATCTGCTGGTTTACGCCTTCATGAACCTCGGCGCTTTTGCCGTCGTCATCGTGATGCGACGAAAAGACCTGATCGGCGATGAGATCGATGACCTCTCGGGCCTGATGGCGCGGGCGCCGGGACTGGCCATCCTCATGCTCATCTTCCTACTCTCGCTGGCCGGCATTCCCCCGACGGCGGGCTTTATCGGGAAATATTTCATCTTTCTTTCGTTGATCGAGACGGGTCATTATTATTTGGCCGTGCTGGCCGTCGGCTACGCGGTTGTGGCGCTTTACTATTATTTCCGGATTGTGGTAGCTATGTTTATGAAGAAGGCGCCGGACACCGTCCCCCTCGCGACAGGGCCCGGCGTGACGGTGGCACTCGGCGTGGCTCTGGCCATGACCTTGCTGATCGGAATCTATCCGCAGCCGTTCATCATGATGGCGCGCGAAGCCGTTCGGCCCTTCTTCTCGTGATGGGGAGGGTTCGTGCCCAAGACTCCCGGCAAGCAGATGAGTTTGTGGGCGCAAGTTGGGTTTTACACCAGCCTGGGTTTCATTCTGCCCGCTGGCACGGTGGGCGGGTTTGGGCTGGGCTGGTTGCTGGATCGATGGCTGCATACGTCGCCAGTCTTGGCGCTCATCATGAGCTTGATGGGCGGGGTGGCGGGAGTGATGGAAATTCTGCGGATCCTGACTCGAGCGGAAAAACGTGACGACGAGAACCAGTCAAACGATGGATCTGGCGCAAACTGAAGCGCGGCTGCCGCGTTGGATGGTGGGTTTGGCTTGCGCAGTCACGATGGGTATCTTGTTGTTCGGTCATGCGCGCTTCAGCGCTGGATTTGCTCTGGGTTCTGCGCTTGCCATCCTCAATTACTTTTGGCTTCATCGGGCCGTCGAAGCCTTGATGTCGGCGGGGGAGGTGCGCCCGCCAAAGAGAGTCCTCGCGAAGTTTTTCGTCCGCTATCCGCTGGCGTTTGCGGCTGTTTATCTTTTCTATAGGACTGGGTGGCTGCCCGCTACGGCAATCCTGGCCGGCCTCTTCGTGCCTGTTGGGGGTGTTTTGATTGAGGCGGTGGTTCTGCTCCGGGACGGCTTGAGGATTCAAGGCTGACGCGGCGCCGTCGATTATAAGACTATGGAACACGAGCTCTGGTTTACGGCAATTCTAAACAAAACTCTGGGCGGATCTGTCGCAGCCCTGCTCTCGAGGTTGGGTCTGCCGCCGGCTGACGCGGCCCACCCCATCCCCAACTATATCGCCATGGAACTTCTCGTGATCATGCTGATTCTGGTTGGCGCAATTCTCTTGCGTCGCCGGCTTTCCGTCGAAAATCCCGGCAAGTTCCAACAAGCGATGGAGATGGTGGTGGAATTTACGCGGGATCTGAACCAAGAGATCATCGGCCACGGCTCTGAGCGCTATCTTGCCATGGTGGGCACACTCGGCGTGTTCGTTCTCCTCTGTAATCTGCTCGGGTTGGTTCCCACGCTCCAGACTCCCACGGCCAATGTCCAGGTGACGTTAGGTTGTGCGCTGGCGGCCTTTGCTTATTACAACTTTCAGGGATTTCGCCAGCACGGTGTGTTCGGGTATCTGAAACATCTTTCCGGCCCCATGATTTTCATCGCACCCTTGATGTTTCCCATCGAGGTCTTCAGCAATTGCTTTCGACTATTGTCCTTGACGGTTCGTCTTTGGGCCAACATGTTGGTGGGTGACATCTTGGAGGGAATCTTCACGGGACTGATCCCGATTCTGGTCCCCGCACTTTTCATGGCCCTGCATGTGTTTGTCTCATTCATGCAGGCCTACATCTTCATGCTCCTACCCGCCGTGTACCTCAGCTTCGCGGTTTCGGAGGAGCACTAGGAGTTCCCGCGCCAGGGGTGCTGGCAACGGTCCCCCTGTGCCGGAAGCACCCCCAGCGTGAGTCCCGCCTGCACGAGGGATGACGGGATACCACCTCCTGGTGGAATCCATCGCAGCCCTAGCCCCGTTGTCCGGGCGCGGGCTGGAGGAGGAACAAGTGAAACGCAACGTTTTTATGTTTTCAACGGCGATTGCCGGACTGCTGTTGGCAGCGCCGGCGTTCGCACAGGAAGCGACGGCGAAGGCGGCCAGTGGCGCCGTAAACTGGGTGGCCCTGACTTCGGGTTTTGCCATGGCAATCGCTTCAGCAGTCTGCGGGTATGCCCAATCAAAGGCGACGGCGGCAGCCTGCGAGGGTTTGGCGCGCAATCCCGGCGCTCGGCCAGGAATCCAACTTGCCCTGATCCTGGCGCTCATTTTCATTGAGTCGTTGGCGCTGTACACGCTCGCCATCATTTTCTTGAAGGTCGTGTAGACCTACACCAGCTCGGATAAACGGGGAGGCTTCGGCCTCCCCTTTGTGTTTGGATCACGATTTGCTCACTTAGGGAGTGGCAAGGCTGACAGTGTGCTGAGGCCCAGGGGGAGCTTCGGTGCGAGGCCGAGATAGAAGATCCCCAGGACGCTTACCGCTAAGGCCGTGCGCACCGGCCAAGGTAATACGGCGCCGGCGGTTTCGGTTTTTCCCTCGCGCATATACATTGCTACGACAATTCGCAGATAGTAATATACCGACACGACACTGTTTAGCAGGGCCAAAACGGTGAGCCCGACGAGGTGTGAGTGGATGGCGGCGCGGAAGACGTAGAACTTTGCCAAGAAGCCCGCGGTCGTCGGGAATCCGGCGAGCGAGAGGAAAAGCACGGCGAGGCAGGCTGCCACGCCGGGTCGTTTAAGTGCCAGCCCCGTATAGTCTTCGATCTGGACGAGCCGTTCGCCCGCGCCGGATAAATACGCAACCAAGATGAAGGCCCCTACGTTCATCAGCGCGTAAGCCACCAGGTAGAACATCACTGCCGATATCCCGTCCGAGCGGCCCGCGGCCACTCCGACCAGGATGTAACCGGCGTGAGCAATCGATGAGTAGGCAAGAAGCCGCTTGACATTCGTTTGCCAGATTGCGGCCAGGTTACCCAGGCACATGGTGAGCGCTGCGGAGATCCAGAGAATCCAGAAAGTCACGCTGCCCGCCGAGGCAAAGCTTCCAAGAAAGAGGCGGAGCAGGACGGCAAAGGCGGCAGCCTTGGGACCGACGGAAAGGAAGGCGGTGACCGGCGCGGGTGCGCCCTGGTACACGTCGGGCGTCCAGATCTGGAAGGGAACCGTGGAAAGTTTGAAGGCCAGGCCGACAAACATCAGGACCAAGGCGACTCGAGCGAAGGTGCTCCATTGCGAAGGTTCCATCAGCCGGGCGCTGGCTCCCAGGAGGTTCGTCGTTCCCGTCAGACCGTAAACGAAGGCGATTCCGTACAGGAAAAATGCGGTGGCAAACGAACCCAAGAGGAAATACTTCAGCGCGGCCTCGTTGGAAAGCCGGTCCGCGCGCCGGAATCCCGCCAGGATGTAAGTCGAGATCGACGAGATCTCGAGTCCTAGGAAAATCATGATGAGATCGGTTGAGGCGGCCATAAAGCACATCCCCACCGTTCCCAGCAGGACGAGCGCGTAAAACTCTCCGTGTTGGGCGTGGTCGCGCTCCAGGTAATCCATGGATCCCAGAATGACGAGCCCCGCGACGAGAAGGAACAGATAAATGAAGTAGACGCTGAATCCGTCTGCCGCGATGGAGCCTCTGAACGCCATTCCCGGTTCGAAAGATGTCCTGACGGTCGCCGTCCCGCCGGCCAGCACGCCCAGGAGCGCCATCCAGCCCAGGAGCTTCTTCTGGCCGGCGGGAACAAAGGGTTCCAGCACCATGACCAGGATGCCGAAGATGGAGAGAACAATTTCTGGAAGAATTCGAACCATGTCGGCCGTCTGGAGAGTCATCATTGCCCACCCCCCAGGTGTCCAGCAGGCGCGCGCTCGGTGAAAAGCAATGTCCGCCTCTCGACCCGCTGCATGATGAAGGCCACGCTGCGATCCATGCGTCGCAAGAAAGGTTGCGGATAAACCCCCATGGCCACGATGACGACGACCACAACGGTCAGAATCAGTTTTTCGCGTAGATTGCAGTCTGGCAGAGTACGGTTCTTTTCGTTGGTGATGTCGCCGTAAAACACGCGTTGGTACATCCAGAGCAGATAGACTGCGGCCAGCACCACTCCCGCCGCGGCGAGTGCAGCGTAAAGGGCGCCGCTATGGTAAGAGCCGACGATGATCAGAAACTCCCCGACGAACCCGTTGAGCATCGGTAGGCCTAGAGACGACAACGCAACGATGAGGAAAAACGTGCTGTACACCGGCACGGAAGTGGCCAGCCCGCCAAACTCGCTGATCAGCCGAGTGTGCCGGCGATCGTACAGCATCCCCACCAGCATGAAGAGCGCCCCCGTTGAGACTCCATGGCTGAACATTTGGTAGATGGAGCCTTCCATGCCTTGCGCGTTGAAAACGAAAATCCCCAGCACGCAGAACCCCAGATGCGCGACGGAGGAGTAAGCTACAAGCTTCTTCAGGTCGGGCTGCACCATGGCCACCAGCGCGCCATAGATAATGCCGATGATGGCCAGGGCACAGACGACCGGGGCAAACGCCCGCGACGCGCCGGGGAAAAGCGGCAGGCAGAAGCGCAGCATGCCGTACGTTCCCATCTTGAGGAGGACTCCGGCTAGGATCACGGACCCGGCCGTCGGCGCCTCAACATGCGCATCCGGCAGCCAGGTGTGAAACGGAAAGAGCGGGACCTTGATGGCGAAAGCGACGAAGAAGGCCAGGAAGAGCCACCGCTCCGCTTGAGGAGACAGCAGGGAAGTCGCCGTCAGGTAATCCAGCACTCGGGGCAGATCAAAAGTGCCCGTGAGGTTATAAAGGTAAAGAATCCCGGTAAGCATCAGGGCCGAGCCGGTCATGGTGTAGAGGATGAATTTGACCGCGGCGTAGACGCGTCGCTCGTGACCCCAGATGCCAATCAAGAAGTACATGGGGATGAGCATCACTTCCCAGAACACGAAGAAAAGGACCAGATCGAGCGCCGCAAAGACACCAATCATTCCGGTTTCGAGAGCGAGCAGGAAGAGGAAGAACTCCTTTGTGCGATGGGTGATGCTGCTCCAGGAAACAAGCACCGAAAGCGGAGTGAGCAACCCCGTCAGGAGGATCA
>JBEKAK010000016.1:0-76090 GCA_050018275.1 Terriglobia bacterium | reverse complement strand
CTGCCACGGCATCGCTCCCGGCCTCCTCCCGTGGGGAAATAATCCCCACCTCGGCCGGAAACTCTACCCCAAGGTGTAAAGCATGTCTTGGCACTAACTGTAAAGGATCTCCTGGCACCATACACTTCAGGTCAGCACGAAGGAACCTGATGGCGCCGCCGGCTGCTATGTCTTGTTAGCCAGCCGCACGGTTTCAGTCATCTTCAGGACGGCACGCAGGGCGTCGTTGACGGCGGCGTCTGTGGGAAAGGCCTCCGCCAGCTCGGGATCGAGAAGTATGAGGTTGGTACCCTCGCGATACCGCTTGACGTACTTACCCCGAACGCCACCCTTCATCGAAGCGAAATCGTACTCTGGGCGCATGTCGTTGGTTGATTTTCGATTAGCCTTCTTCATAAAACCTTCGTTCGTGGCGTGTGGCCCGCCTGGCGCTGATGATGCGGAGCGTTTCGCCCTCCTCGGTGTGCGCCACCACCAGGAGGCGCCGGCGGTTGGACATGCCGATCGTCAGGAACCGTAGCTCAAGGCTGGAATGATCCGTGTCCGGGAACGTGGTCGAGAGCGTGTCGCCCAGCACAGTCGCGGCTTCGTGGAAATCCATGCCATGCTTCTTTCGATTGGCCGCGGCTTTCCTCGCATCCCATCTGAAAACCACAACACCAGTATACGCCCTCTGCGGCTGCCCGGCTACCTGGCTCCGCCGCCGGGCTCAGCAGCCTGTTAGGCTGCTCCGCTCAGGGCTACGCTTTGTGCGCTCCCATAGGGTGATGACGGCGGGGTTCCCGATGGAGAGAAGCTGTGAAAAAAGCAATCTCATCCCGCAAAGCGGGACCAAGGCTCAAAGACTCGCAAAGAAGAACTGCTTTGTTTTCCTTGTCCCTTCAACGACTTTGCGCCTTTGCGCGAAATGCTTTTGCTCATCGAGGGATTGTTTCACAGCTTCAGACCATCGGAACAAGTTCCACCCCGGCCTTCCAGAGGTGGAATACCTGACCCATTTACGCTGAGGTCACGACTTGGAGATTCCTCGCATTCCAGGCACACAATGTGGTATTGGAGAATCCCTGGCCATTGCAATTGAGCGTCGGGTCGGCCAGAATTCAACCTGACGGACTCATAGCGGTTGCCCCCAATGCGCAAGAAGTTCTTGGCTACAAGCAACCCTTGGACTGGCAGATGAAAAGAACAATTCTCGTCCTGTGTGTGATTCTGGCATTCAACTCAACTTTAGCAGCCCAGCAGAAGGTGACGATTCAAGTTGATGCCTCCGGACCACGAGAACCTTTCCGGCATGTGTGGTCGTACTTCGGGTACGACGAACCCAACTTCACTTACGCCCGGAATGGGGAATTGCTCCTTTCCGAGTTGGCGCAATCGAGCCCCACACCCGTCTATATTCGGATGCACAACCTCCTCACATCCGGAGACGGTACCCCGGCACTGAAATGGGGTTCGACCAATGCCTACAATGAAGACGCTCAAGGTCGTCCGGTCTACAACTGGACAATCCTCGACCGGATCTTCGACACCCTCCTGCGTTCCAAGGTGAAACCGCTGGTGGAGATTGGCTTCATGCCCGAAGCGCTCTCGACTCATCCTCAGCCGTACAAGCACGACTGGCCGAAAGGCAACCTGTGGACCGGATGGGCCTACCCGCCCCGGGACTATCAAAAGTGGGGAGAGTTGGTTTACCGATGGGCGAGCCACTGCGTGGAGCGCTACGGGAAACCCGAAGTTCTCTCCTGGTATTGGGAAGTCTGGAACGAACCCGACATCGGCTACTGGCAGGGCACCCCGGAGGAGTACTACCGACTTTACGACTACGCCGTGGACGCGGTGAAGCGGGCCCTGCCGGGAGCCCGGGTGGGCGGGCCGGACACCACGGGTCCTGCCGACCCGCACGCGGCAGAATTCCTTCGTGGTTTCCTCGAGCACTGCGCGCGGGGGAAGAACTCCGTGACAGGTGGCAGAGGCGCTCCGTTGGATTTCGTGTCTTTCCACGCCAAGGGGAATCCCAAAATCGTCGAAGGTCACGTGCGCATGGGAATCAGCCGGCAGTTGCAGTCGATTGACGGGGGGTTCCGCATCGCTCGCTCCTTCCCGGAGTTCAAGGACGCGCCGATCATCCTGGGTGAGTCCGACCCGGAAGGCTGTGCAGCCTGCTCGGCCCGACAGTATCCTCAGAACGCCTACCGCAACGGGGTGCTCTACCCTTGTTACACCGCGGAGGTCCTCGCGCGCACCCTCGAACTGGCCGCGAGATACCACGCCAACCTCGAAGGAGTAGTGACCTGGGCATTCGAGTTCGAAGATCAGCCCTATTTTGCGGGCTTTCGAACCCTCGCAACCAATGGCGTTGACAAACCCATCCTGAACTTGTTTCACATGCTGGGATTGATGGGCGCCGAAAGACTTCCGGTGACAAGTCCCCAGGCGATTTCGTTGCAGCCTGTCTTGAACTCCGGCGTCACGGGCCCGCCAGACGTCAATGCGGTCGCCGCTTCCGGGAGCCACAACCTGTCGGTATTGATATGGAACTACCACGACGACGACGTTCCCGGTCCTGGGGCTAGCGTCGAGTTGCTCATCAAGAACCTGCCCGCTGACGCCACGCGGGTTCAGGTCCGCCATTACCGGATTGATGATCACCATAGCAACGCTTACACGGCATGGAAGGACTCCGGTTCCCCACAGCAGCCGACCGCAGAGCAGTACAAGCGGTTGTTGGGCGCCGCCCGGCTCGAGGAACTGGAGCCTGCGGAGAAGACAAGTACGAGAAAGGGAGAAATACGATGCAGTTTTAATCTGCCGCGCCACGCGGTATCATTGTTCACCGTGACGTGGTAAGTTTTTCAGATGCTTGGCAAAGGTGGCAAGGCGGGGGGGACTCGCTCTTGTGAAAACGAGCTCAAACCAAAGTTCAGGCAGGCACCGGAAACCGTCCGGCCGGCGCCGGGCAGTCAATACCGAGCAGGACAGCCTCTCTGGCTGCCGCCACATCCTGATGGGGTGGACAGCCTGGCATCAGCAAGGATCTCCACGGCTCTCGGCCGTGCAGTCGAATGGAGAACAAATACCCCATGTTGAAACAACTATTCGCTATCAGCGCTTTGGCCTGCTTGTCGGCCTCCCCTCTGGTGGCTCAGGGCACGCAGCAACCTCCGAGACTGGAGGGAGTTACTGCGAATGAACCCCAGGACCGCGCTCAAAATCAGCCTCTGCAGCAGCCTCTGACTCAAGAGGAACTTTACAATCTCATCAAAAAGAACAAGAAGGATCTCGACGTCGTGTACAAGGCCCTGGACGAGCACGGCGTGAACTTTGATCTTGACCGCAAGATCGAGGCGAAAATGCGCAGTGCCGGCGCCGACGACAATTTGCTCCAGGCCATCTGGAAGGCCGGACCAACCGGCAGGAATGAGAAGACGGCGCAGCTCACCAGTTCCAGCGGCGTGCCCCTCCATGCGAAATACGAAGAGGCCATAGGCTACAAGACCATGGAAGACGAATTAGACCCTGACCGGCGACTGCGCATGGTGGAGGAGTTTGAGCGCAGATTCCCCACGAGCGAGTTGATGTCAACTGTCTACACCCAGGCGGCGAAGTCTTATCGGGAAAAGGGAGACTTGAACAAGCTGGTCGAGTATGGTGAGAAGAGCCTGAAACTGGATGCCAATAACCTTTACAGCCTGCTGATGGTGGCGATCGCCCTTCCCCAGCCACGCATGCTGGAGAGCAACCCGCAACTGTCTGCTCAACGGCTCTCTACGGCGGAAGAGTATGCCAACCGAGCCCTCAAGCTCATCGATGGCGTGCCTGCCAGACCCAATGAAATCGACGAACAACTCAAGAAGCGAAAGGACTCTCTGGCTTCGGACGCGCACACCGCCTTGGCCATGGTTTATATGGGACGTGATGAGTCCGCAAAGGCCATCGAGGAGTTCAAGACAGCCATCTCCCTGAGCCAAGCGCCCAACCCTCAGCTCTACTTTCGCCTGGGCGAGGTCTGCGCCAATTCCGGCAAAACCAACGAGGCCCTCGAGGCTTTTGCGAAAGCCTCCGAATTGGGGCGCGGCACCGTGCTGCAACAGTACGCGGATCAGCGGATCGCAGAGCTGAAGAAGAAATAGCCTGAATTTCTCACCACGGACGGGGAACGGCGGTCCCGCAGGGCGGGAGCGCCGTTAGACGACCTTCCTAAATTATTCCCGTGTCTCGCGCGCCGCGCGTTCTGCACCGAGCTGCTTCCGCAGCGCCTGCGGTGCTTCCGCCTCGGCGTTCGCCATGGCTCCTTGCCTTGTCGTCGGCGCAAGCTTAGCCCACCTGGAGAACGAGCGCCTGCACGGTGTGCGGTGGAACAACTTGAGTGAACTTGTTCCCCGACACCGAGAGCTGCTTGGGCGCCGACGGACGGACCACATCCGGCTTATCCAGGGTGTTTTCATCCCGGACGTTGCGCGATGTAAGTTCTCGCAGGGTGCCGCCACGCACTCCAGGGCTCTCCAGCCCGGGGATTTGGATCTCGACCTCCAGCGGTTCGCTCACGTGCTGGTTAACGAGGGTCACGCAGATTTGCTTCTGCGCCTCGTTCAGGGAAGCCGAGGCGCTTAGATAGGTGCGCGTCGTCTCGCCGCGTCCGCCTAGAAAAGCCAGGAACTCAGGTGGTAGCTGAGTCAGCGGCTTGACGGTGTAAGTGGGGGAATCGACGACGGTCTTCAGGGCCATCGCGTCCATGTGGGGTTGATAGAGATCGAAGGCGTGATATGTGGGCGTGAGCGCGAACTTGTCGCCCTTGGTGAACGCGATGCACTGAAGCACGTTGAATACCTGGGCGATGTTCGCCATGGAGACGGCGTCGCCATAGGAGTTCAGAGAGTTGAAAGTCACCGCAGCCAGAAGAGCATCCCGCAGGGTGTTGCTTTGCCAGAGCCCTTGCGCGCCAGTGCTGGGCACCGGATGCCAAATCCCCCACTCGTCCAGGGCGATCCCCACGCGGTCTTGGGGCGTGGTGTAGTGCTGTATCAAGCCGATGGTCTCCTCCAGCCGCGCCTCGAGCACGCTGACGCCTGCCAGGGCACGATAGTATTCCTCATCAGTAAACTGCGTTGCCTGTCCGAGTCCGCCGCGGAAGTAGTGATGGACCGAGAGGTGCTGGACGTTGCGGATGGCCCGCCGCCCGGCCGGAAGCTTGAGCAAGGTCTCGAAGAACTTCTGGTTCCAGTCTTCGCGGAAGTCTCCGCAGGCGACGAATTCCACCGTACCGCGCTCCGCGTAGCGACCCAGATAGGTCACAAAGCGCGCATACTCGCGGGCGTAGCTCTCGGCGTCGAAGTTGCCGCCGCAGCCCCAGTTCTCGTTTCCCACCGACCAATAGCGGACGTTGTAAGGCTCGGCGTGTCCGTTGGCCGCGCGCAGCGAGGTGATGGTCGTGTTTTCCTTGCCATTGCAGTACATCAGCCAATCCAGGGCTTCCTCGGGAGAGCCGGAGCCCACGTTGAAGCAAAGGTAGGGCGCGGCACCACTCAACCGGCAGTACTCGAGGAATTCGTCGGTGCCGAAGGCATTAGCCTCGTCACGCCCCCACCAGATGTTCCAGGTCCGTGGCCGCTTCTCGCGTGGCCCGATGCCCTCCCGCCAGTGATACTGGTCGGCAAAGCAGCCGCCGGGCCAGCGAATAATCGGGGCCTTGATGTGCTTTAGCGCCTCGATGGTGTCTTTGCGCAGGCCCTTGAAGTTCGGGATGGCCGAGCCTTCGCCCACCCACATGGCGTCGTAAATGCAGCTCCCCAAGTGTTCGGCGAAGTGGCCATAGATGTTGCGGTTGATCTTCCCCACCCGGTCGCCCCAAATCACGTTCAGGCGGGCGCGCTGCGATTCGGGACTAGGTGCCGGCACGCCGAGCGATGGATGGCTTCCCGCCTTCACCGTCAGAGCGCCCAGCGCCGCAAGGCTGCTGTTACGTAGGAATCGTCTGCGATTCATTTTGTCCTCCAGTGTGACATGCGTTCGGCGAAGTGAGCCTGCATTTCTCACCAGGGTGGGCCTTTTTCATCGGGCCACCGGAAGGGCGGGGCTTTAGCCCCGCCGCACGAGTGGGTTTTCTTCGTCTCTCCGTCTCGCGGCCCGCGCAGCTTGCGGCCGCAGGCTGCGCGGGCCGCGAGACACAGGAACAATCATAAGGGGCTTGAAACGGCGGGGCTAAAGCCCCGCCCTTCCCCATGTGGTGAGCAATCCCAGCTAGTGTTTACTCCATTCCCGGACGTGTGTCCACCGTTTTCGGCGCGTTGAGGCTGACGATTAGGCTGATTGACACCAGAGCCGAGCAGGGACAAATATCCCTGTTGAGTTCTGCAAAACCGAGTGACGCGACCCCCTCACCGCCCGTCCCTCTCCCCCACAGGGGCGAGGGGAGAAAACCCTTGAATTGGCGCCCTCGCCCCCCTGGGGGAGAGGGTGGTCCGGCAGGGCGGGACCAGGTGAGGGGGTTGATGCGTCGCCCGATTAAGCAGGACTCAGTAGGGCGCACCAAATGGGCATCACGGCAATCAGCTCGAAGCTTGATGAAGCACGTTGGTGGGAAACCTCGCCCAACGGGAAGCTGCATGGCGATCGAGGCGCGCTTGCCAACGCCACAGCGCGGGGCCACCGAACCGGCCCCGGGTCGCAATGGTGCCCGCCCCAACCGCGAGGCAGACTCTCCGAGTCCTCGACCACTCGTCCAGAAGCGCGCAACGTGTGGCGGAGCGACGGCTACCGAGTTCAGGTGACCACTTCTACGTGTAGGCCGTTTACCGTCAAAGTGCCTGGCGTGGCGGGACCCTCGGCAATTAATAAACAGTTGGCGACAAGGTGGGAGTAATCCGCGAAGGTATGGGTAGGATCGCGCCCCTATTCTCGCCAGTGCGGTAAGCGAGTTACCCACCCGAGCAGATTTCAAGCGACGAGCAGGGAAGGGACGCAAAGGTTTCGGAGGTATCGATCAAGGGAGAGGCCGTTTCGGGCTGTTGCATTCTCGGGAGTGGCAAAACTCGCCCCATCCGTGCGCGCTGGAAGCCCCGAACAGTGAACACCCGGCTGGCGATTGCATTCAGGGGTGGTCAGGCGTACATTGGCGGTCGGGCCGGGGTCCATAATGGAGATTCCGGCTCCTATCCCTCCGGCGAATTGACTTGGGTGCAGGGCGCGCTCATACTCTACGCGTGAATAGTTCCCGCCTAGTAAAGATTCTCTTGCTGCCCGCCTTGTTGGCAGGTACTTGTGCCTTCGAAACCGGCGGGCAGGAACCTGCCCAGCCGGAAATGTCGGGCACAACCACACCCTTCACGCTGAAAGTGGAACGAAACGAAGTTCCGGTGCGCGTGGTTGTCCGCGACGCGCAAGGGAAGCCGGTGCGAAATCTCACCAAAGACGACTTTCGCATCCTCGACGACGGCAAGCCGCAGGTGATCACCCAGTTTTCCGCCGAGGGCGCGCCGGCTTCTATTGCGGGCGCGGTGGCGGCTCCCATTCCGGCCACGGCGAAGGCCGGAGCGGAGAGCAAGTCGTCAGCAGGCCCGAAGGTTGCGGACCGCTTTGTGGCGTTTTATTTCGACGACCTGGTCATGAAGTTCGATGAGATCGCCCGCTCCCGTGATGCGGCGACGAAGTATCTTCAAACCTCCTTGCAGCCGGCCGACCGTGTGGCGATTTATACTTCCTCGGGTCAGCACAACCTGGATTTCACTGCAGACCGCGACAAACTCCAGGAAGCAATTTCGCGTCTTCATCCCATTGGTGTTTTCGCCAAGGCGGGCGGGGAATGCCCCGACCTGTCAGACTATGAAGCCTATATGATTGACGAGCGCAAAGACCGGGAGGCGCTGGACCTCGCGACGGCGAAGGTGATTATTTGCTACTGCGGCGGCAACGCCCAGATGTGCAAGGATCCCTCCCAGATCGCGCAGTTTGCGGCGCAGCGGCGCTGGGCGCAAGCCCAGGCCCAAGTGGTTTTCTCCCTGCTCGGGCTGGAAAAATCGGTACGGCGGCTTTCCATCCTGCCTGGCCAACGCACGGTGGTTTTCGTCTCTCGCGGTTTTATTTCCGGGGCACAACTCCAGATGATTTCCGAGATCATTGATCGCGCTGTTCGCGCCGGGGTGGTCGTGAACGGTTTGGACGCGCGCGGACTGTACGCTATGGTCCCAGGCGGCGATGCCAGCGAGGCGGGATCTGGCATTCCTCCTGGATTGTGGCCGCTCATGCTGCGCCTGCAATTGGCAGAGGCTCGGGAGGATGACGACGTGCTGGCGGAAGTTGCTGACGGCACGGGTGGTTCTTTCTTTCACAACAACAACGATTTCGACGCCGGGTTTCGGACGGTCGGCGGCCTGGCAGAGTTTTCCTACGTCATGGTGTTTTCACCAAGTAATCTAAAGCCGAACGGCAAGTACCACCATCTGACGGTGCAACTGGTGGGCGACGCCAAAGCCTCCGGCCTCCAAGTCCAGGCGCGCCGCGGATACTTCGCTCCAAACGCAGCACAGAAGTCAGCACGGGCGGAGCAGGAGGACCTCGCCAAGGGTGCGAAGGTGTCGATAACCGACCTGAGCGCCCCCACGAAAGCACGGAATGAGTACGAAAAGGGCCAGCAGGCGTTTCAGAAAGATAATCTGCCCGAAGCTCGTCAACATCTGGAGAATGCCGTATCGGAGTACCCCTGCTATGCGCGCGCCCAAACGAATCTTGGTGTGACGCTCGAGCTCCAGGGTGAAAACGCGCCTGCCGAAAACGCTTTCCGGAAAGCCATCGAGTGCGACGCGGGTTTCCTGGAGGCCCATGTCCAAATCGGAATCTTCCTGAATCACCAGGGAAGGTTCGCCGAATGCGCGGCGGACCTGAAAGAGATCATCGGAAATTTCCCTGAGTCCTGGCAGCTTAGTTACCAGCTCGCTACCGCCGAATACGGCCTGGGGCAGTACCAGCAAGCCCAGCAGGAGTATCTCCGGGCGGAGTCGCTAAGCTCGGAGATCCCGGCGGAGATTCACGTGCGACTCGCCGACGTCTACACGCAGCAGGGGGCCCATGCCGACGCTTATGCAGAGCTGCAAGCCTACCTCCGCGCCGATCCCCAAGGCCGCTTCGCGCAAAAAGCCCATGAGGTCATGCGGCACATGGAAAAATCGGGCGTCCTCAAGGATTCCCGCCCGTCGCAGGCTCCCAGCCCGGCCCACGTCGATTCGGTCGTTACTTGGCCACTTCCCAAATTATTCAAAGCCATCCCCGAACTGAAAGGGCTGGAGCCCGTTGAAAGCCAGGAAGAGCTACCCGGCATCCTGCAAAAAGTGGGAGAGAATGTGAGGGCTTATTTCGAGAGTTTTCCCGACACCGCGTCGGTCGAGGGCTTCAGCACGGCTCGGCTGGGGGGGCTTCGAACCGATCCAGAACGCGGAGCCCAGAAGTTCCAATATCTGGCTCTCGCGCATACCCACGGAGGGTGCGCAGGCCTGGACGAATACCGCACCAACGCCAAGGGAGAACGTGTTGAGCCCCGCGGCTTGACAGGCAACTATTTCATCACTAAGGGCTTTGTCTCGACCCCCCTTCATTTCTACCCTTCCTGCCAGACTGATTCGGCCTTCCGGTACCTGGGACGGCAGGTGATCGAGAAGCGGCAAACTCATGTGGTCGCGTTTGCGCAGAGGTCGGGGGTCGCCCGCACACCGGTCCGAATGCAAATCGAGAACATCTCCACCCTGGTCCTTGTGCAGGGAATCGCCTGGATCGATTCCAGCACCTACCAAATCTTGCGTATGCGAACGGACCTGCTCCCGCCCAAAATCGAAATCGGGCCGACAAGAGTAACCACCAAAATCGAATTCCAGGAAGTGCACTTCAAGGAATCTTCCCAGGCGCTTTGGTTACCACGCGAAGTTGTGGTCAGCACGGACTGGAAGGGTTGCACTTACTTGGATCGCCACCGCTATTCGAATTTCAAATTATTCACGGTGGGCACGGAGGAGAAGGCCAGGGCGCCGCATGGCACCCCGCCAGGCCACGATAATCCGAATTGATTCCGAATCGACCTCGTACCCGGTCGTGGGCTCATTTGCCTCGACGATAGGCGTTACACCCCGGCAAGGTGCGGACTCCGTGCTGGGCTGCACAGAAGCAGCCTCGCACATAGCCCTGCCTTGGACAGCCGAATGGAGCGATGAGGCGGGTCCGAGGCAACGAAAAAGGTTTTCCCGCTTCAAAAGAGCGAGATCAAGGCGCGCCGGCTCGCTTCGGCGGCTTGCGCGTCCGAGACGTGGACATAGGCTTGCGTGCTGGAAAGGCTGGCGTGCCCCAAGGCCACTTGCACCATTGCCAGATTCGCACTGCCCGCGATTAGGTGACTCGCCAGACTACGCTTCAGTACGTGGACAAACCGCTTTGACTTCGGCAGGTTGGCGGCTTCCGCGTGTTGCCGGAAGATGCGGTAAACCTGCTCGCGGGTTAAGTGGCCACCCTTGCGGGAAGTGAACAAAGCATTCGAGCCATCATCCTCGCGGGCCTTCAGCCGGGCCGTAACTGCCTTGGATTCGTCAAGCAACGGTTGGCCGCGATGGCGCATGATCGGCTGTATCGTACAAAGGCAACCCTTGACGCGGGCCACGGTCAGCGTTCTTCGTGGCCGTGCGCTTTTCCATCGATGAAGAAGCCAGGGTCAATTGAAACTGCGAATTGACCGTGGCTACCAGCCCTGACCCGTCTCCCACATAACCCGCCGGCTAGGTGTTTCCTTTGCCGTTTCACATCAATGGACGTATGGTCAAATACCCGGAAGTCGTCCTCCGCACCTGAAGCGACTTAGGCGTGTAGTCGGCAAACCGTAGATGTGGTGCCCACGCCCGCCCGTCCCTCCCAAATGACGGCGCACCCGGAAACCGCTCGGCACGCCGGTCCGCTTAGGCTCCTGACTGTTCACGGGGCACTGGGGTTCTGGGAGGGAGCGATCTCGCTGAGGCGCTTGAGATCGAGCACCATTTCGCCCCGCGCGTCCGCCTCGAAAGCGGGGACGAACCGGGCTCCCCAGACCACCTGTTCGTGGCGGTAGGAGTGGCGAACGTGGACCGTTTGGAAAAACGTATCATCGAAAGCTCTAATCAGAATCAGGAACTCCGCCTGCTGCCGCGCGACCACTTCTATGGGTAGGCCGTTTAACGTCAATGTGGATGTTGCTGGATGCTTCGGCCAGAAGCGAGGATTGTGACTAGAGATTCGTTGGCAACCAGTAGGCAACTACTGTAAGTGATGCTTCGATCGAGTTGTAACCTCTCATTCAAAGCGGTATCATTTGATGGTTTTGCCGGGGCCACAAAGCATAACTTGGAGGTGGTGGCCATGATCGCCAAGTTGACGCTGACTGCCTGCATGCTGATCCTTACGCTGCCGATTACCGGGCTGGCAAAAAAGCCCAGCGGAGAGATTCCTGACCGGCGTGCGCTGGCAGAAGTCCGGACCTATTGCATCGAGAAGAGCGGACTGAGTGACTCCGACCGTTATATTGTGGACGGCTTCCTGAAAACCGAAAGCAAGCCTAAGCACCTGTTAACGAAGATGCCGTGGAAGCTGGTGGAGAGCTGCCCAGATGACAATCCCGATGCAATTGCAACTGTGGATTTCGTTCCCCTCAACACGGTTCGAACCTCAAACGGCGTGCCTACGGGCCCGGGCGGCGTGCCTGCGGGCCCGCCCGTGAGTGGCACCGATGCGCGGGATCCGGAAGCGCAAGTCAAGGTCATATTGACCGTCGGCGATTCATCCCAGAAACTCCTTTACCGCATAGAGGCGATGCCTCTGGGCACGGATAGGCCATACGCTGGCCAGATCACGCCCACAGAACCCCCATCGCATGGGGGTCCCGTTGAAAGGCTGGATGCGGTCTACCACGTATTCTGGGCACTCATCAACGATCTCCAGGGAGTGCGCGGGGCAACCACAAAATAGATGGCGCGGGCCACTCCTAGCTGTGGTCTGTGACAGATTCCTGAGCCGCATCGTGGAAGGGCAGCGGGTAGAGGCGCGTTCCTGCACAGCGGATACTCGCGGAATTGTTGCGGACGAAAGGCGCACACACGCGAAGCGATGTATGCGCCACCCGATCGCGGAGTTCTGGCGGCCTGTATGATTTTGCCTGAAGAGTTCCCCCATCACTGGAAAATGGCCGGCCAAGACCCTCAGTGGCAACGGAGGACTTATCGATCCCGGTTTAGTTGGTCGTGTAGCCGGCAAACCGTAGATGTGGTGCCCGCGTCCACCCGCCCGTCCCTCCCAAATGACGGCGCACTCGGAAACTGCTCGGAGCGCCGGTCCGCTCAGGCGCTGGACTGTTTACGGAGTACCAGGGTTCTGGGATGGAGCGATCTCGCCGAGGCGCTTGAGGTCGAGCACCATTTCGCCCCGGGCGTCCGCCTCGAAAGCGGGGACCTGCCCCGATGCTTTGAAGCTGTGAGGAATTACTGGCTTTACCGCCGAGGCGCTGAGACGCGGAGAAAAGGCCTTTTGTTTTCAAATTTCTGCGCCTCCGCGCCTCTGCGGTGAGAAGGAAGGATTATTTCACAGCTTCTTTATGTCGGGATGACCCGACGACTATACGGATTAGGGCGTGGTGTTCAACCAGACGGCCATCTTCCCCAGTCCGCGATTGCCCCAGATGCAGTAAGGAACGGCAGTGATCGGAACCGGCTGGGTCGTGGCGGGATGAACCGGCTGGTAGAGCACATCCTTCCAATCGTCAAGCGGACGCAAGAGTCCCTGACCCTTGATGACCGTGATGCCGCCCAGAAGCCCAGGTGTGTATTGGCTTTCAAGCTGCGCTCCCAGCGGCAGGATGATCTGTTCCACCGGCGCCTCCTGATCCGCCTGCTCCAGGCAATAGAAAAGCGGCCCGCGTCGAAGCGCGGTCTTGCCATGGTCGTACAGAACTTGAGGATTGGCTTCGACCCGCTGGATATCCATGGGCAGAGTCAGGTCTATCGTGTCGCCATTCGACCAGGACCGACGGATTTCAGCGTAACCGTTAACGACGTGGGCAGAGAATTTCTCTCCATTGACCTGAAAGTCCGCACCGGGAGCCCATCCCGGAACGCGCACGCGGATGGCGAAATCCTGTGGCGCTTCCACGCCCACGGTGAACTTGATCTTCCCATCCCACGGGTAGTTGCCGGACTGCCGCAGAGTGACCTTCTTGCCCGCGAGGTTCGCATTCACTTGACCGGCGATGAAGAGATTCACCCACAGGCCATCCGGCGACTCGCTGTAGATGTATCGACCGAGAGCCGGCACAAACCGGGCGATCGTGGTCGGACAGCAGGGCACGCCGAACCAGGGATCGCGTTTGAAGTCGCCCCGGCTCGCCAGTGGGGTCACATAGCAGAAGGTGTCTCCCGTTAAGGAAACGCCCGCCGCCAGCGCGTTGTACAGGGACAGTTCCATAGTATCTGCGTAGCGCGCATCGCCGGTGAGCTTGAGCATGCGGTAGTTCCAGAAGACCATTCCCGCCGAGGCACAGGTCTCCTGGTAGGCATCTTCGTTGGGCAGGTCATAGTCAGCGGTAAAGCCTTCGTTGCGCTCCGAAGGCCCGATGCCCCCGGTCACGTACATGCGGTGCAGAGTCACGCTGTCGTGCAGGCTTTCGAGCGCTTCCCACAAACCCTCATCACCGGTCTCGTAAACCAGGTCTGCCATTCCGGAGTAGAGGTACATGGCCCGCACGGCATGACCGACGGCCACCCGCTGCTGGCGGACCGGCAATTGATCCTGTGAGTAGCTGGTGTCAAACTTCGCCGGATTGATGAGGAAGAACCGCCTGTAAAAATCCTTGATGTTCATCGGGTGACCTAGCAGGTCAACCTTCCTCTCCGGCAACTGCTCGTACTGGCGTTCAAAGATCGAGGGCTTTTGACCTCGGGAATCGATGAAGTACTGAGCGAGCTGGAGGTAGCGTTTCTCGTGGGTCAGCCGGTAGAGCCTGACCAAGGCCAGCTCGACCTCTTCGTGCCCGGGGATGCCGGCCTGCTTGCCGGGCCCGAAGGTGGAATCGAGGTGATCGGCGAGCCGCAAGGCGACGTCGAGCAAGGAGCGCTTTTCCGTGGCTTGGTTGTGCGCCACGGCCGCCTCGAAGAGCGAGCCCGCGCAAAACAGTTCGTGGTTGAACGCCAGGCTCTTCCACCTCAGGTCCGGGAGATTCAGTTGAATGTATGTATCCAGATAGCCATCTTTCTGCTGGGCCGCCGCGATCTTCGCAATCAACTCGTCCACTTTGGATTCGAGTCGAGCGTCCGGATGCTGGGCGAGGATGTACGAGGCGCCTTCGATCCATTTGTATACGTCCGAATCGGCCCACCAAGGTCCGCCGAACTTGGCCTGCACCTTGCCGGAGGCGATATCGAAGTTCCGAATACACTCGGTTGCTTCGAGCTCCTTGTAGACGTGGTCCAGCGTTCGGGTGCGGTTGACCTCCAGGCGCGGCGACCAGAAGGTGTCCTGAATCTGAACAGCGGTCAGAGGAAATTCAGTAAGCCTCGAACCCGCCGGAAGTAAGGCCGCTTTTCCTTTTGCTGGGTCTTGACCGCCCGCCGTTCTGCCCGCAAAGGGTATGGCCATTAACACGAGCAATGCGGTAACGGTCAGGACTGACTTCGCGTTTGAGGTAAGCATCGTTTTGATCTCCATTCTTCTCGCCGAACTCTTCCTTGCTTGGAGAGATTGGGTGTCCGTTTCGCACGATTTGCACGGCTCACCGCTGGGATAACACTCGAGCGGGAAACTGAGAACCTCCTGCTCGGGCCGGAAAGGTCTGGGTCTTCACCATCCCCCGTCCCTCTTCCAGCGTGATCAATTGATTGGCGGGGAGGTTGCGGAAAGACTCCTTGAGACCTGAGGGCCAGGTAACTTCCACCAGGTCGGCTGCCTTCGCCTGGCCCAGGCCAAAGTGTAAGCGCAGGTCGCTTTGGGAGAGGAAGCTGGACCCGCTGATGACTTCCTCCATCTGCGCGTGCTGGCCCGTAACGACTCGAACCCGAGCTCCAATGGCGCTGCGGTTCGAACGGGTACCCAGGCACTTCACCAGCAGCCAGTTGCGTTTGTTCCCGCCGTCATTGTGCAGGAGGTTGGGCGGTTCGTTATTGTTGCTGACCAGGATGTCGATACCGCCATCGTTGTCGTAATCCGCGAAAGCACACCCATGGCTGGAAGCAACGATCTTCAGGCCAGGACCCGCCGTCGATGATACGTCCGCAAAGCGGCCGTTCCCCAAGTTGCGAAACAATACATTGGGCTGTTTGAACCCGGGCATGCCTGGAATTCGGTCCGCCTCGGGGTAGACGTGCCCGTCAGCCACGAAGATGTCCTTCCACCCGTCGTTGTCGAAATCCAGGAAACCCACACCCATGCCGACGTACTGGGTAATCGCCCCCAGCCCGGCCTGCTGGCTGACCTCGCTGAAGGTTCCATCACCGTTGTTGTGAAAAAGAGTGGTCGGATCGCCGGCGAAATTCACCTTGACGAGGTCGAGCCAGCCGTCCCCGTCATAGTCGGCTGTCGCTGCTCCCATCCCACCCTGCCGGGTGCCCTGGCCGCTTAGCGCACAACCGGCCGGGATACCCACTTCGGTGAACGTACCATTCCGATTATTGTGGTAAAGCAGGCTGGGAGCGGTGTCGCACGATACATAGATGTCCGGCCAGCCGTCGTTGTCGAAATCTGCAGCAAGGGAGGCGAATCCGTACGAGCCCACCGACCGCCAAGTCCGATCCGCGGCTAAGGTGAGTTCCTTCGTCCCGCGCGGGTAGGTCACACCTGACTTCTCGGAAACGTCCTCAAACGTGCCATCGCCGCGGTTGTGATAAAGAATATTGGTTCCTCCTCCCAGACCTTCCGGGCCACAGGCCACTGGGACATTCATGAAGGAACAGTAATAGTTGGCGCCCGGTAGCGGCGCCACCTTCAAATCGAAGGTAACATAGTTGGAAACAAACAAATCGAGATGACCATCGCGGTCATAGTCGAGGAAGGAACACCCGGTGGACCATCGGCCTTCAGTTCCTGACAGGTCAGCCTTATCGGTTACATCCGTGAAGGTCCCGTCACCGTTGTTGCGATAGAGAACGTTGTCACCCCAATAGGTGACGAAGATGTCGTCGAAGCCATCGTTGTTATAGTCGCCGACGCACACACCCTGCCCCCAGCCGGAGCGCACCAATCCCGCCATCTTGGTCACGTCAGTAAAGGTTCCGTCGTGATTGTTATGGAACAGGTAGTTTGATGGCTCCTGGCCTTTTGGGAATCCCTCGAGCCTGGTTCCGTTCACAAGAAAAATATCCGGCCACCCGTCGTTATCGTAGTCGAGGAACGCGACCCCGCCACCCATTTCTTCCAGGATATAACGCTTGCTCCGGACCCCGCCGCCGACAATCACTGCGCCACCCAGCCCCGCCTCCTTCGCTATATCGACAAAAGACACACCTGCAGGTGTCCGTGTGACTTGCGAGCCCGCGCGGTGCGGGCCAACGGGAGGCGCTTCCTTTCGCGCCTGCCCCGAGCCCCACAACAGTTCGCCCAAGCACGCGAAGCCCAGCAACAGAGCCATCAGGCCGAGGGAATGTCGCAGTCTTCGAGGACTGTTTCTGGTGCCAAGCTGCAAAGAAGAGCGATGTTCCCGGAACTGCGAGGGCGGGGTTTTAACCCCGCCGTACCGAGGCGCTTTCCCCCTTACCTCGGCCCTCTCCCCCGCCCGCGCGGGGGAGAGGGGGTCCGAAGGACGGGTGAGGGGGCCGCCTCGGCGGGGCTGGAGCCCCACCCTTCCGTGCGGGCAATTGCGCTTCTTTGTCCAATCAAGCAATCGATGCAGCAAAGCTCGACCACCCCTGATGGTGACCCACTCGCATGAGTTTGGCGACCAAGCGCGCAGTCTGAAATCGACCTCGCTTGGTCACGGCGGTCCAAACAGTCAATGTTTCACATCGGCTGGCTTGTCCACCACGGGGTGGGGATGCTCTGCAGTCTCTTGAGGCAGTTGGGTCCCACCCTGGCCGGACAGCTTTTGGAAAGTCGCCATTTCCCTCTCGCTCTCCGCAGCTTTTCCGATCTTCCGATAGACCGTACTTAAGACATAGTGGTACTTCGCATAGCGAGGATTGTTTCCGATGGCGCTCTGCAAGGCCTTCGCAGCCTGCTCCCAATTCTTCTGCGCCATCTGTGCCCGGGCGGCTTCGAAGAATGCCCGGTCGTTCTGGGGATTGACGTCGATCGCTTTTTGGCAGTACGGCAGCGCCCGTTCAGGTTCGTTCAGGCGGTTGTACATCGCGCACACGTTAATGTACGGCCATTCTGATTTACGTCCCTGCCGCTCCATAAGTTCGAAGGCTTTTTCATAATTCGCAAGAGCGGCTTTGTCATCGCCCATGCCCTCCAGGGTCAGGCCCAGATTGTCATAAGCCTTCATGTAGGACGGATCCAATCGTATAGCCTTTTCAAGTTCCTGTTTGGCAAGCAAGAATGCATTCCGGGTGTAATGGATCCTGCCCAAGAAGTAGTGAATCTCGGCGGAGTCAGGTTTCAGGCGCGCGGCTTGTTCCAGCTCGATTTGGGCCTCGTCGTATTTTCCAATGATGGTGAAGTCCAATCCCAGAATCTTGTGAGCTTCAGCATTGTTGATGTCGAGCTGCAGGGACTTCGCGAGCGTCTCCACCGAAGCGCGGATCTGATGGGTTCGGAAATAGACATATCCCAAGTCGTAATAAGCTCGGGCGGAATCCGGGTGGACTTTCAGGTAATTTCGCAGGGGCACCTGAACCTCCTGCAACCGGCCGTCGCTGACGTAACGTTCAAAACGCTCGAGCTGCTGGGGGTCGTCCTGCGCGCGCGTCGGAACCTTCTCGCGGTCGGCCGGCGAGTTGGTTGGCCGGCTCGCGCCGAAGACTCCGGGAGTGCTCACCATCTGCCAGGCCATCCAGATTATGCCCAGACGCCACAGCTCACACAGGACCCATCCGCTGAAAGATGTCTCGGTGTTTGGCGGCGATCCCATGGGTACTCACCCAGCCTCGAAGCCTGCCCCGCCCTGCCCCTGCGTCCTCTCACGTTCAATCGTCTGTAGCACGCAGCCAGCGCTATCAATCCTGCAGTGCCTGCCCTGCTTGCCTGCCCGCCGGCGAGGCAGGCGCAGGCAAGCTGCGCAGGCAGGGTCGAATAGACCCCTCACCCGGCCTCGTACCACGACCGCTCTCTTCCCTCGAGAAAGGGCTCGTAGAATCAGGAAGGCCTCACCTTGGGCGGCTTAATCTCACCCGTCTGCTTCAAAATGTTGTCCAGGCCTTCCCGGGCCAGCGGGGAAGCAGGATCAAGCTGCAACGCCTTCTTGAAAGCGTCGATCGCTCCTCGCTTGTCACCCTTCTTGGCTAGAGCCACACCTAGCTGGCTGAAGGCCTCGGCGGAGGACGGACGCAGCACGGTCGCCCGGTTGAACATCGCGACGGCTTCGTCCAGTTCTCCTTTCGTCATCATGGCGAGCCCCAGGCCGTAATGGGTCTCAAAGTTATTCGGTTGAAGCGCGAGGGCGCGTTTGAATTCGACGACGGCTCCCTCCGTATCCCCGCTCTGCAACAGGGCAGTGGCCAACCCGCGGTGCCCATCCGCCCAATCCGGTTCCGCCCTCGTCACCTCGCGGAAGTCCCGGACCGCGTTCGCGAGGTCCCCACGTTTCAGCTCGACCTCCGCCTCACCGAACTTGTCGCTGGTGATCTGAGAACGCTCGGCGCTGGAGATCAGTTCCCTGGCCAACTTGAGCTCAGCTTCTGCCTGCTCCCGTTGTCCTGCCCGGGCCAGCGCCAGGCCCAACTGATGGTGGGCCTCCCCGAAGTTCGGATTGATTTTGGTCGCTTCTGTCAGCGGAGGAATAGCCTCCTGCACAGATCCCTTCTTCATGAGAGCCCTCCCCAATGAGTACAGGGCTTGAGCGTGTTTGGGAGCGAGCGCGATCACCTTCTTCAGCTCCTCAATCTCGCGGTCGAGGTCCGGCTTGGTCTCGTATGCCATTGCCAGGTTGTAGCGAGCCCGGATGGATTCCGGTCGGAGTTCCACCGCCTTCTGCAACTCCCGGAGCGCTTCATCCGTATCCATCGTGACCAGGGCCCCCCCCAGATTTTCATGGGCCTCCTCATAATTGGGACTCTGCTTGATGGCTTCCCGAAATTCTGCCACGGCTTTGTTCACGTCGCCCTTTTGCAGGTAGACCAAGCCCAGGTTATTGTGCGCCTCCGCGAAATCCGGCCGCAGCCGAACAGCCTCCTGAAACTCCGCCAGGACTTCCTCCGAGCCCATGCCCTTTCTGCCCAGCAACCGGCCTAGCGTGTTGTGCGCCTCGCTGACGTCGGGCTTCTGCGCAATCGCCCGGCGCACTTCGCGAACAGCCTCGTCGAGGTTCGCGTCCCCCTGGGAAGACTGCGGGTCAAGATCGAGTCCTGCTTCGAATTGGCTGAGACCCTCACGCAGCCGGCCCATCCTGAGCAGAACGATCCCCTGATCAACATAAGCGGGAAAAAGATTGGGGTTCAGCGAGAGGGCACAGCTCAGGCTATCCAGCGCGCTCGCGAGCTCACCGCTCTCCTTCAACGCCATCCCCAGGAACAGATGCGCTTGCAGGAAAGCCGGATCGAGATGAACCGCCTCCTTCAGCTCCGGCAGGGCCTTCGCCCTTTGTCCCGCAAACCAGAGAGCCGCGCCCAAGTTGTAGTGTGCTTCGGTGAATTTCGGATCCAACTGAATCGCGTGATTCAGATGGTCCACTGCCCCAGCCAAGTCACCCTGTTGGCCGAGCACAAAACCGAGGAGGTTCTGAGCTTGCACATAATCCGGGTCGAGCCGAAGCGCCGCTGTGAGTTTGTCCTTCGCGCCCGGGAGGTCTCCCCTTCCGAGCGTCGCGAGGCCTTGTTTGTACAGCTCCGCCGCGGGGCCTGGCGCGTGGTGCGGCGAAGATTCTTCTGCAGCGCGCCGCGGGGCCGCCATCTGCTTCAAAGTCGACCCCAGACTGTAGTAACCCTCCGCAAGGTCCGGTCGAAGCCGAAGGGCATTCTCAAAGGCCCGGACTGCACCTTCCAAATCGCCCCTCTGCCTCAGAACATCCCCGAGGTAATACTGCGCCTGCTCGTTGTTGGGTTCGAGGGTGGTCACAACCTTCAAATATCGCTGCGCGCCCGCTTGGTCACCTTTCATCCGCAAGGCCATAGACAGATTCATGTTGAGTGAGGGGTCACGGGGCCGCAGCTTGATTGCCTTTTGGCAAACCTCCAGGGCCTTGTCCAGCTCCCCCGTCCTGATCAAAAGCGAAGCCAGGTTGTTGTAAGCCCGCACGTAGCCAGGTTGCAGAGCAATGGCCCGTTCAAACTCGTGGATGGCTGGGATAGGCTCGTTTGTTTGCTCGTACACGACGCCGAGCCAGTTGTGCGCGTCAACGCTTCGGGGGTTGACTTTCAGAATTGCCTGGTATTGATCGGCCGCCTTTTCGAACTCCCCCGCGTGTTGCCAAAGAAGGCCCAGGGCCAGGCGCGCGGGTTCGAAATCCGGCTTGAGCTCCACAGCCTTGGCAAGCTCAGTCATCGCGTCTTGCGGATCCCCCCACTCTCCCAACGCCATGCCCAGGTTATAGTGCGCTTCGGCATAGGCCGGATCGATTTCTATCGAGCGGACGTATTCCACCAGAGCCTCTTTGCGCTCACCCTGCCTGGCGAGGGCCAGCCCCAACCCGTTATGGGCCTGTGACCGCTGCGGGTCGATCTTGATTACCCTCCGGAACTCCTCGGCGGCGGCTCGCCAATTCCGCTCTTTCAACATTCGCATCCCTTGCTGGAAGTGCAGATCCACCGGCTTTGGCGGTGGTTGCTGAGCCCCCGCCTGCCCGGAGAAAAGGAATGCCGCGTAGAAAACCAGACTGCACCCTAGTGAGAAGACAAACCGACCACGACGCGGCCTTGCGAGCACGCGCAGACCTTGGAGTTCAGGTCGTGTGGTCGTGCCTGGCCGTTGATCAGCCATGGAGATCTGTCCTCACTGGGCGTTCCCTCTCGGGTTGAGGGGACAGCGGCGTTGCACGGGGCTCCAACCCTTTCGGGTGATGGGGGGAAGAATCAACCGCTGCCTGTGCTGGCGCGCCTGAACAAGAAAGCAGGATGGCAGTCGAAGCCAGGGCCCGGGCACACGTCCCTCGCGCCCCCCCCTCACATTCACCAAAGCCACTTTAGGCTCTCAAACTTCATGTAGTCAAGACGAAGGCGGAGGTCGTCTTTCCCAACCCACAAAGCCCGATGGCCAAGGGCACCCACGGTCAATTCGGCGCTGAGATTGACCGTGGGTTCGTGAACCAAGAAAAGCCCATGGTTGGAAAAGCGCCAACCCTAGATGTCGCTGCTCCGCCTGGCCGTGCGCAGGCGGAGCAGTGCGATTGGGAGCGTCAGATCGCCACGCTGACCAGGGTGTGCGAATGTGGCGGGAGCTTAAACGTCATGCGACTGGACACTTTGGGTGGTTCGAGCGGCTGTGGGACCACCCGCTTCGGGGCATCGAAGCTGTTGACGGCCTTGAGGTCGGAACCGGTCAAGACCTGACAATCGACCACCCGGCTGGGTGTGATATCGTGCCAGACCACCTCTAGTTCGCGAGCCTTATCCAGGTCGCGGTTCAACAAAAAGAGCGTCGCGGTTTTGCCTTGATCATCAATCGTGCCGGCAACGTCGACGTAAGGGACATGGCCGATGCGGGACGCTCCGTAAGCCTCGAATCCCCCGGGCATTTCCGCGCGAGGGCCGTGGGACACTTCGTAGGTCTCGATTTCCGCCCCCAGCTCGAGAACACTGCCGTGGGCGTACTTCAGCGCCCAGGCGTACGGATAGTAGATCGTCTGCCGCACCAAGCCGTCTTCGTTTGTCATGATCGGGGCGATGACGTTGACGAGCTGTGCCAGGCACGCTACATGCACCCGGTTCGCGCGCCGCAGGAGCGTATTGATCAGACCGCCGACCAGCAACGCGTCCTCCAGGTTGTAGATCTCCTCCAGCAAGTGCGGAGCTACTTTCCGGTCGCCGTCCACATCCTTACCGGAGCGCGCCCGGTACCAAACGTTCCATTCGTCAAAGGAGAGCCAGAGCGTCTTGGGGGATCGTTTGCGCCCGCGCACCAAGTCGCAAACCGAAATGATTTCCTCGATCTGCCGGTCCATGTCCAGGTTCATGGCCAGGTACATGCGGCTGTCGCCTCCGGTTTCCATGTCATTACCGTAGTAACGGTGAAGAGAGATCGCGTCCACTTCCTCGTAGCACTGCTCGAGCGTCTGTTGATCCCACTCCAGGTAGGTCGGCATTTGGGTATTGCTGGATCCACAGGCAATGAGTTTCACCGAAGGATCAAGGCCTCGCATCTGCTGGGCAGCGTCGCGCGCCTTGATGCCGTATTCCCTGGCGGGAATGTGGCCGATTTGCCAAGGCCCATCCATCTCATTGCCCAGGCACCAATACTTGATGTTGTGCGGCTTCTCATACCCGTGCTCGCGCCGCAAGTCACTCCACTTGGTTCCCTTTTCGACGTTGCAGTACTCGAGCAAGGCCAGGGTCATCTCCGGGGTGGCGGTCCCGAAGTTCGTGCCGATAAGGGGCTCCGTACCCACCGCGCGGCACCAAGTCACATACTCGTTGATCCCAAACTGGTTCGTCTCGAGGGTGTTCCACGCCCGATCCAGCACGCGGGGGCGATTTTTCTTCGGTCCCACCCCATCCAACCAGTTGTAACCGGAGACGAAATTTCCGCCCGGATAGCGGACGATCGGAACACCCAAGGTGCGTATTTCTTCCAGAACATCCTTGCGGAAGCCGTTCGCGTCGGCGAATTTCGAGTCCGGTTCATAAATGCCGCCGTAGACCGAGCGGCCCAGGTGTTCGATGAAAGACCCAAACAGGTGCCGGTCGAGATCCGCAACCCGCCGCGTCGAGTCTACGATCACCCGAGCCGGATCGGGTGGCGGGGTCATCGCATGTAAGGCACGACCCAGCCACGAGTTCGCGGCCAGCCCCACCCCCGCCGCGGCTGCCTGCTTGAAAAAGCCCCTTCTGGGAACGGTAGACATGGTCTGATTCCCTCCTTTGACCGTGGCCTTAGGTAGCCACGCGCTGATGAATTCTCGCGAGTAAAGCGAAATTGCCTTCCTTCTTAAATGACCTCGCCCATGCGATGTGGAAACCTCGAGAGTGGCTTGTTCTTATGCTCGCTGCGTGTCAGCCGGAACACGGCAGGCACGGCGGCGGACAATTGCGGGGAGGGTTGAGACAGCGCTTACATGAGGGAAGTGTTGAAGAGACATCCGAGATTTCGTCGTTCCCGCCGGTTTCCCCTTGACCTCAATCCCCGCGCGAGGTGCTCCCGGCGCTCGACTCGGATGGCTGTGATCGGCCGTACCCAACGAAGCGACTCGGGCAAGGTCCTTCCGCACAAAAGCGCTTACAGGCTATTGCAGCACCCCCACCCTGTCAAGCCCTTTCAGGCGAGCTTCCCCGTTCCCTGCCAATACGAAGGGCAAATCCGCATCCTCATTCATTAGGTCTGAGTTCGAGACCACGTTGCGCGCGGCGAGCCTCGCGCCTCTGGCCCTCCAAGTCCGCCGCCTGTTTTTGTATGCGCTGGAAAGTTTCGAAGGCTTGCTGGCTTTCCTGGGTCTTCCCCAGCTTACGGTAGGCAACTCCCAGGACGTAGTAATATTGCGATGCGGGTCTGATCGAGATGGCTTTCTCCAAGGCCTCAGCTTCCCCAACCCAATCTCCTTTCGCGCGGCAGGTTTTGGCGATCTGGAAATAAGCCAAGTCCGATTGGGGGTTCAATTCCAGCGCCTTATGGGAGTACTCCAAGGCCAAGTCTAACTTGTCCCGGCGATTGTAGTAGCCACTCAAGTTGACATACGGCGCATCGAACTTGCCGTGCCGCTCCTCGTTGAGACGAATGGCAGTCTGGTAATCCTGGAGCGCAGTCGCATCGTCGCCCACAGCTTCCACGGCGAATCCCAGCGCGTTGTAAGCTTCCATATAATTCGGGTCAATTTGGATCGCCTTTTCCAGCTCAATTCGGGCTTTGGAGAAGTCATCGTCCATGGCGTAGACCCTGCCTATATTGTAATGAACCTCTGCCGAGCTGGGGTTCAGGCGCAAGGCTTCCTTAAGCTCCTGCAAGGCCACGTCGGTCCTTCCGATGATGCTAAACTCTCTTCCCAGAAGCATGTGTGCCGGGGCGTCGTCGAGGTTCAGCTCAAGAGATTTCGCCAAAGCCTGCACGGAATCTGCAATCCTGCGCTGCCGGAACTGGACATAGCCCAGGAAATAGTAAGCCTTCGAAGAGCCAGGGTGGGCGGTTAAATAGGTGTGCAGCAGCGGCTCAACCTCCGGGAACTTTTCCTTTAGGATGAGGTCCTGGAAACTCGCCATTTGTTGCGGGTCGTCGTCGACACTTGCGGCCTTTTCCTCGGCCGGCGAGCGCGCGTCCTCCTGCTTGGTCGCCGTATTGGGCGCGGTGGCCGCGAATTGAAAGGTGTGGGGATGGGGGGCCGACTCGCGCGGCGCCGTCGCTGCAAGTGGGCATAACGGCAGGCGAGAGGCGTGCGACACCGGCAGTCCGGCCACTAGACCCATGGCGACCAGAAAAGCAGAACCGATCCCCCAAAAGGCATTTCCTGGCTTGGGCAAACCGTCTCCCACTTGGCTCTGCAATATTTTATTATTGTAACACCACCAGGAATCCCGGCGATTGCACTTCCCTTCCTCCTCACCGCCGACCTATGACGCATGCGAGCCGGGCAGGCTCCTCACCTTCAACGGGCCGGGGACCGCTGAAAACGCTTGCTAACAGCGGTCCCCGCTTGCGCCAGCGTACCATCCGGCTGGAGGAAGTTCCAGCAGGCGTTTCGAGACGTGTTAAGTTATCCAATCATTTTGAACTCCACTTACGAATCTGGAGCGCGACATCAAGGAGTTGCTGACACGTCCGGTGGGGCGGCCGAGTCATAAACCCGTGGTCTGGCACAAGAGCTTTCTTTATCAGGCGGCCAATTGGAACACGGCGCGGCGGGTGGTGGTGAAGGTGGAGCATCATGCGGGGGAGTTGTTCCCTCGAGTCGGATTCATCGTGACCAACCTGACCCTGCCGAGCCGGGCGGTGGTGCGGTTCTACGACAAGCGCGGTACGGCCGAACAGTGAATCAAGGAAGGCAAGCAAGCGGTGAAGATGACGCGGCTGAGCTGCCATCGGTTCCGGTCCAACGAGGTGCGGCTGCGGCTAAGCGTGATCGCCTATAACCTGGGGAACCTGTGGCGGCGTCTGGTGCTGCCCAAGAGGTTCGACAACTGGTCCTTGACCAGCTTGCAGCAGAGGCTGGTGAAAACCGGCGGACGTTTGATCAAGCATGCCCGCTACTATTGGCTGCTCCTGGCGGAGAGCGTCGCCACGGCGACACGCGGCGGCTCTTCGGAGCCCTGCTGGGCAGGACCGCGCGGCTGCCGGTTCCCACGGGGTAACCCCGGCTCGGGTAGTAGGAAAACGGACGAAAACGCCCCCGGGACGTGGCGGTGTCTGAAGAACTGATGGAGCAGGCGACGACCGCAGGCGTTCAGGACTCGCGGAAGGCAGAAGAGAGTCTTTCGGACCCTCGCGGAGAGGGAAAATGCACCGAAAGGGCTCGGTTGGAGACAAACGGGTGTATACTCTCAGGCGCCGGAACGCCAAAAAGCGGTTTCCGGTTCAAGCAAATCGGCATCGGAGGTGTTGTCATGGGCGGCGAAGGACACAATCGGCGTGAATTCCTGGAAAAGGTGGTAGCAGGAGCAGCGGGTGCCGCCCTCGGTCTCCCCCGGATCGCCAAGGCGCACGCGTCGACGGGCGAGATGCCCTACCGCAGGCTGGGGCGTTCCGGCGAGAAGGTCTCCCTGATCGGCCTGGGGGGCGGCCACATCGGTATCCCACGCGAGGAGCAGGAAGCCATCCAGATTATCCGCGCCGCCATCGACAACGGCGTGAACTTCATGGACAACTGCTGGGATTACCACAACGGTGAGAGCGAACTCCGCATGGGCAAGGCTCTCCGGGACGGCTATCGCCAGAAGGTCTTCTTGATGACCAAGATCGACGGCCGGACGCGGGCTGCAGCCGCGGGACAGATTGAAGACTGCCTGCGCCGTTTGCAAGTCGAGAGCATCGACCTGATGCAGTTCCACGAAGTCGACCTGCTCACGGACGCCGACCGCATCTTTGGCCCGGGCGGCGCTTTCGAGGCCGTGCTGGAGGCGAAGAAAGCCGGCAAGGTCCGTTACGTCGGATTCACCGGCCACAAGGACCCGGACATCCACCTGAAAATGCTGAATATGGGCTTTCAGCGCGGGTTCACGTTCGACGCCGTGCAGATGCCGCTCAATGTGATGGATCCGCACTACCGCAGTTTTGCCAAGGCAGTCGTCCCGGTGCTCGTCGAGCACGGCATCGGGGTCTTGGGGATGAAGTCCATGGGTGGCGGGCGGATACTGCGCAGCAACACCGTAACGCCCATCGAGTGCCTGCAGTACGCTATGAATTTGCAGACCTCCGTCGTCATCGTAGGCTGCGAGAGCCTGGAGCGGTTGAACCAGGCCCTGGAGGCTGCGCGCACCTTCCGGCCGATGAGCGAAAAGGAAGTGGCCATGCTCCTGGCGCGGACTGCGACGGCGGGCGCCAAGGGTGAATACGAGCGATTCAAAACCACCACCGACCACGACGTTACGTGGCGGAACCCCCAGTGGCTCGGGTAACGCAACTCCCGAGATTTCCCATCTAGACATCGCATGTGTGGCGCTGCTCTCCGCAGCGGCGTTCTTCGGCGTTCCGGCGTACATTATCGGTCGGCCGGGAGGTCAGAACGGAAATTCGGGCTGGAAAGGAGTGCCCATGTCAGACGTCATCTACACTTCCAAGGTGCACATCGAACGCAAGGCTGCCCCGCTACGCATCGCTAAGTTGCCCGGGGAACCGCAGCCAGTCGTGTTCAGCGTGCACGGGGCCAGAGCCGCGAAAGCCATACCCACAGAATGCGGTCGGAATCCTGCAGGCAAAGCCGGCGGTTCCGGCTCGACCGCTGCAGCACCAGAAGCTGATGACGCAGTGCGAGGATCTCAGCCTGCAAAGCAGCACGAGATCGGAAACAGCTCTGCACAGAGGAGAGCAGGCTAAAGAAGAGAGCAAACATTACCCCGCAGTCTACACGCCACGGCTTCACAAATCCAATCGTTTCAATGCCAACGAGTTTCTGGTATGGACAGCCGCATCTTGCGCGAACTAACAATCCTCGTTCAAAGTGCGATTCTTCCTCGAGATCGTTAAACCGGCAGCTTGACGCTCCGCGCCGCACCACAGAATGCGCAGGAGGGCGGAAGAGGAGCCACGCTGGTGAGTTCAACTTCCGAACTTAGGTATTCTCGTCGAACCGGCTCCTCCTGAAGGAGGTCCGTACTGAGATACTTCTTGTTGTCATCGGCGAACACGGTCACAACAACTGCGTCCCCACCCAAGGACTCCTGCACTTGCAATGCAGCCAGAAGGTTGCACCCGGAAGAGATACCCACGCCCAGCGCGAGGCTCTTCGCCAGCTTTTGTGCCATCAGCATTGAATCTCCGTCGGAGACTGCGATCACTTCGTCTAACTCCGCCATGTTGACGATCGCAGGAATGAACTCATCGGAGATTCCCTGAATCCTGTGCTTGCCCACTTTGCACCCGGTGGAGAGCGTTGGCGACTCGGCCGGCTCTACCGGATGAATCTGAACGGCAGAGTTCTGGCGTCGCAGGAAACGCCCGACGCCCATGACGGTCCCGCCCGTTCCAACTCCGGCGACAAAAGCAACCGGTTTCAGGCCGGCCTCCGACAGCTGCGCCCAGATTTCCGGACCCGTTGTCGTTTCATGGGCCTGGATGTTGGCCTGATTAGAGAACTGGCGAGGAAGAAACACGCTCTTGGGGTCGGCGCTGGCAAGTTCTTCGGCCATGCGGATACAGCCAAGGAACCCTCCTTGCTCTGCTCCGACCAGGACAATGTCAGCGCCATAGCTCCTGATGAGATTTCTTCTTTCCTGGCTCATCCAGTCCGGCATAAGAATCGTTACTGGATGCCCCAGAGCGCGGCCGAGCGCGGCAAAGGCGACCCCCGTATTGCCGCTGGTCGCCTCGGCAATTCGTTGCCCAGGGCGTAAAGAACCGTCGGCGTACGCGCGCTTCAGGATGTGCAGCGCCATGCGATCCTTAATGCTGCCTGTGAGGTTAAGCTGTTCGCATTTCGCATAGATGACCCGGCGCTCGCCTCGGAACGTAAGCCCGATTCCCAAAAGAGGCGTGTTGCCGACCAGGCGGGACAATCCATCGAGCTTCTGATCCGGAATTCCCATTATCGACCTCCGGCCCGACCGATAACCTACACCTGACCGCCGCTGAGTGGGCGAAGTATAATATCGCGGTGAACGCGATCGCGCTCGGGGTTTTCGAAACTCCCCTCAATCGAAATATCGTCAATGATCCCACCCGCAAGAGGTCCATCCTCTCCCGCACACCCATGCGGCGCTATGGGAACCTAGAAGAAATCAAAGGGCCTGCGATCTTCCTGGCCTCAGACTCAGCGAGCTTCGTCTCCGGTGAAATCCTCACAGTGGACGGTGGCTTCATGGCCCAAGGAATCGCGGACTAGGATGCAGGCGCGCCCTGAGCGCCCACTCGCCACGACACGGATTTCCTCCCGCCGTAGTCATGGGCCAACGAGGGTCGTTCAGGAAAAGAAACGAATCAAGCAGCCGCAGAGCTGGCCGGTGCCGGTTCAGCGCCATCGACGATCCTCACCTCTCCTGCTCCTTCACCGGCGGTCGAGGTGTAGATTTCCGCTACTTTGCCCGTTGCCGCTGTGTATCCCCGACTCATTGCTTCCTTGAATTCCCCGACACAGTCGTTACGCACGAGGTTAATCGTACATCCTCCAAATCCTCCGCCGGTCATCCGCGCGCCGAATACTCCTGGGAGTCGTCGGGCAAGATCCACTATCAGATCCAGCTCAGAGCAGCTTACCTCATAGTCGTCCCGCAGACTTGTGCGCGATTCACCCATGAGTGCGCCAAACCTCGCAAGGTCTCCAATGTGTAGAGCCTCTACGGCTTGGGTGACTCGAGCGTTTTCGCTGACTACGTGGCGGCAACGCCTGTACACGACCTCGGGGAGATCCGCCTCCGAGCGGTTCAGGTCCTCCAACGTTACGTCTCGCAAGGCGCGGACGCCGTCCTTCTTCTTCGCCATGATGCAGCTGCCCCGCTCACACTCTTCACGTCGCTTGTTGTACTCTCCACTCGCCAGCTCATGCTTGACCATCGTGTTGCACATGACCAGCGCAACGTGGGGAGGAATCCGCACGAGCTGATGCTCGAGCGTGCGGCAATCCAGCATCAGGGCACTATCAACTGCCCCAAAACATGACACGAATTGGTCCATAATTCCGCACCGCGTACCCACGAACTGGTGCTCAGCCCGCTGGCAGAACTTTGCCTGTTCTGCACGCTCAACGCGGATTCCGGAAATAGCTAGGAGTGCGCAGCTCGTGGCAACTTCGATGGCTGCCGACGAGCTGAGACCCGCGCCGATCGGCACGTCCCCTTGGATGAGCAGGTTCGCACCCCGCAGACGATGGCCCGCCGATTCAAGCACCCAGGCAACTCCGAAGACATACCGGCTCCAGTGATGCTCCGCCCCGGGAGGTGGATCGTTCAGGTCAATCTCAGCATGCTCAGAGAAATCTTGGGAATACGCCACCAGTCTCCGATCTGGCCGGGGCGCAATGGCCACCCAAGTCGAGGCAGCGATCGCACAAGGCATCACAAAACCGTCATTGTAGTCGGTGTGCTCACCGATCAGATTAACCCTCCCCGGCGCGCGAAAGATGCGGGGCTCGCCAGGATAGATTCCTGCAAAGGCCTTCTTCAGTTCAGCAGCTCGGTCCATTGTGGATCAACCTTCCGTGGATGAAGTGTTCAGCTTAAGAGTTTCGCAGAGGCTCACCAGGGTTCGTCAAGAGGCCTCTGGCCGAACTGGGCGTAACCCCGCGTGATCGATAAGTTCCGTCGTCGCCTGCGTACTCCCGCACGGTAGCGCACCCAATCTCATGGGTCACGACAGACGGGTGGATCGAGCAGTCCGGCCGTGAACGCAGCACGCACAAGCTACACGATCCAAAAGCGGAACCCTCCGGCGATTCATTTCTCTCAACTGGCCTCCGTATTGCGCATGTGTAGTCAGGCGGTCGGGTGAGCTGAAGAAGATTCGAGGCGCCCCCTTACGCAGTCAAACGGCTCGAGTAGGCCAAAACTCCAATTGCCAGCATCAGGAGACATACTCCATAGACCATGACCCTCTTGGCGGCGCCGGATGCGGCTCTCCATTCGCCGGTCAGGACGCCCAAAGCGTTGCCGGTGAGGATCGAGCAGATCAACATCATGGGGTAGCCCAGGAAAGCTCCGAAGCGCCCGATGCGGGTCGCTCCCATTCCGTAAACGACTATGCCCACAGCCCAAAGGACTCCCATAACAATCGCGCCAAGCCAGTACAGACCTGTTCCTCCCGCCAGAAACTTCTTAAGCGTCTTGTTCCGCCGACCGAGATAAACACAATAGCCGACGTTTACGAGGTAATTTGAAGTGAATACTAACGCCCAGATGGCATTGGTAGCATTCGTCGGGCTGACGCCCTGCTGGATCGCGGCGTCCGCGATATTCTGGCCAAAGATAAAACCGAAGTTCACGAGCGCAGACAGAACTCCGGAGGCAATGCAAAAGAAAAGCCCTACTTTGAAAGGAGTGCGCGGAGAGGAAGCCGTCAAGTCCTTCAGCCCGGCGGCTTTGCGCGATTCTTCCTTGAGGCTTCCTGCTCTGGCGCACGCCCAAAGTCCCAAAATCATGAGCACAATCCCGGCCATCAGAACACGCCCGGCGGGTCGCAACAACTGCTCGGGGTATTTCATCAAGAGAGGGACAATGGAGCCGCCAATCGCGACGATGCCCATGATCAGAGAGAGGCCCAGAGACATTCCGACCGCGGCGATGCCCAACCCGAAGAACACTCCGCCAATTCCCCAACCTGCACCAAAAAGAATGGCGTTGATGATCGCCGTCGAGGGCGAATGTCCGTAAACGTTAAACAGGCCCGGCACCGTGATGATCGCCAGCGGCCAGGGCACAAGAAGAAGCGCCATCAGCGAGCCCGCTCCCCAGGTATTCTCCCATTGCCACTTGGGTGTGTACTTTAGAAGCAGAGAGTAGCCGCCCTCCATGACTCCGCCCAGGATGATGAGTATCAATCCGATTCCAAGAGAGCTCGCGGCCATTTTGGCACTCCTCTTCTCAGGCAGATTTGGTCATCTACAACCCTTGGCTTTGTTTCCACCGACAGGATGTCCCAACCAGGCCCGGCCGGCGTGCTTAGCAGACGCCCACCATTCCGCGGTTGCGAACTGATTGGCAGGAATCCCGCTGCGCGTGATTGAATCGTGGCGCCACGCTTGCGTAAACCTGCGTAGCGCATTCAACAGAGTGATCGCTGCGGACGACTAAGGCCGTCCCGATGTGGCCGCCATGAAGAACGAACTAAATGATCCAGACTGAACCCGGCGGCTTCCTCGGACCCGCCTGCATGCCCTCTGATCATTCACGCCGGAACCGGCTTTCGAATAGCCATATCCGGTGCGGCGATGCGCACGGGCACCCTATGTTTCTCGAAAGGTTCAGCGTTCACCCGAAGTTCGCGTTGCTCGTCATACAATGGGCGGAATTTGAGGCCAAGGTTACTGTATTTGCCTCCCGCAGCCCGGTTGTAAGGCAACAGGTCAACACGCACCAGGCCCGGCAGGTTGCGGACCGTCTCAGCAATCGCCTTCAGGTTCTCATCTGTATCTGTCACCCCCGGCACAAGGGGAACTCGGATGACGAAGGACGCTCCCAGAGAACTTAACACGCGCAGATTCGAAAGAATCAGCGCGTTGTCTCCGCCCGTGAAATGCTTGTGCGCGGTACTGTCAATGAGTTTGAGGTCGTAATAGAAGAGATCAACCTTCCCTGCCACTAGACGAAGTGCCGTCTCGGTTCCATCCCCTGAGGTATCGAAAACTATGTGGAGGTTATCGAGCCGGTCACACACCTCCGTGACGAATTCCGCCTGTTCCAAGGGCTCTCCACCTGAAAACGTCACGCCACCTTCGTTGGCACGAAGTATGTCCGCTTGCTCGTTCAGGAGAGCCGCCAGCTCTTCCGAAGTATAGTCCTTCCCGATAAGCCGATCGCCTGCCTGCCCGTGGATGATCTGCGGATCTCGAATCCAGCCCTCGGGGTTGTGGCACCACGAACAGCGAAGCGGACATCCTTTGAGGAATACGCTGGTGCGGATTCCTGGCCCGTCATGAAGGGCAAATTCCCTGATGTCGAACACCACGCCGGATTTCATGGTTCGCCTAGGTAAACCCGCGCTCCCAACTCTCCCGGGCGCGTATTCCAGCAGCCGGTAAATCGGGATTTGAAATACTACATCGCGTAGAGATGGCGGGCGATAACGTGATCCTGATATTCCGGCCCAAGTTCACAGAAATAGCCGCTCCAACCCCAGACGCGCACAATCAGGTTTTTGTGCTTTTCGGGATGCTTCTTGGCGTCGAGTAGCGTCTCGAGATTTACTGTGTTGAGCTGGAGTTGTTGACACCCGAGCTGTGCGAAGGTCCGTACCAACATTGCGACTTTGCCGACCGCCTCAGCATCACTGAAGACACTCCCGGAGAGCTCCATGGTGATCGGCCCGCCATTGAACACTCGGCGGTAGGGAATTTTCGCGAAGGATTGTAGGACACTTATAGGTCCTCGTATCGGGGCATTGTTCGATGGTGCGAGATTCGCGCTCAAAAACTCGCCCTTCTTCCTCCCCTCGGCCGTCGCTCCGACGGTCGGCTCCCGCATGCCTTCCTTGCCGCGGGCCAGCCACACGTAATACATCGCCGAACCGGTGCCGGGTCGCACGCGCCCTCCTCGGCCGTTGTCCTGGATCGCCTCGCATGCATCGGCGAACCACTCAAACAACTTGGTCATCAGGGCATCAGCCGCTGCATCATTATTGCCGACCTTCGGCCCGTCCTCGGCGAGCTTGCGGCGAAGCGGCTCATATCCCTCGAAGTTCGCCTCCAGCGCCGCGAGCAGTTCCTGCGGCTGCACCGACTTGTCTTCGAAGACGAACCGGCGGACTGCCGCCAGCGCATCAACGGCGTTTGCCGAGCCCGCTCCGTGCACGCCGAAGTTGTTGTACTTGAGGCCGTGAGCGAGGTCACGTGCCCGTTCCAGGCAGCCGTCCATCAACACCGAGTAATAAGGAGCAGGCGGAAGAAACAGCTTGCGGTAAGCGTCGACAACCTGCTGCAACTGCTGACGAATATCCTCCGCGATTCTCTGGCAGATTTGCTCAAAATTCTCGCCCTGACCGAGCCCCTTCCGGATGCCGGCATCAACCGCGGCAGGCATCGACACCGCGCCGATGTTGACTACCTCCATACCCTTCCCCGGAATCAAGAATTCCCAGCACGCAGCTACAGCATAGTCCCGCGCGTCCTCCAGTTCATAGCCGTGCTCGACTAGGGCGGGGATGACTACGGCATCATTCGAGTATTGCGGGAAGCCGAGTCCCTTGCGCGTGAGCTCCGTCGCCAAGGTCAGCAGCGACAAGTCCGCGTGGGGAGTGATTCGAAGATTGATTTTCGGATCGATCATGTTCGTATAATGAGCAACCCTGATCGCCATCCAGGTCAACTCATTCACGGCATCGGCGCCCTCTCTGCTCGAACCGCCCAGCATCAGGGATTGCCCGTTGTCACCCTGCTGGACGCCGGGATAAAGGTCGCTGTCTTTGTTGAGGCTTATGAAAAACTCGGCAAGCAGTTCCTCGGCCGCAGCAAGCGTCAGGCGCCCACTATCGAGGTCCTGTTGGAGATACGGCCACATGTATTGGTCGAACCTACCCAGTCCCACGTGATAGTGCCCGCCCATCCAGACGACAGCGTGGAGTATCCGCAACGCTTGCAAGGCCTCGTAGAAGCAACGCGGGCGCTGGGCCGGAACATGCGCCAGGGTATCGGCAAGATCGTTTCGGCCCAATCTACGGGCTTCCTGGGCGTAGCTGTTCGCCAGCGCCAAGACCGCGTCGATCGTTTCAATTGCGCAGTCGAGAAATTCCAGGCTGTCCGGGTCGTCCTGGATTGACTCCCGGGCCTTCGCTGCCGCCTGCCTTCGACCCTCGAGGCCCTGCGACAACACCATCCCCCAATCCGCACAAATGTTGCTGATCGGCCCCAGCTCGTGGAGGGTTCGGTCCTTTGTCAGTTGAGACCAAGTTTGCGGCTCATAGATCGGTGGAACCGTCCTGATGGTGCGCAGAAAGACAATGCGGTCGTCGGACTCGATAACTGGATGTTGCCCCTCCGCCTCGCATATACGGCCAATGAGCCGCGCTGCGCGCCGAGGCCACGAGAGCCCTTCCCGGTCGCATTCAGATAGCACCTCCGGAACTGTGTCTGTCCGGAACCGCTTGTGTTCGCCGTCTCGCACCCGGCTTTTCATTCGATCGAGCCGGTTGGTGTCGAACGTAACCAAGCAGGCCTCCGCCGCCGCTGACGGCGCACCCGACGTCTGTCTCATGACTGAGCTCCTCACAGATGGAATCACAGCATTCAAGCTTCGAGAGAGAAAGACAATCTCGGGCCGAAGATTGCACCTCTCTCAGCCGCTTAAAGGCTATCAAGTGCAGAGTATGGTTTCAAGCGAATGTCTTGGGCCTTCGCTTGTAAATGGCTTGACAGGGCGGGTTCAACGGTGCGCTCCCGTCCTGAGCGTAATGCCTTTCTACTAGGTGCCCCCTAAAGGAAATATCGTATCCAGCCAGAAAAGGACACTATTTTTCTCTTGACAAGGCACCTTTCTTGGGTTAAAAGTTAAGCCGATTGTAAGCGGTTACACTTCTGAGAAGCTCGGAGTACCTAGATCTCACCGAGTAGTCAGCTCAAGAGCTTCTCCTTCGTCTTCGTGGGGTCTGGTCAAAGCTCGAGAGCAAATAATAGCAAAAAGCGGACGGCCCTGTCTGACCTCGCCAAGTGGGAATCCGGTGTTGCGGAAGGGGCTGCGCGTAATTCTGCTTTTGAGGAGGGGTACAATGCGATGGCGCAGTTTGAACCTTTTACTAGGTTTCATACTGAGCTTTGCCTTTGCAGGCCTGCTCTATGGCCAACGCGCCGGTCGCGGCATCATCACGGGACTCATTACTGACCCCGCGGGTGCCGCTGTTCCCGACGCCACCGTCACAGTAACCGACCAAGTGACGCAATTCAAAACCGTTGTTAACTCGTCATCCGACGGCAACTACGGGACACCTCTGCTGGCCATCGGCACGTATAGGGTGCAAGTGGAGAAAGCAGGTTTCAAAACTTACATCCGCGATGGGATTAATATTACCAGCGGCGCCACGTACCGGCAAGACGTTGTGCTCGAACTCGGCGCTGTGACACAAACCGTGGAGGTGAAGGCGGCATCCGAAATGATTAACGTTCAGACCGCTGACGTCTCCCACACCCTCAACCAGAGGTATTACCAGGACCTTCCAATTGTCATGGGAACGGATATCCGCTTGGCAGAAAGCATGCTGTATGCGCAGCCAGGCTTCGTCCCCACGACCTCTGGCGACCCGATGTTTCGTGGCAGCGGGTTCAACTCGCGGCTGAACGGCGGCCAGACCATGTCGACGGAAAGCTTCATCGACGGCGCGGCCTTTGGGTACGTCAATGGCCACAATGAGACACACGAAAGCACCCCGCCGGTTGAAGCCATTGCCGAAATGCGGGTTGATACTGGGAGTTTCTCGGCCCAGTACGGGCACACCAGTGGGGGCTTTATTGAGTACACCACCAAGTCGGGCACGAATCAATTTCACGGCAGCATCTACGAGTATGTGGGCAACAAGGCACTCAACGCTCGTGGATTCTACCCCCCGAGCCGAGTACCTTTCCAGAACAATTCCTATGGTATTACGGCGGGCGGGCCGGTCGTGATCCCGGGCCTCTACAACGGCAAGAACCGAACTTACGTCTTCGGCAATTTGGACATCACGAACCTCAGAACCGGCGTGGCGACCAACTATGACAATACGGTTCCAACCACCCTTATGAGGAGTGCTAATTTCAGCGAACTGCTCGCCTACGGGACTAACCCCGGAGCGAACGTCGGAACCGACATCCTGGGGCGGCCCATCTACCAGGGAGAAATCTTCGACCCCAGCAGTACCAGGCTTGTTACGGCGGACGTACTGGATGAGAAATCGGGCCGCACGCCAACGGCCTCGGGGTACGTTCGTGATGGGATCGGCTATGATCCTGCAACCGGTCTAGAAATCACAGGGCACAAGAACATCATTGACACGACCACACCCAGCGCTTATGCCCTGCTTAGCAGCATAGCTGGCAAGATCAATGCGATCCAGCCTCTACCGCAGATAGCGGGGGTCGGGAACAACCACCTCGGAACCTCTTTCGGGGACCCCAATGGGAAACTGGATCCCAAGACGTTTCTTCTCCGCGTTGACCATCAAATCTCAACCAACGTCAAGATGTACACCACTTGGTATCAAAACTCGCGGCCTGCTATTCGCAACTGTAACGGGCCACAAGCATGCGACACGACCCACGATCCCATTTCCGATTCCGCATCCAACAGTGACTACATCGGGCCGGGTTTCTACCAACGCATCTCCGTCAGGGTGCTTCATCAACAATTCGACTGGGTGATCAAGCCCAATCTCTTCAACCACACCACGATCGGGTTCGACCGTTGGTTTATGGGCCAACATAGCTTGTCCGAGGGCGTGGGTTGGAATCAGGTTCTGGGGCTGAAGCAGTCGAATGGAGACTCCATGCCTCTCTACGGCGCGGATGGCAAGGCAGGTGGTTTCCCGGCGGTCAACTATGGCAACGGTCTGGCTCCGGGAGTCTTTTATGACGGCACCGGCTGGGTCCGAGGCTTTGAGACCACCAACCGCTGGCAATTCCTTGATGACATCTCCTGGATTAAAGGCCGACACACCATCAAGGCGGGCGCTGAGTACCGGCACCACCAGACCCCACAAGACGGATGGGGTCGGCAAGTAATGGGCGTTTGGAATTTCGCGTCAGCAGAGACTGCCGGCATCACTGGGGCCGGGCAAATCCTCGGCGACAAGACCGGCGATTCCTATGCTTCGTTCCTTTTAGGCCAAGTCGACAATGCCAATACTACGCTGTTCCAGCCTAATACTTGGTACGAAGCTTATACCGCTGCGTTTATCAATGATGAATTCAAGGTAACCTCCAAACTCAGTATGACCTTCGGCCTGCGGTACGACTACATGTTCGCGAGGCACGAGGCGGCCGACCGCTACTCCTCCTTTGATCCTACGCTTGTTAATCCTGGTTCGCCGGGCGTGCTCGGGGCTATGGCCTTCGCCGGAACCGGCACGGGTCGCACGGGCAAGAGGACCTTTGAGAATCCCGTGACCAACGACTGGGGGCCGCGTATTGGCTTCGCCTACCGACTCACGAACAAAGACGTTATTCGCGGTGGCTACGGGATGTACTATGCGGGCATTTCTTTCAACTACAGTCAAGGCTATCCCGACGTGGGTGCCTCATCCACCTATCCCCAGGCACCTAACTTAACCGGTGGAATCTTCCCCTCGTTCTACTGGGATTATGCGACTACTTGCGCGCAGACTGGTGTGTCTTGCGGCTTCCCGTCGTCGGCCATGGTCCCCCCACCTGTCATCGATCCTACGATTGCTAATGGCGGACAGGCGAGGGGTGTCCGCCCGGATGCCCTCAACTTGCCCCGATATCAGAACTTTACTTTGGCCTACGAGCGCCAGATTTCTGATAACATGTCGTTTGAAGTTGCGTACGTCGGCAATCGGGGAACCCGTCTAGGGATGAACGGCGAGGGGCTGGGGCTGCTTGCGAATAAGAGTAGTCCCGACCTGACCCCGGGGGTCGCCGCACTGACCGCGGCCGTCGACACCACTGAGGGTCAAGCCGCGCTGGCGGCTGAGGGGATGACCACCACCGATCCCGCAACCAACCGTCTCGCGCCCTTCCCGGGTTTTGAGGCCCTTTACTTTCCCGGCCACCCGAGTGTAGCCCAGGCATTGCGACCGTACCCGCAATATTCGAGCGTTTACTGGCGCAGCGGCTTCCCGGGCGGTTACAGCACCTACCACTCGGTTCAGGCAAAGCTGGACAGGCGATTCTCGAACGGACTCCAGTTCCGCGTCGCTTATACTTGGTCCAGACTCATCAACAACGGGGCGGAAAACGGCCTGCTCTGGGGCGTCGTTGTTCAGAACCCTGTCAACATGGCCGCCGAACGCGGCCTGAGTGCGGATGACGTTCCTCACGTCGTCACCGTGACCTACACGTATGCCTTACCCTTCGGGAAGGGCCGGCGTTGGGTCAACCAAGGCGGCGTGGCGAACCAAGTCGTCGGCGGCTGGCATGTGGCAGGGATTCACCGGTACTCCAGTGGACGCCCGATCGACGTTACTATGGACAACGGGACCCTGGGTGCGATAACCTTCAACAATCAACATCGTCCTAACCGGCTCAGCGGGGGCGGCTGGGGAGGTGGTAAGTTCGACCCCGCCGTCGATCGCTACTACAGCACGAGCGGTTGGGCAGATCCGGGCGGGAACGGGCTTACTTTCGGCAATGCCCCCCGGACCGACAACTCCCTCCGCGACTTCCCCTCGTACAATGAGGATCTCAACGTCTTCAAAGAATTCCCCATTAGACATGAGGACGTTAAACTCCGGTTCGAGACGCAATTTGGCAACGCCTTTAACCGGCATTGGTTCTGCACTCCGAACACCAGCTGGGACAGTGGGAGCTTCGGACAGGTGACCGGAACGTGCAACCAGCCGAGACACATTGACTTCGGCTTGAAGCTATATTGGTAGGCTAACACGCAACACTCAGTCCTGCCTTACCGCGGCCGGCGCCAAAGCGCCGGCCGCTTTTTTTGTGCCCGGAATTCGCTGGCCGCCGCTGCCAAGAAAACCTATAATGCAGCGCGGCATTCCATTCGGAAGCTTGGGAGGCGTTCTTATGAGTTGCAATTCTTCACGAAGGAGCTTTTTAACCACCGGGGTCGCGCTCCCGCTGGCCGGCGTCGCTGGCCTCTGGACGCAAAACGGACGTGCGGCAACGACCGAGTCCGGTTCAGCAGCTCGCCTCAGTTATCGGGTGCTGGGCAAGACCGGCCTGCGGGTCACGACGGTGGGCTTCGGTTGCATGACTACTTCCGACGCCAGCGTGGTCGAACGCGCCGCGGACCTGGGCATCAATTACTTCGACACCGCGCGCGGCTATCAGGGCGGGAACAACGAGCGCATGGTCGGAGCAGCCCTCAAAGGCAAGCGCAAGGATATCATTCTCTCCAGTAAATCGCCGACGGGCGACAAGCAGGGCGCGTTGGCGGACCTGGAGACGAGCTTGCGGGAACTCGGTACCGATCACCTTGACATCTGGTACCTCCACCACAAGGACAGCCCGGAAGCGGTGACGGATGAGCTGATCGAGACGCAGCAGCTCGCCAAGCAGCAGGGGAAAATCCGCTTCAGCGGCGTGAGCACCCATGCTCCCAAAGAGCTCATCCCGGCATTGGTCCAGAAGGGCGGGATCGATGTCGTGCTCGTAACCTACAATTTCAGCATGGACGAAGGCGTGGGTGCGGCCATCGAACAAGCCAGCAAGGCGGGCATGGGCGTGGTGGGAATGAAGGTGATGGCGGGAGGCTTCCGAAGAAGGCCACCCGGCCCTCCGCCCCCAGGCCAAGGCGCCCGTCCAGGCCCGCCTCCCGGTGGCCCTCCTCCCGGTCCCCCATCGCAGTTGCAGCGGGAAGGCGCCATGTTGGCGGCCCTCAAGTGGGTGCTCAAGAATCCGAACGTCCACACCACCATCCCCGGCATGACCGACATGGAGCAACTGGATCAGAACCTCAAGGCCATGGCCGAACCCTACGGACCAGCCGAAGAAAGGCTCCTGGCCCGCCAACTCGAGTACATCTCTCCCCTCTATTGCCGGATGTGCGGGGAATGCGCGGGGACTTGCGTGAAGGGCTTGCCGGTTGCCGACATCCTGCGCCATCTCAGTTACGCAGAAGGTTACGGCCAGTTCGCTCTAGGCCGCGAGGAGTTCCTGAAGCTGGGAGCGGACGTCGTGGCGGTACGCTGCGGCGACTGCGGGCATTGCACGGTGAAATGCCCCTTCGGCGTACACGTCTCCGCACGCCTCAGCCGCGCCCAGGAGCTGTTTGCGTGAAGGCAGCGAAAAGCCTTCTCCTCATCCTAGTCGCAGCCTCCGCCGCCTTGGCGGCGGAGGTGGCCGACTGTCGCTTGGTGGCGGGATGGGAACAGAACGGAGCGTCACGCACCTTCCAGGCGGACAATCTTTTTGAGTACGTGGATGGGGATGCGGAGGGATACTTGATCTACGACTTCCTCCAGATGCAGAACCTGACCTGCAAGTCGGGCGATGACACGCTCGTGGTCGACGTCTCGCAGATGTCCGACTCGGAAGGAGCTTACGGCCTCTTCTTGGCTCGTCTCGATCCGCACCAGCCTGTCGCACCTATCGGCATGGGCGGCCAGATCCAGTCGCAGCACGCCGCCTTCTGCAAGGGTATGTACTACGTGGAATTGAGCGCCACTCCCGACGGGAACCACGCGCCTGCGCTCCAGGCCTTTGCGGCAGCCATCGAGAAACAGATCAGCGGGAGCAGCACGCCGCCGGAAGCGGTTTCATGGTTCCCAGCCGAGAAGTTGGTTTCTGTCCGGCTGATTCCTGAAAGCGTTCTCGGTTTGCGCGCGCTCAAGCGCGGCTACGTGGCGCAATACGTGGAGGGAAAGGCTTTCATAGTGAGGGAAGAGTCACCCGCATCCGCCGCGGCCGCCTTCGACCGCTTGCGAGCCCGTCTTGCTGAAACCACCTCCGCCCCAATCGCTGACGAGGCTCTACAGGCCAAGGACCCATACCTCGGCGCCATGTGCCTTTTCCGCAAAGGCCGCTACCTTGCCGGCTACGCCAACCTGACGAATGCCCCCGCAGCCTGCGCCCTCGCCAGAACTCTGGCCTCTCGCCTGCCCTGAACTGACTCCGGGATAAGCGCCGAGGGTGCGCGGGGGAATTTCCGGTTAGCGATCTTTCTCCGCATCCCCTGTGACCTCTGTGGTAAGAAACTTCTTCCCCGTCGATCGGCTGCTCTCAAAACAGTCCACCACAGAGGACACAGCGAGCACAGCGTTAGGGCGTGTCGAGTTTCTTCTTCAGCGCTGCCGCGCCCGCGCTTTCGGGGACGATGGCGAGTTCCTGCTCAATTTCCTTCCGGGCCTCAGCTTTCTTCCCTTGCTCAAAATAGATCTCCGCTAATGCCAGATGGATCTCGGGCAAGGTCGGGTCAGCCTGCGCGGCACGCTGAAAAACCGGAATGGCGATTTCGGGTCTCCCCTCCACCAGGAAATTCTCAGCGAGGGCTTGGTAGGCTCGAGCGGAGGCAGGTTGAAGGCGAACAATCTGCTGGTAGCACCATGCCGAGAGGTCCAGGTAAGCCTTGCCCGTCTGATAGATATACTCCGGCTCCTGCGGTTCGAGTTGCTGCAGCGCCTCAAACTGCTCTATGACTCGCGGAAATTCTTCTTCACGCCCATAAGCTTTCGCCAACTGCAAACGCACCAAGGGGACTTTGGGCTGCAGCTTCACGGCTGTCTCGAGTTCGCCTGCCGCCTCCGGGAACCTGCCCATGGCGAGCAGGGTTGACCCCATCAAGACGTGCGGTGCTACGTATTCGGGTTCGAGACGAATGGCTTCCCGGAACTGCGCGAGGGCTCGCTCGCGCTCTCCGCGCTTTTCGTAAACAATCCCGAGATTATTGTAGACAAATGCCACCCGGCCCCCCTGCTTCAGCACCTTTAGAAAGGCTTCTTCCGCCGCGTCGAATTGACCAGCCTGTAACGCCTCGACGCCTTGACTAAACACCTCCTGCAGTTGAGGTGGCAGGCCCGCCCGAGGGGTGGCGGCAGAGGTGGATTGTTGTGACCCCGCACCGCTGCCAGCAAGCAGGAGGGTCAAGGCGGCAACGCCCAAGGTTTTCAGCCCAACCTGCCGAGATAGTGGGTTCAATTCGTTCCCCCTCCTCGAACAAACTCTCACGGTTCGGACGGTCTAATTCGCGTCGGGAGACGGAGTCAGACTCAAGTCGTCCAAAACCAGTGCCCTGCGCACATAATCGTGCTCGCGTTGCTCCAACTCCTGCGCCTTTTTCAGAGATTCTTCCGCTTCTGTGGGTTGTCCCAACGTCCGATACACCCGTGCGAGCAGCGCGTAGGCCTGCCGCAAGTCCGGCTTGTTTGCGACGGCAGCCTTCAGCTCCGTCAATGCGCCGGTGACGTCACCACTTTGGAGTAGTGTGGTGCCCAGCGCAAGCCGGGTCTCACCCGATTTGGGCTGCAACACCACGGCCCGCCGGAGATATTTGATGGCACTGGGCAGTTCGTGGCGGCGAAGGTGCGCCACCCCGAGGCCAAAATTACCGCAATAGTCGTTCGGTGCGAGCTCGCGTGCTCGCGAGTAATGCTCGACGGCATCATCGAAGCGGAGTAGCCATCGTTCCACATCTCCCAGGGCACACAGGATTTCTACCGAACGGGGGGCTGCCTTCAGCGCTGCCTTGTATTCTTCCGCCGCCTTCTCGTCCTTTCGCTGGGCGAGGTAAGATTCGGCCAAAAACTGGTGGCTACGAGCCGAGTCGGGCGCTAGGGCGAACATCCGTTCGTATTCAAGCTGCCCGAGTGTCTTAGTAGCCTGCCCGAGATAGTAGAGCGCGTCAAGGTTCTTAGGGTCCGTACGAAGGGCTTTACGGAGCTCTCGATAGGCCTGCGGGTACCTGCCTTGCGCCATTTCAGCTCGAGCCAGCAGAACCAGCCCCGCAGGATCCTGCGGATGAGCTTTGAGATAGGTCCGCGCCAGTAAGGCAGCCCGGTCGAACTCGCCCTTATAAAACGCCTGGGTGCCCTCGCGGAGTTGTGGGGTGGGTTCGGGTCCAGGTGAGGCGCGCGCCGTGGCCAGCAGGCTGGCGATCGCCACAACCTGCAAGACACTGGCAACAATTCCCGGTAAACAAGCACGCCGTGATTTCATTTCCACAACCCAAAACCTCCCTGATGCTACAACAGTCGGCTCTGGACGTCCAGTTGCCAGGAGGCCTTGGTCTTGCAGCAAAGTTAGCGTGAAAGCGTGCTACGGGGGCTTACGCCGGGGAGAGTTCGCGGCCTCGTCGAATTCCGGCTACGCCGCAGAAGAGGTCAGCAACTGTAGGGGTCCTCCGTGGCCGGCAGAGCCTCAACACAGAGGTCACGGAGAATGCGGTGAACGATCGTCCACTACATGCAACCTTAAGGTGCGTGTGGAAGACTCGGCTGCCTCTTGCTCTCACGGACCACGTTAGGGCTGCCCCTGATCTACTTTGCTCGGGACACTTGAGACCAGCCCGGAAGCTTGCATCTCCCGCAGCCCCGTTCGGGTCGCCTCCGCGAACTGGCCCTTGGGATCGGCGCGCAAATAGGTTTCCATTTCCGCACGGGCCTGGTCATACTTCTTCCAGTCGCGGTATAGGTCCGCCAGCCGCAGGTGGAAGGCGGGAGGAAGTTCAGGGTTGAGCGTTTGCGCCTTTAGAAATTCCTGCTCGGCGGCTTCGTAATCACCCGAGCCCTCCTTGGCATTCCCGAGCTGGTAGTGAAGGCGCCATTCGCTGGGAAACTGGCGCAGCCCTTGCTCCAGGGTCACGGCACATTCCTGATATTTCTTCTGGCCTTTCAGGAGCATCGCCAACTGTAGGTAGGTGTCCAGAAACCCCCCATCGCACTTGATCGAGTTGTGGAAGGCCGATTCCGCCGCCGCATCCTGATGCTGTTGGCCCAGCGTCACTCCTAGCGCCGTCTGGGCGCGGGCGTAACAAGGATCTTCGGCCACCGCCTTCTCCAAATGCATCCGCGCCTCCGCGAGGTTTCCCCCTTCCAGCTCGCGAGAACCTCTTTCAAACTCTTTCCGCGCCTGCTTGGGGGCCGCCAGGTCTGTGGTGGCCTCAGCCGGCGGGGGAGCGTTCTTTTTTGCCAAGGGAACCAAGTAAATCGTTGGGGAGTAGCTAGCCCCCCAAGTTCCGTCGACCTGACGATTCACGGTCTGAAACCCCTGGGCTGTCACGACGACCCGGTACGATTTCCCCTCGACGCCAAGGAAATGGAATCTTCCGTCGGCACGCACAAACTGCTGATCGCTGAATGCGCCCTCATCCGTTTCCAGGAGCACCCTAACTTCCGGAGGGATCGGCGACTTGTCGACCGTGAGCACTTGGCCGTCGATGGCTAGTGTTAGTTCATGTGGACAATAGCGCGCTTCGTTAATGTTTTCATTTTTGCCTAAGTCATTAATGGCCTGTCCGCGTGCTGGCACTGCGCAGAACGCCAGGCAGGTCAAAAATCTGGCAATACCGGTACAACCCAGCCCGTGGATAGAAGTTTGGCTAGACATGGTAGCATCCCCTCCTGTTTTGCACGTTCCTGTTAGCCCTGGATCATTGGGCGGGAGCCCAATATCTCACCCCAGACAGTGCTAGTATACCACACCTCCAGCCGCTCCGGTTGGCAATGGCCGGTCAACACAGTTGCACGCGTGTTTGGGAAAACCACGAGCAGGACACTTGACTCTCGCCCACAGTCCTGTAACAATCCTTTGGGCTAGTTGGCTTGAGCACTACCGAACCCGCAGAGACATGACAAGGCATTCTCGCCAACCCATCCCTCGTGATTCAAACCTCCAGGAGCGACCATGATTCACCGCATTTCTGTTCTGCTCTCGTTGTGCCTGACGTTATTTCCCTTCTGGACCGGCTCGGGGGTCCCAACTTCTCCACAGGGGACACACATGATCAAAAAAGAAGCCTTCGGAACGACACCCGACGGGAAACCCGTCGATCTGTATACTCTGAAGAACAAGCACGGTATGGAAGTCCGCGCCATGACGTATGGTGGCGCTATCGTTTCAATACGAGTCCCGGATAAGAAAGGCCACTTTGATGATGTGGTTCTTGGATTCGACAAAGCGGACGACTACACACCCAAGGTTCCCTATTTCGGGGCCATCATCGGCCGTTACGGGAACCGGATCGCCAAGGGCAAGTTCGCCCTCGACGGCAAGGAATACACGCTGCCGATAAACGATGGCCCGAACAGCTTGCATGGGGGCAACAAGGGCTTCGACAAAGTCGTGTGGGAAGCTGAACCTTTTGAGAAACCTGATGAGGTGGGGGTGATCTTCAAGCACACGAGCCCGGACGGGGACGAAGGTTACCCCGGCAACCTGAAGATGACAGTCACCTACACACTGAACGACAAGAACGAATTGATCTTCGAGTATCACGCCACGACGGACAAGGCCACCCCGGTCAACCTCACGAACCATACTTATTTCAACCTGGCAGGAGATGGGAAGCGCGACATCCTCGGCCACGAACTCACGCTGAACGCCGACACCTTCACCCCGGTGGACAAGACGCTCATCCCCACGGGCAGAATCGTCAGTGTGAAAGGGACGCCATTCGATTTCACCAAGTCCACGGCGATTGGAGCCCGGATCGACCAGAAAGATGAGCAACTGATTTTCGGGCGCGGCTACGATCACAACTTCGTGCTGAACCGAAAAGACAAAGGCCTGGCACTCGCGGCGCGCGTCTATGAACCCACCACCGGTCGGGTCATGGAGGTCTCCACAACGGAGCCGGGCGTGCAGTTCTATTCGGGCAATTTCCTGGACGGCACCCTTACCGGCAAGCAGGGTCATGTCTATAGGCTGCGCTACGCCTTCTGCCTGGAGACCCAGCATTATCCGGATTCGCCCAACGAGCCGAGTTTCCCGTCGACGATTCTGAGACCGGGCCAGACGTACCACTCCACGACGGTTTATAAGTTCTCCATCCGCTAAGCTTCGGGAGAAGAGAGTCTCGAATCAAGCACAGCACTGGGCGGAGGCCGGGCTCTCGTCCCGGCCCTCGCCTCGTCGTGTGTTTCTTGAATTCGGTGACCAGTCGCGGCACCCCCTCACTTGGTTTCGCAGAACGCGCCTGGAACGCTCAGTTCGCAGCATTCTTGGCGGCATGCTGTACGCTAAGTGAGATTCGCCGGTCGGAGGGATCCGGCGGAGCGTTGGGGCTGCGCTACTACACTTGCCGAACCCACGCTCAGTGACGGTTGGCGGTGGCGGCCACGCTGGATTCCCGTTTTCGCGGGAATGACGCGACTCGTGGCGCCGTCGCTGCATTTCGAACGTCTCTGCTACCGAGCCTCTCAACAACTTACCCCGCTCTACGCCCCCAAATTCTCCTCACCCTTTGGAGACTTTTGTGGCAACAACTCGACCTTTGTTGCAGGCTGGCGGATTCCGGTTGACGCATCCCGGTTCCTTCGGCCATTATGGTCGCGCCAGTGTCGATTCGCTCCGGCCGTAACTGGCATCCGATTGGAATCAACGACCGGCTTCGCCGGGACCAGCAGCAAGTGGGTGCCGGAGGTGGGCGTAAGGCAAAGAAGCTGCGTAATAGAAACAGATCCGGACAATTCATCGTGGGTTCCACAAGCACGCTGCTGCCTGCGACCTACCCAATATCGCTCCGTGCCCATTCAAGCCCAAAATCCCCGGGGGTGAGTCATATGAACGTGGCGAAATACAAATCGGTAATTCGATGGATTACTCACGCGCTCTTTTCATCCGTTCTTGCGTACGGATTGATGGCGACAGCTTATGCCCAGGGAAAGGCCGAGAAGCGTTCCCCCGCGTACCTGGATCCTTCTCTGCCAATTGAGAAGCGCGTCGAGGATCTTGTTTCGCGCATGACGTTGGAAGAGAAGGTCCGTCAAATGCAGCACACCGCGCCGGCCATCCCCCGGCTCGGCGTTCCCTCCTATGATTGGTGGAGTGAGGCGCTGCACGGCGTGGCGCGTTCAGGGTACGCCACCGTGTTTCCACAGGCCATCGGCATGGCCGCGACCTGGGATCACAACCTTGTCCACCGCGAGGGCGACACGATCGCCACCGAAGCTCGCGCCAAGTACAACCAGGCGCAGCGGGAAGGAAACCACAGCATCTTCTTTGGCCTTGACTTCTGGTCTCCCAACATCAATATCTTCCGCGATCCGCGTTGGGGGCGCGGGCAGGAAACCTACGGAGAAGATCCCTTTCTCACCGCAAAGCTGGGTGTTGCCTTCGTGACCGGTTTGCAGGGAGATGATCCCAAGTTTCTGAAGGCGATCGCCACTCCCAAGCACTACGCCGTGCACAGCGGGCCGGAGCCCGAGCGGCACCGGTTCAACGTGGAGGTTTCGCCACATGACCGTGAAGACACCTATTTACCCGCCTTTCGCGCCACGATTGTGGAGGGCCGCGCGGATTCCATCATGTGCGCCTATAACGCCGTGGACGGCGTGCCGGCGTGCGCAAACAAGTTTCTCCTTCAAGACACCTTGCGTGAGGCGTGGAAGTTCCAGGGTTATGTAACTTCCGACTGCGGCGCTGTGGAAGACATCACTTCGGGGCACAAATTCACGCCCGACAACGAGCACGGCTCGGCCGTGGCCGTACAGGCCGGGACGGACACAACCTGCGGCAATGAGTATGTCGCGCTCGTCAAGGCTGTGCAGGGCGGCTTGATCAAGGAAAGCGAAATCGATACCTCCTTAAAGCGTCTCTTCATCGCGCGATTCCGAATGGGAATGTTCGACCCGCCCGACGCCGTTTCGTTCAATCGGATTCCCTTCTCTGAGAATGATTCAGCCCAGCACCGGGAACTGGCTTTGAAGGCGGCGCGTGAGTCGATGGTTTTGTTAAAGAACCAGGATGGCATCCTGCCTCTCAAATCGAACCTCAAAACGATCGCGGTGATTGGACCCAACGCGGAGTCCTTGGCGGCACTGGAGGGCAACTACAACGGTGAGCCGTCTCATCCGGTTTATCCCCTGGATGGAATCCGGAAACTGTTTGAAGGCAAGGCGAAGGTTCTTTACTCACAAGGCGCTCCCTACCTGAAGGAGCTACCGGTCCCTGTGCCACGGACGGCGTTCCATACCGCCGGTAGTGCGAGCACGCCGGGCCTGAAGGCGGAGTACTTCTCCAACCCGGCCCTCTCCGGCGAACCAGTACTCACACGCATCGACCCGCAGATTCAGTTTGATTGGAACGCCGCTGCCCCCGCTAAGGGCGTGCCCATGAAAGCTTTCGCCGTGCGCTGGACCGGCACGCTCACTCCACCTGGACCGGGCGACTATACGTTTTCTGTGCCGAAGCCAGGGTGGCATCCCGACGGTGGTAAGGAAGCCTACCGGATCTATCTTGATGCCAAGCTGGTTCTCAACACAACGCTGCCCGTTCCCACGACGTGGGTCACGCAAGAAAAAGAGCCGCAAACCACATTTCAGGCGCACTTCGAGGACACGAAGGCACATGCATTCCGGCTTGAATATGTGCACGAGTGCCCACTTTTCGGAGCCGGAGCCACGCTCAACTGGCAACCACCATTGGAGGTTCTGCGCGATGAAGCTGTTAAAGCCGCACAGCAGGCGGAGGTGGTGGTGGCCTTCGTGGGACTCTCACCGGACCTGGAAGGCGAAGAGATGCCGATCCGCGTCCCGGGCTTCAGCGGCGGCGACCGCACGGAAATCGGGTTGCCGGATGCGCAGCAGGAACTGCTCGAAGCGCTGGCCGCCACCGGCAAGCCTCTGGTCGTAGTTCTGATGGATGGCAGCGCGCTGGCTGTGAATTGGGCACAGGAGCATGCGGCGGCCGTCCTGGAGGCCTGGTATCCCGGCGAGGAGGGCGGCACGGCGATTGCCGAAACCCTGACGGGCGCCACGAATCCCGGTGGACGGCTGCCAGTTACCTTTTACGCTTCTCTCGACCAACTTCCGCCCTTTGCCGATTACTCGATGCATAACCGCACTTACCGGTACTTCCAAGGTAAGCCTCTCTATAGTTTCGGGTATGGATTGAGCTATTCGACCTTCGAGTACAGTAACCTGCGGCTTTCATCCGCGCAGCTTAAGGCCGGAGATGACCTCGCTGTCGATGTCGACGTCCGCAACACTTCTGGAATTGCCGGAGATGAAGTGGCGGAGCTTTACCTGGAGTTCCCACCAACACCTGGCGCTCCGGCGCGCGCCCTGCGAGGATTCGAGCGGCTGCACGTTGCTGCGGGAGAAACCCGCCGCGTGACCTACACGCTCAAGGCTCGCGACCTGAGCATCGTGAACGACAAAGGGGAACACGTCGTGGCACCTGGTGAGTACAACATCTTCGTCGGCGGGGCTCAGCCGGGGGACACTCGCGGAGGCGCCCGTGCGAAACTGGAGATCACCGGTGAATTGAAGCTGCCCAGATAGCGCCAAGCAGTGGACGCGGGCCGGCAGGAGCCTTTGCCCGCCCACCGCGCGACCGAGCCCAGGGCGAACCGAATGACGGTTGCTTGCCCCGGAGGGGAAGATGCAATTCACAACGCATTCACGCAGGTCAGAAAGCCGGCAGACACTCTACCGCCTGCTTCTGGCATTTTCCTTACTGTTGCTCAGCGCCGTTCCCATTGCCGCGCAAACGGACCTGACAGGATTCTGGGTTCTGCGCCTTCCCACCGGAGACGGCAACTACCACGAGGCGTTCTTCGGCCTCAAACAGTCCGGCGAGAAAGTGACCGGCAAAGTCTTGACGGGCTTTGGCGACTTGCCGATCAGCGAAGGGACTTTCAACAACGGCAAGTTACATCTGGTAGCTACTTTCCGTTTCGAGAACCAGGAACACCGCGTTAGCTATGACGGCGCGGTGGAGGGCGACAAGGTCTCGATGACCGTGCAGTTTCCTGGCCGCGAGCCGATCGCGGGGATCGCCGAGCGCACCAAGCCGGAGGCGGCGCTTCCTCCGCCGCGCCTGCCGCTGCCGGCGTTGCAGGACGTACCCGATAACGGCCTGGCGCGCACACCCCCGATGGGCTGGAACAGTTGGAACAAGTTCGCCGGTAAAGTCGACGACGCCGCGGTGCGGGGCATGGCCGATGCGATGGTCGCGACGGGCATGAAGGATCTGGGCTACACCTACATCAACATTGACGACACCTGGCAGGGCTCCCGCGACTCGCAAGGAAACATCACGACCAATCGGAAATTCCCAGATATCAAGGCGCTCGCCGATTACGTCCACTCCCAGGGGCTGAAGATTGGGATTTACTCCTCACCCGGTCCAAAAACCTGCGCGGCTTACGAAGGCAGCTACGGCCACGAGGAACAGGACGCGAAGACCTATGCCGCCTGGGGTTTCGATTATCTCAAGTACGATTGGTGCAGCGCGGGCCGCATTTACAAAGATGAAGACATGCAGGCCGTCTATCAGAAAATGGGTAATGCGTTACTTAAGACCGGCCGACCGATAGTTTATAGCCTCTGCCAGTACGGACGCGCCGAGGTCTGGAAGTGGGGACCTAAAGTGAGCGGGAACCTCTGGCGGACTACCGGGGACATCAGCGATAACTGGAGATCGATGGAAACTATCGGCTTCAACCAGCTCGATATCGCTCCCTACGCCCGGCCCCGTCACTGGAACGATCCGGACATGCTGGAAGTCGGCAACGGCGGTATGACCAACGACGAATACCGTACCCACATGAGCCTGTGGTCGCTGCTGGCAGCGCCGCTGCTCGCAGGTAACGATCTTCGGACAATGAGCGATGAGACGAAATCCATCCTGATGAATAGAGAGGTTATTGCTATTGACCAGGACCCCGATGCCAAGCTTGTGAAGAAGATCTCCGAGCAGGGATCAACGCTCGTCGTAGCGCGGCCGCTCAAGGACAATACTGTGGCCGTGGCGCTTTTCAACCGGGGAGAGGTTGCAGCCACCCTTGCCATCCATTGGGCTGATCTCGGGCTACAGGGCAAGCTGAAGGTGCGCGACCTGTGGGCGCACAAAGACCTCGGGGCAATTACCGATCAGTTTTCAGCCACCGTGCCCTCGCATGGCGTCGTTATGATCACGGTCAAGCCTTAAAGGAACCTGTGGGCGGCTCGAACTCGAAATCTCTTTACCGGAAGGGCCTGATTTCAGGGGACGCCTTGCCGGGGTAATTCTGCGTATGCCAAGGTTCGCCGTTCGGGAGGTGACACTTGAGCTCCGTTCTGGAAGCTGCCCCGCTCGGGCCACCATCTACGCCCAGCCGCGCGCCAGTCGCGCGCAACATTGCTGTGGACGCGTATCGCGGAATCGTGATGTTACTCATGATGGCCGAGGTGCTGCAATTTTCACGAGTCGCACAGGCTTTCCCGGGAAACTGGTTCTGGCGTTTTCTGGCCTATAACCAGACCCATGTCGAATGGGCTGGGTGCTCGCTGCACGACCTGATTCAGCCCTCGTTTTCATTTCTGGTCGGCGTGGCCTTGCCCTATTCCATTGCCAGCCGCCTGGCGAAGGGCGGCACGTTCGGGAAGTTGTTCGTGCATGCGCTGTGGCGAGCGTTCCTGCTGGCGGCGCTCGGCATCTTCCTGCGCTCGATGGACCATACCCAGACCTACTTTACGATGGAAGATACGCTCACGCAGATCGGGTTCGGATATCCCTTTCTTTTCCTGCTCGGTTTCCGGCCGCCGCGCTGGGCGTGGGCCGCGCTCGGTGTCATCCTCACGGGATACTGGCTGGCCTGGGCGCTCTACCCCGTCGCCGGTCCTAATTTCGATTGGCGATCCGTGGGGGTAACCGCCGCGTGGCACGCTCAGCACAACTACACGGGATTCGCCGCACACTGGAACAAAAACTACAACTTGGGGAATGCCTTCGATCAGTGGTTCCTGAACCTCTTCCCGCGCGAAGCGCCGTTCGTCTATAACGAGGGCGGATACCTGACGCTCAGCTTCATTCCCACCCTCGGCACTATGGTCCTTGGACTAATCGCGGGACGCTGGCTGCACGCCGCCACTCCGAAGATCCCCATGAAGAAGTTGCTCATCGCCAGCGCGGCCGGAATCGCCGCCGGCCTGTTCTTTCACTACACCCATATCTGCCCCGTCGTGAAACGCATCTGGACCCCGAGCTGGACTTTGTTCAGCGGCGGAGCGTGTTTCCTGTGGCTGGCCGGGTTCAGTTGGGTGATCGAGATCAAGCGGTACAAGGCGTGGGCCTTCCCCCTGGTGGTCATCGGGATGAATTCCATCGCCGCTTACTGCATTGCGCATTTCCTTGAGGAGTTCATCATCAGTTCATTTCGCATCCACCTCGGCTCGCACTTCTTTCAGTTCCTCGGCGCCGGACTCGAACCGCTCTGGCTGGGTGCGGCCGTGCTCTCCTGTTACTGGTTAGTGTTGTTCTGGATGTACCGAAGGAAGCTCTTCTTGAAGATTTAGGCACTCGCGTCAAAACATCGCGACAGAATCTGCCATCCGCAATCACCGCTCCCCTTCTGCCCGACTCGGCCTCATGACGCGGGGGAGACGCGGAGTGATGAACCGAAAGCGCCGCCCGATGATCATTTTGACGAGGAGATGATCGGTACCGCGCGTAACGCCAACGCCCACTCCGAGATTGAATTCCCAGTTCGGGCCGAAATCATAATCGATCGTAGGCATGATCTGTTGTTGCTGTAAGTAGAAGGGGTCAAACCCTGTGACAGGTCCTAGCGACCCGTAGTATTCAAGACCCGCATTGAGTTTTCGCGTGACCGAATAAGCGACTTTGAAGTTGGGAGAAAAGCCCACGCCTTCCGACACGCCTGGCCCGTGAAACGACCGCTCAAGAGCGGGGTTGAAGGCCACGTACCAGGAACGCCACTGTTTGTCGACGATGGGGCGAATTTCCCAGGTCCAGGTGTCCGCGGAAAAGATGGGCCGCTGGTAGCCAAATTCCGTTGAGAGGCTCACGCCTACCGGCCAATGCCACTTTTTCGGCACGCGCACCCGCGGACGGATGTGATCACCAACCCATTTATAGCCCTGGTGAGGACCGTAGCTCGTGAAGATATAGAATCCTGTTTCAAACCAATCATTCCAGCCCTGGGTAATTTCAATGGTCTCGTGCGTTTGATGCTCATCAGGAAGAACCCCCTGGTTAGTTGCCTTGAAGCCTTCAAACGTGAAATTAGTATGCAGCTCGATCATGGTGCGTCCCGCAGGGACCGTGTCGTATCCGTACACCTGAATTTCGTAATTGTCTTGCCCAAAGAGAGGCAGAGAAGCCACGGCCATCAGGACGGCGAATTGGATGCCTTTCAGCATTGTCGCCATTATGGACGCTCGCGTTGCCACGTCGCTGGGTCGCCCTCAAGTTGCCTCTGAGATGCTGATGAGAGAATCATTCCCAGCGCACGCAGAGGGCACCCATCGCTCCTGCTCTCGAACACACTGCGCCCCGATCACATACTAACCAGAATTTCCTTTTCTACTTCGAAACCCCCGAACAGTGTACACCTGTTCCCGCCTCTACGAGCAGGCGTGCCCCACTGGAAATCCTGAAGTTGAGAACCTGGTAGGCTGAGTCAGAAGTTAGCTGATAAAGGCTTCCCGTTGCGGACGGCCGTTCCAAAGACGCTAGCCCATCCCGCCCTGCGAGACCGTGGGCTACCTTCTTTCGCCCGCCACGCAGGCTGACTCCATCACCTCGACGGCCCGGCGTAGTCCGCAATCATGGTATACTGGGCCAGAGCGGAACGCCGAAAATGCAAATCCCGGCGGAATCCGTGACCCGACCTTGCGGGTCGAGTATCGCCGCTAGCTCGGTGCCTCAGGCGTTCTTGAGGATGTCCGGTGTAAAGGGCGAGAGATTGACGGTCTGGGGTGCGCTGAAAGAGCCATTTTCGAGGGTGCTACTCAAAACCTGCTTACACCCGCCCAGATTCCAAGGCGCCTGGAGGCGTGGCCGCGGCAACGTCGAAAGGAACAACGGCATACGTATTGATTTCACGAAGTCCGTGCTGGCTCTACTGGTATGTGCCGCATGCTTAGGGGCTTCTACTAACCCTGGAGCCGTGGCCGAGGCCAGCACGGGCCTTGCGCTGGCGCGCCAGGGAAAGTACGAACTTGCCATTCCGCATTACCGGGCGTCCATCGCGCTGGATCCTCATCTGCCCGGAATTTACCTGAATCTCGGCTTGGCCTACTTTAAGCTGAACAAGCTCCCCGAAGCCGCTTCCGCATTCGAACAGGCCATAAAAGCCGACCCCAGCAGCTTTCAGGCCCGAGTGTTGCTTGGGATGAGCTATTACGGCAGCCGCAGATTCGATGCCGCCGCGGCCCAACTGAAACTTGCGGCCGCGCAGCAGCCCGAGAACACGGAATTGCGATACAAGCTGGCCCAAAGCTACTTATGGTCAAAACAATACCAGGGCGCGATCGATGAGTTCCGGTTTCTGCTGACCAAGAACCCGGATTCTGCGCCCGTTCACATGCTGTTGGGCGAAGTGCTCGATGCGGCAAACCAGGAAGACCAGGCAACGGCGGAGTTTGAAGCTGCGGTGAAAGCCTCGCCTCGCGAGCCCGAGGTTCACTTCGGTCTTGGATACCTCTACTGGAAGCGGAAGCGTTACGAAGATGCCCGCCGCGAATTCCAGGAGGAATTGGCCAATCAACCGCAGAACACGCAGGCCTTGGCATATTTGGGCGACGCAGAAATGCATGCGGGAAGCGAAAAAGAAGCCGAGGAACATCTGCGGCGGGCGTTGAAATTGGATCCGAATTTTCGGCTCGCGCATCTGGATCTCGGCCTCCTTCTGGCGAGCAGGAACAACTCCACCGGAGCCGAACGTCATTTTCGTGAGGCGGTCCGCATCGATCCGTCGAAGCCAGACGCGCATTACCATCTTGGCAGGCTTTGGAATTCTTTGGGCCGTAAACAGGAAGCAGATTCCGAGTTCGCCAAGGTGAAGGAGCTGGCGAAAGAAGAGCAGCAGGAGCCGCTCATCAAGGTATCAGGACGCGGGAGTAAGCCGTCGCCATGAATAGAGCATCGTTCGCGTGGCGCGGAAAGAACGTCCCGTTAAAGTCCGTTGCAGTGTCGCCGATTCTCTGGACGGTAGCGGTTTTGTTGGCTGCCGTTTGGGTAGCCGCTTCCAGCCGAGATACCGAGACATCCATCCACTTCGTTTATCGGCCGATCGACTTCAAGCTCGACAGTTGTGAGACGCCGGAGCGCCATGCACCGGAAACCATGGCCGGTGGGGTGGCTGTTTTCGACTATAACCACGACGGTTATCTGGATGTTTTCTTCACAAACGGAGCCGATGTTCGGACGTTGAAAAAGACCTCTGCAAAGTACTCCGACCGCCTCTTCGAAAACGACGGAAGAGGCAACTTCAAGGATGTCACCGAAAAGGCGGGTCTCGCGGGTGTAGGCTTCGACAACGCCGTCGCGATCGGCGATTACGATAACGACGGTCACAACGACATATTCGTGGGTGGCGTTCACGGCAACCGGCTATACCATAACAACGGCGACGGCACGTTCACGGATGTCACGGCGAAGGCGGGGCTGAACAAGCCGGACAGCCAATATGGTCCCTTGTGGACGGTCGGCGCCGCTTGGCTGGATGTAAACAACGACGGGCTTTTGGACCTTTTTGTGGTCAACTATCTCGCTTGGGACATCAACAGCGAACCCACCTGCGAGGCGGCACCGGGCCGGTTCGACTACTGCCATCCGAAATTCTATAAGCCCACCCCCAATCAGTTATTCCTGAACAATGGCGACGGGACCTTCCGGGATATTTCGGCGGAATCGGGAATCCGCGCCCATCCCGGAAAGGGCATGGGTGTGGGGATCGCGGATTACGACCTGGATGGTTGGATGGATATCTTCGTCTCGAACGACAAGATGTATAACTCGTTTTTTCATAACAAGGGCGGCGCGAAATTCGAGGAGATCGCTTTCCAGGCCGGCCTGGCGCTCGCCGCGAACGGAGAGTTTATTTCAGGGATGGGGGTAGACTTTCGAGACATCGATAACGACGGCTATCCAGACATCGCTTTTGCGGCGCTCGATAAGGAGACCTTTCCGTTATTCCGGAACCTGGGGACGGGCAATTTTGAGGATATCACCGAACGGAGCGGGCTAGCTTGGCTCAGCCTGCCGATGGCAGGCTATTCGCCCACGATCGCCGATTTTGACAACGATGGATGGAAGGACATATTTGTCACGCGCGGGCACGTTCAGTCGCTTGGGTATGCGTCGAGAGTGCAAGTGGCACAGCCTAACACCGTGTTTCGGAACCAGAGCGGGGCGACATTTCAGGCCCTCACTGCGGAGGCAGGTTTGACTGCGCAGCCACCCAGCCGGCATCGGGGCTCGGCTGTAGGAGACCTGAACGGGGACGGGCGTCTGGACGTCGTGGTCAGCGCGATCAGCGCGCCTGCCGAGATTTGGATTAACGACAGCCCGGGCGGCAACCACTGGTTGGAGTTCGAGCTGGAGGGCACGAAGAGCAATCGCGATGGCATCGGAGCCAGAATCAAGGTGGTGGCCGGAGGGACCACTCAATACAATCACGTGTCTTTCGCGGTGGGCTATGCCTCTTCGAGTGCCGGACCCACTCACTTCGGCTTGGGCCCGAACAAGTCGGCAGATCGTGTGGAAATCCGCTGGCCTTCAGGTATCACGCAGGAGCTCAAGAACGTACCCGCTGATCAGATTGTCAAGGTGAAAGAGCCGCCCAGGTAGCCGGGGACGACCCAGTTCATTTGTAGCAAAGAAAGCTTTCAGCAGTCAGCCGTCAGCTTTCAACCTTCAACTCAAGAGGGGAGCTTTTCTGGTTTTGGCTGATTGCTGACCACTGATGGCTAACTGCTGTCTCAGAAAAAGCACCGGCCAGCAGTCTCGCTAACAAGGCTGCTGGCCGGAGGTAGGTAAAACCTTGTCCCCTTTGAGTGCGTGGGGCCGACGTTAGGACGCCGCCCCGCTCGCCCGTAGGGGCGCGAGCGGGGCGAAGTGCACGATCCGTCTAGAAGTACAGCTTCAACCCAAGTTGCAGCGTCCTCGGGTCGAAGGCGGAAGTGACTTGGCCGAAGACACTGGACGCGAAGCTGTTCTGAACGCCGTTCCATTGCACGTGGTTGAACGTGTTAAACGTCTCGAAGCGGAATTCGAGACGGCTGCCGCGCGCTTCGCTGATACTGAAGTTCTTGAAGAGCGACAGGTTCCAGTTGTGGCGGCCAGGACCGTAGACCGCATCGTACCCGGCACTGCCCCAACTTCCAATCGTCGGTGTCGAAAAAACCGACGTATCGAACCACTCGTTCTGGTTTTTCGGATACGAGACGCTCCCCGTGAGGTCTGGCCGGTTCACGCCGTTGGGGACGCCATTGCTGCCGGCCGTCCCGCCCAGAGTGATGTTCATCGGCACACCGGTTTCGGCAGTGACGACCCCTGCCACTTCCCATCCGCCCAGCCCCGTTCTCAGGGCTCGGTTCGGACTCTTCCTGAGAAGCGGGATCGAGTAGATGAAGTTGGCGACGAAGACGTGCCGCCGATCGAATACGGACGGCCCGGTATCGTAATTCCGGTCGTAAGGATTTGAGCTGGTAACGAGATCCCCGCCATTCGCGCTGAGGTTGCTCGGGTCAATAGCCTTCGAATACGTGTAGGCGGCCTGGATCGAGAGGTCGTTCTTGATCTGTCCGTGGAGGCTAACCTGGAGGCTGTTGTAATGGCCGTTTTGCGCATTCGTAGCCATGTTGATCGCGTGGAAACCGAGATACGGAACCAGTTGGTTGAAGGTGGCGCCACCATTCGCGACCAGGGTTGCCAAGTCGGCCTCAGGCGGGTTATTGATCTCTTGGTAGTAGCTCTGATGCCGGTTCTGGTTTCCGACGTAAGCAACGGACAAGACGGCCTTGGCCCCCAACTGGCGTTCCACGCCAAGGCTGTACTGGTCGCTCACCGGGTGGCTGTAGTCAGTACGCGAGAGTCCAGTGAAACTGGCGACAATGATCGGTGCAGGCGGGATAGTCACCGTGGTGCCGGTGGCGAGGTTGGTCTTCGGATTCTCGAAGGAAACGTTGTTGAGGTCGACATGCGCACTGAACGGAACGTCCGTAGCGCCGTCGTACATGTCGTTGCCCTGGACGCGCTCGTACATGATGCCAAATCCGCCGCGAACAATGGTCTTGCCCGAGCCGGTGAGATCGTAAGCAAAGCCGATGCGCGGCCCAAAAGCCGCCCAGTGGTTGTCCACCATACCCTTAGGAATTCCGGGCTTGCCCGAGATGCCAATGCCGTTCAGATAGAATTGATAGCCCGCCAAAATGGCATTGGGACTCGTGCCCAGAGCCGCTGCTGGGGTGTTGACGGGGTCGATCGTGCCATTCGCCAGGAAGACGGCCGCGTTGGCCGGATTGTACAGGTTGGGATAAAAGTCTGAATATCGGTTGTTCGCCTCGTACGTATGCGGGGCTCCATCCCACCGCAGGCCAAGGTTCAAGGTCAGGCGCTTCGAGGCACGCCAGTTGTCCTGAACATAGGCAGCCCAGGAGACGTTGTTCCAGTTACCGTGGTCGTGAACACCATCCTCGCCATACCCGCTGCCGAAACCCAGCAGGAAATCGGCAATGTCATTCCCTGTGTAGAAGCCGTTGAAAGTGAACGAACCCTGGGTACTGGCGAACGCGTCCTGGACCTTCTTGTAGAGCGCCCAACTGGCCCCGAACTTCAGCTGGTGCGCTCCCTTCACCCAGGAAATGTCGTCGCGGATCTGGTAATCGTCCGCCACGTTGACCCACGGGACCCAATTGGCAGTGTAGTTTGTGCCCGTGCCGCCACCCAGGTTGATCGACGGGATGCGGCTGGAGGAGTTCGGGCCCGTAAACACCCTGCCGAACGTGAACCCGCTGGGCGCTGTGTACGTGCCAATGGGAAGGATGTTGATGCGGTTGCCGTTGTAGTTGAACGCGGTCTCGTTGATTAGCGTCGGGTTGATGGTATAGATCGCATGGGCCACGGCGCTATAAGAGGGATTGCCGAACGTGTTGCCAATGGAGGGTACGTTATCGCCACTCCACATGGTTGTTCCGTAGGTCTGCAGGATCTGCTCGGAAACCCAGTGTCCGAAAATCGAGACCTTATCGCTGAACTGGTGGTCAACCCGGGCAATCTCTTCCTTCACGTTCGTCGGTGCGTTGTTGCCGCCCCTGTATTGATCGATCCAAGGTTTTCCAGATACAGCTGTGAGGCTTGTAGTAGGGAAAATCTTGGCAGTCGTCAGCAGGACCTGCGCGTTCGCGTCGAGCAATCCCCCAGCGCCCCCAGGGATCGTGTTGCTGGTGAATGGCACTAAGGTGGCGCCGCCCGCCACCGTGCAGGCTCCCCCGGAGCCAGCAGTGCTGAGGGTTTGACCAGCGGCTGTAAATTGTTCAGCAATCGCCGAGGAGACTTGGTTCGAGCAGGGCGTGTGCAGCTGATCAGTGGTCATCGAGGTTGGAAACGCACCACTGTAAGTGCTGGGGTCAGGAACGTTCGTGTTCAGCAGACCGCCCTGAATGATTCTGCGCCACTCCATGTTGTAGAAGAAGAAGGTTTTGTGTTGGGCAGCCTTCTCGTGGAGAGTAACCGGGCCGCCAACGTTGAAGCCAAACACATTGAATCTCAACTCCTGCTTCGATGTGGCAAAGGCGTTGATGGCGTTAAGGTAGTCGTTGCGAAGAAACTCCCACGCCGAAGCATGGAACTGCTTGGTTCCAGACTTTAGAACCATGGTCATGGTTCCGGCCGAGGAGAGGCCATAATCAGCACTGTAGTTCGAACTAAGCGCGCGGAACTCCGCGATGGCGTCTTGGGAAGGCATGACGCTTATCGTGCCCGATCCCCCGCGGTCCAGATCTTCCCCGCCATCGATCATATAAATGTTGTGCGCCATCCGGTTGCCGTTAAAGCTCACGTTGGCGTTACCACCCACCGGGACGGGGGTCTGCATGTCGGGCATGACACTGGAAGTCCCCGGCAGCAGTGCGACCAGATTGTAGAAGGTCCGCCCGTTGGTGGCGATCTGAGTGATCTGCTGGCCGCTGATCAAGTCGCTGATCTCGCCCGAGTCCGCTTTGACAGCGACGGGGGTCGCTTCAACGGTAATGCTCACTTGTGTGCTGCCGAGTTCCAACTTGAAATCCACACGGGTTCGATCACCGACGGCCAGCACAATACCCTTTTGTTCGGCCACCTTAAAGCCCGCCGCTTCCGCGCGGACAACATAGTGGCCGATGTGAAGCTCAGGGGCTACATATTGCCCCGCCTCGTTGGTGGTAATATTTCGAATCTGATTGGTATCGGTGTTGGTGATCCGAATGGCCACGTTCGGAACTGCGGCACTCGACGGGTCCGTCACAGTTCCAACGATGGTCGCTTCCTGGGCTAGCGCCGAAAGACAAAACACTCCCAGGAATCCAAAAATGAGGAAAATTCCTCGAAGACTAAGCTGCTTCACGTTCACCTCCCACAGAATGACGCCCAAGACTCCATGTCTCGCACACACAGTCAAACGCGCCGAGGCGCAATCGCCCGAAGACCCGACGGCATCTTGCAGAACAGACAGGGAAACAGGGCGCGGCAGGACGCACACAACCCCTGTATCTTCAGAAATGCGGTGCCATGTTTATCAAAAAGCTAAGCTGTAACACAACGTTAACCCAGTTAATTCCTCCCCAACCGCCTGTTACTCTGATAACCGCTTTGGTTTCAAGTCCGTACCAGTGAGGCTGCAACTGTAACGGGTTGCTCTTTCGAAGAAATCAGTCTAGTGATATGCTTAACCTGACTTATTACCTCTGGTCAGTCATATGGCCAACCACGTTTCAAGTCGCCAGGAAAGGGGCGAACTCGAGAATGTTCTCAGCTCAGGTACTTTTGCCAAAGCCCCGAGGCAGGCCGAACTGCTTAAGTACGTTTGTGACGAGTATTTCCGGGGCCGGGCCGACCAAATCAAGGAATACACTCTCGCCACCGAAGTCTTGGGAAGAGCAGCGGATTTCGACCAGAACCGAGACGCGATTGTGCGGGTGGAACTGCACCGCCTGCGAAAGAAGCTGAAAGAGTATTACGAAGCCGAGGGCGCAGGGCACTCCCTGCACATTGTAATCGACCCCGGACAGTACGTGCCTCGGTTCGTTCCCCGGGAAAAGATCGATTCGCTGGCGCCGGACGCGAGTTCGGAAACTTCCCATTCCCAGGAAGCTCGGGATCTGGAATCCCCCCAACCCCTGCGCCGCAGGGTTACTGCAAGTGTCAAACGGGCGGGCGTCGGCGCATGGCGTCTTGCTCTGGGGGGCCTTGTTCTCGCGGTTCTGGTGGGAGCAATTCTTCTGAGGTTCGGGGCACAGTTGGGAGCTTGGGTAAAGGGATCGCCTACGGCTGGTCCCTCAGCAATGGCGGGTTCCCCGGTGGTGGCCGGACCGCTGGATTCCGTGCGCATCCTGTGCGGTTATCCCAAAGACAAGTATGTCGACCACGCCGGGAATGTCTGGCTGGGTGACCGGTACTATTCCGGGGGCGTGACCTCCAGCCAGCCCCCGCAATTTCTGGCGCGCGCAGCGGATATGACGTTGTACCAGACCTTCCGCACCGGGGATTTTTCTTACAACATTCCGCTCAAGCCCGGCAACTACGAGCTGCATCTCTACTTCGTGGAAACGCACTATGGGCCGGGAAGTCTTTCCGGTGGCGGTGAAACTAGCCGCCTGTTCGATGTTCTGCTGAACGGGAAGCCCTTACTCAGGATCTTTGACATCATCAAAGACGCCGGGGGGAACAACATCGGGGATGAGCGTGTTTTCAAAGACGTAACCCCGGCCGCCGACGGGTCCCTGCACTTGGGCTTTCAGGCGCTCATCGACTCGCCGATTCTGAATGCGCTCGAGATTGAGCCGGCACCCCGCGGGAAAATCAATCCTATTCGCATCGTGGCTCAGAACAGTTCCTACACCGACCACGCGGGCAACTTTTGGAGTCCCGACCACTACTACAGCGGCGGCCAATTGGCCTTGCATATTGCGCGTACGCCCGTCAGCCGTACCTCCGATTTTGACCTTTATTCCGGTGAACGGTTCGGCCATTTCACTTACACGATTCCGGTGGCGCCGGGCAAGTACAAGGTCACACTCCGGTTTGCGGAGACTTATTGGGGCAGAGAAAACCAGCATCCCAGTTTGCCGGACCAGAGCGGCTCGCCGGTGGGCGGGGTCGGGACCCGGGTCTTTGATGTTTATTGCAACGGGACGGCCTTGTTGCGGAATTTCGACATCTCCAAAGAAGCCGGCGGTCCATTGACCGCCATCGACAAGACTTTTCATAATCTCCAGCCTGATGCCCAAGGCAAACTCGTCCTCAGCTTTGTCCCCGTGAGGGATTATGCCTGTGTAGACGCCCTTGAAGTTGAGGAGGAATCGGAGTAGCAGTTTGTTCGAGAGCACACCACGGATGTCATCCTGGACCCTTCAGACTGAACCCTCCACGTAAACTCCACGAAGAATCTGCTTTTGGGTATGGGGGCAGGTTTCGCCCAGCGCGAATCTCTCACCAGACTCCGCCGCTTTCATCGGGTGGTCGGAAGAGCTGGAAGACTCAACTCATTCCCAGCGAGTTCTCAACTTCAAGATTCCTACTTCAGTATTGCCTCCACCGTGACCTCCCGCCGTGGCTCGGCTGGGGGAGGCACGACCTCGCCGTTCACGGGCACGCCATCCAGTTTAAGCGAGAGATGGTTACCATCGCCCGCGCGTTTGACCGTGATGTGGTAAGTCACCCCTCGGAAGATGCGAGTGGCCTTGAATCCATTCCAGCTCTTCGGGATGATGGGTCGAATCCGCAGCCCTTCGTAAGAGGGGCGAATACCCAGAATCCACTGGGTGATGGCATAGTAGTTCCACGCCGCAGTTCCCGTCAACCAGGAGTTCTTCGCTTCACCGTGTGTGGGAGCGTCCCGTCCCGCGATCATCTGGGCATAGACGTACGGCTCGCAGCGGTGCAGGTCACTGAGCGGTTCTCGCGTTGACGGATTGATACGCGCATAATAATCCTGGGCTTGATCGCCGTGTCCGATTCGAGTCTCGCCAATCATCACCCAGGGATTATTGTGGCAAAAGATGCCGGCGTTTTCTTTGTACCCCGGCGGGTAAGACGAAATTTCACCCAATTCGAGATAGTACTTCGAATACGCAGGTTGCTGCAGAATGATCCCATGTTCAGTGGCGAGATGCTTGCGCACCGATTCCATCGACTTCGCAGCCATTCCATCGTCCAGCCCGATGCCCGCCAGCACACAGAAGCCCTGAGTCTCGATGAAGATTTTCCCCTCGGCACATTCTTTGGAGCCGACCTTGCGGCCGAAGTCATCGTAGGCGCGCAGGAACCACTCGCCATCCCATCCATGTTTCCGGACGGTATCTTCCATCTTCGCCACTTCGGCGAGATAACGCTCCGCCTCGTCCTTGCGGCCACGCCGTCGGGCAATATCCGCGAGTTCCCTGCCTGCGAGCACAAACAGTCCTGCAATGAAGACGGACTCGGCGACCTTGCCATCTTTGTTAGTCGTCGTCTGGAACGATTGTCCAGGGGTGTCGGAGAAGCAGTTCAAATTCAGGCAATCGTTCCAATCGGCGCGGCCGATCAGCGGCAGTCCATGCGGTCCCAGCCGGTCCAGTGTGTATCGGAAACTGAGCTGCAGGTGCTCATAAAGGGGCTGCTCCGAGCCCGGAGCATTGTCGTACGGGACGGGCTCGTCCAGGATGTTCCAGTCGCCCGTCTCCTTCAGATAAGCCGCCACGCCCAGAATGAGCCAGTGGGGGTCGTCGTTGAAGTTGCTGCCGACATCGTTGTTGCCGCGCTTGGTGAGCGGCTGATACTGGTGGTAAGCGCCACCCGTCGGTAATTGCGTGGCGGCAAGATCCAGTATGCGTTCGCGTGCTCGCGCTGGAACCATGTGCACGAACCCCAGCAAGTCCTGGTTGGAATCCCGAAAGCCCAGACCGCGTCCGATCCCGGACTCGTAGAAAGATGCCGAGCGCGACATATTGAAGGTCGCCATGCACTGGTAGGCGTTCCAAATGTTGACCATGCGGTTGGTGTGCACGTCGGGTGTCTCAACTTGGCAAATCCCGAGCAGTCCATCCCAGTACTGGTGCAGCCTTTCAAAAGCCGCATCGACGTGGGCAGAATCCAGATACTTGGCGATGACCGGCTTGACCGTTTTCTTGTTGAGAGTCTGCGAATCGGGCGGATCAAACTTCCGGTCCGGCAGGTTCTCGTGGTAGCCCAGTACGAAGATAACCTGCTGTGTTTCGCCGGGTCCCAGGTCGAGCCTCACTTGGTGTGCACCGATCGGAGCCCAGCCGTGAGCGATGGAATTCGACAACTGCCCACGCTCGACGGCTGCCGGATTGTCCCAGCCGCGGTAGGGTCCCACAAACGCCTCTCGCTGCGTCTCAAATCCTGCCAGCTCGCGCGAGCATGCAAAGTAGGCGAAGTGGTCCCGCCGCTCGCGGTATTCTGTCTTGTGGTAAATGACGCCGTCCTCGATTTCCACCTGGCCGATGCTGAAATTGCGTTGGAAATTCGTGGCATCGTCCTGTGCGTCCCACAAGCAGAACTCGATACTGGAAAAGACGGAGACCAGGGCACGCCTGGAACGCTGGTTAGTAATGGTGAGCCGCCAGATCTCGAGGTCTTCGTCCAGCGGAACGAAGTAGTTGGTCTGGGCATCTATGCCGCCGTAGCTCGAGCCGATGATGGTGTAACCCATCCCGTGGCGGCAGGTGTAATTCTCGAGCTCGTGCCGGGTCGGCTGCCAGGAGGGCGACCAGAATGCGCGCGATTCATCATCACGCAAATAGATGTAGCGGCCACCGAAATCGAAGGGGACGTTGTTATAGCGGTAGCGTGTAAGGCGCCGCAGTCGCGCATCGCGGTAAAACGAATAGCCACCCGCAGTGTTCGAGATGATTCCGAAATAAGCCTGGCATCCGAGGTAATTGATCCAAGGCAAGGGCGTATCGGGTTGCGTAATTACATACTCTCGATTTTGATCGTCAAAATACCCAAATTTCATAACGATTGCTCCGACAAATGAATACCCACGGTGACTGACGCATCCGCGGTGGGTTCGTCGTGCCCGTCCGTGCCACAGCGCGGGCCTTTTCACGAATGGACGTGTGATTATATCTGAATCCAGCGCGAAAACAGATGGCTCCGCGCTACGCCTCCATGTCAGTAACTTTATCGCAGGACAGGAAACATCGACACCTAACATCGAAATCGTTTGCCAAGCCAAAAGGAAAGCGGGAAACTCAGCGGTCTAAGTCTTCCAGATCGCGGCGAGGCGAGACACCTTTCATGTCGAATCCTTCTGGCGGTTTCTTGATCAAAGCACCCTGGCCTCAAAGGTTGGCGACGCTGGCGTTCTTCCTTGTCTGCTTTTCAGTGGCCATCGCAAGGGTGGGGGAGAGCGGTGGCACCAGCATCAAATTGGATCAGGTGGGTTACCCTCTCGACGGTCCAAAGATTGCCATGGTGAGCGCCTCCGCCCAGACTTTCGAGGTGAAGCGCGTTGGCGATAACCTTACGGCGTTTCAAGGGAAATTGAGCGCCAGGACCATGGACGCGGGTTCGGGAGACCAGGTCGAGGCTGCAGATTTTTCCCGCCTTCGGCAACCGGGAACGTACTACCTCGACGTCCCCGGGGTGGGCCGCAGTTGGACTTTTTCCATCGGCCCGGGGGGTTTTTCCCGCACGTATTATTTGGCGATGCGCGCGTTGTACGGACAACGCTGCGGGACTGCGGTGGACCTGGGACCAGAGTTTCCCGGGTACACCCATGCGGCGTGCCATCTCAAGGGGAGCTTCCATCCGTCTTCCGGCAAAGAGGGTCGACGCGATAACCTCGGCGGTTGGCATGACGCGGGGGACTATGGCCGGTACATGGTGGACTCGGGGATTGCGACAGGCACGCTGCTCTGGGCCTGGGAGATGTTTGGTCCGAAGCTGAGGGACATCAAGCTAAATATTCCCGAAAGCGGAAACGGCACTCCCGACATCCTCAACGAGGCCCGTTGGAACCTGGAGTGGATGCTCAAGATGCAGGACCTCGACGGTGGCGCCTGGCACAAACAGACGAGCGAGCACTTCTGCGAATTCGTGATGCCGGAAGACGACCGCCTCTCGAGTGAGGTGATCGGCGTCGGGAAGGAGCCTTATGAGAGCACTTGCGCCACCGCTGATCTGGCCGCGGTGGCAGCGATTGCCGCCCGCGTGTATCAGCCGTTCGACAGGAATTTTGCCGCCAAGAACCTGCGCGCGGCGCGAAAAGCTTGGGCCTGGGCCGAGCGCCATCCGGACGTAACCTTCAAGAACCCGCCGGGAATCTCCACCGGAGAGTATGGCGATGCGGATTGCGGGGACGAGCGGCTGTGGGCGGCCGCGGAGTTATGGCGAACGACGGGCGACGCTCGCTACAACCGCTACTTTGTCGACCATTATGCGAAATACCTACCGACCCTGCACGCTCTCGATGCCGAGTCCTGGAGGGTGGTGGCGCCGATGGCCTTGTGGGCCTACGCGCTGGCGACTCGCTCCGGCACGGATCCACGCACCCTCGTCGAGGTTCGAGCGGCGGCTCACGAGACTGCGGAGCGCACGGGCCGCAGCCCGTACCACGTCAGCTTGGTCGCGAAGGATTATGTCTGGGGCTCGAACGGGCTTGTCGCGAACTACGGCATGGAGTTACTGATCGCGAACGCTCTCTCGCCGGATCGGGTTTTCCTGGAGACCGCTCTCGACAACCTCCACTACTTGCTGGGACGCAACACCTTCTCGATCTCGTGGGTAACACAAGTCGGCGCGAATCCTTTCCGTCATCCGCATCATCGCCCCAGCGGCGCTGACAAAAACCCCGGAGCTTGGCCTGGGTTGCTCTCCGGGGGTCCTAATGCTGCCAGACAAGACTCCGTACTCAAGGCCCTGCCCGCCGATTTGCCGCCTGCCAAGGTCTACGCTGATGATCAGAGCTCGTACGCCAGCAATGAGGTTTGCATAAACTGGCAGGCAATGCTGGTTTTCCTGCTCGCTGGGGTATTGCCATGAGGTAGCCAGCGGCGGTCCCCACTCGCGATTTGACATCTGTTGTATAGTTGTCCGGCTGGGTCCAACTCCGGTCTTGAGGACTTGTGAGTCTTCACCACACTGACACAGAGACCCAGAGTGAAGCGATGGGCGCTGACCAAGCAATGATGAATGAACGGCCGTCTTCAATTCATCCTTCATCCTTCCGCCTCCCGCATTCCCACCCCGCGCCTCTGCGTCCCTGTGGTGAGACGCCTCGACAAGGGCGGATAAAGGTGGTCCATGAATCTGCATCCTATTGATATTGCGATTATCTTGGCTTATCTCGCGGCCTCCGTGCTGATCGGCTACTGGGTTTCCCACCGCGCTTCCCGCGATATCCAGGCGTATTTTCTAGGCAGCAACGTGCTGCCCTGGTATGTGCTGGGCATTTCCAACGCCTCGGGAATGTTCGACATCAGCGGCACCATGTTGCTCGTCTACTGGCTTTTCATCTACGGCCTGAAAAGCGTCTGGATCCCGTGGCTTTGGCCGACCTTCAACCAGATCTTTCTGATGGTGTACCTGTCGTCCTGGCTGCGCCGTTCCAACGTGATGACCGGCGCCGAGTGGATCAAGACGCGCTTCGGAACGGCTCGGGGCGCCCAACTTTCTCACCTGATCGTGGTGGTTTACGCCTTCGTCAGCATCATCGGCTTCTTCAGCTATGGGTTCAAGGGCCTCGGGAAGTTTGCGGCGACTTTCCTGCCCTGGCATCTATCCCCCAATCAATACGCCCTGATCCTGATCGCGATCACCACGATATATGTTATCAAGGGCGGCATGTTCAGCGTCGTCATTACGGAGGTCGTTCAGTTTTGCATCCTATCGGTCGCCTCCATCGCCGTCGGCATAATTGCGATGGCGAAAGTCGCGCCCAACGTGCTTCACCGCTATGTTCCCGCCGGCTGGGACCAGGTTTTCTTCGGCTGGAAGCTCAACTTGGATTGGTCCGCGTTCATACCTTCCGCAAACACGAAAATCGCGCAGGACGGTTACGGTTTGTTCGGGTTTTTCTTCCTGATGCTTCTCTTCAAAGGAATTCTCATCAGCATGGCCGGCCCGGCGCCGAACTATGACATGCAGCGGATTCTCTCGTCGAAGAACCCGCGCGAAGCGTCCATGATGAGTGGCTGGGTCAACATCGTATTGACGTTCCCACGCTATTTCCTGGTTACCGGGCTGGCGATCCTGGCGCTGGTTTTCTACAGCGAGAACATTCGGGCAATGGGCAACAACATCGATTTCGAGCTGGTGCTTCCGTATGCACTCGGCCGTTTTGTTCCGGTGGGCCTGCTGGGCTTTCTCCTTGCGGGTTTCCTCGCGGCGTTCATGTCCAATTTCGCGGCTACGGTGAACGCGGCGCCCCCGTACTTCGTCAATGATATTTACAAACGCTTCATCAACCCGAATGCGAGCCCCAGGACATACGTCCGGTTGAGCTACCTGAGTTCGTTTGTCGTGGTGGTTGTGGGCGTTCTAATCGGCTGGTATGTGACGTCCGTCAACTCCGTGGTTCTTTGGATCGTATCCGGACTCTGGGGCGGTTACACGGCTTCCAATATCTTGAAATGGTATTGGTGGCGATTTAACGGGTATGGTTACTTTTGGGGAATGGTGACGGGCATTGGGGGCGCCTTAGGCATGCCGAAGGTGCTATCCAAGGTCTTGAACCTGAATGTATTCTTGAATGCACACCCGGTGAATCTGAATGTCTCGCTTGTCTTCCCGCTGGTTTTGGTTCTCTCGCTGGCCGGATGTATCGCCGGCACGCTGCTTACCCCAGCAGAAGATGAGGAAGTCCTGAAAGACTTCTATCGCCGGGTGCGGCCGTGGGGGTTCTGGGGGCCCATCCTGGCGAAGGTCCGGGCTGAAGATCCAACCTTTAAGCGCAACAAGGACTTCTGGCGCGATATGTTCAACGTCGTAGTTGGCATCGCCTGGCAGGTCAGCCTGGTTGCGCTGCCGATCTACGTGGTGATCTGGAAGGTCCGCACCGCCCTGATCGCCCTGGCGATCATCGCGATCACATCGGTCGTGCTGAAGTTCACCTGGTATAACCATCTGAGGGATTCGGAGGCGGTTGATCAACTGGGCGCCGGGAGCGGGGCCGTGAGGACATTGCCCGCAGCCTGAGCGGGCCGATCGCGGCTCGGAAACAGCCTACTGCTTGGACGGGCGACGGTCGTTCCTGGGGAGACGGCAGACCTTGAAAGTCGGTCAGCCTTCGTCCTCCTATCCGAGAGAGCATAGCCGTGAAGGATTTGCGGCAGCGCGTTGAGACCGAACTGCGGTCGAACATCTTGCCCTTCTGGGTCCAGTACGCGATCGATGAACAATACGGTGGTTTCAGGGGCCAGATTGCGAATGACCTCACGATTGACCCGCTCGCGCCCAAAGGGCTGATCCTGAATGCGCGCCTTCTCTGGACTTTTTCCAGAGCGTTCCGCGTTTACGCTGAGGAGGTCTACCTGCGGACGGCGCGCCGCGCCTACGATTACCTCGCCCAGTGTTTCTGGGATGCCGAGTTCAACGGCGTCTTCTGGCTCCTGGATTATCTTGGCCGGCCCCTCGAATCGAAGAAGCGCATCTATGGTCAGGCGTTCGGTGTCTACGCCCTGACCGAATACCACCGCGCAACCCACGATCAAGAATCACTGCGGAAGGCGATCCGTCTTTATGAAGCGATCGAAGCCGCCAGTCACGATGCGCTGCACCGGGGATACTTTGAAACCTTCGAGCGTGACTGGACGCTGGCTCGGATACAGCGGTTGAGCGACGTGGACATGGACGAAAAGAAATCCATGAACACCCATCTCCACCTTCTGGAAGCCTACGCAAATTTGTTGCGCTCCTGGGAGGATGGCGCGTTGCGCGGCCGCCTCCAGGAACTCATCCGTGCTTTCCTGGACCACATCATCGACCCCGAAACCCACCACTTCCGCATGTTCTTTGATGAGGAGTGGCGCCCAAAATCCGATCACGTCTCGTTCGGTCACGATATCGAAGGAAGCTGGCTCCTCTGCGAGGCAGCCGAAATCCTTGGGGAATCGCGGCTCCTGGCCGAGGTGCGGCAAGAGGCCGTCAAGATGGCGCAAGCTGTGCTCGACGAGGCAGTCGATCCCGATGGCGGGCTGCTCTATGAGGCGGACTCCAGCGGCATCATCAACACGGACAAGGAATGGTGGCCCCAGGCGGAATCCGTGGTGGGATTCCTGAACGCCTATCAGCTTTCGGGCCGAGAACATTTTCGGGTGGCCGCCGCCAGAAGTTGGGACTTCATCGAGAAGTACATCGTCGATCGCCGACATGGCGAGTGGTTTTGGAAGGTCTCCCGAGCGGGCGTACCCAGCCAGGAGCGGTTCAAAGTAGATCAGTGGAAGTGCCCGTACCACAACAGCCGCGCGTGCTTCGAAGTCATGGAGCGAGTCGATCACATGGCACATGGCCATGATGATGTGAACGGATCTGTTTCACAAGACTAGGGGCGCATGGCCATCAGGCTTGTCCAAACGGTGGCCGATCCCGCAGGGGGTGACCCGCGCGGAAGGCCGGAATCCTTCGCTGATGTGGACAGCCCTGCATACCCATGTGCCCTACCGACGGAGAACAGCCATGAATCAAGCTGAATTCAGAAGCCGCATTCGGGAATTGTTCAGGAATCATGAGAAGCTGGTGACGCGAAAGAATCACCGAATCGAGACCGGCAATGGGGTTTTTGATCGCTACGCATATCCCGTGCTCACCGCCGAACACGCGCCCGTCTTCTGGCGCTATGACCTCGATCAGGAGACCAACCCGCATCTGATGGAACGAATGGAGATCAATTCGACCTTTAATGCCGGAGCCATAGAACACGAGGGGAAGATCCTCGTAGTGGCCCGCGTTGAAGGGGTGGACCGGAAATCCTTCCTCGCCGTAGCCCAGAGTCCCAACGGCATCGACAACTTCCGCTTCTGGGATTATCCCCTCTTGATGCCGGAGACTGAGGACCCTGACGTCAACGTCTACGATATTCGCGTCGGGCGACATGCGGACGGCTGGATCTACGGGCTCTTTTGCACGGAGCGCAAAGACCCTCGGGCTCCCTCCTGGGACACTTCATCGGCCGTGGCCCAGTGCGGCATCGCCCGAACCAAGGACCTGAAGAACTGGGAGCGCCTGCCCGATTTAAAGACCAAGTCCCCGCAACAGAGGAACGTCGTGCTGTATCCCGAATTTGTGGAGGGCAAATACGCGTTCTATACGCGGCCGCAAGACGACTTCATTCAAGCAGGCAAAGGCGGAGGCATTGGCTGGGGCCTCGCGACGAGCATGGAGAACCCCATCATCGATGAGGAAACCATCATCGACAGCCGCGAATACCACACCATCAAGGAGGTGAAGAACGGTCTTGGCCCTGCACCCCTGCGGACCGACAAAGGCTGGTTGCACTTGGCCCACGGTGTGCGCAACACGGCGGCCGGCTTGCGTTACGTGCTCTACCTTTTCCTCTGCGAACTCGAATGGCCCCAAGTGATCACGCACCGTCCGGCGGGCTATTTCCTTGCCCCGCAGGGAGAGGAACGCATCGGGGATGTTTCCAACGTCGTATTCAGCAATGGTTGGGTCGCGCGCCACGACGGCCGGGTTTTCATCTACTATGGCTCTTCGGACACCCGGCTCCATGTGGCGACCAGCACGGTTGACAGGCTTCTGGACTACGTGTTGAACACCCCCGAGGATCCGTTACGCAGCTATGCAGGCGTCGAGCAGCGCTACGCTCTGATCAACAAGAACCTCAAGATGATGAACCAAAAGCCAACGCCCCAGCGGCCTGCCCGCGGCTCGAGCCCGCACGTGAAACGCGCGACCCGCTGAACAGGCTGCCGAAAAACGCTTCCCTGCTGTCATTGTAATCCCATTCGCTGTCATCCTGATCGCGCCCTGCGGGAGAAGGATCTTTGTCATTTCGCTCAGGGTAAACTGCGAGAAGAATCTCGCTCTGCGTATTTTCATGGCAATACGAGATTCTTCGTCGCCGGAGTTTACCCTGAGTGTAGCGAAGGGGCTCCTCAGAATGACAGCGCCTACGAGTTTTTCCGCAGCCTGTGAAGCCGAAACTGATCAGTTGTCGAGCGTGAACCCCCGCGAACTTAGCCCGAATTCCTCACCACGGACGAGGAAGGGCGGGGCTTCAGCCCCGCCGTTACACCACGCTCGTAATGGCTTCTTCGTCTCGAGCCCCGCGCCGTTTGTCGGAAAGAGTTGCGCGGGGCGCGAGACGAGCAGAGGCTGGGAACCCGCGATTTCGGCGGGGCTGAAGCCCCGCCCTTCCGACCGCCAGGAAAAAGGCATCGTGTGGTGAGAAATGCGGGTTAGCGCCGGACTGGGAGCCTCTTTGCAGCCTGGGCAACAAGGCGTGCCGGAGCGACAAAGCCATACCCGCGTCGATGAACCGTCTGGTGGAATTCGGTGCAGCGTGCGAGCCTCGGTCGCGACGCTCAAGGCGCCACCACGATGCCAGCCGAGTTTGCGCACTACGGAAGACAGGCGAGGACTCGGAGAATTCACCTCACAAAAGTTAGACACCCCCGCAAAGCGGGTGTCTTGATGAGTCGGGTCCCGCGAGGCGGGACCGCAAGGCTCCTGCCTCAGCCCCGCAGCGGCGCAACATCAATAGCCGGGGGCAGCGCCCCCGGAAACCTCGCCCACCCCCTCACCCCCTTCCCCTCTCCCCGCTCACGGGGAGAGGGGTGCCCCGACGCAGGAGGGGCGGGGTGTGGGGGTACTTGTTTCCGTGGGTGTCATCCCGCAGCGCGGGACTATTGACGTGGTCCCGATCTATCGGGACGCTCGACGGTGGAACTTTTGGGGTCTCACTGCTAGAACCAGTGGCTTGCCTCATTTAAGTCACCACCGTGACTCGCATCTTTGGAAATGTGGATTGACTGTAAGTTATTGAAAAGAATTGGTAGCGGGGGGGAGGATCGAACTCCCGACCTAGGGATTATGAGTCCCTCCCCCGACGAAGCAGGCAAAGAAGATAAACCACTTAGCTCGGCAGAACCCGGAAGAGTCCGGCAAAATCCGCAACCCCCGCGCAACCAGAATTCCCCTGAAATTGATTCCAGCAAAGACGAAGAGTCTGAAGGCGGTGGCTCATGAAGCTCAGCGCCGCCGAGCTCGCCTACGTCCGGTCCCAGGGTCTGTACGTCACTGAAAAGTGCGACGGCTGCCGAAAGCCATTGAATCAAACGGTCCATTACACGATCGCCGGCCGTCGCGAGATCTATTGCTCTGCCGCTTGCAGGGACACGGTTTTCTTCAGTGATCGGCACGAGGTGAAGAAGCGGGCCACACCGGGGATGTGTGCGTACTGCGGCGGCAGCTTAAAGGGTAAGAAACGCGGCACGATTTATTGCGACGACGTTTGTCGGATGAGGCACACCCGCGTTAGGGAACGTATGGAGACTCGGCAGGTCGAAAAATCCCGAACAGGGACTCAATCAAATCAATCGGTTACAGATGCGTAAACCCATGGCTGGGGCAATGGTATTACCGGAAGCCTTTGACGCGATCTGGAGGCAGCTGCTGCGATATGCCTGTTGACTCGAGCGAGGAAGCGAAAAGTGCGCGCGGCATTGAACAGAAACACTCTCTCGACACACGAGCGAGCAAGGAGCTCTGCCCCGCCCGCGCAGAGGACGGTAAGCGAATCGGTCAAGTCATTCGCTCGCACGGGAGACTACTTTGAGGCTCATGGCGACAATCTCCCGCACACTCGGATCGATGAATAGGCCGAGGAGCCTAAAGCAAGTGATGCTTCATAACCACCTGTACTGGGTGAGAGTTTCTGTCTACTGAGATGTACGACACGATTACACTCCGCCTCGAAACAATGAACGCCGAAGGATGCATGTCAAAGCTGACTGAAACCAGCGAGATAATTCACGGGGACACAGGCGAATGGCGCTATCGCGGCAAGCTGCAAAATCTCAGGGTAAAGGGATGGGGGGGCGGCATCTGGCTTACCGGCAGCCTGCCGAAGTTTCATCTCGGCAGCAACATCGAGACACTCCCCCGGGAAGACACGCCACGCGCAATCGAACACCTGAGTGACGAGCTAAACCAGCCGATGGCCGAGGCCAGGGTATTCCGAGTAGATGTCGCGCAGACGTTTGCGATGGAGAGACCACCGTCGGACTACTGGCGATGCTTCTTAGCGCCCGCTCGAATGAAGCGAATTGAGTACGCCAATGAAGATTTAACCTTCCGCAACCGCCAGCGCTCGATCGTTTTTTACGACAAGCTCGCGGAGATGCGCCGCAAACGGGCAGGCTCGAATGGCCGGCCCGATCTCGACGGGGCTTCAAGATTCCGCAGCCAACCCCACTTGCTCCGGTACGAGGTGCAGTCCAAGCGGCAGCTGGGCCGGGCATTCGGCGAGCACGAAATCAGGGCAGCGAGTCTGAGCAACCCTGCATTTTATGAAAAAGTGGTCGGAAGATGGCAGGCGATATATTTCGGGCTGGAGAGAGTTTCCTCGGTTCCGCAGCCTGTTGGAAGAACAACTGTGAAGTCAGGCGTGAACTTTCTCACGGCGCTGGGGCTTCAGACCTACGGCCCGCAACGCTACTTCGACGAAGTTGACGCTGACTTGCACGCCGGTCTGATCGACAAGTATCAGGCCCACAGGCTGAGAAAGAAGAGCCGGGAGTTGTTGCGGGGGGGAGGGATCACGGGAACGGTTGATGTCCTTGAGGAACTGGATACCAAGGTCAAGCAGGCGGTGGCCTTGTGCGAATGATCCGTCAAGGGAGGGGGGGCACTGGGTGAATTCAATGTCTACGTTGGGTGAATTTACGGATTCGCTTTGTCGAGTGGGGTTGGTTCGTTGGGCAAGGCTTCTGGCAGCTCTTTTAATGGGTGACCGTCGGAACACCTTACGTCATGGAGCTTCCATTCGGACAAAGCTAACGCGGGTCTGGTACTGGAGCTTCCGGTGGCCGCTAGCGTATGCACTCTGGCGTGAGCTGCGCAGCTTGCCTTTTCGCATTTTAGCGATACATGAAATAGGGATAGATCGCCGGGGGGTTCATATGGGCTGTACGAAAAGTCTTGCAGTCGCAAACGCGATGACAAATAGCGGTAGCCCTTGCCGCAGTGTGGACATACAAAGTCTAAAGTTGCTCTTCCCGTGGGCCACCCTTCTTGACGAGGAGATATTCCTTCTAGGAAGGATGGCGGGAGAAGCGTGTCAAGCTGGCAGTGCTTGCACTGGAGTACATATAGACTTGGCACGAGCAACCTCTCACAAAGCTTTTCTTTTTATTGAGCAAGCCCCATCTCTTGAACTGTCCAAATGTGATCCGTTATCCCCGCCTCCATCGCGTGGGTAACTCTGAGGGTTTGATGGACGCGGGCGAGATTGTACCACGCCATGTAGAGGTCAACGGCGGCTTTAAGAAGCCAGAGTTTCCTGGAAAATCCGTTCGTCAGGAGTATTCCGTAACGTGAACATGGGCACAGAGAGAAAGCAACAAGCGACCGAGTTGGACAGTGAAGTTCGACAGTTAGTCTGCGAGATTGACCGGGTGTGGCTCCGCGTCGGCCGACTTTGCGAGCGGTGTCGGAGTGAGCAGCTTTATCAGGAACTCGGCTTCGAGAGGTTTGACGACTGGATCCGCGACGCAGTCGGTTGGTCACGCTCGCGGGCCTACGTGGCCATGCGAGCGGCCAAGAACCTCGTCCCGATTCGGGACGCCGAGCTTGACGGGATGACGA
>JBEKAK010000015.1:0-79893 GCA_050018275.1 Terriglobia bacterium | reverse complement strand
CAATGGCTGCTCGGAACCCATCACGGCGTGGGCCGCCATCAGCTCCAGGCTTATCTTGATGAATTCGTCTTTCGCCATAATCGGCGCAAGCAACCTATGGCGGCGTTCCAAACCCTGCTGGGACTCGCGACCAAGCACAAGTCCACGACCTATAAGGAGATGCGAACCAGGCGGACCGTTCCAAGCCGCCCGGCCAAGACTGACCCCAACATATTGTGGCTTGCTGAAACAACCGGATAAGCATGGGGGAACTAGCGGGAGATACAGTGCAGTGACTCCGGATGCCAAGAAGGAAATTCTGGAAAAGAGGATATGAATATGACGATCGAATCCTTAAATCAGCAGGTTGACAAACACCACGGCAAAGGTGGGTGGCCTGTGGACTTGATTTATGAAGCCAAGGAAGAGGCTGACTCTGTCGAAGTTATCGTAAGTGATGCCGGCTCAGCCAATGATGGAGTTTGGAAGCGAATTGACCCTTGGGGGTTTGCTTTCGTTTATGAAGTTCAGAAGATTACGAAGATTTCCAAGAAACCAGTTCGCCTGAAATTCTCGGTGCGATCTCCGAACACGCAGGCTGATAAATGCCAATACGAGGCTTTAAAACGTAGGGTGTCTTACTTGGCAGCTGCAAATGATGACCTGCAAATTACTTTGGTGAACCGAAGCGTCGATCCACTTTATAGCTGGACGGACTTGACTAAGAAAACTGATACGCACAAAGTTCACAGTCGCTTCAAGCCTCGCAGAGAAAATACCCCCGGTCATTTGGAGAAGGATTTTCAAACGTGGCTTTTTGGGAAGGGGCTACATCAGCAGACCGATCGAGACATTAGCCGGACGAACGAGCGCTTGGCTCTTTTCGGTCCCGACTTTGTTCGAATCGGCAAAATCAAATCTGCGAAGAGTCAGAATGGATATAAAGTCGAGCGAGAGTTTCCCACCGGCGCGTTTGAGCAAGAAGTCAAGGAAGCTAACAGGATACTACCCACCGAATTCGTGGATTTGGTCACGCTGAACAGAAATGGGGAGCTGGCCGTAATCGAAATTAAATTTGACGATCCTAAACTCGAAGTCATCCCACAAGTTTTGAATTACGCGTTGTATTTCCATTGTTATCGATCCAAGTTAACTGCGTTATTGGATGAGAAACTTAAGTGCGCGACAGCAGGCTGCAATCTCGTTACGTATTTGGTCAGCAATATATTCCACGAGAGATTTAAATCAGTATGGCCCTACTACAGCCACAACCAAGGTCCCCTCACCATTAAACAAGTGATCATGGGTTATATGCCTGCCCTTGAATCGCGATGCGAGTGAAATGGTCAGTCTGAGACTAACGGTACATCGCGGCACGCAGCAGATCGGCGGGACCTGCATCGAAATCGAGCACCCGGATGGCGACCGCCTTGTCCTCGACGCCGGGCGGCCACTCGACGCGCCGGAAGGCGCCACCGGCCTGCTTCCGGCGTCGCTGGATCGGACCCGACCGGCAACCGTCCTCATCTGCCATCCCCATCAGGATCATTGGGGCCTGGTGGAGGAACTGCCGCCCGCTTGGCCGATCTGGACCGGATCGAGCTCGGCCAAGCTGATTGCGATTACCGGCGACGTGACGCGTCGTCCGCTCACCCGGACCTTCGAGACCTGGAACAGCCGCTCGGGACCCTTCACCATTGGGCCGTTCAGCGTTACACCCTATCTCACCGACCATTCTGCCTTCGACGCCTATATGCTGCTGGTTGAGGGCGCCGGAAAGCGGATTCTCTATACGGGCGACTTTCGCCGTCACGGCCGCAAATCCGTGCTGGTGGACCGGTTTATGGCTAACCCGCCGCCCAATATTGACGTGCTGGTGACCGAAGGATCTAATCTCGGCACGGACAAACCGGTGAAGACTGAGAAAGAGATCGAGCAGGACTTCGTCGAATTGTTCAAACGGACGAAGGGCCGCGTCTTCGTCTCCTGGTCGGGCCAGAACATCGACCGCACGGTGAGCCTTTACCGCGCAGCAAAACGCACTGGCCGGGTCCTCGCGATCGATCTCTATACCGCCGATGTCCTTGATCGGATTGCAGCAGGGACCCGTCTGCCGCGAGCAGGATTCACGAATTTGAGGGTCGTCGTGACCAAGGGGCTTGGCAGCTATTACCGCAAACAGGGCCGCGGGGACTTCGTGGCGAGAATGGCGATACACGGCATCGCCTCGCGCCACCTCGTGGGCGGCCGCCAAGTCATTATGGTGCGCCGCGCCCTGCTGCGTGATTATCAGGCTGCCGGCGTTGTGCCCACGGCTGATGACGCCTTCAATTTCTCGATGTGGAGCGGCTATCTTTCGGAACCCTATTTCACGGAGCCGCTGGAATGGTGCCGGGCGGGTGGGGCCGAGATCGCCTACATTCACACCAGCGGTCACGCCTCCCCTGTTGACCTGCGCGCCTTCGCTTTAGCCGTCCGACCGAAGATGGTCGTGCCGGTGCACGGCGTGAAATGGGACGAGGAGGCGCACGGCTTTGGCACAATTCGCCGCCTTGCGGATGCCGAAACACTGGTCATTCCGTAATGAGTTCGGAGTTTTTGAGGAGCCCGTCATGGCGCCAATAGAAGTCATTGCACTTCCATCGGAGAAGTATCGGCTTGAAGAGATAAACCTCCCTGGGCAGTTGGCAGAGATTCTTGCCGGGAAGACGGTGCCCATCGAAATCGTTCCTGAAGTAATGCCCATGACCAGGCAATTTGAAGCAAACGACACCCCGGCCGAAGGGTCGTTTTGGATTGATCCCGATGGGAAAAGGTGGAACGACTACTCTCCGGCAAGGGTTTATTTCACGGACTCGGAGGGATGTAAGTGGCATCTGCCCCGGCATTGGCTCACGACTGGGGGCACCGCACTCAAGGAAGAGGCTCCTTACCAGGTCACGCAAGATATTGTGTGGGCGGAAACACTCCATCTACCCTCGATGTGGGATCTGAGTGACATCAACATTGAGATGGGAGCAGCTTCCGCGGCAGCGGGAAAGCCGACCACTATTGAGGTCGACGCTGCGCCCAATCAGCAAGTGAGGGTTTTGTGGCGAGACCCAGCCGGAAAGGCATGGCGGATCCCGCACGACTGGCGCAAACGGCGAATCCGGCTTACGACCTGCTACTGGAAAACGATGTGCCCCCGGATGTGGCCCAGGAATTTGCCGGCAAGACGGTCAGCGTGAACTACCATCCTGGATCGCTCTGCTGCCTGCCCGATGGATATCGCTTCCGCGATGGCCACGGCGGAAGGTGGCCTGTTCGGGCAGTTGATTGCGTAATGCTCGGTTATGGCGATCGCGACGAACGGCTAGCGTGAGGACAGTGCTATCGGACCGGCCGCTGGCTCGGCCCCTTCCGCACGGGATTCAACTCTTCCATCAGGCTATGCCTTCGCCATCAAGAGCAGAGCCCACAGTCAGCAAACCACTGAACGCGGCTGCTCGCTTGGAAAGAGGGGCGAGTGAGGGGTCCTGTCCCTGGAATGCAAGCGAAGGTAACGGCACACATTGTGCTCAGGCGGAAACGAACTCCTGGAAAATCTCGTTTGAGACCACGAACGAGTCCCGAGACAGCCGCACGCGGTCGCCTTCCCGGACCAGCCTGCCCTCTGTGGCCAGCGATGCGATCTTGTCTTCCCAAGGTCTGATGCGTTCAGATCCCCAGCGCTGCCGCGCCCAGGCAAAATCGACACCTTCCATTTGCCGCAACCCCAGGAAGAAAAATTCTTCGATCTGCTCCTCAGGCGAGAGGATGCGAAATTCGTCGATGGGAGAGCGTCCCGAATCCAATCCCGCCAGATAGTCCCGGGCGTCAACTTGATTTGACCAGCGTCTCACGCCGTCGAAGGAGTGCGCGCCAGCGCCAATGCCCACATAGGGTTCAAGCTGCCAGTACTTCCGGTTGTGTCGGGACTCATAACCAGGCAGCGCGAAGTTGGAAATCTCGTACTGGGCATAGCCCTCGTTCGAGAGGAATTGGCGCCCGTGCTCATAGGCGTCCACCATGAATTCTTCGCTTGGCACGGCCGCGGCTTGATAACGATTCCCTCCGTGCACGACTTCTCTACCCAGTCGGCTCTTTTCGTCGATCTCGAAAAGGTAGAGCGACACGTGCTCAGGCCGGAGCTTCGCAGCGATCTCCAGGGTGCGGCGATACGAAACCTCGGTCTGGTGAGGGAGCCCGGCAATCAAATCAAGACTGATGTTTGTGAATCCCGTCTGGCGGGCGCGTTTCACGAGTTCCGTACTGTCCTCGGCCGAGTGCAGGCGTCCGACGGCGCGGAGTTCGCGGTCGTCAAACGTCTGTGCGCCGATACTCAAGCGATTCACGCCCAGCTCATGGAGAGTTCGTAGCAAACCTGCATCCGCCGACCCGGGGGTAGTTTCCAGTGTAAATTCGACTTCTCCACTCCACTCCAGACGTGCCTGCAAAGTCCGAGCGAGGAGACTCAGACGCTTCTCGCCGAGCAAAGTTGGAGTGCCGCCGCCCAAATATAGCGAATCCACAGCAAGGGCCAGGATCTCTCGGGGGATGTCCCCTTCGGCATAGAACCGGTCCAATCCTTCGATTTCAAGTTGGAGATCTCGCGTGTACTGATCGAAGACGTCGCTCCGCTCCACGCGCGAGCTGAAATTGCAGAAGCTGCACTTCGAGGCACAAAAGGGAACCTGGACGTAGATGCCGAGGGTTGGCATTTCAGCAGCTCGAGTAGCCACTCGCTCCGTGCAATCCGAAAGAAACTATGGTTGGACGTCGTCGCACGATGTGGTCCCCGTTTTCAATCTGCGACGACTTTGATCCGCAACTCGCGGCGGCGCGGACCATCGAATTCACACAGAAAAACACCCTGCCACCGCCCCAGGATAAGCCGTCCATTCTCGACCAGCAGCGACTTCGAGTTCCCGATCACCGCAGCCTTCAAGTGAGCGTCACAATTGCCGTCATTGTGGTGGTAGTCGCGCTCGCGGGGAGCCAACAGCTTGAGGAAGTTGTCGAGGTCCCTTTGAAGACCGGGATCATCATTTTCGTTGATCAGGAGGGCAGCGGTCGTGTGCGGCACGAAGAGGAAACAGGTGCCACTTTGCACCCCGGACTCGCTCACGACCTTCTGGATGAGATCCGTGATGTCCTTGAACTCCACCCGGGCGTGGGTCTCGACATGAGCGGTGTGGAGCAGGGGAAGCATCCGCGGGGTGGGAATCACTCTGCCTGCTTCAGATGCCATAAACCCTCACCTTTTCGCTGCTGTGTGAAGCGCATCATCGTTTGTTCGGCGGCGCCCTCAGTGCGTGGCGTTGACTTTCTGGAGCGCCTCCGTCAAGGCAGCCGGCGCGGGGGGAATCACCGCCACCGGAGTCACGGTTTTCTTGACGATTTCCGCCGTACGTTGCACGTTCAGCCTTTCAAACAGGAAGGCGAATTTATTTTCCAAGTCATTTCCGATCTTGCCGCGCACGTCTGCAGGAAGCTCCCAAAACTTCCTCTTGAAAGGACCGAAGGCCTTCTTCCGAGTCTTGTAGATGAACTGCTCATCCGTGTCACTGGGCTTCTTCTCATCCGCACAGGTTTTGCGCAGGAATTTGTAGATTTCCTCCCTGAGGTCGCGAGGAAAAGCGGGATTCTCGTAAATCAGGTTCTGGAATTCCGTGGCCAGATGCACCTCAGCCGTTTCGCACTCCGCAAACTTATGGAAGGCATCCGAGGGAAGCGTGGAGGCGCCATGTTGCACGGCCCCGGCCATGCCATACCGGTCGCGGGCGAGCGCCGAGAGAGTGCGCAGGGTCTCGAAATCGATGGCGACCTGGGCAATGCTCCCGTCGGGAAGGACGACCCCGCCGTGGGTGGTCCCCGTTTGAACACTGATCTTGGAAAGTCCTTTCTTTTTCCCGGCAAGCTTCGAGAGGGTGGCGAGGAACCCGTCCATGTAGGCGGTCAGTTCCTCGACCGTGGAGTTCTGCTTGCCCACTTCGCCAATCTCACCACCCAAGGAAATCGTAATCCCCTTGGGCTCGATTGACCGCACGTAGGCCGCAAGCTTCGCGCTGGTCTCAAAATTCGCGCGCTGCTGCTCGCGCACTCCGGGCTTGCTGAGGTCGACCAGAGTGGAAGTGTCGATATCAATGTTGTAGTAGCCCGCTGCGACGGATTCCTGGCAGAAGTCGCGAATTCCCTGCAGTTCCGCCTCCGGGTCCTTGGCGTATCTCTTCGCGTTGGCCTGGTAATGGTCACCTTGGATGAAAATCGGTCCTTCATATCCTTCCCGGAGCGCCGCGGCAACCATGACCGCCGCATACTCGGCAGGCTTCTGATCCGTGTAGTTACTCTCCGTGCGGGCCAGTTCGAAGATGAAAGCTCCCGCCTTTAAGCGGAGTGCCGCCCGGAAAACGGCGCGGGCCACATCGTAACTCAGGCCGCGAATGTTGATCGCCGGGACCGTGAAGCCCGAGCCTTCCTTTCTTCCCCGGGCTTCATAAAGGCCCTGAATGGATGACGGAACGACGCCCAACTCCAGCCCCGCACGGCGGATGATCCAACGCACGGTGGAGCGGACTTCCTCCGTTTCCCCGAAAAGAGCGTTCCACACCAACAGATCCAGGGTTTGCGAGATGAATTTCTGCGGGTTCTTTAGAACGATGCCGCCGCTGTCAGAAAGTTCATAAACGGCACGGTCGCGATTGATCAGATCGAGTGAGGAACGAGCATTCATGATGGCCTCTCTTATTAGATGCAGAGCTGCAAGCGCAATATTTAATTATATCAGACCGCCGCGAATTGAGTTTTGACAAAGGTGGAGCCAGGCTGGCTCCTCATGCCGGCAAGTGTGTTGGTGTGGAGCAGCACCCTTGCGGCGCTCCCGGACGGCAGGTAGGGGAAGGCTGACCCCGCACGCACAGGGTTTCAGTATTTGATGGCTTGATGCTCCGAGCAACGGGTTTGAATGTGCTCGAGCAATCGATCCAGTAGTTCGTAGCCCGCGCGGCCCAGAAAATAAACTCCGCCCACGCGGCGTTCCTGAAGGTCCTTGTGGGGCATGAGGAACCGCAGCAATGCCTGTTCGTGACGCGCGAGAAGGTCCGAACGACCCAGCGCGGCCCGGGTCAGCTTGCCGCGCAATCGTTCCATCTGGTACTTCATCTTCTCCTTCGCATGCTGGAGCGTATCGAGCAGGGTAGGATCGAGCTTCTCGATATCCTCGTGGAGACGATTGAGGAGCTGTTCCAGATCGCGTTCGCCTTGATCGAAGCGCTCCGACCAACCTTCGACAAATCCCGTGGCGGCAATCTTGCGGCTCAGGTGCCCCTCACCCTGCCACACGTCTTCCAGGCTCAATTTGTGCTTTTCCATCAAACGGTCCGTCCGCGAGTCCAGGAGTGTGAAAGCAGCACGCGGGAAAACTACCGGCTGCGGCCGGCCGAACGCCTGGTAAAGCACCTGCGCCTGCCCGAGATAAGCCAGCTCGGAAGGGCCAGCCACGTAAACAAGCGTGGGCAGGAGCGTATCCTGAATCAGCGGGCGCAGGAGCACGTTGGGGGAGAAATCAAGAGGCCGTTCCGCCAGCCAGGACTGAAGCTTGGCGAGAGATACTTCTGTGTTGCCGTCAATGAACAACTTGCCGTCACGCTGATGGAGTGGCACGCGGTCGCCGTGCCGAGCAACAAAGACCAACGTCGAGTCCTCAACCACGTGCACCTGGGCGTGGTACCCGTGCTGGACCAGAGCGTGGGAGCGATCCAAAATCTGCGCACCCAGCTCGGAGGCTCTGCCGAGGGCACGCTGATAGACCCCCGCACTCAACTGGTGCACGGATTCATCCAAAGGGTCTATCAAGATCACACCCCAGCGGCCGAAAAGCCGGGTCATGAACTTGGCAAAGCTATGGCCCCACTTGACGCCCGGTTCATAGCACTCTCGCAAATCTTGCAGCAGCCGGGAGCGCGGCTCACCCACCGGCAGCACCGTTTCCAGTTGGTGAAGCGCAGCGGAAACTTCGGCAGTGTGCCGCACTTGGCCCACAGGCGATCGTGGCGAAGGGCGGTCACCGGGATCGCGAAGCGGGATCAAGTCATATTCTTCGTCGAAGGTGGCCGCCTCCGCGACTTCTGCCAGGTCGTGGTCTTCCGTGGCCAACCAGAAAATGGGAACGCAAGGTAAACCTTGGTCCGAAAGAGACTGGGCGAGTCGGACTGTGGTGAGCGCTTTGTAGAGCGTGAAGGCCGGCCCGGAGAACAACCCCACCTGTTGCCCCGTCACCACCGCGAAGGTTCCAGGTTCACTCAGCCGCTGGATGTTCGCCAAGGTCGGCTCCGAGCAACCAAAGTCGCGGTTCTGTCGAGCCAGGATCGCGGCGATCTCCCGACGCGTGTCCTCGAAACCGCGGATCTGCGCTGCGACTTTCGGATAACTCGCGGCATCGTAGGGGGAGCCGTTATAAAACTGGCTGACGCGATCATAGTGGTAGAGGTAATCAGTGAGCAATGCACTGGAGTGAGGAACCCGGGTGTAAGGGATACACATCGCTGTCATGAGATTTCAACATCCTACACGGTCTGCCCATTGGCGGCAATGCCTCAGCAGGCAGTCGAAGCAAGGGCCTGCGCAACGCCGGATCTCCAGGATTAGATGTACGCGCAGACAGCCGGTTACAGGTTTGGGAAGGAAAGGATGTTCGACTGCGGAAATCGCACAGATGACCCGAGGGCGCTGGCGGCCCAAGTGGGCTCCACAAACTCCTGCTCAGAACAGCGTGTAGGTGTAAGGCGCGGATACTTCCGCCGCCCCAATCAGGGCCACCAGGAATGCCAGGGCGAGAATGAAAAAGAGAGGCCACACAACTCTGTTCGCGAAGCAGTACCCGACGATTTCGCGAATCAGGATCAATCCGTAATAAAGTCGGCGCATGGCGTTGCCTTTTCGGGACACTCCCTGATCAGTCAAGTCCGAATTCCCGTTTCCAGTCGATGGTCTCTTCCCACGCAGGTTGCTGGCTCTTCAGAAGGAAGAACTTGTTCAAGACGAGCACGTCGATACCGGTCCGCATGAAACACCGATAAGCATCCGCGGGCGTGCAAACAATCGGCTCGCTGCGTACATTGAAAGAAGTATTCACCAGCAGCGGGCAGCCGGTCATTCGCTCGAAGCAAGAAAGAATCGCGTGGAAAGTCGGATTCGTCTCCTGAGAAACGGTTTGAATGCGCGCGGAGTAATCGACGTGCGTGACGGCCGGCACGACCGAGCGCGGCTGGTTGACCCACTCCTCCAGTGGCAGCCCCTCCGCGTCGCTCTGGCGGGGATGGCATTTATCTTCGCGCAGGTTCGCAACCAGCAGCATGTAAGGCGAGGGCACATCCAGTTCAAACCAATCGTGGGCGCGCTCTTCCAAAACCGCAGGGGCGAAGGGCCGGAACGATTCGCGGAACTTGGTCGCGAGGTTCAGGTGCGATTGCATTTTGGGGCTACGCGCATCGGCAAGGATCGACCGGTTGCCGAGCGCCCGCGGACCATATTCCATGGGCCCCTGGAACAAACCCACAACCCGGCCGTCAGCAAGGAGAGAGGCGATTTGCTCGGCCCAGGCGTCGCCTTCGACCGCCCGGCAGGGATAACCATTTTCCTGCAGGAACTTCTGGATCGCCTCGCCACTGAAACTGGGTCCGAGATAAGAACCGCGCATGGCGTCGCGGCCGTCCCCGCCGGCCCGTGGCTGGTTTTGCGCCTGATGCCACGCAAACAACGCAGCCCCCAGCGCGCCGCCCGCGTCGCCCGAGGCCGGCTGAATCCAGATGTTCCGAAACATCTTCGCGCGTTGAATCAACCCGTTCGCGACGCAGTTCAGGGCCACGCCTCCCGCCAAGCAGAGGTTTTCTTCGTTGGTCTGGCTGCGCGCAGCGCGAGCCATCCGAAGCATGATTTCTTCCGTAACGACCTGGATGGAACGCGCCAAATCCATTTCGCGCCGGGTGATTTCGGTTTCCGGGGGGCGCGGCGGCCCGGCGAAGAGGTCCTCGAAAGCGCGATTCGTCATCTGCAGTTCATGCAGGAAGCCGAAGTGCTGCATGTTCAGCCGGAACGAACCGTCGGGTCGGAGGTCGACGAGATGTTGATAGATGCGGTCCACGTAAGCCGGACGCCCGTAGGGGGCCAGTCCCATCAGCTTGTATTCCCCGGAATTCACCTTGAAACCGGTGTAGTACGTAAAGGCGGAATACAGAAGTCCGAGAGAGTGCGGGAAACGTTGCTGCCAGAGAATCGAGACGCGGTTACCCTCTCCCTTTCCGATCGTCGTGGTATCGAATTCGCCGACGCCGTCCGCCGTGAGGATGGCGGCCGAATCAAACGGCGACGGGAAGAAAGCGCTGGCTTGGTGGGTTTGGTGGTGCTCGGGGAAAACGAACCTCTTAGGCCGCATGTAACCAAGGCGACGCAACTCCTGCTCGATGACGTAAGGAAGCCACAGCCGTTCCTTGAGCCAGAGCGGGATAGCCTGGCGAAACGCTTCCCAGTTTCGCGGAGCGGAAACGAAGTGGGATTTCAGGATGCGAATGAACTTGGTCAGAGGCTTCTCGTAGTAGGCAACGACGTCGAGCTCTGTTTTCCCAACCTTGCCTTCCGCCAGGCAGAAATTTACCGCATGAATCGGAAAACGGGCGTCGTGTTTCTTCCGCGAGAACCGCTCCTCCTGTGCGGCGGCCACGATTCTGCCGTTGCGCACCAAGCACGCGGCGCTGTCGTGATAGAACGCACTGATCCCGAGGATGTTCATCGACGCCTACTTCTCGGCGACCACTTTCCTGATGCGCTCCCGCAAGTAAAGCGCATACATAGTGTGCCCGTAAGAATCCAGGTGAGCCTCGTCGTGATAGACCTTCGGAACTCGAAGCTCGGGACGAAAAAGGGCGTTGGGGTAGGAGAATGGAATCTCCCTCTTTTTGAGTTCGGGAACGAAGGCGCTCAAAACGCGTTGGGTTGCTTCCGAGGCGTGTCCTTCCCGAACCTCGTCTTCATTGGGCAGAAACTCAAAATCCACCCGGGCCCCCTGCGCTCGGGCGAGGCTGGCGATCGCCAGCCAGGCAGCGATGCCATCTTCAATAACTTCGCGGGCGTGCAGGTGATCGTCAAAACTCTCGCCGCCACCGGTCAAACGTAAGTGATACTCCCAAAAGAGGTGAGCCAGAAACTCCTCCCAAGCCAATCGCGGTTTATTGTTTTCCACAAAGTAAGGCAACTGCTCTACCCCGTGGAGCGCGCGGTAGGCGTCGGCGGCGGGACCCATCACCATCACCAGGTCCGCGTGGAAAAGCCCAAATTCCCTGGCATAAGCGAGTTCGTGCTGGGGACCCCACGCGTTCACTCCCATGCACAGCACCTCGACCCTTTGGGGCGCGCCGGGTAACACTCCGGGTTCTTGATTTAGGAGGTTTTCCAGCCGCGTGGCATAGATTTGACTCTGGTCGAGGTAAGAGCCCCCATAGAGCGTGGAGTCTCCCAGCAGGAGGATGCGAAAAGTGCCCGGTGGCTTCACCGCAGTGATGTCGCGGGAGCGCATTCCAAAAGCATTGATGTGGATTCTGCCGCCGTAGCGATGGACATCCTGGTTCGGCGTCGGGTAGTAGCCGATACGGGGATCAACGCGGTAAAGAATCGGATTGCCGAATCCCATCGAGCGGAGAATCAACTCGCTGCTCACACCAAGCACGAGGAGTAAGGCAAGAATCGCGATCACTCCGGCGAGCAGGCGGGATTCAGGGCAGGAAGGCTCCAGCGCGAAGAGCCGGTCGTAATACTTGGCGCGCTTCCGTTCCGGCGCAGCAGGCTGCCAATACGAAGGCTTGTCGCTGTCCAGTCGCAATCCCAGGACGTCAACTCTTGCGACGGCCAGCATCAGGTGGATCGTGCCAAAAACCATGACGTAGAACGGCCACAACACGCACACCGTAAAGATGCGACCGACGCCATCCGCGAACCAGCGCATGGCCAGAAGAATTTTCATTCGCAAGGGTGGGGAGAGGAAAGCCAGCGCCAGGAGTAGCGCGGCGGCCCACACGATGATCGCCAGGGCGAGGTGGCCTCGCCACAGAAACAGCAATCCGCAGATCGCAGCCACCACGACGGGCCCAAGCCCCGACCGCGCGGAAGCTGCAGGAGGCTCCGGAATAGGCGGGAACCATTGCAGGTCTTTCATGGGGCACGATCAGATGTCCAGCCCCGCGCACGCTTCGTGGAGAGCGGCAGCAATCTCTCTCTTTGCCTGGACCGAGACTGGAAGCAAAGGAGGCCGTGGGGGCCCTCCATGGTAGCCACACAAGTCGAGCGCCGCCTTGATTCCGGCCACGCCGTAAGGGATGCTGATTTTCTGCGCCAGCGGCAAAAGCCGTTGCTGCAATTCGCGGGCTTCCCTGGCTCGCCGGTGGAGGAACGCATCGTAGAGGCCCACGCAGAGTGCGGGGGCAAAATTTGCTTGGCCCAGCACACCTCCTACCGCTCCCGCGCGCAGGCCGTCATAGAGAATGGATACTGACCCGACCAGCACACGGAAGCCCGGACGAACCTTGCGGAGAACGGCGCGGACAAAATCCAGCTTACCGGAGCTTTCCTTGAGCCCGACGACGTTGGGCAGACGCGAGAGCTTGCCGATGGTCTCCGGATCGACGTAGAGGCCCGTGAACTGCGGAATGGAATAGACTACAACCGGGCGCGCGACCACCGCCGCCACAGCGCGATAGTGAGCCACCAGGGCGGCGGAATCCATGCGCGACTTGTAGTAGTTCGGAGTAAGCACCAGCAGCGCGTCGGCTCCGCGCGCCACCGATTCGCGGCTGAGGCGCAGCGTGGCCTCCGTGCCTTCCAGGCCCGTGCCGGCCAGCAGAAGCTCCGGAGGCTTCACCACCTCCCGTGCGACCTCGACCAGCCGCAGCCGCTCGCTTTCCGCAAGGTACGGCGCCTCGCCCGTCGAGCCCGTAACGAGAATTCCCGAGAGTCCGCTGCCAGCATAACGGCTGAGGTTTTCGCGGAGGAGCCCCTCGTCCACGTCGCCGCGCCGGTTGAAAGGGGTCACGACGGGACAAATGACGCCCCGCAAGTTCTTGATGATTTGTTCTCGTGTCATCTGCTTGTCCGCCCTTCGTGGTCAGTTGTCTTCACTCGCTGCCGTCGACATCATACCCGTGGCCAGGGATGTTTGCCGCTGGTGAAGCTCTTGCAGACTCGCCACTTGAATCTCCCCTTCCTGGCAGGCACGAATTCCCCGAATCGCCGCCTGGGCCGCGGAAAGCGTGGTGATGCAGGTCACGCCGTGCTGAACGGCGGCGCGGCGGATGGCTTTGTCGTCGAAGCGTGAGGTGCGCCCGAGGGGGGTATTGATGATCAGGTCGAGCTCGAGGCTCTTGATGCGGTCCACCACATTCGGCCGGCCTTCGTTCACTTTATGGACTTTCTCGACTTTCACACCTGCGGCGCGCAGGGCCTCGGCCGTACCACGGGTCGCGACGAGTGTGAATCCCAGGCTCGCCAGGTCGCGAGCGATGGGGATCACGCCCGGTTTGTCGTGATCGTTAACCGAGAGAAAGACCCGGCCCTTGATGGGAATTCGATGATGCGCGGCAAGCTGCGCTTTGGCGAAGGCCAGCCCGAAGTTGTCAGCCACGCCCATGACCTCGCCCGTGGACTTCATCTCCGGTCCCAGAATCGTGTCCACGCCCGGGAGCTTCTCGAACGGGAAGACCGGAGATTTCACAAAGGAATGTCTGACCGGCAGCTCGGGTTCGAGGCCGAATTCGGCGAGTTTGCGGCCAATCATCAGCCGCGCCGCGATCTTCGCCAAAGGCACGCCGGTCGCCTTGCTGACGTAAGGGACGGTGCGCGAAGCGCGGGGGTTCACTTCCAGCACGTAGACCTTGCCGTTTTGAACGGCGTATTGCACGTTCATCAGGCCCACGACGTTAAGTTCGCGCGCCAGGCGAATGGTGTAGTCGCGCAGGGTCTGGCGCTGATCCTCGGGAATGCTCACCGCAGGCAGCACGCAGGAACTGTCGCCGGAGTGAATCCCCGCCTCCTCGATGTGCTGCATGATGCCCGCCACGACCACGTCCTTGCCGTCGGCGAGCGCATCCACGTCAACTTCCGTGGCGTTTTCGAGAAAGCGGTCCACGAGAATCGGGAAAGCACGCTGCAGTTCTTCCGCCCGACGAACGTAATCGCGCAGGGTGGCCTCGTCGTAAGCGATCACCATGGCTCGACCGCCCAGCACATAGGAGGGCCGCACCAGCACGGGATAGCCGATGCGGCCGGGGATTTCCAGCGCCTCCTGGACGTTCATCGCGGCCCCGTTTTCGGGTTGCGGAATTCCCAGATCGGCGAGCAGCTTGCCGAAGTGCTCGCGGTCTTCGGCCAGGTCGATCGATTCCGGTGAGGTGCCAATGATGGGCACCTCGGCGGCCTTGAGCTGGCGTGCTAGGTTAAGGGGCGTTTGCCCGCCGAACTGCACGATGACACCCGCGGGCTTTTCTTCTTCTACAATCGCCATCACGTCTTCGAAGGTCAGCGGCTCGAAGTAGAGACGGTCGGAGGTGTCGTAGTCGGTCGAGACGGTTTCTGGATTGCAGTTCACCATGATCGTCTCGAAGCCCTCTTCCTTGAGTGCGTAGGAAGCGTGGACGCAGCAGTAATCGAACTCAATGCCCTGCCCAATGCGGTTCGGGCCGCTGCCCAAAATCATGATTTTCCGCCGGTCGGTGGGCTCGGCCTCATCTTCTTCTTCGTAGGTCGAATAGAGATACGGTGTGAACGATTCGAATTCCGCCGCGCAAGTATCCACGCGTTTGAAAACAGGACGCACGTTGAGCGCCCGGCGCCGCTGGCGCACCTCTTCGGCGTTCGTGCCCCATAACTCCGCGAGATAGGGATCGGAAAATCCATATTGCTTGGCGATGTGCAGCACGCCGGTCGGAACGCTCCCGAGCGTGAAGCGCTTCAGCTCGCCTTTAACCTCGAGAATCTGCTGGAGCTGGTTTAGGAACCAAGGGTCGATTCGCGTGATCTCGTACAATACGTCGAGGCTGTACCCAGCCTCGAAGGCGTGGAGCAGGTCCCAGATGCGGTCGGGGTGCGCGATCGAGAGCCGGCGCTCGAGTTCCGCCGGGTCCGAGGGCGGCGTGGGAGTCTTGCGGCCGGTTTCGAGCGACCGGATGCCCTTCATCAAAGCTTCCTTAAAGGTGCGCCCGATGGCCATGACCTCGCCTACGGACTTCATCTGTGGCCCGAGCGTGTGGTCGGAGTCCGGAAACTTTTCCTGCGCCCACTTGGGAATCTTGACGACCACGTAATCGATGCTGGGCTCGAAGCAGCACGGCGTCTTCTTGGTGATGTCGTTGGGGATTTCGTCGAGGCGATAGCCCACAGCCAGGCGCGCGGCGATCTTGGCGATCGGGAACCCCGTGGCCTTCGACGCCAGCGCCGAACTGCGCGAGACGCGCGGGTTCATTTCGATCACCACCATGCGTCCCGTCTCCGGGCTGACCGCGAATTGAATATTCGAGCCGCCTGTCTCCACGCCCACGGCTCGAATCACCTTGAAGGCCGCGTCGCGCATCTGCTGATATTCCTTGTCGGTCAGCGTTTGCACGGGCGCCACGGTGATGGAGTCGCCGGTGTGGATGCCCATGGGGTCGAAGTTCTCAATCGAGCACACCACCACGGCGTTGTCCGCGTGGTCGCGCATCACCTCCAGTTCAAATTCCTTCCAGCCGACGACGGATTCCTCCACCAGCGCTTCGTGCACGGGACTGATTTCGAGCCCGTAGCGAACCTTTTCTTCCAGCTCTTCGCGGTTGTAGGCCATGCCCGCGCCCGTCCCGCCCAAGGTGAAAGAAGGACGGATGATGAGCGGGAATCCCACTTGCTCGGAGAACTTCAGCGCAGATTCCACCTTGTTTACCAAAACGCTTTTCGGCACGCCGAGGCCGATCTGCTGCATGGCGTCCTTGAACCACAGGCGGTCTTCGGCCATCTTGATGGCGTTGAGCGACGCGCCAATCAATTTCACGCTGTACTTGTCGAGGATGCCCTTCTCGGCCAGCTCCACAGAAAGATTCAGCGCCGTCTGGCCGCCCACGGTGGGGAGCAGCGCGTCAGGCCGCTCGCGCGCGATGATGGCTTCGAGGTATTCCCAGGCAAGTGGCTCGATGTAAGTGCGGTCGGCGAATTCCGGGTCGGTCATGATGGTGGCGGGGTTGGAATTCACCAGCACCACTTCGTAGCCCTCGGCCTTAAGCGCCTTGCAGGCTTGCGTGCCGGAATAGTCGAACTCGCACGCCTGGCCGATAATGATCGGCCCCGAACCGATGATCAGAATCTTGTGAAGGTCAGTGCGTGCGGGCATTTTAACAATTGTGAATTATGAATGGTGAATAGTGAAGTATGAACTCCACGCATCGGGCATCGTGTTGATATTCAAGATCCACCATTCACCATTCACTATTTGTTGAATTCCTCCATCATCCTCACAAACCGGCCGAACAGGTACGCCGAGTCGTGCGGGCCGGGTGAGGCCTCGGGGTGGTACTGCACGCTGAAGAGCGGCAGGGAGCGGTGCCGTAACCCTTCGAGCGTGTCGTCATTAAGGTTCTTGTGCGTCAGAATCACCTCGCTCGCTTTCAACGAGTCCGGATCTACTGCAAAGCCATGGTTCTGCGCGGTGATTTCCACTTTCCGGGTCTCCAGATTCAGCACGGGATGATTGCCGCCGTGGTGACCGAACTTCAGCTTGTAAGTCTTCCCTCCCAAGGCGAGACCGATGATCTGGTGGCCAAGGCAAATGCCGAAAATGGGTACGCGCCCCAGCATTTCGCGCACGGCCTGGGCGGCGTACTCGACCGGCTCAGGATCACCCGGGCCGTTGGAGAGAAAAACTCCGTCGGGCTTCAGTTCCATGACGTCTGCCGAGCTGGTCGTGGCGGGCACGACCGTGACGTGACAGCCCACATCCACCAGTCGCCGCAGGATGTTTTGCTTGATCCCGTAATCGTAGGCGACGACATGGAAGCGCCGCGCGGCGGGCTGGCTGTTCTCACCGGCCAGGATATGACGCGACGGCTCGGTCCACTGATAGCGTGAGATGGTGGTGACGCGGCTCGCCAAGTCGAGGCCGACCATGCTGGGCGAGGCTTTGGCCTTCGCGACCAGGCTCTTCTCGTCGGTGTCGATCATGGAAATGACGCCGCGCATGGCGCCGTGCTTGCGCAGGTGGCGGACCAGCGCGCGCGTATCGATGTGCGAGATGACGGGAATCGCGTAGCCGCCGAGGTAATCGGAAACTTCTTCTTCCGACCGCCAGTTGCTGGCTACCTCGGACAGCTCGCGCACGACGAGTCCCTCGGCGTAAGGCCGTGCGGCTTCACTATCGAGCGGGTTTGTCCCGTAATTCCCGATATGAGGGTAAGTGAGGATGACGATCTGCCCGGCATAGGAAGGGTCAGTGAGAATTTCCTGGTAACCGGAAAGAGAAGTATTGAAAACGACCTCGCCAAAACGTTCGCCTGCGGCGCCGTAACCGCGCCCGTGGAAGATCTTTCCGTCTTCTAGGGCGAGAATCGCGTCCATTCACTCTCCGAGTTTATGCGATAGGCATGGTTGGGCACGATGTTCATTAGAGGAACTGTCCGTGGTCCGCCCTCTGGTCTGCATCGTTTTCAACCCGGGCGTGCACCGCCTCGCGGCTCACGCAACGGACCCCGGACGACTGACAACGGACGGCTTACTTCACGAATCCCATCTGGCTAAGGGGCCAGTATACAAAAACCGCTTTGCCGTAAATATACCTTCGGTCGACGGTGCCCCACACGCGGCTGTCGTTCGAGGAGCCCCGATGGTCACCGAGCACGAAGTAATGATCCGGCTCGACGCGCACCGACGGATAGCTCTGTCGGTCAAGATAGCCGGGCAGAACATAGGGCTCGGACAGTGCCATGCCATTCACGAGCACGCGGCCGTCCTGGATGGTCACCCATTCGCCCGGCAGCCCGATCACACGCTTGATATACGACTTCGAGGTGTCGAGGGGATACCAAAATACCACCACGTCGCCGCGCTCGATGGGCTCGAAGCGGTAAACGAACTTATTGATGAAGATGCGCTCATGGTTCTCGAGGCGGGGCATCATGCTGGTGCCCTCGACCTGCACGGGTTGGTAAAGAAATACAATGACGATGAAGGCCAAAAGCACCGACAGAATCAGGTCGCGCAGCCAATAGCGCGTCTCGAAGAACCACTTGTGCGCAGTGCTCGCGCCTTTTCCTTCGTCAGCCGTTGCCAATGTGTTGTGCTCCCGGCCCCGCTGAAGCTTCCTCTATTTTTATACCACAGATTTACGGTGGCGCACCAGACTCGAACCACGGGTCGGTGGTACGGCTTCAGTTGTGCCTCGCGGTTTCGCCCTGGGGGCTGGACCAAGTCTGGTAGAATGCGCGCGGGGAGAGGCCCGCGAAACTTGCCCGCGCATCGTTATGCTCTGATCATTCCGGCCCTGAACGAGGCCGAATCCGTCGGCCCGGCGCTGGCCGCAGTGCCGCGGCATCTCTTCACACAAATCCTGGTGGTGGATAACGGCAGCCGGGACTGCACCGTCGAGGCCGCCCGCGCCGCCGGAGCGGAAGTGGTGGAAGAACCTCGGCGGGGTTACGGCCAAGCCTGCCAGACAGGGCTGGCGAATTTGCGCGCTGAAATCACCGCCGTGGCTTTCATGGACGCCGACCTCTCGGACGATCCCGCCGACTTGGCGAAGCTCATCGAGCGTTTCGAGAGAAACGGGTTCCAGTTGATCGTAGGTTCACGCGTGCTGGGCCGGCCCGAGCCGGGATCGCTCACGCCCGTGCAGCGTTTTGGAAATCGGCTCGCCACGTGGCTGGTTCGAAAAGCCTGGGGCGCGCGTTTCACGGATCTTGGACCCATGCGCATTGTGAGGCGCGCGGCGCTTCAGCAGCTCGACCTGCACGACCCGGATTTCGGCTGGAATGTGGAGATGCAGGCCAAGGCAGCGCGGCTGGGGTTGCGCGCGGGGGAAGTTCCCGTCCGCTACCGCCCGCGGCGGTTTGGAAAGTCGAAGATTTCTGGAACCGTGGTGGGTAGCCTCCGTGCAGGGCTGAAGATCTTGTTGACGATCTATCGCTGCTGGCGCGCCCCGCGGACAGCTTCCGTCGGCGCCATGGCGGGCCAACACCGTAAGTAGCCTGTCAGCAAAGTCCGCGAATTTTCGCACCCGGCTCGGTCGTCCACCGATGCTCGAGTGGTGGGTCTTTTGACTATTGATTTTCGGCCGGAGTTTGTGTACAAGGGCGGAAGACATAGTGTCTCACGCTAACGCATCAGACGCGGATTGGGAGAGAAGATGAGCCTAGCCTCGGAGAACCCGGCTGGGAAGCTGTTCATGTGCGCGGTCGTAGCATTGTTCGCCGTGGTGACTCCACTGGTTCTCAAGGCGGATGATACGACACCCAACGCGCAGGCTCCTGCCGCGAGCTTCTCGCCGGCGCCTCTGCCGCCTTATTGGACGAACCGCGGGCACTGGAATCTCGGCGCACAGATAGGCTTTGCCCTGGAGAACGACATCCCGCACAACGTTTCGCACATTCAATTGCTGATCGCCCAGCCACAGCTTGGCCTTATCGTGCGGGATTTCCAGGTACGGCACGTTCCGGTGCGGCGCTTCGAGATTATCAACGAGGGAATCTTTGGCAACGCCGTTCATCCCGGCGGACGGCTAACCGGCTACGCGGTGCTGTTTCGGCTGGACGGGAAGAATCATGGCCGCTTCGTTCCGTTCTTCGACGCGGGGGCTGGCGTGCAGCGCACCACCTTGAGCACACGCGCGCCGGAGTTGAGCGGGACGACGCAGTTTTCACCGCAGGGTGGATTCGGCGTGCAATACTTTTTCCGTCCGCAGCGCGCCTTTGTGGTCGAATGGCGCTATATGCATATGTCGAACGCCGGTATCACGGAACCTAACCACGGCTTCAATGCCAGTATGATCACGATTGGCTTCCGCTGGCTGCGCCGCTCGGCATGACCCGCGGGATGGCAGGCTTCCACCCATCAAGGTATCTTCCATCGCCGTTTTGGGGAGGATTAGGGTTCTTTCGCTCTTCACCCATGAACTTCCGGTCACCTTCAGGATAGTGAAGAGTCCTTATCCAAAGATGTCTTTCACTTTTTCGGCGGCGCGGCGTCCCAGAGGTTTGTTGTCAACGCGCACGTAGGGGGCGAGGATTTCCAGCCAGCGCCGATGCTCACGCGAGAGGCGGGTGGGCGTGACGACGAAAACCGTGACGTAGAGGTCGCCGTGGCCGCGCCCTTCCAGAATGGGCATGCCCAGGCCTCGCAGGCGAAACACTGAGCCGTTCTGGGTTCCCTCGGGGATACGCAGACGCTCCTGGCCGCGCAGCGTAGGCACCAGGATTTCCACACCCAGTGAAGCCTGCGAAATCGAAACCGGGATCATACAGTAGAGGTCGTTGCCGCGACGCTCAAAGTAAGGGTGCTCCCGGACCTTGAGAATCACGTAAAGATCGCCGGGGGCGCTGCCGCGGCTGGCCACGCCGCCTTCACCCGCCACCCGCAAGCGCGTGCCGTCGTCGACACCCGGAGGAATCTTCAGGCCCAGAACCCGCTCCGCGTTCACGCGGCCTTCGCCTTTGCAGTGGCTGCAGAGGTCGCGAATCACCTGGCCCATGCCTTGGCATTGCGGGCAGGTGCGCGTGACGGTAAAGAACCCCTGCTGGTGGCGAAGCTGGCCGTGCCCGCCGCAGGTGGGGCAATGGACCGGCTTGCTTCCCTTCTTCGCGCCCGTTCCCTCGCAGGCCGGGCACGACTCCCAGCGCGGGATCTTGATTTTGGTTTCCATACCCGCCGCCGCTTCTTCCAGGCTGATTTCCAGGTCGTAGCGCAGGTCAATCCCGCCGGCGGCGCGGCTGCGTGCGCGGCCGGTGCGGCCGAAGACGTTGCCGAAACCAAACAGGTCGCCGAAGATGTCTTCGAAGTCGGAGAAGATGGAGGAAGAGAAATCCGGCGCCCAGCCGGCCCCGCTGCTAAAGGCCGAGTGCCCGTAGCGGTCGTAGGCAGCGCGCTTTTGCGCGTCGGCCAGCACGCTGTACGCCTCGGTGATTTCCTTGAATTTCTCTTCGGCGTCTTCTTTGTTGTGGGGATTGCGGTCGGGGTGGTGCTGCATGGCGAGGCGACGATATGCGCTCTTGATCTCCTGGTCGGAGGCAGCGCGCCCGATCCCCATGACCTCGTAGTAGTCACGCTTCCGGTTCAATCGTCAACCTCGGTGGCCCTGCTGCGCGCAGGAGGACTCTCCGCACGACGCGCCCGCGGCATCAGTTAATCTTCTAATCGTGCTCCCCGCCCGCGGAAACGTCGTCGGCCCGCGCTGCCACCGCCACCTTCACAATCGCAGGCCGCAGGAGCCGGTGCTTCAGTTTGTAGCCACGCTGTAACTCTCCCACAATCTCATGCTCGCGACGCTCCGGCGCTTCCACGGTTTCCACCGCCTGGTGTAGGTGCGGGTCAAAGAGCTTCCCGGTAGTCTCAATGGCCACCAGCCCGGCGCGGCCCAAGACCTCGCGCAACTCGTGGTAAATCAACTCCAGACCGTGGTAAAAGCTCTCCGGGACGCTCTCGCCACGATGGCTGAGGGCGCGCTCGAACCCGTCGAGCGTGGGCAGCAGGGAGCGGATCAGATCTTCTGCGGCATGTTGGCGAAATTCTTCCTTTTCCTTCTGGGCGCGTTTGCGAAAATTGTCAAGCTCCGCCTGCTTGCGCAGCAAGCGATCGTACAGATCTTTCCTTTCGGCCAGCAGCTTTTCGTAGGCTTCGGCCAACACCGGCGGCGGTGGCGAAGCCGCTGCCGCGGCGGGAAGCTCGCCGTTCGGACCGGCAGGCGTGCCCTCGTCGGCTTCGCTGGGTTGAGGCGTGATCGCTAATTCCTTTTCGTCATCCATAGGTCCGATTCTATCAGGTCGCAAGGGAGCGCGGCGACGGGCTCGTGCTGCCAGACCCTCCTCCGGGCCTGAAAACCAGGTTTCAATTGGAACTGAGCAGCCGGCTACACAGATGGGCCACATAATCGACCGTGCTGATGGCGCGATCGTATTCCATGCGCGTCGGCCCCACCACGCCCAGCGCTCCCACCGCGCGGTCACGGTAGTGCAAGGGCGCGACGACCAGCGTGCAATGGTGCATCTGCTTCTCGGAGTTCTCCCGTCCGATCAGGATACGCACGCCCGTTTCCGGGGTTTGCAGGCAGGCGCCCAGAATCCGCCCCAGCTTGACTTTTTCCTCCAGCGTCTTCACGAGCTGCTTGATCTTCTGCACGTCCTCAAATTCCGGGCGCTCGAGGATCTTCGCCGTGCCGTCCACAAACAGCGGTCCGGTCTCTTCCTCTGAGAGGGCACCCCACATGAAGAGCGTGGCGACGTTCTTGAGCAAGCGGTCGCAAAGGACCTTGTCCGCCTCCATGCGCTTGAAGACTTCCAGGCGAATTGTGCCGAGCGACCAGCCGTGAAACTCAGCATTGAGGAAGTTGGCGGCCTGGTCGAGTTCCTCCTGGGTGAACTCGTCCTCTAGCCGTACCACGCGGTTCTCCACCACATCGGGCTTGGAGACGATCACGACCAGCACACGGTGGTCCGGAAGATTCACAAACTTGATGTGCTCGAGCAGCTTTTCTTCCAACGCCGGCGCCAGGACCAATCCTACGTTGTGCGAAACCTCGGAGAGGGTACGCGAGGCCTTGATCATCAGCCGCTCCAGCCGGTCCGCCTCGGAGCGGAGGGTCAGGTCGATGTACCTTTCGGTGTCCGGCGCCAGGCGCGCACCCGCCACTACGCGATCCACATAAAAGCGATAGGCCTGTTCGGTGGGGATGCGGCCGGCGGAAACGTGCGGCTGCACCAGAAAGCCGCTTTCTTCCAGAGCCGCCAGGACGTTGCGAATCGTCGCCGAACTGAGGGGCTCCGGCAACTGCACGGCTAAGGCCTTGGAGCCTACAGGGAGACCGCTCGAAATGAACTGGCGAATCAAGGCCACCAGGATTTCCCGGTCACGTGTTGGCAGGTTGGTCTGGTTCCGCATCTCGATCCTAACTGGCAAGAAAGCAGCGAATTGGTTCCTATTAGCTCCTCAGTTTATTCTAGCGGCGCGGGGCACGAGGTGTCAAGAATGGACGCTCCGTGGGGACGCTCCGACGCGGCGGTGATTCATTTTCAGCCAGGCGAGTGTGAGCCGCCTCCGAAGCCAGAACCATCGGGTGCCCGCCCTGCGGACTGCCGGTAGCCCGAAAATGGACCGGGTGGCGCCTGATTTTCCGGGAACTCGCGTGCCGGGGGCTGTCATCCTGAGGCGAAGCCGAAGGATCTTTGTCATTTCGCTCAGGGTAAACTGCGCGAAGAATCTCGCCCTGCGCATTTTCATGACCGTGCGAGATCCTTCGTCGCTGGAGTTTACCCTGAGCGCAGCGAAGGGGCTCCTCAGAATGACAGCGCCCACGGGTTTCTCCGGAGCCTGTAAAGCCCCGTCCTTCCTCGTCCGTTGTGAGAAATTCGGATTAATGGCCTTTGCGGCTTTGCGAGAGACGTATTCTGCTTTTCGGCCAATTCCTTCACAGCCTCGGAGCGATGGAGCTTCGCCCGGCCAACCTCCGCGCTCGTCAGGTGTCAGGCCAGTTCAATTTCGAGTTTCGTCACGGACGCCGGCTTGAAGGTCCAGGAAAAACTCGATCCCGAAACATTGGCCGGTTCCCTCTTGGGTTCGACCGCTTGAGGATTATCGAAATCGTTGTGAGCGTGAATATCCGGCACAGCGAGCACGGTAACTTGCGCGGACCGTGCGGATGCCCCGCGCAGGACCACGTCCGCGACGCGTGGCTCGCTGGCGTGCGGATTCACCACCGTGACCACCAAAGTCTTTCCGTGCACCGAGGCTGAGCCCTCAAGTCCCCAGAGCGACTTGCCCGCTCCATAGGAAATCGAAGGGGCATTGCTCACAAAACGCAGCGAGCGCCCGCCTTGGTGGGATTTGTACATATCGAAGACGTGGAAGATGGTCGTAGGCGCGAAACGGTCTTCCCGCGCCAGAAACAGCGTGTGGATGCAGTTCACCAGTTGGGCGTCGTTGCACATGGCGAGCTTTTCGGCGTGGCGATTGAAGATGTCGAGGTTAATGCCGGTCACCAGGGCATCCCGCATGGTGGGGACGTAGCTGAACAGGTAGCGCGGGTCAATCGCCGGGCCCCGGTGCCAGGCTCCCCATTCATCCACGACCAGTTTCACCTTGTGCTCTTTATCGAACTCACCCATGGCCAGCCAATGCTTGTTCACGAGTGAGTCCATGACGTCGGCCTGCCAGAGCAGTTGGTACCAATCGTCCACGGTATAGTCGAGCGAGTCCCCTTTGCCGGTGGTCCAGCAGTAATAGTGCATCGACAGGCCATAGAGATGCGCCAGCTCCTCTGGGCCCTTGGCCAGCAGGCCCTCAAAGAAGCCGCGCGTCCAGGCGATCTGGGCGTCCTGCACCGCCGTGCCGGGTCCGGAGGCAATAAAGCGCAGCTTGAGTCCGTAGTCGGGAACCCAGGCGGTGAAGCGGCGAAACTCCGTGGCGTACTCCTCCGGCTTGAAGTCGCCGCCGCAGCCCCAGGACTCGTTGCCGATACCCCAGTAAACGACGTTGAACGGTTCCTTGCTGCCGTCGGCGGCGCGCGTGGCGGCAAGGGTCGTGCTGCCTGCCGGGGAGTTGCAGTAGTCCACCCATTCGTCGAAATCATTGGGGGTTAGGCTGCGGACGTTGGCGGCAAGATAGGGTTTTGCGCCACACAGTTGGCAGAAGCGCATGAATTCATAGGTGCCGAACGTATTGGGTTCGAATTTCTGCGGACCGTCGGGCGCCTTCCACAGATCGGGGTCGGTGGTCCAGAAGTTGGTGCGGACGGGACGCTTGGCGCGTGGGCCCGTGCCGTCGCGCCAATTGTAGCTGTCGGCAAAACAGCCGCCCGCCCAGCGCACCACCGGCGCGTTCAATTGCCGCATGCGGTCGACCAGCGCCTTGCGGATCCCGCCCACGTTCGGAATCTTGGAATTCTCGCCCACCCAGATGCCGTCGTAAATCACCCCGCCCAGGTGTTCGGTGAAGTGCCCGTGAAACTCCGGCGCAATGTCGCCCACAGGCTCGTTCATCAGGATTTCAACGAGGCCGTCAGCCGCGCGCGTGGAACGCGGCGCCAGACTGGCGGCAGCAATCGCTAGTGTTGAAGTGAGGAAATCTCGCCTTTTCATGCTGAGTGACCTCCGGGCATTCGCCCCTGTGATTTGTGACCTTGACGGTTGAGAAACACGTTGCCATTCTCATTCTGAAGAGCCGAGGCAACGAAAAATCCCGCAAGTTGTCGATGACTCAGAAAAACAGACCCATCTCCCCGCCCGGCCGAAGGTTGGCCGATCCTAATGGCGGGCGGGATCAGGATGACATCCCGGTGCCGTTCCACCTTCTTGGAGCAAGATCCCAGAGCGACGACCCCAGAGGAGCTTACTGCTACTTTCAAACGACGTGTTGACGCGACAAGTTGGACCGGCACCGAGACGGCCTAGATTACCAGAGTCGAGGCCGGAGGGCGAGACTTCCCCGCGCGGAAGAAAACTGCGGACTTACGTCCCCACCTCCCGATGGGGAGGTGGTGCGACCCGTGGCTGCCTGGAGGGACCGTTTCGCGCTCCCACATCTTCGTGGCCTGGTTTCCTGCGAGCACGCGAAGCGGTCCTAAGCCTCATCCCTTCCCAGCCCTGCGCCAAACGGTGATAGAGTATCTGCCCTTCTGGAACCGGGGAGGTGCGCTTGCCAAACGCCAAAGTGGATGTGGTCGGTCTGGGCCTGAACGCCACGGACACGGTCATGACGGTTCGGGAGTTCCCTGCCCTGGGAGGCAAGGAGCGCGTGGTCGGGGCGTCGATGCAGGCTGGCGGACAAGTGGCCACAGCGCTGGTTACCTGTCGGCGGCTGGGACTGAAGGCCCGGTATATCGGCAAGGTCGGCGACGACCAAGCCGGGCGATTCCAGTTTGCCAGCCTGCGGCGCGAAGGCCTGGACCTCGCTCACGCGCGGGTGGTGCGCGGCGCTCCGAACCAGTTTGGCTACATCATAGTCGACCAGGCGACCGGCGAGCGTACCGTCTTCTGGGACCGCGACGCGCGGTTGGCCGTCCAACCCGAGGAAGTTAAACCTGCGGCGATCACCTCGGCGCGCTTGCTGCATCTGGATGGCTGCGACGTGGAAGCTTGCCTGGTGGCGGCGCGCTGGGCGCACCGTGCGCGCATTCCGGTGGTGGCGGACCTGGACACGGTCTACAAAAAAGTCGAAAGGCTTTTTCCATACATCGACTACCTGATCGCCTCAGCGAATTTCCTTCCCGCTGTCACCGGGCACGCCGACCCCTTCAAAGTGCTGGAAAACATGGCGCGCGAGTACCGAGTGCGTGTGCCCGGCATGACGCTGGGCCGCGACGGCGCACTGCTTTACCACGAGGGCCGCTTCTACTACTCGCCGGGGTTTGTCGTCGAAACGGTAGACACCACGGGCGCGGGCGACGTCTTCCACGGCGCGTTCATCTATGGATTGCTGGCCGGATGGGACATCGCGCGCACGCTGGATTTCTCCAACGCCATGGCCGGTCTGAACTGCACGGTGCTGGGGGCGCGGGGGGGAATCAAATCGCAGGCCGAGGCCGAGCGACTGATGGCAGCGGGCGCGCGGCACGTGAACCCCGCGTATCGGAACGGTCTGGCGCCGGTGAAGCCCCTAAGACCAGCCTCCCCCGCGTCCGCCCGACGCCGAGTCTGAGGGAGATCTAACCATGTCTGATCCGCAGGACAAGAACCCACCGACCTTGGAAATGACGAGAGGGAATTTCGCGCTCATTACCGGAGCCTCGAGCGGCATTGGCGCGTGCTTTGCGCGGGCCCTCGCGGCGCGCGGCAAGCACCTGGTTTTGGTGGCGCGGTCGAAGGACAAGCTGGAAGACCTGGCGCGCGAAATCCGCGAGAAGCATTCCCTGCGCATCGAGGTGGTCCCGCAGGACCTCAGCGGGGAGGGCGCCGCGCAGCGCCTGGTCTCGATTCTGAACGAGCGCGGCATCGTCGTTGACCTACTCGTCAACAATGCGGGCTTTGGCGCGCAGGGCGAGTTCTGGAAACTGCCGCTCGATCGCCAGTCGCAAATGCTCCGCTTGAACATCGTAGCGCTCACCGAGCTGACGCACCTGTTCCTGCCTCCCATGCTCGCGCGGCGCAGCGGCGGCATCATCAACGTGTCCTCGACGGCCAGCTTCCAGCCCGTTCCTTACACCAGTGTGTATTCAGCCACCAAGGCCTTCGTCACGAGCTTTTCGATGGCGCTGGCGGAGGAAGTACGCGACTACGGCGTGAAAGTTGTGGCGCTTTGCCCCGGCGGCACGGCTACCAACTTCTTCGACGCCAGCCAGTACACCAAGCGTGAGTTCCCGGGCGGATTGCAGGCACCCGAAGCAGTGATGGAGGCGGGCTTACGAGCTCTTGACCGTGGCCGCAGCCTGGCCATCACGACGTTCCTCAACCGGTTGATGGTCGCCTCGCTGCGCCTTGCGCCACGCCGGATGGTGGCGCGGGAAGCCGGCAAGATGTTCCGCCCGAAACCCTCCCATCCCGGCAAGTGAGGGCCTCCTCCCATCGCGGAGCATCGTAGGTAGGCAGACACGACTGCACTCGCGGTCACCGCTTCGGATGCACCCTGCGTGCGAATCTACTAGCTTCAGACTGTGTCCGACTTATCCACCAACAATTAACAGACGATTTGTTTTGGAATGCCCTACATCAGCCCTGAATGTGCGCTTTGTCATTGTTCATGTCCTGTTGCCCTGCTAGCTTTCGCCTGCTCGGGACTCAATCCCGGCATAATCGCTAATTCGCAAACGCACGGACCCTGCCTCCTCCTCGCCGCCTGGTCTGACGCGTTGGTGGTCCGAGAGGGAAACCATGAAGAAGGCAATTCTTGCCTTGCTCTCCATTCAGCTCATGACGTTTTCAGGGGTGACCTGCCGCCTCCAGGCTCAGTCCGGCAACAGTGTCGTGGACGGCGTGATCGAGGATCCTTCCGGTGCCGTGGTGCCGGATTGCGCCGTGAGGCTGGTCAATATGGCGACGGGGGGTGTACTCGCGACACGAAGCAATGACGCCGGTCTCTATATGTTTCCTTCTGTCACGGCGGGCAGCTACACGCTGCAAGTTGCCATTGAAGGCTTCAAGTCCTATTCGCTTTCCGATTTCAGGGTGACGGTTGGACAGCACGCGACTCAAAACGTCATCCTTGAACTCGGAGCGAGTTCGCAGAGTGTTACCATCGAAGCGAGCGGTTCGGCTCCATTGCTCGAACCCAGCTCCAACGAACTGGGCACACTGATCGAGCCGGTCAGCGTGCAACAGTTTCCTCTGAACGGGCGGAACTATCTCCAGTTGGGTTACCTTTCTGGAGCCGCGCAGAATGGTGGCACTCCAACTTCGAATTTCCTGTCGGTCCAGACCGGTCACGCCGATCGCGATATCACGATAGCGGGAACCGAACAGGACCTGGTGGGTTTCACCGTCAACGGCATCTCGGTCGCGGGCAGTCGGCTAGGAGATGCTTCCTTGAATGTTTCGATCTCGGCCATTGACCAGTTCAAGGTGGTGCAGGGATTCTTCCTGCCCGCCATGGGTCCCGATCCTGGCATTGTGAACGTCGTGACCAAATCCGGCACCAACCGTCTGCACGGCGAGGCGTTCGAATTCCTGCGGAACAATGCGCTGGACGCGCGGAATTTCTTCGAGGCGCAACCCCATCCTGGTCCCTTTCGCCGCAATCAGTTCGGCGGCGCACTGGGAGGATCGCTTCGGCCGAATCGGCTGTTCTTCTTCGCCAATTACGAGGGATTCCGCCAAGTACTGGCGGCAACGAAGGGAGGTTTCGCTCCCACGCAGGACATGTTCAACGGCGATTTCTCTGCCCTCTCCACGAAGATTTACGACCCACGAAGCTTTGATCCTGCCACGGGGCAGCGGCAGCTTTTCCCCGGCAATGTTATTCCGTCGGACCGAATCAACCCCGTGGCCAAGAAGCTGCTTGCTTACTACTTGCCAGGTTCGGACTACAACGCGCGCCCGCTGAACGTCTTTGGGGAGCCGCTCCAGACGGAAAGCTCCAATCAGATCGGTGCGCGGCTGGATGCGAACCTGGGAAGGAACCATTCGCTGTTCGGCCAATACATACGAGAGAACACCCCGGTGGACAACCGTGCGCTCTTCCCAGTCTCAGGGCTCTTCTACCATATGAATACTCAGCTCGCTATGGTGCAACTGACCAGCACGCTGAGCTCGCACTTGGTCAATGAATTCCGCCTGGGCTGGACCCGCCCATCCCTTTTCTACGGGGGAATCGGTCAGGCTGGACTGCAGGAGCAACTTGGCTTGACCGGGACCGCTGACGGGAACGGAGTCCCAGGAATCAACCTGAGCGGCTTTAGCTCATTTGGCACGAGTCAGAGTCTGATTGGGAACATCGACAACAACTATCGGATGTACGAGTCCCTCAATTACCTGCACGGCAACCACGAGATCAAGTTGGGGTCAAGCTTACACTACGTTCGGACGGTTCAGGAAAGTGCGAATTGGAACGCCCGGGGCACGTTGGTTTTCAACAGCGTCTTCACCGCCCAATTGGCAACTGGTGCAAATGGGCAACTGACTCCCGTGGCTGGCACCGGGAACTCCTTTGCCGATTTTCTGCTGGGCGTGCCCATTAGTGGGACGGTCACCTCGATGCCGCGCACGCATTTTCGCTGGACAGAGGCCGAGCCGTACTTTCAAGACACCTGGAAGCCGCGGCCCAGCCTCACGGTCAATTTCGGTCTTGGCTGGTATCTGCCGACGCCACCCAACCCTTCTGGAAACGACAAGAAGTATCCTCACGCCTTTGACTTCCAGACGGGCAAGGTGCTGTTCGCCGCACTCGGGCAAATCAGTCCGGAGGTGTGTCGAACCGACTGGAACAACTTCTACCCTCGTTTGGGATTCGCCTGGCAACCCAAGTCCTGGAGCGGAACGGTGATCCGGGCGGGCGCGGGAGTCTACTACCCTTCGCAAAGGGCGCTCTACCAGCTCTTCGCGATTACGGCTCCTGGAGTGTCGATCGTTCAATCGATCGCCAACAGCCCTTACAACCCGCAACCCACGTACGTTCTGGGAGAGAACGTGTTTCCGGCCATTTCGCAGGTGCCCATCACACCGGGGTTTGCCGACAGCCTCACGGGAACAGTTTTCGCGTTGGATCAAAGAGTGCGCACGCCCTATTCCCAGCAATGGAACCTCAGCATTCAGCACTCTCTCAACAAAAACACCTTGGTCGAGCTTGCCTACATCGGCTCGCAATCTCGTAAACTTCCCATCCGCTGGAACGCGGATGACTGCTCGGAGCCGGGTTCTCTTGCCTGTAACGCCTCGGCTATGCCCTACTCGCAATACTCCTACGTGTTCTTCGCAGCGAATGCGGCGTTCGGCAGTTACAATGCGCTCACCGCGAAGTTCCAACGCGAGTTTTCGGGTGGCTTCAGCTTTCTCGCCAACTACACCTGGTCCAAGGCGCTCACCGACACCATGCAGGGAGGAGCCAACTCGCCCCTGAACCAGATGGCGTCATGCCGTGATTGCGACAAGGGCACGGCAGGGTTCAACATCCCGCAGAGGCTGGTGGCGGCCGCCGTCTGGGAGTTGCCTGTGGGCACAGGTAGGCGATTGCTGCGTGGGACCTCGCCGATCTGGAATGGGTTTGTAGGGGGATGGACCCTCAACGCGATCACCACGTTTTCGTCGGGGAATCCGTTTACAGTCAATGCCCCCAATAACACCGCAGCAGTGTTAACGAATTTTCGAGCCAACCGGCTGTGCAACGGGCGAGCGGAACTCAATAATCAGAACCTCCGAAGCAATGGCCTGTACTGGATTGATCCTTCCTGTTTCGCCACACCAGCAACCGGATTCTTTGGAGATTCCGGCGCCAACATCATCACTGGACCGGGCCTCAATAACTGGGATCTAGGAATTGAAAAAAACTTTCAGTTTCGCGAGACCTGGCAGCTGCAGTTCCGGACGGAGTTCTTCAACGCCTGGAATCACGCGCAGTTTGAGAATCCTGACAGTACTGTCGGTGACGCCAACTTTGGCCAGGTCACCCAGGCACGTGATGCCCGGGAGATTCAGTTCGGCCTGAAGTTATTGTGGTAGTGAGTTGAACCGAGGAAACGGGCGCCTCCCTCCCACTCCGGCAAGTGACGGCTTCCTCCCATCGCGGAATGTGGTAAGTTAGCTGCCAACGTCCCGGTGCAGTTTCATCTCTTCCCTGCCCGGCTCGCTGGACTGCGGGGGGAGGCTAACATGCCCAAGCAACTCGCCGCTCTTGCACGCACTCTTTTGGCAGTCATCGCTTGTGGTTCTGCTGCTGCGTTATTCGCGCAAGGAAACGCTGCAGGGATAGAGAGGGAGCAGATCCTTTCCTATCACAGCGACATCACCGTCAATCCAAGCGCCACACTCCTGGTGCGCGAGACGATTTCGGTGTTCGCCATGGGCACGCAGATCAGGCATGGAATCTACCGCGATTTTCCCACGCGCTACCAGGATCGCTTTGGCAAAGCCTACGTTGTGCACTTTGAAGTCGCGTCCGTACAGCGCGATGACCAACCGGAAGATTACCACTTGGAGAAGCTGTCGAACGGCCTGCGCATCTACCTGGGCAAACAGAGCGAACTCGTTTTGCCCGGCGAACACACCTATGAGCTCGGCTACAGCGTGGATCGCGAAATCGGATTTTTCTCCGACCACGACGAGCTTTACTGGAACGTGACGGGCAACGGGTGGGTGTTCCCCATTCAGGAGGCCTCCGCTACGGCGCATCTGCCGAAGGGAATCGCCCATGACGCGATCCTGCTGGACGCCTACACAGGCCCAGAGGACTCGGTGGGAACCGATTACGTCGCTTCCGGCGATAACGATAGCAACGCTGACTTCCGCACGACGCGAGCACTGGGCCCACACGAAGGCCTGACCATCGTGGTCCGCTGGCCCAAGGGATTTGTGCGCCCTCCCACGGACGAAGAAAAGTTCCATTACTTCCTCGAAGACAACCAAGTCACGCTGATCGGGGTTGTCGGGCTGATCGTGGTTCTCATCTATTACACGGCCGCGTGGTTCCTGGTGGGGCGCGATCCGGCGAAGGGCGTGATCATGCCGAGGTACGAGCCACCGCGGGGATTCTCACCCGCAGCGATTCGCTACGTGAACCGCATGGCCTTCGACCAGAAGGCGCTGGTCTCGAACCTTGTCGACCTCGCGGTGAAGAAGCGACTGGCGATCCAGGAGGATGGCTCCGGCGTATACACTCTGACGCGCCTGGAGGCGACGCCGGCGCCCGCTGGCGCCGCGGCTGGTTCCCGCGGGGGGGGCGTGGAGAGCTCGCCAGAGATCACGCCCGACGAGAAACTCCTCCTCGACAAGCTCTTCGCGGCAGGCGGAACGCTTCGCCTGGAACGCACGAACCACGCTCGCATCGGCGGCGCGATCGAAGCTCTTCACCGCGCGTTGCGTTCCAGCCTGGAGAGGGTTTACTTCTTCAAGAACAGCCGCTACCTGATTCCGGGCCTGTTGATTTCCTTCCTGACTATTGTCCGGTGTGGGTTTTCAATCCAGGGCGCGCAGAAACCCCTCGCGCTCTTCATTACCTTCTGGCTGCTGATTTGGAGCCTGGGATGCACGGTGCTCCTGTTCGCGGTGTTTGCGGCGTGGAGGAATGCGCTTTCCGATCCGCATCACAAGGCCGCCGCCCGCACCCAGGCCTTGATCATCAGCGTGTTTTCCATTCCCTTCCTCATCGGCGAGCTCGTCGGACTGGTCGGGCTGGCGTGGGCCTCTTCCCCCGCGGTCGTTCTCGTCCTGATTCTCCTCGTCCTGACCAACTATCTGTTCCACTACCTTCTCAAAGCGCCAACCCGCTCGGGCCGCGCGCTCCTGGATCAGATTGAGGGCTTCCGCATGTTCCTGGCCGCCGTGGAGGAGGATCGCTACAAAGCGCTGAATCCACTCGAGAAGACTCCCGAGCTGTTCGAGAAGTTCCTCCCTCACGCCATGGCGCTGAATGTGGAGAAAGCGTGGAGCGAAAAGTTCGCCGCGGTGCTGGCGCGAGCCGCACAGCCGGGCACGACCGGATATTCGCCCGTCTGGTACTCCAGCCCCAACTGGAGCCCGATAACAGCCTCGGCGTTCGCAACCTCGCTGGGCAGCTCTTTCTCTGGCGCGATTTCTTCCGCTTCCACTGCTCCTGGTTCGAGTTCGGGGGGTGGAGGAGGCGGCTCCTCGGGAGGTGGGGGAGGCGGAGGCGGGGGCGGGGGCTGGTAGGATTGCCGCTGCTCGGGCAGCGAGGCAATTATGAATTCTGAATTATCAATTATGAATTACTAAGCAGAACCATATACTTTCTGAGGCAATTTAGAATATGGCATTATGGAGGCTGAAACGCGCTGTGTCCGAGACAATCATGAATTCTGAATTACGAAACACCGTGACCACATTCGCCACATGCCGCGAGATTCGCATCCATGATTGAGAATTCATAATTCATAATTTACTATTTACCATTCACTGCTCAGACCTCCGGCTCACTTCTGCACGGACAACCTCAGCGTAGTGCTGTGACTCACTTCCCGGCTAGATGCCGTGATCGTCAGGGTGTAAGCACCCACGGGAGTCCCGGGCTGAGAGAGGCTCCTCCCGCTGCCCACTTGGCCGCCACCCCCGCAACCCGGCAACAGCGCCGCCGCGAGCAGGAGCGTCGCGAGCGCCCACGCGGCGCATCGCCTGAAAGCCGGGGCGACCGAGCCCGCCATCGCCAGGAGTGCCAGCAACATCACCACGGTCATCAGAAGTTCTCCGTGGTCGCCAAGTCCCCCCGGGATTTGAGGTGTTCGGAACAGGGCGGCCGAGGGTGCAGTGGTCTGAACGGAGACTGTGACTTCTACCGGCGTCACACCGTCGAGACGCGCGGTTGCGGGTGAGACCTGGCAAGTCGACCCTGTCGGCGCTCCCGCACAACTGAAATCGACCGTGTCCTTCATTCCCCCCGGCGCGAGCGTAATGTGGAACACCGCCTGCTGGCCGGGCGAGACCGTGAGCGCCGTCGCCGACCCCGCTGACACGCTCAGGGAAAAATCCGCCCCCGTGCCGGTAAGCGGAACGGCCTGCGGGCTGCCTGCAGCGTCTGTGGTGATAAGGAGGGTAGCAATGCGACTGCCTGCGGAGGCGGGGGTGAAGGTCAGGCTCACGCCGCAACTCGTTCCCGGATTGAGCAATCCTCCACACGCGCTATGAAGCGAAAAATCCTTGCTGTCGGAGCCCGTCACCGTGACCCCGCTGATCGCGAGCGTCGCATCGCCCGTATTGCTCAGCGTCAATGACTGGGCGCTGCCAGTTGTCCCGACCACTTGGCTCGAGAAACTCAGGCTGGACGCCGATAACCAGACTTGGGGTGCCGTGCCCTTTCCAGTGAGCGCGACGGCCTGCGGACTGTCTGCGGCGTTGTCCGTTACACTCAGCGAGCCCACTTGGCTTCCACTCGTGGCCGGCGTAAAGCTGACGGAAATCGTGCAACTCGCTCCTGCTCCCAGAGACGCGGGACAGTTATAGGTGGCGGCGAAATCCCCCGTCACGTCGATGCTGCTGATTTCGAGCGGCGCGTTTCCGGGATTACTCAAGCTCACGGTTTGTGACGAACCGGTGGTGTGCACGCGCTGGTTACCAAACGCGAGACTCGAGGCTGAGAGGCTCGCCGCGGGCTTTGCCACGCCGCTCCCCGTCAGGGCCACCGTTTGCGGACTCGAAGCGGCGTTGTCGGTGATGGTCAGAAATCCCGCGTGCGTGCCCGGCGCCGTGGGAGTGAAAGTCACCAAGATCGCACATTCGGCGCCCGCAGCGAGGCTCGGGACGCAGGTGTCCGTCGCCGCGAAATCTCCGCTGGCCGCGATGCGCGAGACGCTTAGTGCCACGCTCCCTTGATTCGCCAGCGTTACAGTTTTCGCCACGCTGGCGGTTCCCACTTCTTCCGCATCGAAGGTCAAGCTGCTGGGGGAAGCGGAAGCGGTCGGCCCGCCAATCCCCGTGCCCTGCAAGGTCACATAGTGCGGCCTGCCCGGAGCATTGTCGCTGATCGTCAGCATACCGCCGGAATCGCCGTCCGCGGTGGGAGCAAACACCACGCTGAACGCGCAACTCGCCCCCGGCGCGAGAGTCGAGGGACACCCATTCGTGAGCGTGAAGGCGCCGCCGGCGGTAACACTCGCAATATGCAAGGGGGCGCCGCTCGGGTTGCTGACCGTGACCGCCGCCGGCGGACCCGAAGTGCCCACCCCTTGTACGCCGAACTTCAGTCCGGCCGGATACAGTCCCAAGACCGGTGTATTCAACGTGACGAAAGCCGCATTCGACCCGAATGACGCCACAGCGAGGTCAAGGCCACCGTCGCCGTCGAAATCGCCCGTCACCCAGCCGTGCACGGCCTTGCCGGCCGGGACGTCAACGGGCGGCAAGAAAGTGCCGTCGCCATTGCCCAGCAAGATGGAAACCGCATTGCCGGACTTCCCCACCAGCAGGTCCAGCTTGCCGTCGCCGTTGAAATCTCCAACGAGGATTGACTCCAGGTTTGCGGAGGAGCCCAGGTAGTAGGACAGGCCCGACTGGAACGTGCCGTCGCCATTGCCCAGGAGAACAACCACGGAATCGGTTGTGGTCACGGCCAGATCGGTTTTGCCGTTCCGGTTGAAATCACCCGCAGCAATCGCCAAGGCGCCGTTCGGAGTGGCATAGTCCGATCGCGTTCCAAACGTTCCATTGCCACGGCCTGGGATGATTGAAATCCCCCCGTTAAACCCCGTCGCCAGATCCACGGTGCCGTTGCCCTCAAAGTCGGCCGCGACGGCCTGGAACGGCCCGGTCCCTGTCAGCAGTGTGCCGCCGCTCCGGAATGTGCCGTCACCTCGGCCCAGCAGAATCGAGATACTGTTGCTGAAGCCAAAGCCGTTGTTAACGACCGCCAAGTCGGGAATCCCATCGCTGTTGAAGTCCGCTACCGCCACCGCAACCGGGATGTTTCCGGCGGCATAATCGGCGCGGGGCTGGAATGTGCCATCGCCGTTCCCGAGGAATATCGAAACCGAGCCCGGCGAACAAGGCAGCGAAGTGCAAGTCTGGTTCACAACCGCCAAGTCCAGCTTGCCGTCCCGGTTAAAATCTCCCACGGCTGCCGCCACAGGCACCTGCCCGGCCCCAGATGCGGCGCCCATTTGGAAGGTTCCGTCGCCGCCGCCCAGAAACAGTGAGATCGAGTTGTCGGCAAGATTGGTCGTCACGAGATCCAGTTTCCCATCGCCATCGAAATCTCCCGCCGCGATCGCCCAGGAACCTTGCGAGCTTCCGTAAGCCTGTGGCTCCGGGAACATCCCGTCACCTCGACCGGTCACGATAGAAACCGCTCCCAATGCGCTCATGACGACGGCCAGGTCAGGCTTGCCGTCGCGATTGAAGTCGGCCACCGCTAGCGCCGCCGGTCCGCCTGGAAACAGGTAGTCAACGGCCGCCTCCAAAGTTCCGTCCCCATTGCCGAGCAGAATCGAGAAGGTCTGGTCGGCGCCGTTCGCCACCGCCAAGTCGAGCCGACCGTCGCCATTGAAGTCGCCGGCAGCCAAGGCGGTCGGATAGATTCCGGTGGGATAGTCCAGCCGGGGCTGAAAGCTGCCATCGCCATTGCCGAGCAGAATCGAGACGGCGTTCTCCTGCTGGTAGGTCACCGCCAGGTCGGCAATACCATCGCCGTTGAAGTCCCCTACGATGACCGCGTTGGGACCCAACAACACCAGCAGGTCGCTGGCATGTTGAAACGTGCCATCGCCTCTTCCGAGAAAGATCGAAACCATGTCGCCGGAGTCGGCGATCGCCAGATCGAGTCTGCCGTCTCCGTTAAAGTCGCCGGCCACCACCCACACCGCCTCGGCGGGAGTGCTGTAGGACACGGGCGCCTGAAACGTGCCGTCGCCATTGCCGAGAAGAACCCATACAGAGTTCAGTGCTCCGTTGCTAACCGCCAAGTCCAGCTTACCGTCGCCGTTGAAGTCCCCGACCGCCATCGACCCCGGTTGCGTTCCGGAAGTGAATTCGGTGCGCTGCTGGAACGTCCCGTCACCGTTGCCGAGCAGGATGGAAATTGACCCATTGGTCCCGCAGTAAGATGCCGATCCGCAGTTTTGGTTGGAAATGACCAGATCCTGCCGCCCGTCACCGCTAAAATCACCCACCGCGACGGCAACCGGCTGGTTGCCGGTTTCATAGTAGGTAGCAGGCGCGAGGGTGCCATCGACCTTGCCCAGCAGGATCGCGACGCTATTGCGGCTGGCCTGTACGATGGCGAGGTCGATCATCCCATCCCCATTGAAATCCCCGACCGCCACGGATGCCCGCCCGTCACCGGGACTACCCAGCGAGAAACTGGCGCGGCCGAACATGTAACCCTGTGCCCGCGCGGATGGAACGGGCAGGCACATCAAGACCATCAGAGCCGCACAGGCCCATACGGCGGCTCTGGCTCCGGCCCGATTTGGTGCAGTCTTCTTCGGCTTGCGGAAGAAAAATAAGATGGAAGGTCGAGTCTGGTAGCAGGATTCCTGGCTCATGGTAGCTTCCCCGGATCGGTGCGTTGGCGCGAGCCCGGCAGGGAGCACCGCGTGCGCTTCTGAAAAAAAGAGGATGCCGCGGAATCCAGATTGGACCCACGGCGATTAATCCTGGCAACTCCCTCGTGCGAGGGTGTGTTGCCGCGCGTTGTGCATCGAAACTGTGAACATCCTGCATCTTAAAATGTCTTAATCTAGTCGTCAATGTATTTAATATTAGATAATTATTAGAAAAAACTTAAGAAAGCACACTTCGCTAACTCCTTGAGGGCAATGAAGATATCTATACTTCTATCCTCGCCAAGCATTCTGAGAGGAACCCGCCAGGTGCTTTTTGGGGGTATTCCAGGCATCTCTCGACTATCGGGGAAGCCTAAGAACTCACTTAGCAGGTTGCGGAAAAACGTGTAGCGGCGACGGAACCTGTCCCGATTTCATCGGGACGTCGCCATGCTGGCGATGAAAACACAGGACCTGTGGCGATGTGAAAACCTGTCCCGATGTTCGCGATCGGGATCGCCGCTACCTCGTCGGGGGCGAGTTTTTCCGCAACCTATTAGGATGGTCGTGGGTCGGGAAGGTCGCCCGCGCGAAAAGCGCCCCGCGGGTTTTCAGGACGTATAGGAAAGCACGTGGCGCCGCGCGGCCTGCGGCCACAGCCAGAACGAAGTTCTCCGTGACCTCCGTGCCTCTCAACCCCCAACACCGAGGGCACGGGGGATCTCAGCGACCTCTGTGTTGAGGCTCGGCTGGCCCCGGAGGACACAGAGGGGCCACTGACAGGAGGAGAAACCTCCGTGCGCAGCGAGTAGACTCAGCCTTGGAAGTACATTGAAAGCCATCCAAATTCGGGATCGGGGTTCAAAAGCGGTCCCGCGGGGCAGGATCACCAGTGGGATTTAAGAGGAAATCTCGTCTGTGCGCTTGAGATTCAGGGCGCGGTCACCGCGCATGTAGGACTTCAGGATGCCGGCCCATTTCCCCTGGGCCGTCAGGATCAGCTCGATGGCTTCGCGCACCGCCCCCGCACCACCCGGGCGGCGAGTCCAGTAGTGGACGTGGCGTCGTAGGAACTCGTTGCCGTCCCCCACGCACACCGCCAAGCCTACCCGTTTGAGGAGAGGCAGATCCACGATGTCGTCGCCAACGTAACACACTTCCTCGTCTCGCACGTGAGCGGCCTGCCGAATCCTTTCGTAGGGTTCGATTTTCTCCAGGGCGTTCTGCTGGAGGAAATGGATCCCCAGTTCTTTCACACGCACCTCGATGACCGGCGAGCCGCGACCAGTGATGATGCCGGTCTTGATCCCGGCATGGTGGGCCAAACGGATACCCAGGCCATCACGGCAGTCAAAGCCTTTGGTCTCAAACACGCCGCCACCGGGGCGTGGCAGGAAATAGATACTTCCGTCGGTCAGGACCCCGTCCACGTCCATGAGCAGCAGCTTGATTCTTCTGGCGCGTGCCAGCAGTTGTCTGGAGATTCTTCGCATGTGTGTGGTTAAAACTCTCGAAGCTGAAATGTCCCGGCCTGCCCGCCGAATGATCGGTCAGACAGATAGCCGCAGCCAACTCACTCTTAGAACTGACCGCGCCCGCACCTGGGTTCTGGCCGAACTGCGACTGCGATCTCAGAACATCTGGGTTGTCCACAGATCGTGGATGTGGACCACGCCCTCGAGCTTTCCCTCCGCATCAATGACCAGCAGAGAAGTGATCTTGCGGCCCTCCATCAGGCTGAGCGCCTTGGTGGCCAGCTCGGTGCGGCTGATGGTCACCGGCGAGCGTGTCATGCAATCCTGTGCGGTCAAGCTCAGCGCGCGGTCCCCTTCCCTCTGCAAAACCCGGCGCAGGTCGCCGTCGGAGATGATCCCGAGAAGCCGGCCCTGATGCGTGACCACCGCCGCGTGTCCCATACCCTTCCGGCTCATTTCATAGATGACGTCGGGCATGCGGGTTTCCGGCGCAACCGCCGGCACTTGCTCGCCCGTGTGCATGACGTTTTCGACGCGCCGTAGCCGCACCCCCAGCCCGCCCCCTGGGTGGAGCGCCGCGTAATCCTCTTCGTCGAAGCCGCGCTTTTCCAGCACTGCCATCGCCAGCGCATCGCCCATGGCGAGCATGGCCGTAGTGGAAGCCGTAGGAGCCAGCCCCAGCGGGCAAGCCTCCTGGCGAATGCCCACGTCAATCACCACGTCGCTGGCCTGCGCCAGCGTGGAAGAAACATTCCCCGTCAGGGCAATCAAGGGGATATCCAGGCGCTTGACGGTATCGAGCAACCGCAACAATTCCTCTGTCTCGCCGCTGTAGGAGAGGGCCAGCAGAACGTCATGCCGCACCAGCCGCCCCAGGTCGCCGTGCAGCGCTTCGGCGGGATGCAGGAAAAAAGACGGTGTGCCGGTGCTCGACAGCGTCGCGGAAATTTTCTGTCCCACCAGCCCGGACTTTCCCATGCCCGCCACGACGACGCGCCCTCGGCAATCCATCAGAAGCTCGACCGCCCGCGTGAACCGCTCGTCCAGGCGAGCCACGAGATCGCTGAGCGCCTTCGCCTCGATTTCCAGCACTTTGCGGGCAGTCTCTAAACTCATGGAAACTCGACTCGGAGTGAGGATCATAGCACAGCTCGGGTTCTGCTCAAGGAGAAGCTCGGGAAGAGACCCGTTGGGGCCCCGCGCCCTCGAACTCGGAATTGGTGGCGCGAGCGGTCCCTCAACGTTGATCGAGACGTTGAGCGAAGTCGAACCGCGCTCACCCCCCAACAGGCTGCCGCTCAGAGCGGGACCGTTCGGCCCCACGAAGAGCGCGGGAAGCCTCCCCCGCTTGCGCAGGCAAGCTACGCAGGCAGGCTAGTCCCCTGACCGCCCAAAGAAGTCCCGAACCCGCTCTGTCCACACGGCGCTTTGGTTGACTGCGAACGCTTCCGAAAAGAACCTAAGCAGGCGGGCACGGGACTAGCCCGCTGCGGCTTCCTGGGAAATGTAGACGGTGACGCGGTTCCGGCCCGCGCGCTTGGACTCGTAAAGAGCCTTGTCGGAAGCCTGGACCACTTCTTCCAGGGTTTGTCCGTGATCCGGGAAAACTGCGATTCCCATGCTTACGGTGACCTGGGGCAGCGGCCGCTCAGTGTTCGAAGGCACCACCATCATCATCACCGCCTTGCGGATGCGTTCGGCCACGAGCGCGCAGGACTTCGCCCCGGTGTCGGGGAGAAGCACCACAAACTCCTCGCCGCCGTACCGGGCCGCAAGGTTGGTCTCGCGCATGCAGGTAGTAACGGTCTTGGCGAAATGGCGCAGGATGCGGTCACCGATCTCATGCCCGTAAACGTCGTTGAAGTTCTTGAAATGGTCCAAGTCCATCATCAGGAGCCCCGCGGGCTGGGCGCGCCGCCGGGCAATCGCAAAGAGTTTGCGCGCGTAGTCTTCCAGGAAGCGCCGGTTGTAGAGCCCGGTGAGCACGTCAATGTTGGCCTGCTGCTTCATGGTCTCGAGAAGGCGGAGGTTGGAAAGCGCCGAGGCTGCGCCGCTCAGATAACTTTCCAGCAACCGTTCGCGCTCCGGCGTCCAGAGGTCTTTGGCCGCCTCCATCCGCACCGAGCCGATGATGATGCCGCCCGCAATCAGGGGCCCGCAATAGTAGCTTCCCTCGGTGGGCAGCACGAACTTGGAGGGGCAGAGCGGCTCAATACTCACGTCGTTCACACGGAAGTGGCGCCCGGTGCGCACTGCTTTGCAGTTGTGCGGCTCTTCGATCACCGGCCAAGCGCCCACCTCCTTGGGAAGCGGCACGAGGGTGGCGGCGGCCTCCAGGTAGTTCTCCGAGGCGTTTAATTTGAAGACCATCACCTGCCGGGGCTGGAAGCGCTCTTTAAGGGAATGCAGAAGCAGATCGTAGACTTCGCGCTCCGAGGTGCACTGGGTGACCGCCTCCGAAAACTGGTTCAAGGCCGCGATCTCTTCGTGTTCGCGTCGCAAGGCGGCGGTCATGTTGGAGAAACTGCGGGAAAGAACTCCAAATTCGTTGTCGACCAGGGGCGGCAGGATGGGCTGGAATTCGCCCCGACTCACCTGCTCGGAGGCGCGGATCAATTGCAGAACCGGAACCACAATCAGACGCGTCACAGCGCGCGCCAAGAAGATCAGGATGCCCGCCAGGAGTCCGGCCAGGCCCACCCCCACCACCAGCATGCGATGCATCACCCATTCCGCTCCCCGCGTCTGGTCCGCATACTGTGCATCATCTTCTTTCACCAGACCCGACACCTGCAAGCGGAGTGCGGCCATCCGCCTAAGCCCGTCCTGCACCCACGCAGGAACATCGAAGTCCTCGCCGCGCCGGACTTTCTCAATGGTGGGCACGGCCCATACCCTTTGCATCTGGTCGAATTCCGCCCGAATTCTGTTCACTTCCTGCAGTTGTTCCGGATCCTCCGCTTCCAGCTCGTGCAGCGCGATCAGGTCTTCCTGAGCATCAGCCACGGCCTTATCGTAAGGGTTGAGTACATCTTTCCGGCGGGTGAAAACATATCCACGGACGGCCATCGAGGCTTCCGTGGCGTGCCGCAGCAGCGCCTCGCCGCGGGCCACGCTTTCCTTGGATCGTGATGTCGATCTTCCCGTATGGAGGGCACTCCAATACGCGTAGAGGAAGAGCCCCACCGCGCAGAGCAAAACGAAGAGAGGAGGCAAGGTCACCAGCAGGATCTGGCCACGGATTTTCAAGTTGCGGATCGTGAAGGCCATAACCGCCAGTCAAGAGGCTACACAGATACCGCCAGCGGATTTCGACCCCAGCAACATAACGCGATTTTGGGAGCCCGTCAAATCAAGATACCCAGGGGAATTGCTCTCCACCAAACCGCCTTGCGCAAGCCACTCGTGCGCGGCCCCGGCAAATCCTTTCCAGCCGCGGCGACCGGGGTGAGGGACCGATTTTCCCACGGCTTGCGCCCGCGCACGGCCGAAGGTCCGCCGATCTTAATGGCGGACGGGTCAAAGGAGACCATGGGCTGCCGTCTGCCGGCCCTCCGGACCTGCGCGCAAGCCATGACGCCGCTTATAACCTCGCCCTCGGCCCCACGCGGGAGAATTCGAAAATGCCTGAAGACTCCGAGCTCTCCTGGGTTGCGGGTCTGCCGCGCTGCGCTACCAGCTTCCGCGTTAGCGTGTTGCGAACTTCGCGGTCCAAACAACAGCATGAATCCTGCGTGGGTTCCGGACATCTAAAGAAAGGTGGAGGTGTAACCATGTACGCGATTATCGGTGCGAGCGGAAATACAGGGGGTGTAATTGCCGGGAAGCTGCTGGCCCATGGGGGGAAGGTTCGAGTGATTGGCCGCGACGCCAAGCGTCTGGAACGCCTTGTTCAGAAGGGCGCCGACGCATTCGTTGCCGACGTCGGCGATGCGGCTTCGCTCACTAAGGCCTTTAGCGGAGCAAAGGCTGTTTATCTCATGATTCCACCCAACCCAGCGATCCCCAACGTGCGGGAGGACCAGGAGCGGGTGAGCGATGCCCTGGTGGCGGCGGTTCAAAAGGCTGGCGTGGAGTATGCCGTCGTTCTCAGCAGCATTGGAGCCGACAAGCCGGACAAGACGGGGCCGGTGGTTGGCTTGCATAACCTGGAACAGAAACTGAACGGGGTTGCCTCGCTGAAGGCTGTCTACCTTCGCGCGGGCTACTTTATGGAAAACCTCCTGCCTCAGGTCGGGATCATCCGAAATTTCGGAGTGATGGGCGGTCCGCTGCGTGGCGACCTGAAGGTGGCGATGATTGCCACGCGGGACATTGGCGCTGCGGCTGCCGGGGCGTTGCTGAAACTTGAATTCAGCGGCAAACAGGCGCGGGAGCTCCTTGGGCAGCGCGACTTGACTTACCAGGAGGTGGCGTCCGTCATCGGCAAAGCGATCGGCAGACCCGACCTCGGCTATATGCAGCTCGGGCCCGCGCAAATCAAACCCGCCTTGGTTCAGGCAGGTCTGTCTTCCAACATGGCTGACCTTCTGCTTGAAATGTCAGAATCCCTGAACTCCGGATACATGGCGCCACTCAAGCCTCGCTCGGCACAGAACACTACCTCCACCCGCATCGAAACGTTTGTCGCCGAGCAATTTCTGCCCCGATTCACGGGAAAGGCCGCAGGCGCATCATAGCAAGCGCAGCTACGCCGCAAAACAACTCTGCCCGCTGATCTTTGCTTCATTTGTTGTGGTATGCTCTGCGGTAATGGACTGGAAAAACAAACTCTACTTCGGCGATAACCTGGACATTCTGCGGCGCGAGGTGCCGGACGCGAGCGTTGACCTGATCTACCTCGACCCGCCTTTCAACTCCAACGCCACCTACAACGTGCTCTTCAAGGAAAAGACCGGCGAGGAATCCGCCGCCCAGATCACGGCCTTCGAGGACACTTGGCAGTGGAGCGTGGAAGCCGAGGCAGTATACAAGGAAATCGTAACCAGCGGCCCGCGCAAGCTTGCTGACCTGATGCAGGCGCTGCTGGCCTTCCTCGGCCGCAACGACATGATGGCCTATCTCGTGATGATGGCGATTCGCTTGGTGGAATTGCACCGCGTGCTCAAGCCCACCGGCGGCATCTATCTGCACTGTGATCCGACGGCGAGCCACTATCTAAAGCTTGTGTTGGACGCGGTTTTCAGACCTGAGAATTTTCGGAATGAAATTGTATGGAAGAGAACGAGCGCACGAAGTGACTCTCACCGATGGAACCACATTCACGACATCATTTTCTTCTACACCCGGTCGGCTGACTTCACCTGGAACGCGCAATTTACAAGCTACGACTCTGAGTACGTCAAAGGGTTCTACAGCTCCGTCGAACCTGACACGAATCGGCCATTCATGTCCGACAACTTGACCGCGGCAGGTGTGCGGCATGGCGAGTCTGGAAAACCTTGGAGAGGAGTCAACCCAACCAAAAAGGGCCGCCACTGGGCGCTCCCCGCCAGGTTTATGCAGCAGCTCGGGATCACGGGCGCCACAGTCCAAGACCGACTTGAGGCGCTTGACAAAGCGGGGCGAATTATTTGGCCCGACAAGGAGGGAGGAGTGCCCAGGTACAAGCGTTACCTTGATGACATGCCAGGCTTGGCTATCCAATCGATCATCGCGGACATTCCCCCTTTGTCGGCGCAGTCTGCCGAAAAGCTTGGGTACCCCACCCAAAAACCCGAAGCTCTGCTCGAACGAATAATCAAGGCGAGCAGCAACGAAGGAGACCTTGTTCTCGACCCCTTCTGCGGGTGCGGCACGGCCATTGCCGTCGCTGAGCGCCTCAAGCGGCGCTGGATTGGAATTGACATTACCTACCTTGCCATCAACTTGGTGCAGCGCCGCCTGCGCGATACCTTCCACAACGATCTCAGCCCTTATGAGATCATCGGCGCGCCCACGGACGTGCAGGGCGCCGAGGCGTTGAAAGAAATCAGCCCCCACCAGTTCGAGTGGTGGGCGGTGGACTTGGTGAATGCGCGGCCCGCCAAGGATCACAAGAAGGGCGCTGACACCGGCATCGACGGCTACATCAACTTCTTCGACGACAAGAGTGGCCAAGCCAAGCAGGTGATCGTGCAGGTCAAGAGCGGTTACATCGGCGTGAACCACGTCCGCGACCTGAAAGGCGTGCTGGAACGGGAGAAGGCTCCAATCGGTGTACTTATCACGCTGCGCGAGCCCACCAAGCCGATGCTCACGGAAGCTGCCGCCACGGGCTTCTACGAATCAAAGGACTTTCCGGGCCGCTATCCCCGCCTGCAGATCTTCACCGTCGCCGAATTGCTGGCGGGAAAGAAACTCGAATACCCCGCCCACCGCGTTGAGACCTTCGCAAAAGCCGAGCGGAAGAGCAAGTCCGAGCAAGACAGCCTGTTCTAGGTCAACCCGGATGTTACTCGTCGGGACGAAGAGGTGCTATAGTCGCGTTCGACGGCTGTGGCGAGTCTTGGGCGTGCATAGATGAGGCTCTTTGACGAGCAGATCCGAAGTTATTCGAGGGCACCGGAATACGGCGAGGCAACATTCGCCTTCTTGAATCGCTCGATTAGTCCTCAGGAAGGAGCGATCAGGGAGCGTTTGGAGTCGTGGTTTCTGCGGTACCCGGAGCCGAACGCGAGGAACTTACGCGAGCGCTTGCGTTCGGAGGACGGCCAACAGCACAATGCAGCCTTTTTTGAACTGCTGCTCCACGAGCTCCTGCTTCGGTTTGGATGCCGGGTTGAGGTCGAGGCGGGCGGTAGCAGCAGGACGACAAAGCCCGACTTTCGCGTCGAGGACCCCTGCGGCCTCAAGTGGTACCTTGAAGCCGTAACCGTCTCCGCGAAGCCCTCTCCCACCAGAGAGGCGCAGCAAATAATCAATTCGCTGTGCGATTGGCTCAACGAGCGGCTTCCGCGCCGCGACTACCTTCTCCTTGTTTTTTATACCGGGGACCCGTCGGGCTCGCTCCCGAGGAAGCCCGTGCTCGAGTTCCTGCTGGACAAACTGGGCTCGTGCGACTATTCGACCGTCCTGGGGGTCTCGCGGACGCGGGGCTACGCAGCGCTGCCGAGCTGGGAGTACGCGTGGGGGGCGTGTAGGATCCGGTTCCAGTTGGTGCCCCGAAAGGAGAGCGCAAGAGAGGACGCGACGGTGCGGGTCCTGGGTTACCCCAACCTTGCGCAGGAGACCCTTTTGGAACAGATGGTGGATCGAATGAGGGATGCGATCTCAGAGAAGGCGCGGAAGTACGGCAGGCTCGAGGCGCCCTTTGTAGTCGCCCTAAACGTTCCCGACTGGTCGGTTCACGGGGTGGACATCATGCTGGCACTGTTTGGCTGGGACGATGTTGCTCATGGGTTCTCTATGGGTCCAGACCTGATGAAGCTCGGGATGTCTCGGCCTAGGGGCGTTTGGCTGGAAGGCGCGTCCGATCATGGCAAGCGTTACACGCGGCTTAGCGCGGTAGCGTTCTGCTCGCGTCTGTCTCCGTGGAACATTGATGACAACGACCTCTGCCTCTACAATAACCCCTGGGCTGAGCACCCATACGAGTCTGTGCTCAGCCGTTTCCCACGGTGCGTCACCTATAAAGATGGTACATCAGAACGGGTCGAGGGACTGCTTCTCGGCCAGGTGCTCGCGGGTTAGCGCAGGTGGCGCTCACCTTCAGATCTCGGCGCGGGAAGCAAGCGTAGCGCCCCGATGCATCGGGGCGGCTCTCATCTTCAAATCCTCACGCTCTCATTCGCTGGCCAAAGCACCCCAAGGGGAGGAGAAGCGAGCGGATGCGAGCCGCGTAGCGGCGGTCCCGCTGAAGCGGGATCGCCCAGGGCCTCCCCAGGGCTTCCCCACGGCTCTCGCCCGCGCACGGCGGGTAACATCCAGGGCTCTCCCAGGGGAGGGCGCCTGCACGCGCGCAAGAGATCACGGCCCTCGCCCAGGGGAGAGGGTGACCGAGGTACGAGGGCGGGTGAGGGGTCTCTTCCCTCCCGAGTTTGCGCAGCGCCCTGAAAAATCGGGGCGGATCTTCTTTACGTTCTCCGCATTCTCGCCGCTTCACGGACTTTGCGGAGAAATCCCTCCGGGTCTTCGAGCACAAGTCCGTTCGGAAGCCGTAGCACGCGGATGCCCAGGCTTCTGAGGTAGGCATCCTCGGCGCTGTCCTTCTTCGCCTGACTCGGCTGCGCGTGCACGCTCCCATCGGGCTCGATGGCGATGCGCGTTTCACAGCAGTAGAAATCCACCACGTAATCGTCAATGGGGTACTGGCGGCGGAATTTCAAGCCCACGCTTCGGTCGCGCAACAAGTACCATGCAGCTTTCTCGGCTTGCGTCTGGCCGCGACGAAGTTCGCGAACTCGCTGGGTTGGGATGCGCACGAGGAAGAAACCCCTCACCCGGTCCCGCCCTGCGGGACCACCCTCTCCCCAAGGGCGAGGGCTGTTTTCATTATTTCACACCACCTGCCGCCGTGGGCCACAGTCTATCGGCCCTGGCGGGCCTGAGCATGCGGCGGAGGTCGGCGCTACATTTGCTGCGATTTGGTTTGCCTTAAGATATTATAGCAGTGACTATCTATTGACATGTGTATAAGTCCTAGGCGACACATCATTTGCAAAACAAAGCCGTCAACCTATTGCAAAAAAAGATCGCCTACCCGCCCAAGGCGTAATCTGGCCGACCTTTCCACTTCCTGCTAAAGCTTCCGAATGAAGTTCCCCAAGTCGCGCAGCCGCGCCACGAGCGGCTTGAAGTGCCGCAGGTCGAGGGCGTTCGCCCCGTCGGAAAGCGCCCGGGCGGGTCGATCGTGAACCTCCATGAAGACGCCATCCACTCCCGCCGCAACGCCCGCACGCGCCAGCGGCTCAATAAACTGGGGCTGGCCGCCGCTCCGGGTTCCCTCTCCGCCGGGAAGCTGCAGCGAGTGGGTGACATCGAGGATCACGGGAACGTCAAACTCTTTCATCACGGCCAAGCCCCGCATATCCACGACCAGGTTGTTGTACCCGAAGCTCGTGCCGCGCTCCGTCACCAAAATGCGGTCATTCCCGGTGCTCCGGATTTTTTCGATGGCGTAGCGGATATCCCAGGGCGAGAGGAACTGTCCCTTCTTGATGTTCACAGCGGCGCCCGAGCGGCCGGCGGCGACGAGCAGATCGGTCTGGCGCGAGAGAAACGCGGGAATCTGCAGGATGTCGCAGACCTCGGCCGCAGGCTGCACCTGGGCCACTGCGTGGACATCGGTAAGGATGCGGACGCCGAACTCCTTCTTGATCCGTGCCAGGATTTCCAGCCCGCGCGCGAGGCCAGGCCCGCGATAGGAGTCGAGCGATGTTCGGTTGGCCTTGTCGTACGATGCCTTAAAGATGTAAGGGACGCGCAACTCGCGTGCGGCGGCGGCCAAGCGCTCCGCCATTTTCAGCGCGTGATGTTCGCTCTCGAGGACACAGGGGCCGGCGATCACCGCGAGCGGCTGCCCCGCCCCGAGCGCCAGCTTGCCAACGCGTACCACACGCCTCATGGCCTTATTCTCGCAGAATCGCGACTCCGGGGGATCAAGAGATTCGGACCCGGGGAGAGCACCGGCGATTCTCTCCGTTTCTGCACGCCCTCCCGGCGGAACCAGGCGTCAGCACACTGTGTGATCCGAACCTCTCCGTTCGCGGAATCATTTCTTATCCGGCGCCTTGTAGTCGACGGAAACGGGGATCCGGATTGCTACCGGCTTCCCATCTTTAGTTGCCGGCTCGAATTTCCAGCTCTTTACGGCTTCAATGGTGGTTTCTTCCAGGCCGTACTGCAAAAGATGCGTGAAGCCGACGACCGCAGCTTTGCCCTGATCGTCTACGAACACGACAAAGCTCTCCCGGCCGGATTGCCCCACCAACTCGGCCTCGCGTGACTCGTTCGGCGTGGGCTGCGCAATCGCCTTCGGCGGCTTGCCGGTAAAGCCCAGGCCCGTAACCGGATCAATATCCACCTCTGCCGGGACCTTCTGAATGAAAGCCGCGATGGGCTGCGGAGCCGTGCTCAGCATCGAGTCTTGCTCTCCCAAGCAAACGTTCCTGACGCGCGCGGCAATCTCCGCTGCCGACAGGCTCTCCCGGCTGGTCCGAAAAACGATATCCGTGGTCTGGGGATAATCGCCGGCTTTTCCTTTCAGGGCCGTGGCCGCGGGAAAGTAGTGGAGCTGCCCGTCGTCCTTGATGTTCGCCCAGAGTTTAAGGCACTTGAACGTTACGTTGTCTTTGTGAAACTCGAGGTCTTTGACCTGGACGGCTCCGTCCACAGACCAGTAGCCAGGCTGGAAATCACCTTTCACCGTGCCATCTTCCTGAACGTCATACTGGCTTGCCACGCGCGCGCACTTGCGAATGATCAGAACCTTGCCCACGTACTGGGTGCGCAAAGATTGCTGGTCCGCTTCGGAAACGGCGGCACGCGTCACCCCCGCCGCACCGCCCAGTACGAGGGCGGCGGCAAGGGCGAGTAACAATCGACATGATTTCTTCATTCGCTTCTCCTTCAGATTCGGTGTGCGAAGTCCTCGGAACCTTCGAAAATCTCAAGCGCCTCTCCGGGCGCGCCGGTGAAGGCCGAGTGGCGTTCCCTCCCGGCCATCGGTGAGGATGAACAGGCGGTATTGTCGGGACCAGGCAGTTGGGAGGACAGCCGCGAACGGCCCAGCAAGATCCCTCAGGAATTCGAGGAGCCAGCCTCCTGGGCTGCCGCCACGGTTCCACTGGCAGCAAGCCTCTGGGCCGGCGCCGGCTGCATACCCTCGCGCTTCGAACTCAGCCGCTTGAGTCGATACTGATAAGCGGCGCTGACGAACGCCGTGAAAAGTGGGTGGGGCTCCAGGGGCCGGGACTTGAATTCCGGATGAAACTGGCAGCCCAAGAACCAGGGATGGTCGCGGACTTCTACGATCTCCACATACGTTCCGTCAGGAGTCACCCCAGTCAAATCCAATCCGTGTGCCACCAGAGTCTCTTCGTACTCCCGGTTGAATTCGTAACGGTGGCGGTGGCGCTCTGAAATCTCCGCAGTGCTGTAAGCCTGGTGAGCGAACGAACCCGGCTTCAGGCGCGCGGTCCACGCGCCCAGGCGCATCGTGCCGCCCAACTCGTCAATGCCCCGCAGTTCGCGTAACTTGTAGATCACGCGATGCGGTGTGGAAGGATCAAACTCCGAACTGTCAGCCCCTTCCAGACCGCACACGTTGCGTGCGTATTCGATCACCGCGCACTGCATGCCCAGGCAGATCCCAAAATAAGGCACCTTGCGCGTCCGCGCGTATTCAATTCCCTTCAGCATTCCCAGGATGCCGCGCTTGCCGAAACCTCCCGGCACCAGGATGCCATCCAGGTCACGCAACTGCTCCTCACAGGCTCCGCCCTCCAAACCTTCCGCCTCCACCCAGGCCAGGTTCACCTTCACCCGCCGCGCGAGCCCGCCGTGGAACAGCGCTTCGTTCAGGCTCTTGTAGGAATCTTGAAAGCCCACGTATTTGCCCACGATACCGATGGTGACCTCATCCAGGGGATGCCGGATTTTTTCCACGAGGTCCGTCCAGGGCTGCATGTTGCGCTCGGCCGTCTGCAACTTCAGGCAGCGCAGGATCTGGGTATCCAAACCTTCATGCCCGAGCACGAGCGGCACTTCATAGATGTTGTCCACATCCTTCGCCGTGATGACGGCTTCTTCCGGAACGCTGCAGAACAGCGCGATCTTGGCTTTGATGTCCGCGGAAAGGAAATGGTCCGTGCGGCAGAGCAGGATATCCGGCTGGATACCGATTTCGCGCAATTCCTTTACGGAATGTTGTGTGGGCTTGGTCTTGAGTTCACCGGAAGTCCCGATGTAAGGGACCAGCGTCAGGTGAACAAACACCACGTTCTCGCGGCCCTGCTCCAAACGCATCTGGCGAATCGCTTCCAGAAACGGCAACGATTCGATGTCGCCCACCGTGCCGCCCACTTCTACGATCACCACATCCACGTCGTTCGAGACCTTGCGAATGGCGGCCTTGATTTCGTTAGTCACATGCGGAATCACCTGTACCGTCTTGCCCAGGTAATCGCCGCGCCGCTCTTTGGTGATGATGGTCTCGTAGATGCGGCCCGCGGTACAGTTGTTGTCGCGCAGCATGCGGGTGCGCGTAAAGCGTTCGTAGTGCCCCAGGTCGAGATCCGTCTCCGCCCCGTCATCGGTGACGAAGACCTCGCCGTGCTGGAACGGGCTCATGGTGCCAGGATCGACGTTCAGGTAGGGATCAAATTTCAGCAGTGAGACTTTCAGCCCCCGTGCCTCAAGCAAGGCCCCGGCGGACGCGGAGGCCAACCCCTTCCCCAGCGAACTAACTACACCTCCGGTGACAAAGATGTATTTGGCACCCATACGCCTCCCAAAATGCTGTTTGCGGATTGGCGATCCGGTAACAAGGCATGATATGCGGCTGGCGTCTCGCCTCGCGCAACGCCGCCTGCTGAAAACTCTGTCTGTACCGAAATAACCAGTTGACGGAAGGAATCGGTACGGGCGATTATCCAATGCTCCTCCTTGCTTGTCAATGGCAAATATCCGCGGTATGCTCGCTCGGCCCTTCGCTTCCTTTGTCAATCCGTGCCTAATCCTGCAAAGGACGGCCGTTTTTCTGCAAAAAGGCAAAACCCGTGCCTGCGTAGCGCAGCAACCGCGAGTGAAGTGTGTTAGAATGCTCGGAGGGGTAACGTCGGGACAATGAGCTGGGCTGGCGATCCTGCGAGCCGTGGCTCAGTTCCCTTTCCAGAGGGCTGCTAGCATGACAGCTCCTTCGCTGGGCCGGGGTCTAGGGGTAGTGGCGATTGCCCTGGTGGGTCTGCTGGGAACGCAGGTATGGTGCGCTGCGGGCGATGAGAAGACTGCCCCAACACCACCGCCCGATAACCAGCCGGAGGCGCGCGTCACGGTGCGCACACCTCCCATCCACGTCGCTCCCCTGCAGGTCGACGTGAACATGGTCGTGGTCAATGTCACGGTCACCGACCCGTACGACCGGATCGTGACCGGCCTCGACCAGGAAAACTTCCAGGTGTTTGACGAAAGAGTGGAACAGAAGGTCGTGGCTTTCTCCACCGAGGATGCTCCCATTTCCGTGGGCTTGATCTTTGACAGCAGCGGCTCGATGGGCGACAAAATCCAGAAGTCCAAGGAAGCAGCCCTGCAGTTCTTCAAGACATCCAACCCTCAGGATGAGTTCATGCTCATCAGCTTTGCAGACCGGCCGGACCTGATCACGGGATTCACCGCGAAGTTTGAAAGTTTGCAGGACCGGCTGTTGTTCGTAAAATCAGGAGGGAGGACGGCACTTCTGGACGCGATTTATCTGGGCTTGAACGAGATGAAGAAAGCAACCACCAACCGCCGAGCGCTGCTGGTCATCTCCGACGGCGGCGACAACCACAGCCGCTACACGGAGAATGACATCAAGCGCGCGGTGAAGGAATCCGACGTGCAGATTTACGCCGTCGGCATCTTCGAGCCGCCCGCCGCCCGGGCTCGCACCCCGGAGGAAGACAGCGGCCCCGGCATGCTCGCCGAACTCTCGGAAGTCTCGGGCGGCCGCATGTTCAGTGTCGAAGACTCCAATGAACTGCCCGATATCGCGGAGAAAATCTCCATCGAGCTGCGCAACCAATATGTGTTGGGCTACAAGCCCTCGAACCTGATTCGCGACGGCCGCTGGAGGCGCATCAAGGTCAAGCTGAACCCGCCCAAAGGCTTGCCCCCTCTCCAGGTTTACGCTCGAACCGGATACTATGCACCGACTCAATGACCCGCACGGCCGAATCCCGCTCCTCGGGAGGGGATTCCTTGCCATCCTGCTCTGCTCGCCGCTCGCCCTGCGCGCCCAAGCGCTGCAGCCGGTTGCCGCCGGCACACCACAGGCCGAAAAAAAGGGCAAGGAATACACCATCAACGTGGACGTCAACCTGGTCGTCCTGCACGCCACGGTGCTCGACAAGAAAGGGCGCATGGTAAACGACCTCCACCAGGATGACTTCCGCGTCTTTGAGGACGGCGCCCCGCAGAAGCTCTCCGTGTTCAGCCATGCCGATATCCCCGTCACCATGGGTATTGTCATCGACGATAGCGGCAGCATGAAGCAGAAACGCGAGTCCGTAAACGCTGCCGCGCTCACTTTTGCCAAAACCTCCAATCCCCAGGACCAAGTCTTTGTGGTGAATTTCAATGATGTGTATTACCTCGATACACCAGGTGAATTTGCGAGTAACATTGAGGATTTAAGGTCGGCGCTCGACAAGATCGATTCCCGCGGCGGCACGGCTCTTTACGACGCCGTCTATGCCTCGCTCGACCACCTGAAGCTCGGCAACCGCGACAAGAAGGTTCTGCTGGTCATCACCGACGGGGAGGACAACGCCAGCCGCTACACCTTCGACGAGCTCCTGGCCAGAGCGCAAAAATCCAACGCCGTCATTTACACCATCGGCCTGCTCGGCTCCGAGGAACCGGGCGGTCTTTTCAAGATCCACGGCGGCGAAGCACACCGCGCCGCCAAAGTACTCGAAAAACTCGCGGAGGCTACCGGTGGCGAGCCCTACTTCCCCAAGGCGCTCGACGAGGTCGAAAGCACCTGCCGCCAGGTCGCCCGCGACATCCGCAACCAGTACACGCTCGCCTACTACCCCAGTAATGCCAAGAAGGACGGCTCCTTCCGCAACGTCCGCGTGGACGCCTTCTTACCCCGTAGCAGGACCAAGCTATTGGTTCGCACTCGCCCCGGTTACTATGCCCCCAAATCGGAAGCGCCTCCCGCCGTCGCCTCGAACAAATGACCGGGCACACCCGCAGCGTGCTGAGAGCGATCGGCGTTCAGCACGTCAGTGGTCAGGTCTCAGTTGTCAGTCGTCAGTTGGCCAGCTCCATACGCGCCGCGCAACTGTGGTGAGAAATCCTGGCTAGGCTTAAAAGTGGTCAATCACCCACACATTCGCATCCACGCTTTTGCAGTGCATGACGAGGTGGCCCCCTGCCGGCTACCCTGCCTCTGCCGTCCGCCCCCGCGACGCACCCCGCTCGGAACGCGGCTCTGTGCCCAGCGGTGCGCCGAGGGAGCGCAGGTCGGTGCGAAAGCCCAGCCGGTAGGATATCTGCTGGCTAGTTTCGCGCACCATTTGCGCAATTTCGGGAATTCGCGCGGCAGTCATGCGCGTGGCCGGTCCCGCCACACTGAAGGCCGCCACGATTTGGCCGGCGTGATTGAAAATGGCTCCGGCCACACATCGCAGGCCGTCCACAGCTTCCTCCTGGTCAAGCGCGTAGCCCTGCTCGCGGATACGCTCCAGTTCCCGCCGCAGTTGCGGCAGGGCCGTGATCGTGTGCGAGGTCATGCGCGTCAGGCCCGGCGCCTGGGCGATTTGGTTCAACAGTTCGTCGCTCTGATAGGCCAGCAACGTCTTGCCCACTCCAGTGCAGTGCAGTGGCATCGCGCCGCCCAAGCGCGCATCCAGCCCTACGGGCTGCGGGCTGCCGAACTTCTCAATGGAGATTGCCTGCCCTTCCTGCAGAATCGCCAGATGCACCGTCTCCTTGGTGCGCAGGTTCAGGTCTCGCAACAACGGCTGCGCCGCCCGGCGGAAATCCAGGCGGTCCAGAACGCGCAGCCCCATGCGCAGCACCCGGTAGCTGAGCTGGTAACCTCCTGAAATGGGATCCTCTTCTACAAAACCGTGTCGCACCAAGTTGACCAGCAGCCGGTGCACGGTGCTGACGTGCAGGTGCAAGCGCCGGCTGAGCTGCGTGAGCGTGTAAGGCGGCTCCTCTTCCGCCAGCACCTCCAGGATGCTCAGCGCCTTGACCAGCGACTTCACCGTGTACGCAGCAGCCGGTGGGTAGTTGGCTTTCGAGGTTTTCATAAGGTAAGAATTATTGCGAAATTGGAGGCAGTGTCAAGCGGCAATTCACCCGCCTGTTTCCGCCAGTTCTGGTCAGCGCCGCGTGCGCGGCGCATTTGGGGCGAGGCGATCGATTTCCACAGCGGCGCGCGCTGCCACACTTCCCCCCACCCGGCGGAAAGCCGTGAGCGCGCCCGCCGCATCCCCTCGCCCTTCCAGCACGTACCCGAGCAGCAAGTTCCAGTCGTCGTCGGACGCCAGGTTCTGTACCGTCAGCTCAGGCGGAAGCGGCGGCGGGCGAAAGCGCCCAAGAAGCCGCACATTAACCTCTGCGGTATTATAAGGAGCAGCATTCCCTTTTGGGGTCTGATACTCCAAGTAGGGCCGGTCATCGGTGGAGGCAAAATCCGCGGGTAGGCCGCGCGCCCCGGGCAAAGCGCCCGTCGCCTGGCGAAACGAGGAGTCGAAGAGCACCAGCTCACCCAGCAGCGACCATAGGCTCGGGATTCCCAGGCCCACTAGCTCCGGGCGGACGCCCGGAACCTTCTCGAGCGCCGCCACTTGGCGCGCGTCGCATTCGAGCGGGCCGGGGGAGGCAATCAGCAACCCCTGCTCAGGCCCCAGGAAAAAGGCCACGTGCGCAAACACCTGCGCCGCCGTGTTCAGGATCACCCGCAGGTCCTGCGGGCGCATGTGATGGATCTGCACCCATTGTTGCAGCACGCCGCGCTCGGCCAGGTGCGACCGGCAGAGCTCGTAGAATTCCCGGTTGTATAGGTCGGCTTCACCACTGATCCAGATGGAGGAGATTTCGATGGTGATCAGATCGTAGCGCTCGCGCGTGAGCAGCAGGACATTCCGCCCGTCGGCCAAGATGAGCTTCACCCGCGGGTCGCGGTCGAACACGCCGGCGTTCACATCTCCGAACCACTGCCGCGCGGCCTCCACAATATGCGGGGCAATCTCCACCGCCTCGATCCTTCGAAATGGGAAAAGTGATACCACGCGCAAGGTGTTGCCGGTGCCCAGGCCGATCACCAGCGCGCGCTCAAAGCGCGGCGTGAACAGAATCGGCGTCAGGGCGAAGCGTGCCTGCGCGGCGACCTCCCCGGTGTTATTGCCCTGGAATTTTCCATTCGAGAGCAGGACGCGCGTTTGCCCCATGGCGATCACCGACGTCAGCCCGCCCTGCACATCCTCGGCGAAATAAAGAACTCGGTCGATAGGCCAGCCGTTATTGAAGTAGACGTAGGTCCCACGTGTCAGCCCGCGCGCGTCCCATTGTGCCGCCCCCCCACACACCAGCAGCACCAACGACGCCACCACCAGTCCCAGAACCCAACGGCGGGCGCGACTGAGCGGGACGAGCAGCAAGGCAAAGCCCAACCCCAGCAGTAGATCGAGCGTCGCCGCTGCCTGCAGCGTGGCGTGGGAGCCGAGCGCGGGCAGCACCAGGAACCCCGTGAGCACGGAGCCCAGCACCGTCCCGGCGGTGTTGGCGGCGTAGATGCCGCCCACACTCGCGCCCACGCCGCCGGCCTGGGTGGCAAGATTGAGGAGGAGCGGGAAGCTGATCCCCAAAAGCAGGCAGGGCAGAATGAGGAGATAGAACGCGGCGAAGAATCGCAGCAGTTCCGCAGCGACGAAGCCCCCGGCCTCGTACCGCCACAGGGTCGCCGCGTCCATGGAAACGAGCCGCGCCAGTAGGACGAACTCCACCACGAACTCGAGGAGGCGAGCCCAGGGAACTCGGTCGCGACGCACCTGACGGAAGATGCTCCAGCCCAAGTAGGCCATTCGCGCTGCCAGAAGCGAGGCCATGCCGGCCACGTCCCAAACCCAGGCGCGCTGAAGTCCCTGAGCGAAAAGATCCGGGAGGCGATTCCACAGAGGCAAGGTGACAAAGACCACCAGGCCCAGGAATAATTGCGCCGCAGCCAGCGCCCGAGGCCAGAGCGTCGGGCGAGCAAGGTGGCGCGCCACCAGGTGCGCTCCCCACCCCAGGCCACACAGGAAGGTGAAAAGCATCACGCCGAAGGCGTAAACGGTATTGCCCACCAGAAAACCCAGAATGTGCGTCCACACGACCTCGTAGACGAGGGCCAAGACGCCGGTCAGAAATGCGGCCGCCAGCAGCACGCGGCGATGCGGGTCACGATCCCTCGCTGCCACGGGCGTGGCCACGGCTCGCGGCTCCGCCCGGCTCCCCTTCCACATCCACGCCGCTGCACTCAGGAAAATCACCAGATTCACGGCGCATGCCAGGCGAATCGTTCCCCGCACGCCGAGCGAGGGCATCAGCACGTAGGTTGATGCCAGGGTTCCCGCCGCCGCCCCTAGCGTGTTCCAGGCATAGAGGCGATCGACGAGGGGCTGAAATCCCTCCACCGCGCTCGCCACGCAGCGCGCCAGCACCGGCAGTGTCCCGCCCATCAACAGCGTGGGAATCAGGATCACCACGGCCGCGAGTCCGAAGCGCACCGCCGTGAGCGACCACATTCCCAGGTGCAGTGCGTGGTAGAGCCCCACATAGACCTTCGTCAGCAACGTGAAAAGCCCAGGGATGAACAGGCAGTACAGCCCCACCAGCAGCTCCAACGTCCCGTAGGTCAAGAGGCTCGCGCCCCGGCGGTCCACCCACCGGCCGATGGCGTAAGCCCCCAGCGCTAGCCCACCCAAAAACGCTCCCAGCACGGTGCTGACCGCGTGCGCCGTGTTGCCAAAGGTATACGTCAGCAGACGCGTGAAAATGGTCTCAAAAATCAGGCTCGAGGCCCCGGAAAAGAAAAACAGGATGGGAAGCAAACGCCAATACGTTGGGGAGCCTGGCTGGGGTGGATTCGGCAAGCCAACCCTCATCGAAGATTTTTCTTAGCTGGGCGCGCGAAAAACAGGATCTTCGCGCCAAGTCGCTCCACACTTATAACTGATTTCGGGCACAATTCGGCACAAAAAATCGCTCGACCCAAGCTGCCAGCGCCAAGCGGCCATCGCCCCTCAAGTTCAACGCCAAACCTGCCGAAGAAGAAGTGTAAGGCTCAAGTCACCGGCTGTGTGGCCGGCCTAAAGAAAACCGGAAGAGTGAGATGCGCGAGGAGCGATGTTGAGCAGCCAAGCCGTCCAGCACCAACCCAAAGAATGGGTCACGTTACGGCCCGCGGCCAGGAGTTCCTGGCTCCAGCACGTGGCGCGGCGTTGGGCCGCCGGCGTGGTCGGCCAGCCGCAGGCCACCGACGCCATCCTTCGGCTCCTGCAGCGGATTGAAGTGCAAGCGCGCCAGCCACGCCGGACCATGGGCTCAGTCCTCCTGCTCGGGCCACCGGGGTGCGGAAAGACCTACTCCGTGGAGGCGCTGGCAGATGTCCTGCTCGGCAATCCCAGCTCGCTGCTCAAGATCAATTGTGCCGAGTACCAACAGCAGCACGAAACCGCCCGGCTGGTGGGCGCCCCGCCGGGCTACATCGGTCATGCCGACACCGAACCGGTTTTCACGCGCGAGAACCTCGAGCGCTACCGCACGCCGGAGTTTCCCTACACCCTGATCCTTTTCGACGAAATCGAAAAAGCGCATCACTCGCTCTATTCCCTGCTCTTGGGCGTCCTCGACCGCGCGGAGCTGAATGACGGCCGCAACCGACAGGTGGACTTCTCCGCCTGCCTTTTCTTCTTCACAAGCAACATCGGCTCCAAGGAAAGCCTGCGCGCCACCGCGCCCTCCGGTTTCATCCCGCAACTGGCGGAGGAGGACACTAAAGCGCGCCACTTCCACAATGTGTCGCTGCGCGCGCTCAAACGCCACTTCCCTCCGGAATTCCTGCGCCGCATCGAGGAAACCATTGTCTTTCACCCGCTCCGCCCCGCGGACCTGAAGAAAATCCTTGACCTCGAGCTCGCCAAGGTCAGCCGGATTTTCCACCAGCACGCGACTACGCCTTTTCGGATCGAGTTTACCGCCAGCGCCAAGTCGTTGTTGCTGAGCCACGGGTGCGACACCGAGTACGGAGCCGCGCACCTCCAGCACACTCTGGCGTGCGAGCTTCAGGATCCTCTCTATCGCTTGATGGCCACCGGCCAAGTGCACGCGGGTGACCGCGTGGGGATCTCTGCCAAAGGCCAAGAACTTGTCTTCCGGAAAGCGTAGCCCTAATTCCTCACCGCGAACCCGCAGGGACGGGGCTTTAGAGGCTGCGGAAGAAGACTTGCCATCTGTCATTCGGAGCCCTTCGCTGTCAGGCCGAGCCCGTTCGCTGCGCTCAGGGTAAACTCCGCGACGGATCTCGCTCTGGCCGCTCCAGGATAAACTGCGCTCGGCTTGGCGAGAGATCCCTCCTGAATTTTGCCCGAATGGCTCCCGTCTACCGTCGACCACACTCCATCTCGCGTCCAGCGTCTTTCTCCTTTCCTTTCACCAATATTCAAGGTTCGCGTCGATAAGTGGTTTATTTTTGTTCAACATTCAAGGTTCGGAGTGAATTTGCGCCAAGTCAATTTTGTATCTCATTTATTTTCAGCAACATTCAAGGATATACCTTCATTTTAACATCCTTTTTTCTCTCCTCAGCCTAGCCTACGCACGGTTCCTGTAACCTTCCTATTTTCAAGTACTTGGTTCTTTGCTACAGCCATCACAATTCACCTGATTCTTCGCTAACCTGCTGTTTTTTCATCAACATTCAAGGATCGCTGGCGCATTTCCCAGCCTTCTTCCTCCCGCGCTTGGCGTTTAATCTTCAGGAGCAGGTTGGTGACCCGCCAGACTTGCCGAAAGTTGAAATCTTCCATTCTCCGCATGAGCCGCGCGCTTTCGTCGTTCGGAGCCATCCGCGCGGCCAAACTCTTTACGGTGTCATTCCCGCGCAGGCGGGAATCCACCTCCCGCGCTCGTGCGGCGGTAACGGGTCGCACCCGCGATATTTGACGGTCGCGAACTCCTGGACCCCCGCTTGCGCGGGGGCGACACGTCGCAGCACCCCACCTCCATAGGCTAGCAGTATGGGTGGGGGCAGTGTCAAGAGGGTGCCTCCACTTTCGGGCTACCGGTAGGAAAACCTTTCAAATGATAGGATAGATTGCCCGGCACTGCGCCGCAAACCGCCTTCCGCGGGGCTTCGGTGTTAAGCAAAAGTAGCGTGGACCTGTTTTGTTAGGTCCGCGGCCCTTGGGCACGGTCGGTGAGAAGCGCTGGGGACCCAGAGGTAGCCACGGTCAATTCGTCTTTGGAATTGGCCGTGGGTTCGTCATCGAAGGAAAGGCCGACGGTCACGAGAGGAGTGACCGTGATGGCTACCCGCATCCCACCATCCGCTTCCCATGCCATTGGGTGCATAATTGGCCCTCATCGGTAACCTTTGAGGGTCCCTCGGACACCCTGATAAACAATCTGAATTCGCCGCACATCTTCATGTGCTAGACTCCTCGCATGTTAGCCCTTCAGAATCTCCCCAACTGGAACCCGCAAATCTGGTTTGACTTCGTTTTGTGTATTGCGACTGTAGTGGAGGCGTGTGCCCTGGTGCTCCTCTACAAACTCGAACGGCGCCAGGATGAGCGTGATACCCGAGTTGAGCTTCCCATTAGGCTCTACGAATACTGGCCCGAAAACGAGGAGGGGGCGCCAACGGGTCCGTGCCAGCCGATGATAGAGGTGATGAACTGCTCCGCAACATCCGTATACATCAAGGATGTAGATCTCGAAGCAGAAAGCGAGAATGGCGCAAAGAAGGCAGTAAACGAGAAGATCGGATGCCTTGTAAAGCCCTACTTTACTGAGAAGATCAATGTGTACGTCCCTATGCACAGCGCAGTCGCGCCGCTCGTTATCAGTTCGGGCAGTAAGGATCAGCCTGCCCACTGCCCCCCGGCCGTGGTGAGGGTCGCTTTGAGTTATAAAGCATACGGCAGGCTTTCCACGACGGAGCCCATCAGCTTCAAAGGCGAAATCACCTGGGGGGATTTCCACCCCAGATGATGGGCTGGCTTTTGAGCGAACGTATTGCGGCTCAAAAAGGAGGTACAAATGGCGTCAACATTTGAGATTTCTGAAGTACGTCTGTTGGAAGAAGAGAAATATTTAGTCGTCGTCAGGCTTTCCGAGGGCAGGGTCAGTGCTGTGTTTGAAGTATCTCTTGGCGCTCGACGAAAGCGCCAAGGCTGGAAAACAGAACTGAAGCATCACAAGAAGACGTTCGAGATGCTGCACGATGAGGCCAGGGAAAGCATTTCCATTTTCTGCCAAAAGCTTTCTGCTTCCCTGAAATCTTCCGGACCTGCGCAGCATTCGACATAGCAGATTCACTAACGGATAGCACAACCCTGAAATGAAAGAGGTTGTTCCTTAACTGAACAGATAACGCTTGCTTCAACGGGGTGGGGCGTACATCGTTTGCGATGGGTGCGACGCGATAATCGGAAGCCATGGTCCCCCACGCGCTGCTCGTCATTGATTCACTTCCCGCAACAGTCGCTCGTAATTCTGCTTGAAGAATGCGTTCTTGGGGTCAAGCATGTAGGCCGCGCGGAATTCCTCCAGAGCACCCCGCCGGTCGCCCCTCTGGTCCAGTGCGACACCGAGGCTGTTGTGCGCCATCTCATCAGAGGGGTCCAGGCGCAGGGCCTCGCGATACTCTGCGATCGCGCCATCCACGTCACCCTTGTCGCGGAGCGCGACGCCGAGGTTGAAGTGCGCATTCTCATTACTGGGGTTCAGGCGCATCGCCTCGCGATACTCTGCGATCGCGCCATCCAAGTCACCCTTCTTGTGGAGCGCGAGGCCGAGGTTGTAATGCGCCTCGCCATCGGAGGGGTTCAAGCGTAGCACCTCACGGTATTCCGCGATCTCGCCATCCACGTCACCCTTGGCTCCGAGCGCGAGACGGAGCAGGACGTGCGCATCTTTATTCTTGGGGTTCAAGCGCAGCGCCTCACGGTATTCCGCGATCTCGCCGTCCGTGTCGCCCTTGGCTCCGAGCGCGAGGCCGAGGTTGTTGTGTGCCGCGGCATTATTGGGGTTCAAGCGCAGCGCTTCGCGATATGCCACGATCGCACCCGCCACGTCGCCCTTGTTATCGAGCGCAACCCCGAGGTTGTTATACGCTATGTCATCCTTGGGGTTCAAGCGCAGGGCGTGCCGTGCTGCGGACGCGGCCTCGGCCCACTTGTTCTGCACAATCAGGACATAGGAAAGGCTCATATAAACGTCGGCGTTTCGAGAGTCGAGCAGCAAGGCCGCGCGGTATTCCTGTTCGGCCTCCGCATACTGCCCTCTCTTTGCGAGTTCCGCTCCGCGCGCCACGTGCTGCCGAACCTCGGCCTGCCGAGCCTGTGCCGACGGATCAACGGTCACGGGCTTCGTCACCTTGGCGCTCTTGAGCCCGTTGATTAATTCGTCGTCATCACCAGCCAAGCGGACTTCCTGAAGGTAGTCACCCGTGGGGTCAAAATCAATGCCGCGTTCCTGGACCAGCATGGTGACTCGGTGGCTCGGCACTTGGCCCACCAGCAGGGCGAAAACCTGCACTTGGTTCAGCGGCTTCTTCGCGCTCGCGGACTCGGGCGGCTTGGCCGCGCGCAGCGCCTTAAGAAATGCCTCGCTCGCTCCTGCGGCCTTGAGGCTTTGGAGAAAATCCCTCCCCGGCGCGAAATCAATCCCGCGCTGCTCGATCAGCTTCGCGCCCGACTCGTCTCCCAGCCCGGCGCGCACCAAGCCTTGCACCTGGTCTTGCGTAAAAGGTTTTTGCTGCGCCCAGGCAGACAGGGCAAAGACCAAACCTATCGCCAGTATGAGAGGAATTGGCGTTTTTCGGAATCGCATTGCCACCTCGCGCGGCTGTGGTGTATTAAGAAGAAACTATGGGCTGATTCTACCGCAAATGAGGGGAATTGCCAGCCCTCTGGCGCAGGGGCGCATGGCCATGCGCCCTACGCTTGGGCGGGGAATGCCGACCACCCTTTAGTCCCCTCCTTACCAAGAAGGGGAAACAGGGGCGGTTGCCGGCGGTCATCCCGATACAAATCACAGGTAGCCGCTACCTAAATCAGACTGACCCACTACATTGTTTTCGAGCACGCCCCGCACGGCACGCCTAAAGGCGTGCCCTGACGAGTTATTTTCGCGCTTACCTAAAATGCTTTATAATCTTCACTCCGGTCACACTGGCTCTCGGGGCTTCTATGCATCCTGATCGCAAGACCGTCTCCTTCCTTGTCCTTTTCCTGTCCATCGCATCTCTGGCCATTTTCTTGACGTCCATCGACGCACGGCCTGTACTTCGCTCCGTCACCTATCACGACGACTTCTCTTCGGGCAATCTCGATGCCTGGCAATTCCCTTACCCCGAGGATTGGGTGGTCGGAAGCGAAGGGCCGTTGCATTTCCTGCACATGTTGCGGAACCGCGAGCCGCTGGTTCCCCGACGCCCGAGGCAATTCGCCTTACTGAAGGGTGTCGAAGTGGGAGGTTTCACCTTCCAGGCGCGCGTGCGGCGCGAGGGCCGTTCCATGCTTATGGTATTCAATTACGTGGACACGCTGCATTTTTATTACGCGCACTTATCCGTTGACACCGGCACCCAGCAACCCGTCCACAACGGCATCTTCCTGGTGGACGGGGCGCCCCGCCGCCGCATCGCAGGCACCGAGGCAGCGCCGGTGCTGCCCGATAAGAATTGGCACAGGGTCCGTGTGCAGCGCGACGTCAACTCAGGCTCGATCGAAGTTTTCGTTGACGATGAACCTCAGCCGCGTTTTTCCGTCATCGACCGGACCTTTACGTGCGGCCAGGTCGGACTCGGGTCATTCGATGAAACGGGTGATTTTGCCGACGTCCACCTCGCCTCCCAAGACGCCGGCTGCAATCCCACCCAAGGTGTAGTTGTGCGTCCGGCGAGCACGCCGTAAGGAATCAGAACCCGTGAGTCACGTTCACGAAATCTCTGTCGAGGAGTGGTTATGAGCAAAGATTTCTCGCGCAGGAAGTTTCTGGAAAGGCTGGCCCTTGGGGGCGCGGCAGGGGCGAGTCTCCCCTTGTTAGGGAACCTGGCCCCCGCCGCGGGAGGTACCCAGGCCTTGCCCCACCGCACGTTGGGTGGCACGGGCGCCAGCGTTTCCATTCTGGCTTTCGGCTGCGGCAGCCGCTTCCTGATGTATCAGGATGAGGACAAGGCGCTTGCCGTGCTGAATCACGCCCTTGACCTGGGCATCGACTACCTGGACACCGCCTATGCCTACGGCGACGGCAAGAGCGAGACGCGCGTTGGCAAGGTCATGGCCGCGCGCCGCAAGGAAGTCTGGCTGGCCACCAAGATTCCCGACCGCACGCGCGACGCTTTCCTGAAGCGGCTGGAACGCAGCCTGAAGCGCCTGCAGACCGACCACGTTGATCTCGTGCACATCCACAACCTGGGGCACGCCGAGGACTTGGCCAAGATTGAAGCTCCCGATGGGGCCCTGAAGGGACTGCTGCAGGCGAAAGAACAGAAGATGGCACGCTTCATCGGCATGAGCAGCCACACCGACGGCGCGGTGATGGCCCAGGCGATCGAGCGCCACCCCCTCGACTGCGTCCAGATGGCGCTCAACCCTTCCGGCAACGGGGAGTTTGAGAAGACCGCCCTCGTCGCCGCCCACAAGAAAAACCTGGGCGTCATCGCCATGAAGGTCTATGGGCAGGACTTGCTGATTGGCCAGGAAGCCGGCAAGGCCGATGCCGACTCGCTCCTGCGTTTCGCCCTGAGCTTGCCGGTGGCGACGGCGGTCACGGGTATGCCCAAGGTCGAAATGCTCGAGCACAACGTCGAGGTGGCGCGCAACTTCTCACCCCTCGGCGAAACGGAAATGGACCGGCTGCGGCGCGGTCTCGCCATCTCTCGTCAGGCACTCGAGAAGAGGCTCGTCGGGCACGCGGACGGACCCACCCATCACCCCGAGGTGTTTTGGGCGTAACGGAAGAGAAACCTGATCGTTTGCACGTCGCCCAACCTCCGATGAGGCCCGGCTGCGAGATTGACCCTCATTTCAGGAGACTGGCGGTGCTCGTCGCCGAAGACGCCGGACCCCTCCCTCGGAGATCTTCCCAGGAGCCATCCGCCACCGGGGGAGTGTCATCGCAGCCAGGGCCACTTTATCCGCGCCATGATCCATTCGAATAGAATGATTCCAGGAGGGTCACGTGCCTCAAATCATCAAGGTCCTCTCCATCGACGGCGGCGGAATCCGCGGCATCATTCCCGCGCTGCTGCTGACTGAAATCGAAAAGCGTACGGGAAGATACACCGCCGATCTTTTCGACCTGGTTGCGGGTACATCCACGGGTGGCATCCTGGCCTTGGCCCTGACCAAGCCGGACGGCGGGGGGAAACCCGCGTATCGCGCGGAAGAGCTCGTCTCTTTGTACGCGAACGAGGGCCGCCAGATCTTTTCCCGCACCGTCTGGCACCGCATCCGTGCCGTCGGGAATTTACTCGAGGAACGATACCCGGCAGACGGCCTTGAGGGGGTCCTGGAGAAGTACTTCGGCGACACGCGTCTGAGCCAAGCCCTGAAGGAGGTGGTTATCACGAGCTACCAGATCGAGCGGCGCATCCCCTGGTTCTTCAAAAGCCGCAACGCAAAGCGCTTCCCAGACTACGACTATCCCATGAAAGTCGTGGCGCGAGCGACCTCCGCCGCGCCCACGTGTTTCGAGCCCCTGAAGTATCCGGCGGATAATCCCGTCCAGTACGACGCCTGGATCGACGGTGGAGTTTTTGCCAACAACCCTACTCTCTGCGCTTTTGCGGAGGCCAAAAAGGTCTTCCCCGAGGCCCAAGACTATCTGGTGGTTTCGCTGGGAACGGGTGAACTCACGCGCATGATTTCCTACGACGACGCGAAAAACTGGGGCGTGGCCGGCTGGGCGGTACCCATCCTGAGCGTCGTATTTCACGGCGCCAGCGTGACAGTCGACTACCAGATGAAGCAGATCCTGCCACCCAACGGCTCAGTTCCACGCTATTACCGATTTGAAGTCCGGCTTGATAAAGGCAATGACGATATGGATGACGCCAGCAACACCAATCTTCACGCGCTGGTCAGTCTGGCGGAAGAGTTAATCGCCTCCCAACAGCAGGATCTTGACAGCTTGTGTCACCAGCTCGTGATCTAGCTTCGCGGAAGCCGAAAAGCCCTTTCGCGTTGGGGCCGCAGCCGCTACCTCGTCACGCGGTCCAGAGCGAGGCGCGCTGGCCAGAAGTCCGGATCGGCCTCAAGCGCCGCCGTAAACTCTCCCGCCGCCTTGTCGCTGCGGTTGGCAAACAGATCGAGCAAGCCCGAAGCGTAGAATTCTGCGGCGCCGTGTTTTTCCCCCGGTTTGACCTGCGACAGCGGGTTTAGAACTTTGTCCGCCTCCTCGGCCTGCCCCAGCCGGCGCAGCGCCAGGCCGCGATACAAGCTCGCCACCACTGAACCATTCTTCCCTTCCTGCGCCGCCTGAGCCCAGGCATCGCGCGCCGCGGCGGCATTACCCTCGGCCTTCAGGGCATCGCCAAGCCAGAAGAGGACTTCCTCATCACGCGGCTTGTCGGGTTTGCCAACGCCCAAGTTGCGTGGATATTCGAGCGCCTTCCGGAATGCCACCTCGGCCTCTGCAGGTTTGCTGTCTTCCAGCGCGCGCCTTCCCTTCTGGAAGTTCGCCAGCACGTACATCTCACGCGCACCCACGCCGCCTTCCCAGGGCTTGAAGTGGTGGTTCATCAAGAGATCCAATGCCCGCTCGTACTCCCTTTCCTGGGTCAGCAACAGGGTGCGTCGCACCAGCACCGTGTCACGATCACGAACCGACGCGGGCGCCTCAGCGAACAACCTCTCGCGGCTCCCGGCATTCCCCATGCGGAAATAGATCTCGTCCAGGTCGGTGTAGAGGCGGTAGTCTTCGGGGGCCAACTTTACGGCATTTTCGTAAAACCCCGCGGCGTCCGGAAGGTCGTTCTTTACCCGCCAGGAGTAAAGCCCGAGATTCCGCATCAACACGGAATACTCAAAACCCTGTCCCAAGGCATCCGACCAATACCGGGCTGCGTCATCGTAGCGGCCATAGGCGAAAAGGTAGTTTCCCAGGAAGTACGAAGCGTGCGCGTCCAGGGGATGGTCTCGCAACTCGTCGTCGATCACCCAGGCATCTTCCAGGCGATTCGGAAACGCTTTGGTGTAAGGCGCCGCCTGCGCTTTTCGCGCGTATTCGTCGGCCTGGTCATCCTTCCCTTCTTCGCGCGCGTTCGCTGCCAGGTAGTAATAAACGACCGGAGTAATCGCCGGCGTGGGCAGGTGACTGAGAGCGGCTTGCAGGACGGCGTCCGATGAGGCCACATCGCCGAGCGTTCGGTACCACGCCGCGACCTCCAGGTAAGGGTCTGCGGACGCGGGATACGGCCCCGCCCAATCCTCCGACGCGTGACCCGCCGGCTTGGGCATTGCCTTTTCGAGCGCGGTCTCGATCCTCCACTGTTCGGCTCTAGCATAGGGCAGCAACGGCATCCGCTCGAGAGCTCGCGCGATAGCCTTCGACGCCTCAGTGGTCCGGCCCGCCAGCCGCAGTGACGCCGCGAGGTCCGTCAAAGCCATCGCGTCATAAGGATTGTGACTTAGCGCTCGATAAAGCAGGGTCGCTGCCTGGTCATACTTCTGGAGGCGAATGGCGATTTCTCCCAACTGCCCCAGCGCGGGAGCCTCACCGCCACCGAAATGAATGGCAGCCCAAAACGCGTCCTGGGCCAGGGACCAGCGGTGTGCGGCGCGATAGATGACGCCCGCGGCGTAGTGCGTCCCGGGATTGAAGCCGTCACGCCCTATCGCGCGGGCGATAAAACCCTCCGCACTCCGAAAGTCTCCCGCGCGATACTGATGCCACGCCATTTTCACCAACGCGGGCACATGACCGGGGTCGCGCGCCAGCACTGCCTGGTAGGTTTCTTCCGCAGCTCGTTCTCTGGCGCCCTTCTCCTGTTCCACGCCGTACAGGTAAAGTTCCTCCACGCTCATCTTCTCGACCGGTTTGCGAGGGGGTGTAGAAATGCCAGCGGCGGGTACGAAATCCGGATTGCCGTCGATCTGATCAGCCGCCGACCAGTGCAAAAGCGTCTGGCCGTTCGACGTGCTCACGTCAATTTCAATTTTGGTTTTGGCCGCCTCAAGATCCGCCACCGGCACTCCAACTTTCATCGCAGTCATCGGCTCAAACGAAACAGGGCCAAAGTCCTTCAACACCTGCGTGCCCAGCTTCACCCGCACCTCGCCATCTTTGATCGGCACGGTCGGGAACAGCGAAAACTCCACGTGTTGGGGAATCCCTTGCGCGGCCTTCAAGAAGCTCACATTCATCGCCAGCAGAGGCGTGGCTTCCACGAAGCCCCCCTCAAGCCCTTGCACGGGAAACCAGCACTCCGTAAAGGACTCCACTCGGCGTGGCGCGATGAATTCATAGTTCAGTTGCGTCTCGTAGCGGCCCGCCTGGATTTCGTTGTAGGGTCCGTCGCGATCGGTGAGCAGGTCCGTCCAGACCAATCCGTCGTCGCCCACGCCCCACGTCCAACTTTTCTTTCCAGGGACTTCGCGGAAGTCCGCGACGTGCACGACGCCATAGTCGGACTTGTGGTAGTACGCACCGAAAAAGTCACGGTGCACGTGACGGCCAAAAAGCGCCGTCGGCTGGCGAACGTCCTTGTACCAGCTATAGTCCACGCCGTCGTGATCCGGATACGACCACACCATACCCTTCACGTGCGGATAGGCTTCGCGCATGGGGTAGATGAATTGCATGTCCTCGCTCGCCGGAACGGCCGCATTCGTCCAAAACCAGTAGAGGTTCGCGAGGGGTGTGTCGTTGAATAGCGTTACCTGCTGCTCCAGCCGGGCCTGCCTGGGACGGAGCGTCAGCGCCACTTCCCAATGCATCTCCGTAACCTGATCCACGTCGCCCACCACCACCGTGCCGCTGCCATCCGGGTTCTGGAATGTTGTGAAGGCGACCGGTGAGACCGTCACCGCCGAGTGCCCATCGGGAAAATTGAACTCTATCCCACCCGACACCCATGCGCCTCGCAGCGCTACCAGGCCGTATTTCACTACATTATTACGGTAAAACACTTCATGTTTATTAACTTTGTCATAGAGCGAATAGAGATGACCGCCCATTTCCGGCAAAACGATGGCTTTCAGATATTCATTCTCCAGGAAAACAGCCTTGTAACTCTTCGTCTCCAGCCGGTCCGTCAGCTCATCGAGCATCGTGTACGGGTAAACGCGGCGACGATCTGCCAGAGCGAAGGGTGGGTTCGCGTCTTCAGCGCCCAGCAGGTAGGTTGGAATCTCGATGCTTCCCTGCCACACGCGGACGTTCTCACCGAAAGCCGGCGACCAACTCGCCAGCAGGCCGAAGATCGTAATCAAGCTGAGCTTGATAGGTCGCATGAAACAACTCCTGGAAAAGATGTGTATCGGCGGGGAGTGCAGGCGTCCCCCAACATGCCGGTTACTCTATCTGAAACCCGCATCCGAACGCAATCGAAAGCCTCCCTGGGGTCCCAAAAACCGCTGACAGGAATCCGCCGCCTATGGTATCGTGCCGCCAAATTTCGCGCGAGCCTTGGCCGCGCTGAAGCCGGGGTAATGAGGTTAGCCGTATGGCCTCCAAGCGACTTCGCTGGTGGATCGTCTGGACACTTTTCGGCTCCACGGTGGTTAACTACATCAGCCGGCAAACCCTTTCCGTGCTGGCGCCGGTAATTAGTCGGGAACTGCATCTCACTCACACGGATCTTTCTCGAGTCTTCTCCGCATTCCAGATCTCTTACGCTGGCATGTGGCTGATTGGGGGCGTCCTGCTGGACATCATTGGCACGCGCCTCGGCCTCGCCCTGGCGGTCATCTGGTGGTCGGGCGTCAGCATGCTGACCGGCCTCGCGAATTCGGTCTTCTCTTTCGGCGCATTTCGTTTTCTGTTAGGAATGGGCGAGGGCTGCAACTGGCCCGGCGCGAGCAAAACCGTCGCCGAGTGGTTCCCTGCCAAAGAGCGCGGCGTTGCGGTCGCTATTTTCGATAGCGGCTCCAGCGTGGGCGGCGCGATTGCGGCCCTAGCCGTCCCCTGGGTTGCCATCCTCCTCGGCTGGCGCTACGCCTTTGTGTTGTCCGGATTCCTGGGTTTTGTCTGGCTGATCGCCTGGCTCGCCGTTTATCACCCTCTTGACCGGCATCCCCGGATGAGCAATGAGGAACGCGGGCTCATCGAGGCGGGGCGAGACACCGACGCCGCCTCCCCACGGCGGGGCATTGAGCGCTGGCTGAGTCTGCTAAGGCAATCGAATGTGTGGGGGATCGTCATCGGCCGGTCTCTGACCGACCCCATTTGGTGGTTCTACGTTTTCTGGCTGCCGCAGTACTTGAGTGATGCGCGTGGGTTCAGTCTGAAGCAGATCGCGGCTTTCGCCTGGCTTCCCTTTGTGGCTGCCGATATCGGGAATTTCACTGGAGGCTTCGCGTCCGGTCTCCTCATCAAGCGCGGCATGTCCGTGGTGCACGCGCGCAAATGGGTTTGCGTGATCAGTTCCTTGCCGATTTTGGCCGGAATTCCTGCTGCAACCACCCACAATGCCTATTGGGCGCTCTTTCTCATCAGTTTTGCGGTGTGGGGGTACGCAAGCTGGTCAACCATGGGCCTTACATTCCCTTCTGATTTGTTCCCGCACGACGTCGTCGCTTCCGTGACGGGCCTGAGCGGACTGGGCGCGGGGCTGGCCGGAACCCTCTTCACGCTGCTGGTGGGATGGCTGGTTGACAAGTTCTCTTACTTTCCCGCGTTCTTCCTCGCGGGTACGGTCCCGCTGTTGGCCACGGTCAGCGTCCTGCTGCTGATTCATCCGCCGCAACGAGTGGGCGCGCCCGCCAACGCCCAAGCGCATTGACAGCCTCTATACGGTTGACGCGAGGCCCAGGATTGTTTCGGCATGCGGAACCTGACTCAATTCCTTCCCTGATGCGCGCCACCGAGTGCGTAACCGGCGGTCAGCAGCGCTGAGAGCCGTTTCCCCGCGCCTAAGCAACTTGCGCCGGCCGAACATCGATCGTACGGCTCGCCGACCGGGGCTCCTTCCAGCCATCGCAGCAGATTGTTGACTCACTTCTGCCAACTCATATAATGCCAGGGCATGACCGGAAGGAAACTAGACAGCACTCAAGCGGAGCCTGCGCGTCGATTTCTGATCACGGGCGCAAAAGGTTTCATCGGAGCTTGGATCGTAAAGGAGCTCGTGGAGAGCGGGGACAGGGCTTACGTCTTTGACATCGACACGGGATCTGCCCGGCTGGCCGCGCTCCTGACTCCGGAGCAGCTCGCTTCCGTTCCGTTCATCCAGGGTGACGTCACCCGATTCGCAGACCTGGAAAGCGCAATCGTGGAGCACGGCATCACGCACGCGCTTCACCTAGCCGGAATCCAGGTGCCCGGCTGCGCCGCAGACCCCGTTCGTGGCGCGATGGTGAACGTGGTGGGGACGCTCAACGTGTTTGAAGTGGCTCGCCGCAGGCGCGGCCTGGTTCAGAGCATCGTTTACGCGACTTCCGCTGCCGTCTTCGGCCCGGAAGAAGCCTACGGCGGCGCCACCGTGCCAGAAGGCGCGCCCCTGCTGCCCGGAACCCATTACGGCGTTTTCAAACAATGCAACGAGGGAAATGCCCGCATCTACTTCCAGAACGACGGCATCTCCAGCGTGGGCATCCGCCCCTGGGCCGTCTACGGCGCGGGGCGCGACCAAGGAATCTCCTCCGGCCCGACCAAAGCCATCAAAGCCGCGGTGGTCGGCCGGCCGTATACGATTCGTTTCACCGGCAGCGTGGACTTGCAGTACGTGCGGGACACCTCTCGCATTTTTATTCGCTGCGCGGAAGCAGCGATTTCCGGGGCAAAAGTTTACACGCCCCGCGGCAGCGTGATCCACGTGCAGGAGTTCCTCGCAACCTTGGAGCAAATTCTGCCACAGGCCCACACACTCATTAAAGCCGAAGGAAAACCTCTGCCCATCGCCGCCGACCTCGACGACAGCGCGCTGCAACACGATCTGGGCTGCGTCCCGCGCACACCGCTCGAAGAGGGAATTCGCGAAACGGCTGCCATCTTCGAGGGCCTCAGACGCGCGGGAAGGCTCAATACCGAGGATCTGGAAATTTAGCGGCGTTCCAACGTAATCTCCCAATTTGTGGCGCCTACGTTTTGCGCGGCCCGAAAGACAGTCTTTCGTAGAAAGGTTAGGCAAGACAAGCAGGAGGTTCACAACCTACTGAGAATGATAGACTACGGTTCGACTATTCAAAGAGCTGGGCTTGGTGACTGAATCCTGGTTTTGAAGTGGTTTCAGTCTCTGCAAGTCAAGGCAGAAGGTTGCGAACCAAGAGATGTAGGCTGCGGCCCTGAAGGCATCGAAGAAATACATCGTCATGCGGGCGCGTCCCGATCCTCGTTGCCCGTGATGAAAACTTCATAGTCTGCTATTTCCGAAACCGGAGCTTCACTTATGCCCACGCGGAATGCCAACGTCAACCTGGATCAGCACCCTCCGTTGTTCTCGGCCGGGAATACCCTGCCTTTTGTTCTGGTCACTGCGCTGTTTTTGTTTTGGGGTATTCCCAGCAACATGAATGACATCCTGATTAAGCAGTTCATCAAATCGTTCGAGATCACGCGTTTAAAGGCGGGCTTGATCCAGTCAGCTTTCTACATGGGATATTTCCTTCTGGCGATCCCTGCCGCGCTCGTGATGCGAAGATTTGGATACAAGACCGGGCTGGTGATTGGCTTGTTCCTTTACAGCGCCGGCACCTTTCTCTTCTGGCCGGCCGCGATCGTTCGACAGTATGGATTTTTCCTTTTCGCCCTGTTTGTCATCGCCAGCGGCGCGTCTTTCCTCGAAACGGGGGCGAACTCCTTCATCGCCTTGCTGGGCGACCCCAGAACATCGGAGCGGCGGCTCAATTTTTCGCAAGCCTTTAACCCCGTCGGAGCCGTTACGGGTGTCTTGGTGGGGACGATTTTCATCTTCTCCGGGGTCGAACTGAACCAGCAGCAAGTTGCTTCCCTCAAAGCTGGCGGCACCTACGAGGCGTACCTGCGGAGCGAGACTCTCCGCGTTGTCACCCCCTACCTCGTTCTGGGGACGATCATTTTCATCTGGGCGATTCTGATCCTGAAAACCAAATTCCCCAAGGTCGCGGAAGAAGCGGAACCCGCCACCAGCCGCCAGGACGGCAAAGCCAGTGACCTCATTCATTACCCGCACTTTGTATACGGAGTCGTCGCGCAGTTTCTGTACGTGGGAGCTCAGGTCGGAACCTGGAGTTACTACATCCAATACATCCAGGACTACACCCATCAGCCGGAGAAAATCGCCGGCTATTTCCTCACCGGGACTCTCGTGGCGTTCGGCGTGGGAAGGTTCAGCGCCACCTACCTGATGAAGTTCATCCCACCAACGCGCCTCATGGGGGCTTACGGCATCATTAACGTGGCGCTGGTGGGGATCGCAGTTTTGTTTCCCGGTTGGGTCGGAGTTGGGGCGGTGTTCATGACCAGCTTCTTCATGTCGCTGATGTTCCCCACGATATTTGCGCTGGGCATCAAGGAACTGGGCCCCAACACCAAGGTAGGCGGCTCCATCATCATTATGTCCATCATTGGTGGAGCGATCGCCCCGCTTGCCATGGCCTTCATTTTCAAGCGCGTGCACAGCATGGCCATTGCCATGCTCGTACCTCTGGCTTGCTACACCTTCATTACGTACTACGCCTTTTATGGATCAAGAGTGAGAGTCCCTGCGCGGGCACGCATCGCGCGGATCGAGGAATGGGGCCTGCGTAGGTGAGCAGTGGGATCCGGTCTTGCAGATCCCACCCCCAATTAAGCAGGGTACTTGCCGGGAGATTTGAACCCGTGCTATCGGAGGGAGCCCGTGGCAGGAAGGGGACGCTACAGGGTAAGCAGGGATCTGCTGGAGTAGCAAGCCTGCCAGGCATCGGCTGGTTTTGCATCTACTCTCCTGAATCAGAAGTTCGTTGATGAAGTCAGCCCGCGTAGCGGGCGAAAGAACGTAGCCCACGGCGTAAGCCGTGGGTAAGGGAACCCTCCCTCACCCCCGTCCCCTCTCCCGCCCGCGCGGGAGAGGGGTGTCCCGACAAAGGAGGGGCGGGGTGAGGGCTCTCTCCCCCAGGGCTGGCGCCCGCGCACGGCGGGTCAAAAGAGACCCTGGGCTACGATCTTGCGCCCCTGACGGGGCTGCGGAACGGTCGCCCGCAAGGCGAAGGCTTTATCAGCGAACTTCTGACTCAGGACACTAAGCTCTCAAAAGGAAAAGAGGTCGTCATGGAACTCAGAGAACTCCAGGAAGTCGCTATCGTCATCCGGCCCGAGAAAGACAACCTAGCTGTTGTGACGGTGGATGTGATCGAGAAAGGCACCCGCCTGAAATACGCCGGCCAAGTCATGACGGTTTCTGGCCGTGCCCTGCGTGGCCAGAGCTTCGCAATCAAACCGATTCGCCGTGGCCAGCCTTACATCACACTGGGCGATCCCATTGGGCTCGCTTCGCGCTCCGTCCAGCCTGGCGAGCCGATCGACGCCAGCAACCTGCATTCCCGTCTGCCCCGCCTCGCGGTCAGATACTGTGACAACCCCACGCCGACGCGACTCGATCCAAGACTCGCTTCCTTGACGTTTGACGGCTTCGTTAGGCCGGACGGCACGGTGGGCGCCCGGAACCTGGTAGGCATCGTAACCTCGGGGATGTGTTCCTCCAGCGAAGTCCGCGAAATTGCCACGCGCGCCAGTCGCGAAATCTATTCTCGTCAGAAGTTCCCCAATGTGGATGGCGTCGTCCCCCTCGTTCACGAATCCGGCTGCGGAATGCCCGATGGCCAGGCCGTCACAATTCTGAACCAGTTGCTCGCGAATACCCTGCGCCATCCCAACCTGGGCGCGGCCGTTTACATCGACCTGGGTTGCGGCAAGACCTGCGTGGAGTGCTCCGTCCCGGCATTCCAGGATTCCGTTGCCGATTACAACCGGCGCGTCGTGAATTTGACCATCCAGCAATTGGGGGGCAGCGAGAAGACCGTCGAACGTGGCCTGGAAACCGTCGAGAAGCTGCTTCATTACGCCAATCAGTTTCAGCGCCAGCCGGTTTCCATTTCGAAACTGATCGTCGGGACCGAGTGTGGTGGGTCGGACCGCTGGTCCGGCGTCACCGCCAATCCCGCGGTGGGCGTGGCGGCAGACCTGTTTGTGAAAGCCGGCGCCGCTGTCTTCCTTCCGGAAATCCCGGAGTTACAGGGGGCCGCCATGGTTGATCTCGTCAAGCGCGCCCGCACGCGAACGGTTGGCCGCAAGTTAATGAATGCGCTCAGGCGTTATGAGGCCTACGTCCGGAAATTTGGCGACTACTTCCGCGATAATCCTTCCCCGGGCAACATCAAGGGTGGGCTCTATAACATTTATCTGAAGTCCAGCGGCGTCAAAGCCAAGGGCGGAACTTCCATTGTCGAAGATTTGGTTGAGTACGGCGAGTGGCTGGGCGATCGCAAGGGTCTCTATGTGCTCTACACGCCCGGCTACGATCAGATTTGCACTCCCGCCCTCTTCCTCAGCGGAGCGCAGGTGGTGCTGTTCACGACGGGGCGCGGAACCGGCATCGGCTGTGCTCTGGGCCCGGTCATGAAGATCGGCACCAATCCCCAGCTTGCCCGTTCATACGCCGATCTTGATGTCAACGCCGGCACAATCTTGGAGCGTGAGGAAACAACCGAAGAGGTCGGCCGCAGGATTTTCCAGGAAACGTTGGACGTGGCCTCCGGCCGCAAATTGACCCGCGCCGAACAAACCGGTTTTCATCACGAGTTCAAAATCTGGGAATCGCTCTGGCCGGCGCTTTGATCAAAGTGCGCCCCGATTCTGCGGGTTCAATCTCCTCTAGCAGGTTGCGGAACAACGTGTAGCGGCGACTTCACGTCGCCATGCTGGCGATGAAAACACAGGACATGTGGCGATGTGAAATCGCCGCTACCTCGTCGGGGGCGAGTTTTTCCGCAACCTGCTAGCGGCCGATAACCGTGGGGGTGTATCATTGAACCGATGGAAGGAATATTGGTTCTCATTCTGTTCTTGATCCTCTGGTTTTTCGTCCTCCCGCGCATCCCTGGGATCTCTCGCTTTACCTGAGCGCGGCGGTCCGCTTCCCCGTCGGGGGACAAAGAGCCAACAAGCTGCACGACTAAACCCAAGGATTAACCTTACTCATCCATGCCCATCTTTGAATATGTTTGTCCGAAGTGCGGCCACGTTTTCGAGAAGTTGATGCTGAGCAGGAACCAACAGACGCCTCCCTGCCCCAAATGCGGCTCCACTCAAGCTGAGCAGAAGTATTCGACTTTCGCGACGGCCAGTGCAGCGCCCGGGTCGAGCCGTGCTGCGTGCGCGGGGACAGGCGGTTGACGACTGTAAAGCGAAGCCGACGGCTTCTGTCGAAGCACCTCAGGCGCGTTCCCGCTCGCGCCGCTGCGCCCAGGTTGCTGGTAGTGGTGGGGAAGGGCGGGGTTTTAACCCCGCCGTTAGATGACCTTCCTAATTATTCCCGTGTCTCGCGCCCCGCGCAGCCTGTCGGAACGAGCTGCGCGGGGCGCGAGACGAACAAAGAGTTAGAAGCCACTTTTTCGGCCGGGTTAAAACCCCGCCCTTCCGGCCGCCCGACGAGAAACGGTAGGTCGTGGTAAGAAATCCGGGCTAATCGGATTCCTCAACCCGGACGGCGGCTTGGTTGAAGTCCTCAGGCGGATGCTTGTGACGTTTCACTACATAGTTCTCGAATGCCTCGGTCAGTGCGCGTTCGTAGACGGCTCAGTCGTAATAGTTTGAACTCGACGTTACGGACAGCGCCGACGAGTGGTCAGTTGTCGGACACGGAGCAGCAGTCCGGGCCGGAGTTCCCAACTTCCGGATTGGCGACGATCCAGGAGTTGATCGGTTCGGTCGACACTACGGCGTTGGTCGCGATCAATCCAAGCGAGTGCTATGCCACCACAAACTTCCTCGAACCGGACTTCGCGACAGGAATCGGACCAGTGACCACGAACGAGCTTACAGCAGCGGCGGGTGAAAACCGGTGGACGCTTGATCAAGCACGCCCGCTATTATTGGCTGCTTTTGGCAGACAGCCATCTGACGAAGCGGCTCTTCGCAAGCTTGCTTTCCAGAATTGCGGGACTACCATCCCCAGCGGGACAGGCAAGCCGTGGGTCCGAGCAGGTTTGGGGGGACGCAGGAGGCAGGGAAGGAAAAGTATTTCAGGAATGGGCCGGAAAAGCGGCAGTTTTGGGCTTTATGATTTTCCCGCGGCCGCCGAAGAGGCTCTGCACTCAAAAAACCTCCCGGAGAATTGCCTACTGAGGCGGGCAGGTGTACATTATCCGTCGGCTGGGAAGTCAAAACGGAAATTCGTATTGACATCATCCCGCAAGCGAACGCTGTGAGCTCTCTCCAAACGGAAGGGATGGCAGCGTTAATTCGGGGACACCGCCCACTAATGCGGTGGTCGGGAGGACTCCAGCATGCTGTTGTTCTTACGCAAGGTGCTCGGGCTGGCCGCTCTCGCGTGGCTCTCGTTGTGCCTCCGCTCTCTGATCACCTTCTACGTTAACCCCACGGCTGCAGGGATAGCCTTTTTGGATATGGTCTTTACCAGCTACGTGGGGATCCCTGCGGGCATCATTTGGACCGTGCTGAAGGTCATCAGCGTGCTCAACGCACCTCGCGTGGAGGGACCCGTCGCGCCCGTAGCAGGAAATCTCCCCAGTCAAGTCTCGACTGGCGGCGCTATCCGACCTGAGACGCCTGCCGTAGTGCCCGAGGCCAAGCGCACTGGACCTGCAAGTTCCACCTTCCCTCCTGGGCCGGACGTTTATACGTACTCGGCACGGGGGATGCCGATGTGCCCGGAGTGCGGGCAGCGCCCCGCGATCTTCTACTGCTCAACCCATCATAGTGCGGCCTGCCTCGGATGCGTGGTAAGGCACGATAACCCGAGGGAGTGTGTTTACGTACCCGCATTTCGCGCACCGAAGCCCACCGCCGGGCAGGGGAAAACGTCGGGACCGGCCAAGTCGACGAGCGAAGGCAGCCCGGAGCCGTGTTCGGTATCTCTTGAGGGCGCGGCGCCGCGCGCCAGGAAACGGAGGATTCGGAGCAATGCCCGCACGGCACTTAGGACTGAATGAACCGGACTTGCGTGCACTGGCTGACTATTTGAATTCTTGGGCTGGAATCAGCAAGTAGCGCAGAGGCTCGTTGTCCAGAGACTCTGCGGCTCGTCGTTCGTTGGACGCGATCCCCGATCACCGATGATGACCTCCAGGGAAACTGGATTACCACGTCAGGTGTCAGAGTGTGTTTATTATACATTGCATGCGCATCATATGAAGAACCGCAGAGTGTGAAAGGCACACACTCTGCGTTACCTGCTCCGGACGCCACTGCGCCATCTGGCAGCCAGGTGTGCGCCTTCCGTGTCGTGAAGTGTGCAGGAACGCGTAGTGCGGGAAATCCGCACGCTACGTGTGATGTGGCGGGGGCTGGAAACGGGGCTCTCTTACGGGTCACCGCGCCGGTCCTCGACCCTACCAGCTTGACGTACGTTCTGAGTTTGACTCGACAAGGCAGCCGGCGTATGATTTTGCGGACAGGTAAAGTTGAAATCGGAAATTCCGGTTTGACGGAATTCGGGACACCCTCAGAGGCGCGGGAGGAGAAATGAAAACGTTGGAATCTTCTGACGCTGGAAGAAGTTTCGGCGGCCTTGTGGTCGCTGTGCTCCTTCTTGTGGTGGTTATTGGAGGGGCAATTTACTATTTTTATTCGCGGAGTCCGTCTCTCCAAAGCGCGTTCCGATCCGTCAAAGAATCATCGCAGGATACTGCTACTACCTCCAAGGTGCGCACTGCCTTGCTTTTGTCAAAGCACGTATCCGCCTTTGACATTAAGGTGGATACGAGCCGAGGAGAAGTCACCTTGACCGGTCAAGTACCCTCGGAAGAAATCAAATCCGTCGCTGGGGCGATTGCCCAGGACACGTCGGGCGCAAAACAAGTCCATAACGAACTGACCGTCAACCCTGCCGTGGAGCGGAATCCGGAAATGGAACGGCTCGCTGCCCGCATTGCCGATCTGGAGATCACAACCATCATCAATGATGGTCTTCTGAAAAGCACGGAACTAAGAGATCAACGCATTGAGGCACAGGTCAACAAATGCGTGGTTGCTTTGAACGGAACGGTGGAAACACCGAATCAGAAACATGCGGCGGAGCAAATCGCTTGGCACGCTCCGGGCGTCCAAGGAGTCACCAATAATCTTGCCGTGACCAATGCCCAGGCGACGCCGGAGAGTGCGGATGAGAAACTTGCCCGGCGGGTGGAGTTTGAATTGTATTCTACTAAGGCCGTTTCTTTAAAGATGATGCAAATACATGCTGAGAACGGCACAGTCACTCTCACCGGCAGTGTTGCCTCCCGCGCAGAAAAACTGCTTGCGGAAAAGATAGCTCAGGCGGTTGAAGGTGTTCGAAAAGTCGTAAACAATCTGGCTGCGCCACCCGAGATCGAGCCG
>JBEKAK010000014.1:0-80293 GCA_050018275.1 Terriglobia bacterium | reverse complement strand
AGAACGATTAAGATCGGTCCTTCGGGATGATCTGGAATCGCTTCATCATCTCGGCAGCAATCTTCTCAGCTAAGGGCCCCATGGTTTCGCACCAGAACTCCGACGCAAAGAGCTCGCAGATCATTAGCGTGAGCGTCTCAAGAGGGTCTGCGCTTGAGTTTGCAGTTTCCCTTGATTCAGCCTTCACCAAAGATCCTTGGCGTTCGCTCGCAGCAGTCCCGCTGGCTCCCACATGCCCTCACTCAACTCGTCTTAATGCATAGAGTGATCCTAACATGGGCATGAAATCTGTCTACAGCTCGAAGGTAGCGGGACGAAAGTACCGTGTGAGTCTTCCCGTGCGGGGGAATGGATCGACTGGGCGTTACGAGGGGTGGCATAAAGGCGTTCTTTGTCTATCCGCGCGCGCAGATTGCGACCAACGCAAGAGACTTCTCCGACGCGCCTGACCCTGTCAGTACCTCGTCTCCGGAGCGACAACGAGCGTCTACAGTGCCGGCCAGTCGAGCCGCGCCCTAGCAGGTTGCGGAAAAACGTGTAGCGGCGACGGAACCTGTCCCGGTTTCATCGGGACGTCGCCATGCTGGCGATGAAAACACAGGACCTGTGGCGATGTGAAAACCTGTCCCGATGTTCGTGATCGGGATCGCCGCTACCTCGTCGGGGGCGAGTTTTTCCGCAACCAGCCAGACCAGCTCTTCGCAAGGTCAGCTTGCTGCGTCGATTTCTGGCGGACCGCCCCTCAACTACCTCAGCTGAACGCGGAAGCTCTTCTGCGCAGAAACAATTTCAACCTTGTCTTCTCTAGCTAACCACCCAAGTGCAAAAAACAATAACTCGTTTGGGGCTTTGAGTTTCTTCTTCAACTGGACGACTGTATGCGGCCCTTCATCGGAGAGCGCCTGCCAAACCTTCCCTGCTGTTTCACCTATGTCGTTTTGCATGTCCATGGTCAGGAGATACCTCCTTGGCGAGGGGAATACCCAATGGCGAATCTTATGCCCCGTCCCGAGGTTAGTCAACGCAGGAAGGATAACCCCATAGGGCGAGCCGTCGCGCGGGTTCGCACGGCCTGCCAGGACCCCGGCTAACTCTGGGATTACTCCGGCTATTCTTGCGCGAAGTCTTCTCGGCCTGGGTTGCCAGCGAGCTTCTTCATCGCTGTCGGCCTTTCCTGCCTGGCATAAGCTGTTGCTCCCGGTACTTTCGTACCATTGACGCCCACCTGCGACCTGCTTTATGTTGGGCGCGTAAGTCATGAATCCCGCCCATCCATACCCCGGGGTTGCTCGAAAGGGCGACCCCATCTTTTTTTGGCCCGGACTTTTCCCCACAGATGAGCAGAATAAAACGCGGCTCCGCCATACCCCGACCGCGGCTTTCCCTAATCGGTCAGGACAACGGTTGCCAGCCGGTGGGTAGAGGCCGTTGCGGGCCGGAGCCTGCAGGTGTAGGGATTCGAGGCCTACCGGTGGGTCCGGGGAGAGGCGGGGAAAGGTGGGAGCGGGAAGGGGCAGGATGGGAGAGGGACTGCCGGTAGTCACGGAGCCGGCGATTCCAACTCACGAAAACGCTGGACCAACATAAAGATGGGCGGCCAGTGAGCTTGGTTCAGGCTTGCGTGAAGGTGGTGGGGGGCACGACCTGATTTAGGCTTCAACTAACCAGCCCCTAGGCTGCGCATGATGTTTCCTGGTTCAGGCTTGCGTGAAGATGGTGGGGGGCACGACCTGATTTAGGCTTCAACTAACCAGCCCCCAGGCTGCGCAGGATGTTTCTTTCACCTTTATGCACTCAAGGAAGCCCTGCAGAGAAAACGCGCCCAGAGCCATCGTCCTGATATCGCTCTGGGATTAGATCGTGGGCCGGTAACGAACTCCATAATTCTTTCGAGCGCTTCCGGAAATGAGCTGAGCGCGAACGATCACGGAACTTGATTCAATATTCTGACCGCTGGCAGTGTAGGGGCACACCGTAAGCATTCCTTCGCCCACGTAGTAGTTCTTCTCGCTGATATAACAGAACCCACCCTTGGAAACGTTTTCGGCCGTGGTGACTTCAACGCCGCCGTGATAATCACGGATGCGCACAGGGAGCTGGAGGGGCACCCTCCGGTGCTCACGACGCTCTCTTCGCGGGGGCACCGCAGCCGGGGCGCTGGGCAGCGCCGCATACTCATCCGGTGGCGCACCCATAGCCAGTTGCTTTTCGGGGTAGCCCCAAGGAGTATTCGCTGCACACTTCCTGCAAGGTTTTGACAGGATTCCAGAAGTCTCCAAAACCTCCACTTCCACCAGCGAAAGTTGAGTTACGGCCACCTCGTGGCACATATGGCATTCGAGCAACGCCTTCGCTTCACCCTCTTCGATCTGTTTGGGAAAGTTAATCCCCCACATGTTCGCATCGGGATTCCCGCACTCCACGCCCCATTCCCCGCCGTGTTCCACCGGAGGAGAAACTGGGCCCACCACTCGAAACTCGGCCTCGCGGTGGCGCAAGGGGTTGAGAAGGCGGACCATCTGGCCGGGAGACAAGGGACGAGTACTGTAGATTCGAGCCCCATCGCGGTTCAGGCTCGTGGTGTGGACGGGGATCTCAAAAGGACGCCCAGCCTCATCCAAGCCTTTCATGCGCAGGGGAATGGTGAGTTGAACCCGGTCGGACCTACGTCGGTTAGATTCGCTCATGGAGGAGTATCCTTCCTCATCCGGTGATGAGCGTTACGTCAATACTAGCTCAATTCGCTCAAGATATCAACGCGCTGGGCGGTAGTGGTGTCATTTGGAATGGGATCCCTTTCGAAACACTGGTCATTCCCGCGAAAGCGGGAATCTACTCCGCAAGCCATTGGAAATCGACCGCCGACGGTCTGGATCCCCGGTGGAGCCTGCCCCGATTGCATCGGGGCGGACGACCCGATGAGCAAAGCCCTTCCCATTGCCAGAACTCTGCGATTTTTCCTGCCCAGGCGGTTCACCTACCGGCCATCAGAATTTCTTCCAGCCCGACAATTCCAACGAGACGTTCCACAGGAATTTTGATCCAATCACGAGGTAGCGTCGCCAGAGGCGGCGTGGCTCTTGCACGAGGCGGAAGAACCACTCGAGCCCGTTCTCCTGCATCCAGGCCGGGGCTTGCTTCAGAGTGCCGGCGACGAAGTCGAAAGCCGCACCCACTCCGGCCATTAGCGGTACGCTCAGCCGGCCGCGGTGCTCGTACATCCAGCGTTCCTGTTTGGGCGTGCTCATGCCCACCCAGACGACATCCGGCGCCGCCGCCTGGATGCGCAGGTCCACTTCCACCTTCTCTTCCTCGGTCAGCGGCAGGCTAAGCCATACAGGCCCAGCAGTCTTCGAACGCTCAAAACCCAATCGACAATGGCAGTTGGCAAGAGCGCAGCCAGCCAATAGAGTAGAATCCTGAGATCCCAGGGAAAGAGGCGCACTGCGCGTCCCAGCATCTGGCGCGCCCCACGGCGGTCCCCCCGCCTTACCATCGGTCCTGCCACCCGAATGCACACCCTCGCAAGCGCCTGCTCGCGCAGGTCTGATAACCTCTCGGGATCTCGCGCCACCGCGTTCTCAACAATCGTCCACAGGCTCCGGAATGCATACTTGAGATCGGTCGACTCCATCGTGCTCACCCTGTGACAGCGGTATCTCGCCAAGGGCCGATCAACAAACTCCACCCGGCACTTTGCAGCAATGCGCAGCCACATGTCCCAATCTTCGCCGATTTGCGAATCCGGCGACTCATCAAAATAACCCACTGCGCCAAAAACATCCCGTCTGATTACAGGTGTTGGGGAGGAAATGAAATTGCCCAACAGGAGTGGGCGCAAAATATCGCCGGTGTATAGCTTTGTCAAATCGCTTGCCTTATATAATTCCTGGCCGGTGTCTCCATCAAATGCGATGGCGTCACAATGCAACCAGGCAAGGTCAGGGCGCCGGGAAAACAACTCCATTTGCAGTTGCAGTTTCTCCGGCAGCCACAAGTCATCCGCGTCCACAAAAGCAATATAGGAACCACACGCGGCATGAATACCGACGTTTCGAGCCGAAGGTTGCCCTCCGTTTTCTTTACGGAGATACCGAATCCGGTCCTTGTAACCGGCGACCGCTTCCGGGGTTTGGTCAGTCGACCCGTCATCCACCACGATAACTTCGAAGTCCCGAAAAGTTTGCGCGAGTACGCTATCCAGCGTCTCGGCAATCCACCGAGCGGCGTTATAGGCTGCAATGACGACACTAACCGTCGGACTTGAATATTCGCCCATTACGATAACCCTATCTCCGCAAACAACTTTTGGAAACGGCGCCTACTCGTCACGTGCGCGCCCAAGGCTCAAGACGATCGCCAGCAGGCCAAGGAGCAGGAGCTATTCGTACCGCCCGGTGCGGACCACGCCGCCCCACTGAAAGGCAACATAGGCGAGCACTCCTCCGAGCGCTGCTAAGGCTGCCCTGTCCAGCAATCTCATTTCACCTCAAGGGTGTCCTGCCTTGGCGGGGGCAAGAATTGATAAGGCGCACGAGAGTCATTCGAACTTCTTAAGGCCCAGAAGCTCCAAAGAGACGTTCCACATGAATTTTGAGCCATTGACGATGTAGCGTCGCCAGAGCCGGCGCGGCTCGTGAGTGAGGCGGAATAACCACTCGAGCCCGTTCTCCTGCATCCAGGCCGGGGCTTGCTTCACAGTTCCGGCGACGAAGTCGAAAGCCGCACCCACTCCGGCCATCAGTGGCACGCTCAGCCGGGGCCGGTGCTCGAACATCCAGCGTTCCTGTTTGGGAGTGCTCAAGCCTACCCAGACGACATCCGGCGCCACCGCCTGGATGCGGCGGTCCACTTCCACCTTCTCTTCCTCGGTCAGCGGCCGAAAGGGTGGGGAGTAGGTTCCGACGGTGCGCACTCTGTACCGTTGCTTCAATATCTCCGCCAGGCGATCCGCCACACCCGGCCCGCCGCCGTAGAAATAGTGTTGATAGAGGGGCCCGGTCTTACGGCAAAAGGTCTCCATGAGCTCCGGTCCGTAAACGCGCCGGCGCATTACGTACCCGTGCCAGCGGCCCAGCCACACCAAGGGCATGCCATCCGCGACCACCAGATCCGCCGAGTTCAGGATTTGCCTGAACGACGGATCGGACTGAGTCTCGCTAATGCCGTGCATCCCCGTGAAAGCGATGCAGTGGCACGCCGAGCGCGCCGCAATCCAGCGCTCCATAAGTTCAGTGACGTCGGGAATCTCGACGGCGTCCACAGATACGCCCAGCACCCGGAAACGGGATGTCCTGACTCCTAGATCGAGTGATGTAGTGCTAGCCATGCGAGGCGAGCGCGCGTTGATATACTTCGATCAGGAGGGTGTAGTTCCTCCCGGCGAGTTATTCGGCTTCATGCCGGAACCGATGCTCGGGGGGTTCCCCGTTTGTGTATTCTCGGGGCTAAACGGCAAATCCTTTGCCAGGTCCTTGGTGGAGAACAGAGGGCAGCCCAGCCCAGTCGCACATATCCTCTGAGCTCGCGCGCAGAAAGAACCTCGAGCAAGGCTCGACGATACTGGGTAAACGCATAACGATCCAGCCAATCGGCCATGTGGCGCCAGAATGATTGAGGCGGCCGCGCCGCAACAAAATCAGCCAAAGTGGTTTCGGGGCAGTTCTTTGCACGGCATTTGGCGTTGTGACTCGCAAATGCACACCCGACCTGTATTTCTGCAAATTTCGTGGCGTTGGCGCTATTCGGATGTAATCGATAGAGGTAAAGCACTCGATCAACGTTCGCGAGGCGAGAAATTTCCCCGATGCGCAACATCATATCCCAATCTTCCCCGCAGCCGCTAATCCTGTATCCACCGATTTGCTTCAGCAGGGCAGTCCTGCACGCGATGGTTGCGTGGCAGAGTGCATGGCGAACGTGAAGAAGATCAGCATAAATGGTCTCGTGGTCGTAAGGGAGACGTGGCGAGAAGCCTGCGCGGCCGCTGGGACCAAGGTAGGCAATCTGGCTGCCTACTGTGCCCACCTCTGGATGCTGACTAAGAAAATTCAGTTGCGTGGCAATACGATCTGGCAGGGCAACGTCGTCGGCGTCCATCCGGGCAAGAAACTCCGTTTCGCACATGGCCAAGCCCACGTTCAAGGCCGCACCCAAGCCTCGATGTGGGCGATGCACAACCTCAACCCTGGGATCGGTGAGATGGTTAAGGTATGCGGCCGATCCGTCAGTGGAACCATCGTTTATTATTAGCAGCGTGAAGTCCTGAAAAGTCTGATAGAGGATAGAATCCACAGCCGCCGGTAGATAGGGCATGCCGTTGTAAACTGACATGAGAATGCTGACCTGGGGCATAGACCGGCTCCGTTTCCCCTCCAGTGGTGATGGAAAAGGTTGGTTAGGACTCAGTGTCTTTTCGGTCCGGCGAAGGCTTTGGAAGAAGACATTTCTCGCCCCATGGGCATTTCCTGTTTCATGGCGCGATTTTGCCGTTCGCTATTCGATTCCGGTTGTGGGGGATGGAGGAATTGTATTTTACGATCCGAGTCGGGTCCACACCGACCCTTTCACCACAATACTCACATGGCCAGAGGACTTTGCCTCCAAGGTGACGGCGCCGTAGGTCTCTGAAGTACTCGTTGTTCCAAGCATCTCCCGCGTTCACCTTGCCGTTTTCATGCATATTGAGAAGCATCACCGGACACCCTCCCACATTGCCGTCACCGTCAACCTGTAGCAGGCTGAATGGCCACCGGCAGACTCCCCGTCCCTGCTCCGGGCGTCCCAGCATAAGGGGCCATGTCACAGCACATCGAAATCTCCTCGATATCACCCGCGCGAACTCTTCCCGAACAGCCGCACCGTCAGCATAGAGGCACCTTTCTTCCGGCGTGAATCCAGGGTAGGGACTTGGCAGATAATTGTAGAAGGCCACCCCATCTACTCCCAGCTGCTCCCCAATTCCAATCATCTCCAACATGTGGCCATAGTTGACTGTATCAAGGATGAAAGACACTTCAATCCGTGGCTGCACCTTCTCATGGCCGCGCGCCCTCACCAGGGTCTCGACGTTGCGCAGTATTTTCGAATGAGACGCCGCCGGCATGCCCGTCAGTCGGTGAAATTCCTGCGCGGTATGGCCATTTACGCTCACAACCAGTCGGTCAAGTCCACTACGGAGGATTTCAGGTATATGCGCATCGAGAGCAAACCCATTCGAAACCGTGTCCACAACCATCCGGCGTTTCACACACTCTGCTACCAAGTCAAACAGATGTGGATTAAGCAGCGGTTCACCCACGCCGATTAGCATCACGCGTATCGCATTCGGGTATCGGTCCAACACGAGACGGAGCAAATCGAGACACATGTCCGGCGCCTCATGATGACGGTGGGCGTAATCCTTTGGTATCTTCCTGGATAGCGTCGGGCACATGTCACACCGGAAATTGCACCGGCTGGTCACGAAGATTGAGAGGTGAGTAGGCTGGGATGTTGCAACCTCGGTTTTTCGGGCAACCCGCTGGCTCATGAGATTTAGCAATTGCCCCGGGCGGACTTCAGCCCGCATCACCTTCAACGCGTACGTCCAGAATCTTTTGCGACTGCTCATCTCGTCCTCTGTTGTAAGTGCAGGGCACAACGGTAATATCTGGAAGACACGTAGCTCACGTACCTTCTGACTGGCGGTTCGCTGAAGGCTATCTGTGCAAGTACTATCAAATACACAAAGCTTCCCAAATACGGTTCTAACTGGGCCGAACTCAAGTTACTGTTCACGAACGAGCACACCAGCACCGCTGCCGCAAAAGGACCCGTACAACCCGGCGAAGAGTCCGACGCGCGAACAGAAAGGTACGCAGCAACTGCAAACACCGTGATGTACAGCACTAGCCCGACCGCCCCGAGACCTAGAGCTATTTCAATGAGAGTGTTGTGAGAGTCCGGAAAGAACCACCCCCCAGCCGCAGCCGACGCATGCTGTAGGTACCTGCTAGCGGTCCAAAACGAGTCATAGCCGTATCCTGCTATCGGGGATTTCATAAAATTAGGCAACAACTCGCCTTCCCAGTATGGGGCGCGGCCAGTCAGAGTTGTCGGATCGTCGGTACGTCCCAACAAGAGAGCGTGCGTCAGGCGCGCGCCCGTGTTGGCGCCGCCGAGAAGAAGTATGGCACATGCTATCGTTGCGGTCGCATACACCACGGTCACGATACGTCGCCATGACGATACCAGGATAAAGTAGGCCAACAAGCCCAACGACGCACCTGCCAATGCGCCTCTCGATTTCGTTAGAATCAGAAACCCAGTAACTCCGACGAAGACAAGGCTGTATCCCAGTCGGACGATGTGTGGTTTGTTCCGACCCAGTGCGACGATAGCGATCAGGCATAGCGAGCAATTCCAGCCGGTGAAATTCGGACCCATGATCCCAGCGAATCGGTACTCAGCCTCGAACGGATGAAATATGCCCAGTGCGAGTTCGGAAAACACGCCACCGACAACAGATGCCATTCCGCCTACGAACGTAAATTGAAGCACGTTACGGTAAGAAAAGGACTTTCCGACCGCCACCGCACCCATGCAAAGGATAAGCAAGGAACCTACCCTTCTAACGGTCAGGCTAGGGTCATCCGACCAAATAATGCTCATGCACGCCCACGACAAAAACAATAGAGCCGGCCAAGCAAGACAGCTATGTGCGTGGAATTGAGAGGGTCTGTGGCGCCGAAGGCTGACAATTGCAAAGAGCGCCAACAGCAATAGCCCAACTTGACGTTCTGGACCGCCTGCGCTGATAATCCGGGCTCTATCAGACGGAGATAGTCCGCCGCCATTCATAGGATCGGAAAAATAGAATGGCTCCGCTAGTAGGAATACTATCAGCAGCAAAAAAAAACTCGTGTAGGGGACTCGCGTAAGTCGTCCGCCTATGTTTGTTGTTTTCAGATGCTCACGCATGGCTTGAGAGAGCGATGGTCAGATATAGGGCGACTGTCGTCCGAGCCCTCTCCTTCGTATTTGTTCGCGTTAAGTGCTTCATCCAATGTTCCAGATGGCGGAAGTCAGGGCACCTATCAGCCCCGGCGCTTCCTGACAAACCACACCGGGTTAGTTGCCCTTAGCCACATCCGCAGCAGGGTGCGATAAAACAGCCGCTGCGCCGCGAGCTTCGGGGCGAAAGCATCCATTATCTTGGCGCATTCACTACTCCCACGGATTTTATGAACAACGCTGTAATTCATCCCGGTAAGCCGATATGCCGCCAAGGCCCTTGGAATGCGCCGATATGGACACCGGCACAAGGCCCTAGCGAACAGGTCATAGTCTCCGGCAACTTTGAAGTCCAGGTTAAAGCCGCCGAGCTCCTCGAAAAACTCCCGTGTCAAGTAGGTCGCCAAGTGCGCAAGACAAGGCCCGTCGTCGAGAGAAGCAAACATTCTATGCCCCATCCAGTGCGGAGGAGCGGATCTGGAGCCGAGATGGTTGCCCCTCCCATCGATCCAGCGGATCCCACCAGATATCCACCGAGGCTGTCCTCGCCCATATTCCTTCGCTATGGCCCGCAACGCCCCTTCGAGCAGCATATCGTCCGCGCCCAGGAAGCCCAGGAGCACGCCAGAAGATGCGAACGACCCCTTGTTTATCGCGTCGAAGATGCCCGAATCCTTGCCGGTTAGCACCCGTACGCCCTTGGCGTGTGCCATCTCGAGCGTCTCATCCGTGCTTCCGCCGTCAACAATGATGTGCTCGGCTTCCACGCCAGGACACGAATTGTTGCTCACGGAGTCGATGCACTCACATAGATAGCGCGACGCATTTAGTGTCGGGGTTACTATCGAAATGATCATGTTCTATTCACCCTTTCCGCCTGGGCAGCGACCCATGCGTGTGTCTCCTTCAGCCCCTCGCGGGTTTGTTTATGAATCCCCGGCGTTCTCCGGCGGTATTAGGTAGCTGCGCGTCGAAACCCCAACTCGATCAAGACCTAGGGGTATGGGTTTGAGCACTTCCTCGATGGAAGGCGATGTCGGTTGAGTCATGTTTTCTCCTTTTTCAGTTACTTACGCTGTGGCATGCGCCTTCTTCGGGGGTCGGGGCGCAGGCGATCGGGTCGAGCCTTCGGAATCCCGGCAGTACTCATGCGGCCACCCGCGAAAACACGACCCGTGCATACCCGGCCAACGTCGATCTCTCTTTCCGGAAAAACAACGGTGTGAACAGGGCGGCAAACCCGAAATAGAGGGCCGGGGCACCCAGGGCGCCAAGCACGATGACACAGACCGTCGTCGCGTACCAGATCGCCGGAGCACCGTAAGACGGGCTGCCGACTGCTCTCGCCAGAAATAGATGGATTGTGACGTAGCTCGGCAGGGCGGCAATCTCGGCCCAGCCGTAGCCCACAAATCCCATATGGGGCACGAGAAGCCCGGCGCTCCCGGCAAAGAGGACGATGTGGACGACGTGAAACCAGGTCATCTGCATGTTCTTTCCGAGCATATAGAGTACCGAGGAATGCAGATTAATCATCGCATTCGAGAGGTAGCTCAGCGCGATGAATGGGAACACCTTCGCAGCCGATGTCCAGTCATGACCGAAGCCGAGCGGGATCAAGAATGGCGCCAGCAAGGCGAACGAAGCAAGCGGCAAGCCAACGGAAACCGCCTGGAATCGCATTCCCTCGGTGATGCTGCGCCGCAATCGCACCGCGTCCTGGTTGAGCTTCGCGAGAGCCGGCATAGCGACGCGCCAGGTAGCTGAACTGGCAAACGAGAGGAGTGTTGCAATCCGCACGCTGACCGCCACGTAGCCCACTGCTTCCGCCCCAGCAAACCGCCCGACGACGATCGGATTCACCAAATCCCGCAGTTGCCAGACCCAGGTTGAACTGGAGTAGCTCAGCCCGTAGCCGAGCATCTGCTTGACCAGGCCGCGTTCCCAGTGCAGCCCCGGCCGGAATTTCGCGGCCCGGTAGCTTAGCGCGAGCAGACTGGCCTGCCGCGTGAGAAAGCCCGCCGCGGGGGCCCAGGCCCCGAACCCATGGAATGCCAACGGCGCGGCGATAGCGTAGTAACTGGTTTGACTGACAAGCTCGTTGATCGCCACCTGTTTGAAGTTCAGGTCGCGGTCCAATTTCACGATTGCGGGCAAGGCCAGCAAGTTCAACGGTATCCCCAATGCCAGTGCGAAGAGAAGGGAAGACTCTTCCGGCATCTTCAGAAACGCCGCAACGATGTGCCGCAGTGCGACGACGCCGGTGCACAGAACCACCGCAATGACCAGAAGGAGCGTGAAGGCTTGATGGAATTCTTTCTCTTCTGGGTCCTCCGTCTTGCGGAGCAAGTAAACATCCAAGCCCCAGTTTCCGAACATGGAGAGAAAAGTCACCATGCCCGCGGCCGCGGCGAAGAGCCCGTATTGGCGCGGACCGATGATCCGCGTCACCAGCAATACGCCGACAACGCTGATGACGATCCCCACGCCTTGGCGCACAAGAAGAAACGCCCCGCCCTTGATCGCTTTTTGCCGCAAGTTCAACAGGGTTTCTCAAGAGACGCATCAACCGAACTGCCGGAGTATGCGAATTTCAGATTCGGACACGACGTGACTGGCAAACTTCCTCGTCTAGCTCGCTAGCCTGTCCCCTTCCCCACCCAAGGCAGCCAGCCTGTTAGCGAGGCACGAAGCTGCTCGCGCCTGGCGGAGGTTACCGTTTCGGTTTCAACGACTGTGCCCATCGCGTAAACAACACTAAAGGTTTGTCAATGCCTCAGCGTTAGACTCTGCGCGGGAGCAACGTGCCGCGCTTCAGGCCGGCAAAAGCAGAAGCAACAATCACGCCGCCCCCGCGCCTTTCAGAACGGCGGGAATGGTTTTGGCCAGGATTTTGAAATCCATCCACAGCGACCACTGGTCGATGTATTCCATGTCGAGTTCCATCCATTTTTCGAAGGGGATGGAACTGCGGCCGTTGATTTGCCACAGGCAGGTGATGCCCGGGCGGACGCTGAAGCGGCGGCGCTGCCAGTCTTGATGGAATCCCTGGTAATCACGCAGGGGAAACGGCCGGGGGCCGACCAGGCTCATGTCGCCCTTCAGGACGTTGAAGAGTTGCGGAAGCTCATCAATACTCGTCTTCCTCAGGAACTTCCCCACGGGCGTGAGGCGCGGATCATTTCTGATCTTGAACACCGGCCCGCTCACCTCGTTCAGGTGCTCGATCTCCCGTTGCCGCTGTTCGGCATCCGCCACCATGGTCCGGAACTTGTACAGGCGAAACCTTCGCTTGTTCAGGCCGACGCGCTCCTGAACGAAGAAGCCCGGCCCGGGCGAGGTGAGCTTGACGATCAGCGTCGCCAGCAAAAACAGGGGCGAGAGCAGCAGCATCACCGCCAGTGACACCGAGACATCCAAGGTGCGCTTGAGGAGGCGCTGCCAGCCGTCCGGCGCCCCGGTGGAAAGCGTGGTAACGGCCTCGCCTTCGAACTCTCCTGCCGTCGACTGCGCCACGTGCAGGTTGAAGATGTCGGAGAGCAGCCGCACCACGATGCCTTGCTCCTCGCAGAGCGCGGCGATGCGCGCCGACTGCTCGTAGGAGGATTCCATCGGCAGCGCAATTACAACTTCGTCAACCACCTGCTCGCGGAGGAAGCGCGGGAAGCCTGCCAGGTCCGAGACAACCTGATAGCCCGTTTGCTCGAACCCTCCCATGCCAGCCCACTGGCCATCCACGAAGCCGACGATGCGGTAACCGAGTTCCGGCCGGAACTCGACCTTGCGCGCGAAGCGAATCGCGCGCGGATTGGTGCCGACCACTACCATTTCGCGCAGGTTGCGGCCTCGCCGGCGTATGCCTCCTAGCATGTACCGGAGCAGCACCCTGCTGCCTGCTTCCGTCAGGGTGCTGGCCACCCAGAAAAGCAGGATGAAAAGCGGCGTTACCATTCGGATTCGCAGCAAGATTGCCGCAACGAATATGAGGGCGGACCCGAGCGTGGTCGCCTCCGCGATGTCTAATACCTCCGCCCAGCGCGGGGAGAGACGCTTCGAGCTGTACAGACCGAAGGAGGACAAGACGAGGTGCCATGCGAGGAGAAAACACGCGAAGAGGGCAAAGTTCCCGACCTTTACCCGCATGGAGAGGAACCGCGCGAGCGAAATCGTCGGGGTCTCGTAAGCCACCAGCACCGTGGCCAGCGCGAAAGAGAAGACCATCACCGCCAAGTCAAAGAGCTTGGCGGCTTCGAGAAGGAGTCGACGGCGAAGGTACATCATGGAAGTTGAATGAAAACAAAAGCGAGATTTGGTGAGCTGGTCCCGTGCCCGCCTGATGGTGTGCTTATCGGAAGCATTCGCAGTCACCCAAAGCGCCGGGTGGGCAGAACGGGCTCGGGACTTCGTTAGGCGGTCACGGGACCAGGAAAAATCCTGACCGGCTCAGCCCGCAGCCATGGCCGCTTGCGTGTCTTCCGCAACCTCCCGCAGCAGGGCCTCGAAATAAGGGAGCGTCTTGACCAAGCCATCTTCCAGGCTGACTCGCGGCTCCCATCCCAGCTTTTCTCTGGCTGCCGTGATGTCGGGCTGGCGGCGCTGAGGGTCATCGATGGGAAGGGGCGCAAACACGATCCGGCTCTGGCTCTCGGTGACCCGGATGATGGCTTCGGCGAGCTGGAGGATGGAAACCTCCTCCGGGTTTCCCAGGTTGATGGGCCCGGTTTCGTTGGAAACCAGCATCCGGTAGAGGCCCTCGACCAGATCGCTCACATAACAAAGGCTGCGTGTCTGACTCCCGTTTCCGTACACGGTCAAAGGTTTGCCCCGCAGCGCCTGGACCATGAAGTTGGGCAGGGCGCGCCCGTCGTCGATCCGCATGCGCTCGCCATACGTATTGAAGATCCGAACAATGCGCACCTTCACGCCGTGCTCGCGGTGATAGGCCATGGTGATGGCTTCGGCGTAGCGCTTGGCTTCGTCGTAAACGCTGCGAGGACCGATGGGGTTGACCCGTCCCCAGTACTTCTCGGGCTGCGGGCTGACCTCCGGGTCGCCGTAGACTTCCGATGTGGAGGCGAGCAGGAAGACGCTCCCGTAGACCTTCGCCAGTCCCAGTCCGTGGTAGGTTCCCAAAGCGCCCACCTTGAGCGTGTGAATCGGGTGACGCGCGTAGTCTTTGGGGCTGGCGGGGGAGGCAAAGTGGAGAATGTAACTCAACGGGCGCAGGCTGAAGCGGGGTTGTCCGGCCGTCTGGCGGAGCAGGGCAGGCAGGTCAATCGGCAGCGTGACGTCGTGACGCACGAATCGGAAATGAGGGTGGTGCAGAAGGTGCCAGATGTTCTCCACGCGGCCAGTAATCAGATTGTCGAGACACACCAAGTCGTGACCTTCCGCCAGCAGCCGGTCGCAAAGTTGTGAACCCAGAAAGCCCGCGCCGCCGGTTATCAAGGTCAGGGGATTGTGATTCGCGCTTTTCGGGGAGTTCCACATAGGGGCTTCCCTTGCTCGGAGACTGTGAGGAGTCCGGATCAGGCCACTGCCGTTTTCGCAAAGGGGCGCGGAACGGAATGCCCTGCCTGATCACGTCCTATGGAAACGTATTCGAAGCCTGCTTCGCGAACGGCGCCAGGGTCGTAGAGGTTTCTGCCGTCCACCAAGACCGGGACTTCCATCAGGTCCCGTAGCCGCACCAAGTCCAACTGGCGGAATTCTTCCCACTCCGTAAGCAGAAGCAGCGCATGCGCGCCGCGCGCGGCTTCGTACGCGGAAGCGCAGTACGCGAGTTGGCCGGGCGTCTCGGGAAACACCCGCTGCGTATTGGGCATGGCTTGCGGGTCGTACATCCGGAGAAGGCTCCCCTCGTCGAGCAACGCCCTGACGATCTTCAGACTGACTGCTTCCCGGATGTCGTCGGTGCCGGGCTTGAAAGCTAATCCGAGAATGCCGATCGTCTTGCCCCGCAGGACCCAAAGTGCTTGCCGGACCTTTCCAACGAAGACCTCAACGCGCCGCTGGTTAATGCCTTCCACCTCCTGCAGGAGTGCGAAGTTTGCCCCGTGCTCTTCGGCCAGGTGAATGAAGGCGCGAAGGTCCTTGGGAAAACAGTACCCCCCATATCCAATCCCTGCCTCGAGGAACTGAGGTCCGATGCGGCAATCCAATCCGATGCCACGAGCCACTGCAGTGACATCCGCTCCCACCTCTTCACAAAGATCCGCCACCATATTGATGAAGGAAATTTTGGTGGCTAAGAAGGCGTTCGCGGCATGTTTGATGAGTTCGGCCGTGCTGAGGTCAGTTACGACAATGGGGCAATGGAGCGGGCTATAGATGTCGGTCAGGATTTCGCGCGCGCGGTCTGAGTCGACGCCGCACACCACGCGCTCGGGACGGAAGAAATCCTCAAGCGCCTTGCCTTCCCGAAGGAATTCGGGATTGGATGCGACTTCAAAATTCGCGGGCAGAGAACCGGCGCCGCAGCGCACCGTGGAGCGAAAGTCTGACTTCGATGTCACGTCCGCCGTAAGGGATCTTCCGTTGCTATAGCGCGAAATGGTCCTCTTGAGCCACTGCCCGGTTATGGCCGGCACCGTACTCTTTTCGACGATGAGCTTGTAACCATTCAAGTTGCGTCCCACAGCCTGGGCTACGGCTTCCACCTGAGCCAGATCGGCCTGGCCGTTCTCTCGCTGGGGTGTGCCGACGCAGATGAAGATGATGGAACCCCGCTGGACCGCGGCTTCCACATCGTCGATGGGCTGGAATTTCCCACTCTGGAGGTGTTTTGCCAGCAGGTTGCTGAGGCCCGGTTCGTAGAAAGGCGGCTGGCCCGCTCGAATGAGCGCCACCTTGGTAGGATCACTGTCAGCGCCAATTACCTTCCGCCCCAACTCAGCTAAGCCCAAAGCGGTGGGAAGCCCAATGTGGCCCAAACCTAGAACCGTGATGGGTGCATCGTGAAGACTGACCTTGTTTGAGCTGCTCATGTCACTCATCGTTTGGTCCCTGATGCCAACCGGGTTAGAACTTTGCACGACAGCGATGACCGATTCTTATCGCGGTCATCTCAGGCCATCTCCACATCGTAGCCATCGATGCGGACCGCCACCGACCGCTGAATCAACTCGATGGAGACAACCAAGCTCCGGTCGGAGTTCTTGGCCACGAGAATTCCTTCGACCCCGTCCAGACATCCCCCGCGGATGCGTACGCGTTGTCCCACTCTGATGAATGGGTAGAGCGCACAGGTGACGTTCTGAGTTAGTAAAGTCCGTATGTCCTCTATTTCCTTGTCGGGTATGGGGAGGCTTACGCCACGGATGCCGACGAAACCCATCACACCGGGGGTCTGGAGTACAGCGAGACGCTTCTTCGGGTAGGCGTCCAGATGGACGAAGGCATAGCAGGGAAAAAGCGCACACTGGATGGTTTGGTACCGATCACTCCATCGATGCCTTTGCGCGATCAAGGGCAGAAAGGTGGCGACGCCTTTGTCCTGGAGTTGGGTTGTGATTTTCTTCTCGTAGCGGGCACGTGTGTGAATTGCGTACCACCGGGGTTCTTCGACAGCGGTTACCGGGGCGGGCATCGCCGGAGTTGGTTGCCAAGGCCGTGGTGTGCTGCTCATAGCTCCGCCCTCTGAGTCACATTTGTGTAACCCCACATCTGAATCCCGCCACCAGCATGTTTGGCCGAAACCTCCGGCCAAAGCTGTTGCGAATTGCTAGATCTTGCGGTACAAAGCTTCCGGAATCGGGAACGTGCGCTTATTCAACACCGCCCCTAAGAGCTTCACCTTCGCAGATTCCAGGCTCTCCTTGGCCTTGCGAGCAGTTTCGCGTCGGGTGGAATTCGCTTGCACCACCAGAACGACTCCATCAGTGAGTTTCCCCAGGAGAATGGCGTCCGCATAGAGATTCACCGAGGGAGCGTCGATCACCACGAAGTCGAATTCAGCCCTCAATTCGTTTAGGAGCGACCTGAAGCGCTCCGAAGTCAGCACCCCTCCCGGATCGGAGGATTGAGAGCCGCTGGTCAGGATCCACAGGTGGCCGCCCGGCAATTGCCGCGCAAAGTCGCGGACATGCTGGGATTGAGTGATCGCGTCTGTCAGTCCGCTGAGCTTCTCTGTCCCAAAGTAGCGATGGAGCGAGGGGGTGCGTAGATTCGCGTCCACGACACAAACCGCACCTTGCACCTGGGAAGCGAGGGTTTCGCCGACGTGAGCGCAGATCCAGCTCGATCCATCGCCTGCCTCCACGCCGGAGAACACAACCACGTGCGGCGCATCCGCGCCCGGCAGCAGGAAAACGCGCTGCACGAGTTTGATCCGTTCTTCTCGCGTCAAGGCCTCCAAATCCAGGTGCCCCCTCTTCCCATTCGTAGGCGCCGGACGGGTATCGGAGATCACAAACAGTTCGCCATCTTTCTCAACCTGCTGCAAAAGCTCGAAATGTCTGCTCATGGGTGATTCCTTGAAGAGGTTATGTCGAGGACGTTAACTGCAGGTCCGACCTTGGTCCCGGGGGAACCACGGACTTCCAGGGGAAGCGGACGCTGCTGTCCCGCCTCGTCGGTTCCATGCTTCGCGTGCTCCGCTGCTTTCGCCGATGCTGCCAGCAGGGCCTCCGACTCCTTGATTTGTTGATCAATTTTCAGAACGTCAGGATACCTAGCCGTATACCGGGTCAATAGATCGGCTCTTTCTTTTCTCAGCCGAGTCAACTCCGCCTTTATCGTTTCGGTCGGACTTGCACCGGCCGTCCCGGGCGCAGCCAACGCTGCAGGATTCAAGTCTCGGTACTGGGAAGGCAGGGATTCCAGGATATGGCCTGGACCCGTCAATTCTGGATTAAAAGCACTGATTTGTTCGATCACTCGGTCATTGAAACGCCCTGGGCGCCTCAGCCAAATCTGCCGCAGGGTTTGACGAGGACGCCCCGTAACGATAACCATGCGGGCTTCAGGCCCACGAGTTCCGCCCTCAGCGTCCCTTCCCAGACCCTGACCGGGCACAGGTGTGGGGAGGGAGGACGGTTTCGAGGTTTCCAGGGGGCGTTCCGGCGTCGATTGTCCGTTTGCCGCCGCCGCGGTCGGAGGGAACAGACGCCCTGGGTGTATTTTCAAAACGCTCCGGATGGAAGTGAAAATGAACAGACTTGCCAAGACCATAAACACGGCCAGACTGGCAACACGGAAGGCACGCCAGGCTCCACCCGGCGATCTGCGCGCCACGCCGGGAACAAGCGGTGCAGCAGGGTCCGGTGTCAGAGCAGAGTGAACCGGATCGCGCGATTCCCGCACCAGGGGTTCCAGCTCGAGGTCGGCCACGACTTCCCGGACAAGTCGGGCGTCGATTCTCTTGCGTCGCAGCGCAAACCCGAGCGACAGAGCGTTGAAGCAGATATTGTTGATGTTCCGCGGAACACCACGGCTGCGTGCTCCAATAAGCGCCAGAGCCTCGCGGTCAAACAGCGGACCTCCCTCATAGCCACCCACTTGCAGCCGATGCGCGATGTAATAGCCAGTTTCCGCAGGGCTGAGAGGCTCCAGCCGGCTCAGTATCGCAATGCGCTGACGCAGTTGCACCAAAGACGGTCGCGCCAGTTTTGTGGCTAGCTGCGGTTGCCCGGCAAGAACAATCTGGATGAGTTTCGAGCTTGAGGTTTCGAAGTCTGACAGCAGTCGAACCGTTTCGAGCACCGAGTCATCCAGATTCTGGGCTTCGTCAATCACCAGCACAAAGCGTCTCCCGTTGCGCGACATGCGTACCAGCGCCTCGTTCAGTTGCTGGTGCATGCTCACCAGATCCTTGCCACCCGCATCAAGACCCATGTCCAACAGCAGGTAGCGGAGGAACTCCAGGGAGTTGCATTGGGTCTGGAAAAGGAAAGCGAAGCAAGCCGATTTGCGCAACCGCTCTAGGAGCTGAAACAGCAGGGTGGTCTTACCCATCCCCGGCCTGGCAATCAGAGCCATAAAGCCCCGGCCTGCTTCGATACCGTAAAACAACGAAGCCAGAGCCTCCCGATGCGTCCGGGCGAGATAAAGGAAGCGCGGATCGGGGGTCACCCCGAACGGTTGCTCCCGCAGTCTGTAGTAGTCCAGAAACACAGTGCCTACTTTCCGTTCCTGGGGATGGCTGCCAGCACAGGTGTGTTCAAAACGGCTTCTACTTCGTCAGCCGTGCGCAGGCGCGGGTCAAAGTAGTCCGCAACGAAAGCGGAGGCCACACTCACCAAAGTCGCCAGCAGGCCACCCAGTAATACAAAGAAACCGGTCGAGCGAACCGGAAAGGCAGGCACGGTAGCTGCCTCGGCGATGGCCACATTGACGATCCGCTGGCTATCGAGGGAATCCGAGATGCGCGCCTCCTCTTGCTTGCGAAGATAGAGCATATAGTTTTCTTCGGACGCCTTGACGGCCCGGGTCAGGTTATGCTGAACCATTCCTTGCTGATCGAGTTGGCCGGCCGTTTCCTGATACGCCTTGACAATATGCGCCGTGGCTGCAGCGCGCGCATGCAAGGCCTCGAGATCCGCCCGGGCCTTCGCCAGTTCAGACCTGACCCATTCATAGGTTGGATCCCGATCCGTCACCTCCTCACGCAGCGGGGCCTTCTCGGCCGCGCTGATCGCAGCCCGCGTCTGCGCAATCTCGGTCTCTACTTCCTGAACCAGCCGATAACTTGGGGCGAACCTCGTCAGCAGCTCAGTGCGCTTTAGCTCCAGGTTCAACAACGTTGACTGGAGCTGTTGAAGGAGTTGTGGATTGTCAGAGGTGTGGACTTGCGTCGTCATCCGCGGTGGCAGGGACGCCGCCTGCTTTTCCAGCGCTCGGATGCGCTGTTCCGTCTCTTTAATGGTGGCCTGCGTCACCTGTAAGTCGGATTCGAAGTCATGGAGCTTTCGCAGCGTCACTTCCTTTTCAAGGTCCGCGGAGACCACTCCGCTTTCCCGTCCAAAAGCAGCCAGACGCGCTTCGGTGGAAGCCAGCTCGATCCGGTATTGCTGAGTCTCCTGCTTGAAGAAGTCGAAGGCCCCCGGAGGCCGGTGGACTGCAATGTGCTTCTCCAGATAAAGCTCAGCGAGCTTGGCGAGTACCTGAGCTGCCCGTTGCGGGTCCGGCGATGCGTAGGTCACGGCGATCAGGTTGGTCTTCTTGACCGGCTCAACGCCCAGCTTTTTCTCCAGCGTCCGAACGGCCCGAGGAATCCCTTCGTCCTTACTTGCCGCTCCGGCGGGGTCCTGGGCTTCAGCAACGGGCAGCAGGGAGGCCCAGAGGGAATGGGCTTTCGGCGTATACAGACCGCAAGCTAACACGACTTTTTCGAGCAAGTCCCGGCTCTTGAGGAGCTCAACCTCGGAGTTCAGCTCTTCCTCGGTCACGTTCGCTACGACTTGCTGTTGCGGGTTGGACTCAGACGTCACGACCGGATAAGCTCGCTCACGCTTGACCAGAATCTCCATCCGCGCTTCGTACTGCTTTGGCAGCAAAAGCCCCGCCAAGACGGCCCCCAGGAGAATCCCCAGGAAAGAAAGCACCATGAGTTCTCGGTGACGAAACGCCACCGTTAGTAGGTCGCGCAGCGTGGGCGCGACCGGTCCGCTCTGGCTTCCAGTGAAAACACTGTGGTCTTCCATAACGAATTCCCTCCTACCAACCGTACGGGTTGAGGTACGCCCCAACCGAGGGTCTCGGGATAAACGACGAAATCTTGGAGACGGTGTTCTTGGGCACGAAAACCAAATCCCCGGGCTGCAAGTGCAAATCCTCAGCAAGGTTCTTCGCCTGCAGCATTCGCTTGAGGTCGACCTTCTTGACCTCTACCCAGTTATCCGAAACACCCCGAAAAAGCAGAACCTGCGAGTGCTTGGCGCTCGAGGTTAGGCCGCCCGCCACGGCCACGGCCTGCGTGACCGTAGTGTCACCGCGTAAGTCGAATTTGCCTGGGTGCCCAACCTCTCCAGTTACTATGAAGTAGGGTTTCTCAAAATCCTTCAGGTCCACGGTCAGGGTGGGGTCGTGGAGGATTTTGCTATAGGCAGCGTACAGTGTTTCGGTCAGTTCGGGCAGGGTCGTGCCCTCGACGTGCAGATCACCCAAACCATGCAACGTAATGTAGCCGTCGGGCTGTACAGTTACTGTCTGATTGAACTCCGGGGTGAACGGGAAGTGCAGGTCGAGGATGTCCCCTTTGCACAGCCGATAGCGAGGATTTCGGCGCTGCAGTGTGGGTTGGCCAGGTTCTGATTGTCGGCCGGCTGGCAAAGTTGCCGGTGCCAGCTCGGCAGATTCCGGCGAGGCCACGCGCTGCTGCTCCTGGCATACGACGGGCGAGACGGCGACCATCAGGAAAACCGCGTTTCCCATCCACCAAAGGTTTTTCCCCTTCATCACCATGCCTCCTGCTCTTCTCTTAATTCCCGGGCCCACAAGGAGTCAGGAATCCGTCCTCGGTCAGCGCTCCTTCTCCCTCGCGCAGAAGAAAGCGTTTGATGGTAGCGGCAAAGCCGCCTCCCGTCCCGCTCGGCCCTCCAGGTTCCACGCGAATCACTTGTCCGTTTCCTTGCACCAGCAGCGGTCTGGCCTCGCTGTGGAGCCTCGGAAGCATAAGCTCGACGTGTACGGGAACCTCTAAGGGCGGACAAGCCGGAGTGAAGACGAATACTCCTCCCAGACCAATGTCACGAGTCAGGCCAGTTCCCTCATGCTGAATCTCTCGCTCGTCCCTCCAAATGAAGCTCACCGGGGCGTCGAGTCGGTAACGGTTGTGCTTTCTAGGCTGCACGTTGCGCCGCCTCCTGACAGCTTGCTCCACAGCTCTTAAGGAGCTCCGGCCTCACATCCCGCACTCTGGACGATTAGACGATTATGCGACTCTACGATGCGAGCCAGCACCATGCAAGAAGTGGAAAGGCCCAGCCCGTCATGGGCCCGCAGCGCCATGGCAGCGAGGGCCGACCGGCCGGGCAGGTGCCATTAGTCGTGGCCCATGCGACCCGTAGGCCTTTCGTCTTACTAAGGGCGGAAACCCAGCTCATTCAGAAGGGACAAATAGTCTGGGATAGTCAGAGCGTTAATAACTCAGATCGGACTTGAAATCGACAGCAGCCCTGCTATTATGCGTCAATTACATAAGGCCTATACTGGCAGACTGCCCGGTGCCGAGGCGCCGCACAATGGCCACTTCCTTAGTACTTGCTCATCCGTCAAACTTGGCCTGCGAAATGCTTTGCCGCGGCCTGAGCGGCTGCCGTGGTAAGTTCCATGTGCTAGGATGGGCGGTCGACGGGACGGAAGCGCTTAAGCAGATCACCGATCATCATCCCGACGTTGCGCTGATTAGTGCTGCCCTTCAAGACGGACCAAAGGCGGGGTTCAAAGTCCTCCGAGAACTGCGTGTTTCACGCCATTCGACCTCAGTTATTATGCTGCTGGATCGCTCGGAACAGGATGGGGTGCTGCACGCCTTTTCCGCCGGAGCGAAAGGTGTCCTCTTTAAGACTGACGGTTTCAGTGTGGTCTGCAAGGGCATTCGCTGCGTACACGCAGGACAAATTTGGGCAAGCAGCGGTCAGGTGCAATTCATCGTCGAGGCTCTGGCCGAAAGGGGACCGCTGTCAGTGCTCGATGTGAAGGGGAGGCCCTTACTCACAAAACGCGAGGAAGCGATTGTGCGCATGGTCGCGGAAGGGCTTCCGAACCTTCAGATTTCTTCTGCACTCCGTCTGAGCCCGCACACAGTCAAGAACCACCTCTTTCATATCTACGAGAAGCTTGGAGTTTCCAACCGCGTGGAGTTGATTCTCTATGCCTTAAGCAGCAGCCGCACGACTCCTCAACCGCCAAGCGCCTCGGCTTAGCTAATCCCACACATGCTCCTGCCGGAATTGGCCGCTTCTGCCCCCACACTCGAGAAGGGAGTGCCCCCGCAACTGGTCGGCGAGCTTCCCACCTGCGAGCACGGGGAATTGTAGGGCAGGGAGGCTGCGGAGCGAGCCCCGAGGCAAGAAAGGTAGCAGCGGCCCCGCGCGCGGAAGGTTGCCAGGGCAGTACACATTCTACTGTAGCGGAGATCGTAGCAAGTACCTGCTTAGAAGGCTTGATATGGGTTGGCACGGAATCCGCGATTTCCCAATGTTTCTAAGGGGCTGCCATCCAGTGCAAAAGGCGGATAGGGACTAAGAGGGTCGCCCGCGCGCGGCGGGCCAAAAGAGGCCGTGGCGACCTCTGCTGAGCTCACGGCCCGGCTGACTCGAAAACTCGCACGATTCTTGCACAATTTTCGAACGCGTGGAGGACTTCGCGAGTCTGCGCGTTCACACATTGTGCTTTCGCGGAAGCCAAGCGGCCTCTGGACTGAGAAGAGCCACGACCGGATCGTGGCCAGTCTCGTATTTCCCCAGGCTCTGGTGTTATCCTAGACAAGCGCGCACCGCCCGGCGATCGCGCCAGATTGGTAATTGATTTGGAGGGGCCAATGAAACTCCTGAACCTCGAATTCACGCGCATTGCCCATGACACGTTCAAAATCCAGGGGTCGAAAGTGATTTACACCGACCCTTTCAAGGTGAAGGACCAAGACGAGGCCGACATCGTCCTGCTCAGTCACGAGCACTTCGATCACTTGAGTGTGGCTGACCTGAACAAAGTAATTTTCCAGGAGACGACAATTGTTGCGAGCCCCCTCTGCAAGGATGATCTCCAGAGCTTGAGGGTAAAGGCAACGTTGTTTCTCGATCCCGGCAAGATGCTCACGGTCGGCAACATCAGGATTGAGGCGGTTCCTGCTTACAACACGAACAAGTTTCGCGAGCCGGGGAAAGCTTTTCATCCCAAGGAAGAGAAGCGCCTGGGATTTGTCATCACGATGGACGGGACGCGCGTGTATTTCGCCGGGGACACGGACTTCATCCCCGAGATGAAGAGCATCCAGTGCGACGTGGCGCTGCTGCCGGTTTCCGGAACCTACGTGATGACCGTGGAAGAAGCCGTGCAAGCCGCGGCGGCGATCAATCCCAAGATCGCCGTGCCCATGCATTACGGCACGATCGTGGGCAGCTCCGCGGATGCCACGAGGTTCCAGAGCTTAGTGAAGAATTGCCGGGTGGAAATCATTTAGAGATCGGGTCATCGAGCCCTTGAGTGAGTGAGTCATTCAGCGATTGAGTGATGGTGCGATTGAAGACCGAACAGGTTCATGGCAAGAGGTCGCGGGCATTCGCTCCATCACCCGATCACCCAATTACTCCAGGGTCTCGGCGGCTTCGCGAAGCGCCGTGCATTCGGGGCACGGACACAGGTTGCGGAGATGGTCGAAGGCATAAATGCCGGCGGAGTGGCCGTCGCTCCAGAAGATCTGCAGCGCGTAGCGGCCGACCAGCTCCGCACGCTCGGGACGCAGCGGCTTCTGGCCGAGAATGGGCAGTCCGCCCACGGGTTGCTCCGCGGGAGGGCCGGTCTCTTCGCAGGTCGCGCAGGGGCACTTGCTGCGCAGGTAGCGGTAGGGATAGACGCTCTCGTGGCCGTCGGACCAGTGGATCGCCAGCGTGTTGTCGCCGGCGGCGAGTTTGATTTTCGTCGGCGTTGATGGCATCGCGGGGGTTGTGTTCTCCAAGATCCGTTGTCAGTTGTCCGTGGTCCGGTGTGAGTGGCGGGTTTCTCATGGCTGACTACACGGACAACTGGCAACTGACGACTGACGACTGACAACTGACAACTTCCTATTCAATCCTAATATCCTGCGGCACGTGGTAACTCGCGATGCTGATCTGTGCCGCCAGCGCCCCGGCGATTTCCTGAAAGGCTTTGCCGTAGATCGTCGCGTCGTCGAGCGCCACCGGCTTGCCGCTGTCGCTCTGCACGCGAATCGACGCGTCGAGGGGGATCTCGCCCAGGAATGCAAACCCGAGCTTGTTCGCGGCTTCGCGCGCGCCGCCGTGGCCGAAAATCTCTTCACGGTGGCCGCACTGGGAACACAAGTAGTAGCTCATGTTCTCGATAATACCCAGTATCGGTACGTTCAACTTCTGAAACATGGCGATAGCCTTGGACGCCACGGTTAGCGCCAGGTCCTGTGGCGTCGAGACAATCACGGCGCCGGTGAGCGGGATGGTCTGCGAAAGGCTCAACTGGATGTCGCCCGTGCCCGGCGGCAAATCCATGAGGAGGTAGTCGAGTTCCCCCCAGCGCACGTCGCCGAGGAACTGCTGGATGGTTTTGTGCAACATCGGTCCGCGCCAGATGACGGCTTCGTCCTTGGGCAGAAAATACGCCATGGACATGATCTTGACGCCGTATTCGACGGGGGGCGCGATTTTGCCCTCCACCACGTGCGGCGCTTCGGTGCCGCCCATCAATATGGGCACGCTCGGGCCGTAAACGTCCGTGTCCATCAGGCCCACCTTCGCGCCGGTGCGCTGCAAAGCCACCGCCAGGTTCGCGGCCACAGTGGACTTGCCCACCCCACCTTTCCCGCTCGCCACCGCCACCGTGTTCTTCACCTGCGGAATCAGCGAATGGCCTGCCACGCGCGACGGGACTTGCGTCGCCAGGCGGACGTCCACATTCGCTACGCCCAGCGCCGCGACGGCCGCGCGCGCCTGCGCCACCAGTTGATCGCGGACCGGACAGGCGGGCGTGGTGAGTTGAATTGTGAACGAAGCGCGGTTGTCGCCGACTTGCAGGTCCTTCACAAAACCCAGCGTGACGATGTCGCGCCCGAGGTCGGGGTCTCTCACGGTTTTCAGGGCGTTCAACACATCCTGCGGGCTGATCTTGCTGCGCATGGTGCTTCTCCGTTGAATTTCAGGCGATGCCCCCGACATTCATTCTGGGGTCTCGTCGTGGGTTTGTCAAACCTGGCTTGGGACGAATTCTGCCTTCTGCAACGTGGCACGTCGCTGCGCAAGTGTTGCCTGTTCAACATATCGCCATACCCATGGGGAGAATATGACTAAAGTCCTCGACGCGCCGCTTCTGCTGCCGTTACTCGACTCGGTGCACGACGGAGTAGGCCAAATCGCACTTGGAGAGGATTTCGCACTGCGGGACGGCCATTTTGACGAAGACGGCGGGGCAGGCACGCGTGCTGAACGCCGTCAGGTCGTCGATAGGCGCCGCGGGGCTCGCCGCGTTTTCGCATCTCGGATTGACCGCGCGGGCGGATTCCTCTATTGTGTCGCCTGCCAGAAAGTGGCCGGAGCATGAGCAGTCCGGCCACGCCGGGTGGGCCTTATCTCTTCCATGGATTCTCCTGCAGACGCTCCGGCCACGACGGTCGCTGCCTCCGAGGCGCCGCAACTGCTGCGCGCGCTGGGCCTTTGGGAAACGGCTTCCATTGTCATCGGCATCATGATTGGCACGGCAATTTTTCTCGTGCCGGCAGAGATCACGCGCGCCATGGGAACGAGGGATGCGGCGCTTGCCGTATGGGCGGTGGCGGGTTTGTTGAGCCTGTTCGGGGCACTCTCCTTTGCCGAGCTTGCCGCGATGTTGCCCCAGGCCGGCGGGCAGTACGTGTATCTGCGCCAGGCTTACGGGCCGTTGCTGGGCTATCTTTGCGGCTGGTCGTTTTTCATCGCGACACAGACGGGCGGCATTTCGGTTCTCGCCGTGGGCTTCGCCGAATACGTGAACGAGTTCGTGCCTCTCACACCCTGGGAGCAGAAAGCTGCGGCGGCGGCGGCGATTGTGGTGTTTACGGGGATCAACTATGTCGGCGTGCGCGAAGGCGGCAGGGTGCAGTCGATCCTGACCGGGCTGAAGGTGGGCGCGATCGCGGTGGTCATCCTGCTGGGTTACGTGCTGGTCAAGGGACTGCCCCCCGGGCCTGCGGCTCTGGCGGCGCCCCCGGGCCACCGCTTTCTGGCTTCCTTCGGCGTGGCGATGGTTGCGGCGTTTTGGGCTTACGAGGGCTGGAACGCCTGCACGTTTGCGGCTGGAGAGGTGAAGCGCCCGGAGCGCAACGTGCCGCTAGCGCTGATCCTGGGGACCATGGTGGTCATCGTGATGTACTTGGCGCTGAATCTCGTCTACTACCACGTGCTGCCCATGGACCAAGTGGCACGCTCGTCGCGCGTGGGAGCAGATGCGGCGGTGCGAATCTTCGGCCGCACCGGATCTTATCTGGTCACGCTGTTGATCATTATTTCCAGCCTGGGAAGCCTGAACGGCAGCATTCTGGCCGCACCCCGCGTCTATTACGCCATGGCGAAGGACGGCCTGTTTTTCCGCTGGTGCGCGCGCGTGCATCCGCGCTTCCACACGCCCCACGTGGCGTTGGTGTTGCAGGGAGTGTGGGCGATCGGGCTGGTGGCGGCGGGGACCTACGAGCAGCTTTTTACCTACGTGATCTTCTCGGCGTTTGTGTTTTATGCGCTGGCGGCGTTCGCGGTGGTGGTGCTGCGCCGCACGATGCCGGACGCGCCGCGACCTTACCGGGTCTGGGGCTATCCCTATGTGCCTATGGTTTTCGTGCTCGGCTCGGTGTGGTTCCTGGCGAACACGCTGATGGAAGAGCCGCGGGAGGCAGGGTTCGGCACCCTGATGCTTGCCGCAGGCGTGCCGGTATACTGGTTCTGGAGGCGGCGGGCGGCGCCGCGACCGTGATGGCGTGCTCCGCCGCCCTTGCTTCGTTCGTGAACATCCCCGGGGGGATTATTCTTTCGCTCTTGCCCGGACCTTCGCGAGCAGATCGTGCGACAGAGTCTGGCAGGGCCCCGGCAGCGTTTCAGCCTTGCTCAAAGCCTCGATGGCCGCATGGTGCTTGGCCGGGAACTCGGATTCGTAGGCATAGGCCAAGTAGTAGAGGGCCTGACCCTGCAGCCCCGGATTCCCTTCCAAGAGGTCTCCGGCCATCTTGAGCTCATCGATCGCCGGCTCCAACTTCTTGGTTTTGGCAAGTTTCACCATAGCCGCATACCCAAGAGTCAGGTGAGCCATGCCGAGTTGGCTGTTCTGCTCTCTCTTGAACATGGCATCGTCGACGCCCTCCGGCTTTTTCATGCCTTCGGCCAGTGTCCGAGCTTTTTGGGCATAATCGGCTGCCTTGTCGACCATGGGGTTAGCCACATAGAACGCGTAAATCAGGCCCAGGGTGTTCAGCACAGCCAAGTTGTTGGGATCGGCCGCGACAGCCTTTTCGCCGTACTGCACGGCCGTGTCGAGTTTGCCAGGCACCAGTTGGTAAGCTTGGAAGTAGGCGGTATTGAGCTGGCTCGCGTAGTCCTTCTCCGCCTCGGGATAGACCTTGGCGAAATTGTCAATGATCTGGACGCGTTTCGGGCCGTCCGTCACGCGCTGCAGGAGTTGGAAAAACGCGTACACGGCGTAGCTGCGGCTTTCCTTGGCCAGTTCGGCGGCCTCATTTTGGATCTTTTCCCAGTCGGCATCGCTGGTCTTGGGCGGCCGTGCGGGACTGGCCTCCGCCTTGATCTGGTCCGGAGCCTTGTCAATGGCGTCAAAGATCGTGTCGCTCACTTTGTTGCTGGCGACGTAGGCGCGCATGAGGTTGAGCAGCAGGTTCAGGTCCTGGTAGTTGGCGGCGAGGTCCTTTTCCGCGTACTCGATGGACTTGTCGAAATTGCCCAGCTTTAGATTGATGCTGGCATAGTACTCGTTCACACAAGGCATGAACCTGGAGTCGGCGTGATCCTGCGCGTACTTGTCCAGAGCCGCGAGTTGATCCTGCGGATTGTCTGCGCCGTTGACGGCGAGCATCAGACGGTCTTCATTCGAATCGATGGCGACCGGCAAGGTCAGGCAGGGCTGCTGCGCAAACAGAGGTGTGGCCACCATCCACATGGCGACCAGGAGGAAGGTGCAAAAGCGCTGGTACATGGAAACCTCCCATTCAGGACGAAATCTGCACTTCGGGTCTCCGCCCCAGGCGAGGCACGAACCGCGGGACCGACTGTCGATAGGCCTCGTAGTGGAGGCCGTATTGGTCCAGGAGCTCGTGCTCTTCGAGCGGCGCGAGGATTTGATACAACAGGATGTTCAGAATTGCCAGTAAAAAAATAGCCAGGGCACCCGTCAGCAAGGCCATGCTCACAAGCATCAGCATATAGAGCAAATAGCGCGGATGACGCACGTGGGCGTAAATCCCCGCGTGGACCACCCCGCGCAAGTGGTGCTCCGGATGCAGCTCCGGAAGGCCTACCAGGCGCCGGAAGCCGAACGTGCGGCGCGTCTGTGCTTCGAGCCAGCTCGCGACGGCAAACACCACGCCGCCCACAATCCAGGTCAACGCGTCGCGCTCCACACGCCGCCCGAAAAGCCAGTGTCGCGAGAGAATGAGGCCCGCCGCGCATCCCAGCCAGACCGGCAGCGCCACCCAAAACGCGCGATTGCCCAAGCGCCGCCAAAACCGGATCGCGGGATGAAACAGTAACCAGAAAAAGGGAATCCAGGCAATCAGGAGGAGATAGAAGAGGGCAAGGGAATCCACCAGGCGCAACAGATCCGTAACTAGTGCCCCGTGATTCGTGAGGAGTGAAAGCATAAGTTAGAGTTCTTAGTTCCCCTGTGCACATGCTCAGACCGAGCAGGGTACCTCCGGGGCAGAATCATACCGTATTGCGATGAGGACCATCGTAGAAACTCCCCCCTCGCCCCGCAGTCATTTTAGCTCATAATTTGACGTGACATGTGTACAATGGCGGGTCGTCCCGAGGGCGGCGATCCTGGACCGGTGAGTCGCCGAGAACTCTAGCGGAAGGAGTCGCGATGCAACTCTTGGCGTGGGAAAGTGTCAGGAAAGAGGTTCTGAACGACAAGCTCTGGCGGAAACTCGTCAGCGGCGAGAAGGTCATGGTGGCACAGCTTTCGCTCTCCAAAGGCTGCGGGGTGCCGCTCCACCACCACGAGAGCGAACAAATCAGTTGCATCATGCAGGGCGCGCTGAAATTTGAATTGGAAGGCCGCGACATCGTGGTGCGCGTTGGGGAGGTATTGGTGATCCCCTCTCACGCTCCCCACAGCGCGTTGGCGCTCGAAGACACCCTCGCCTTCGACATCTTCAGCCCCATTCGCCAGGATTGGCTGGAGGGGACGGACAGCTATCTGCGGAAGTAGCGTTCAGCATTCAGCGGTCAGTGGAGGGCTACGCCGCGGAGCGACGGGAATGAATAACCCAGGGGCTCCTCTGACCCGCTGTGCGCGGGCGCAAGCCCGGGGTTCGAGCGCATTGCCCTCACCCCGTCTCTCTCCGCCATCGGGGGAGAGCGTGCCCGCGCGGGTGGGGGGCCTTTCGTCGTCCGCGAGTTTCATGGTTTCCCAAGTCCCGGAATGCCGGGGGCCGCTCGCAGGATTGAGGAGAACCGGAGGAGTCGAGGGTACTTGACCCCCAGCCGTGCAGTGGCTACAGTTCACCGGCGCGTGATAGAATCGGCGCCAATGGCCGTTGTGAATAGAAAGGAAACTCTCGTGCCACTGAAAAAGGACCAAGAGGTTCGCATCAAGAAACCCGGTATCTTCATCGGCAAGGTGCTGGGCCCGCGCCCCGGCGATTTCGGGTTGCCAGAAGAACAGACGTATTATCGCGTCCAGATCTCTGCGGAAGACTACTACCTGAGCACCGACCTGGAACCTGTGGTACGACCAAGCGCGAGTGTGATGCTTGAACGTTACAGCAAAGAATGGCTCGATGAGCTGGAGCGATTCAACGAAATAGGACGCCAGTTTCTCGCAAACCCGAAAGACGAAAACCTTTTGCGGCAGTGGGCCGAATCGGGGACAAAGTTGGGCTTCTTTATCCCTGTCGGATAGCTGTTGGCCGCCCCGGATTTCCGCGTGGTGTGACCCCAGCACCCGTAGCGGCGCGAGAAAACAGCCCGGGGCGCCAGCCATGGGCTGCTGTCTGACGCGACTTCGGGCCTGCACAGTGCAGCGCGGTCACCTCGGCACGGGAGACTGTACCGGTTGTCTTAGCGGGGAAAGATCTCGAGGAGATTTTCGACGGGGTGATGGCCCGGGTCCTCTTCAGGGGGGACTGGACGCAAGTACGGGATGCCGTTCTCGAAGCATGCTTGCAGGTACGAGGTAACTGACTCCGCGAGCATCTTCTTCGCTTCACGGAGCGTGCGGCTTTTGGAAGCGACGTCGAGATCAGGGCAGGGCGCCGCAAGAAACCCTCCGTCCTTGAAGGTGGCCCCGGCAGATTCGAATTGATTCCGTGCCTCTGACATTATCCACCCAGCGCAGACTCGCATCTCCGGCGCTGCGGGTCAAGTGTGAAGGGAATCCGGTACCGCCTGCGAGCGCGTCAGCTACGTCACTGGACAGTCCATCACCATGGACGGCGGATTTGTGAAGAGGATCCTCTGAATGAGCCGCTCCGGGGTCAGTCTTGCTTCTTCCAAAGGTTGACCGCCCCATCGGCATAGGCGGCGGCGAGGTAACGACCGTCGGGACTGACCGCCACCTGCCAAACGCCCGCACGCGCGCCCAGTGTTTCAAGACTCTGGCCAGTCGCGGCATCCCAAAGGCGAACCGTGTCGTCCGTGCCGCCGGAGGCCAGGAACTTGCCGTCCGGGCTGAAGGCCACGGACATCACCCCGCCCGCGTGACCGTAGAGCGTGTGTGAGCACTCGCCCGTCGCAACGTTCCAAATGCGTACGGAGCCGTCGGCGCTGGCGGAAGCCAGGAGCTGGCCATCGGGGCTGAAGTCCACGCTCCAGACGCCTCCGGTGTGCCCGGTGAGCAGGTGGAGTTGCTTGCCGCTGGCACGGTCCCATAACGCCACGGTTGCGTCCCAACTGCCGGAGGCGATCGTCTGCGCGTCGGGACTGATGGCCACGCCGTAGACGGACTTCGACTGGCCCTCGAAATCACGCACTTCCGTCCCCGCCGGGAATTCCAGGACGCGGACCTTCTTGTCGTGGTTGCCGGAGACCAGCCAATGGCCGTCGCGGCTGAACGCCACGCCGTTCACCTCCCAGTGGTGCACGGTGAGCGCCCGGACCTCCTGGCCTGCGACCGCGTCCAAAAGCTCAACTTTGCCGGTGTAGATCTTCGCCTTGCTGAAGCCCTCGCAGACGGCGAGCCATTTGCCGTCCGGACTGTAAGCCAGGCAATAGACCCACTTGGGCTGGTCGGCGAGGGGGATGGTCTTGAGGAGTTCTCCCGTAGCCACCCGCCACAGCCGCACATTGCCGTCCGCACAGAGCGCGGCCAGCGTGGCGCCGTCGCCGCTGAAGGCCACCCCCCGGGTGGCCTGGCTGGGGGTTTTCAAAGTCCGGTCCAAAACGAAATGCACGATTCCGCCCCCAGGGGGCGTTGCGGGGGCGAGCGGGGCGGCGGCCAGCATCACGGCGCAGCGGGAGGTCTCGCCCGCGGCAACCGCGAGGCGTTGCTCGAAATCGTTGTAGCCCTCCAGCGAAACCCGCAGGTGATGCTCGCCGGGCGCGAGGTTGGGAATCTTCAACACGCCCTCAGAACTCGTCTTGCCGCTGAAGATGTCATCCACGTAAACCTGTGCCTCACCGGGTTTGGTTTGAACCACCAGGAGCGCCGACGCCGGCACGGCCGGCTGGGGCTTGGGGGGCACGGCTGGCGCGGCCTTGGAGGCGATCTGGTGCAGTGCCTGGAGGAGCGCCTCCGTGGCGCCCGCGTCGCGCAGATCGCGCTCGACCGCAGGGGTCACCTCGAACAAAAGGCCGCGGTCGCGCGCCAGGAACTCCACCCGCTCGAAGGGAACCCCGCCTTGCAGGAGCCGGATGATTTCACCTTCCGTGAGTGGCTCGCGCTTTGGCTGGTCCTGAGCAGGCAGCGCCAGGAGAGCTGCAATGAGCAAAAGAAGCCCAAGAATCGAAATCCGAGGCGAGCGACGCATTCCTCCTCCCACCTGGTACAGAAGCCATCCTCGAGAGCGTCAAAGCTCAGATGCTATAGAGCATTCTACAACCAGGAGCCAGAAGTCAGGAGGCAGAAGTCAGGAGGCAGAAGTCAGGAGGCAGAAATCAGAAGGCAGAAGGCAGAAGGCAGAAGGCAGAAGCACGTCCTTCTCCTGCTCTGCGGATCAGGAGGGGGAGCGGCGGTCGGCGGTGGTAGCCCTGGCAGTACCCCCTGGCACCGGGCGACGACCCAGGGAGGATTCAGCGCCAGTCCCGGGTATGCGGTTTGAGTTCGCCGACGATGAACCAATAGGCCAGCAGGCCGGCCACCAGAACCACCGCGGCGAGCGCAAAGCCCGGAAGGTAAGTTCCGGTGCGGGCGATAAGAAAGCCTGTGGCGAGAGGCGCGAGGACCCCGCCCAAGTTCCCAGCAAAATTCTGAACGCCGGTCCAGATGCCGACTTCCTCGGGCGGCGCACAGCATTGCAGGATGACGATCAAGTTCCCGGTAGCAAGCCCCACAAGCGAACCGCCGATGATGAACGCGAGGGCGGCAAGGGCGGTGTCGGCGCGGGCGGCGGGAATGAGCAGCAGCCCGGTAAGGAAGGCGACCGTGACGATGCTTTTCCGCGTGCGGGTCTCGTCCCAGCCCCAGCGGATAAACCAATCGGCGACCCAGCCGCCGATCGGTTCGCTGGCGCCGAAAACGAAATAGGGCAGGGAAGCATAGATGCCCGCGCGCAGCAGGGTGAGCTGGCGGACGGTGACGAGGTAGTCGGGGAGCCAGGTGACCAGCAGATACCAGTAGTAGTCGAAGCAGAAGAAACCCAGGCAGATGCCGAGCAGGTTACGGTTGAGGTGGAAGCGGCGGGCCGGGTGCGGCTTGGCGGCCGCAGAATTGCCGCGCACGCCTTTGAGATTTTTGGGAGCGGTGGCGAGCCAGGGCACCAGCCACACGAGCGCCGTGAAGCCCACCAGCGCAAACATGCGACGCCAGCCGTGCAGCACGACGAGCGTGGCGATGAGCGGCGCACCCAAAGCGAGGCCCGCACGCGTGCCACTATCGAAAAGCCCGGAAGGCAAGCCGCGCTCCCGGGAGGAGAAGAGCAAGCTCACGATCTTGGTTCCGCCGGGAAGATAAATGGACTCGCCAACGCCGAGCAGGATTCGCAGCAGAATCAGGACCAGCAGGCTGCCAGCGAGGCTCGTCAATCCGCAGGCGAGCGACCATAGTGCGAAGAGGCCGGCGTAGAGCCAGCGGAGGTTAAGGCGATCCGCGCACCAGCCGACGGGGATCTGCATCAGGGCGTAAGACCAGAAAAAGGAGGAAAGCAGCAGCCCTTTGGTCTCGGGGCCGAGCCGGAGATCGAGCGAGATGAGCGGCAGGGCTACGGAGAGAGTGGCACGGTCGAGATAGTTGATGAAGGAGGCCGTGAACAGTAAGCCTATTAGCGCCCAGCGGCGAGGGTTGGAAATAGGGAGAAGGCCGGAGCCGGAGGCGCCCGCGCCCTGGGCAGAAATGCTTGTTTTGCTCACTCCGCCGTCCCCATGTGCGAGGTGGCGGCAGCATATCGCAATCTGCGGGAAGGTCAAGAGGAGAAAGCGATTACGCACGCCCATGATTTCCCGCGCAACTCCACGGACCGGTCTGAGCAGCCCGCAGGGACGTAGAATGCGGCCCCAGCGAATGCGCATTGTATTATGCGGTTTCTCTGTTGACACCGCGCACCGCAGGCAACGAAGTGAGAGAGTTGCGGCATCACAAACGCGGGACAAGAAATTCGCATTTCACGACTTTGGGCGGAGTGTCGGCGCCATGCGGGAATATGCACGGCGAGGACTTTACTTACTGATTCTTCTCGCGGCTTCGGGCGTGGCGGGATGGATCGTGGCGAAGTGGGCAGGTGCGGGAGAACTCGTGCCGGACCAGCCCGGGCAGGTGGCGCGTCTTGGGAAGTCGCGCCCTGCCGCTCGTTCGTCACGCGCCACCGCTGACGACGGCTTTCCTTATCTCCACCAGAGGCTGCAAATAGTTGGCCTCCTTCTTCTTTCTGCCTCCCCTCTAACTCTGACCTTCGCGCCGCTGATGAGGGCAGAGAAGGACCTTCTCAGCTTGACGCAACAGCGACGCGAATAGAACCGCGATGCGCGCTTGCGTGGAACGACCGGCGTCGTGTTCGCGCCGGTCGAGGGGTTTCTCTTCTCGCGCGACCCAGGGCACGCGAACACCCTGGCGCGCGAGGAGCAAGCCGACAAGCAAGAAGGGAGGCGACCGTGGCGAGATCTGCTGATCTGCATTTCAATCGACCCTGTTCCTTTCTTCCTCGTGGCAGGGTATTGCTCGTTGATGAAGATGGAAACGATCTTCGGTATTACGCGGCGCTGTTGTGGCGTCTGGGTTACATCGTGCGACCTTTTGGGAGTTACCAGGAGGCGGAGAGCTGCCTGCAACGCGAGCCGATTGATCTCATCATGGTGAACCAGGGCAGCCCGGCGTTTGAAGCGCGAGGACTCGTGGAGCGCGCCCTCGCACGCAACCGCAGCACCCCGGTCGTGGTGCTGACGCACTGCCTGCACATGGGCTGCTACCTCGAGGCGATGCAACTGGGTGCGGTGGATTATCTCGAGAAGCCTCTGGCGCCTGCCGACGTGGAGCACTTGGTGACCACGCACGCACAGCCTCGCCTGTTCGAAATGCGCGGGCACATGGCCTGAAGGCGAGGCAGGTGGAACCGCAACGAAGTGGCAGGCTCGCGGACAGCGTGGAGTTTGGGCGTCGGCTGTTGCCTTACCGGAGCGTGGGTATTGCCGGGGGGGAGTTTCGGACCTGAGCGCAGAGTTCAGATGGAAGGACGGCGGTCTTGAACTCTCTGATCGAGACAGCGACAATTGGTCGCTTGCAGTTGTTGGATTGCGCAAGACCTTTCTTCATCTGAGAGCATATTCGGCTCGTCGACTCACTCTCTGATATCAACACTCCGTCAACCAGTTATCGGGCACTTGTTAATTCCGAATTTGCTTGACATCAGTTTACAGGAAGAGTAGTCTCCCGGGGCGTTTTGGGCTTTGCGGAGGAAACCTCCGTTCGGAATTCTCATGGTGGGATTCGGTGCCGTGCGTGGGGTCACGGCCGAGACCACCCAACCCAGCGAGCCCACACGGGCGCCTCGCGAGTTGACACGTGAGTGAACGGCAGCGGTGCTTGCATGCCTCTCCTGGGGATGTTGAACCTTCCAATTCCGAAGTACAGTGCGGACATTCGTCCCTTCACAATGACCGTATCCCCTGGGAACCCCGAAGAGGGTGCTGAGAATCCCCTCGCACCAAAAAGAGCATAAGGAGTCACATAGTTTCAACTGATTTCCCGTCGCCGCGGTCGCGGAGGGCGTGGGGGTTTCTCTCCGCATAGCGCGATGGCACTTCAACTCGACTTGGACGAGGGGTCAATCAACGATGATATGGAGAACTCCTATGTCAAGCGACGCTCTCACTCAGCGAGGAATCGAGTTTGCACCTCGATTGGGGAAAAGGAAAGTCCTGCTGGTGGATGAGGACACAGGCGACTTGAAACTCTATCTCTTGATTCTCGAGGGGCTGGGTTTCGAGCTTTTCACCTGCACTTCATATGAAGCCGGCATCCAATACCTGGAGACGGAGCCTTTCGACTTTGTGCTGGTGAGCCAGGGCAGCCAGGCATTTGAAGGCCGGAGGGTGCTGGACCGTGCGATACAGTTGGACCGTCGCCGGGCCGTGCTGGTGGTGACGCGCTGCATCGATATGGGTTGCTACCTGGAAGCTATGCAAATGGGTGCGGCGGATTACGTGGAGAAACCGGTTCCACCCGCGGAGCTGCTGCGGTTCGTGCAGGCGCACGTCCAGGGCGACAGGCTCAGCATGCAGGGAAGCGCTGCCTGAAGCGGCTGGCGCGTTTTCTACCCGCCGGCCGCAGCAGGCTGCACGGCATTCTCGATGCGCGGAATGAGCCAGTGGAGGAGCCCCATCGCCAGAGGGTGCATGACTCCGGCGATGATGAAGAGCGGGACATACGAGTGGAACCATTGCAGGGTGTAGCCCGCCACGGGCGCAATAATCATCCCCCCGAGGGCACCGGCAGCTCCTCCTAGCCCCACGACCGACGCCACGTCCTTCTTGGGAAACATGTCAGAGGCCAGCGTAAAGACGTTGGCGGACCAGCCCTGATGCGCCGAGGTTGCCAGGGAGACAAAGGCCAGGGCCAGCCAGGGACTGGGGGAGAACACTGCCAGGATGCCCGCCGGCATCAAGAAGGCGCACGCCAACAGGGCGGTCTTGCGCGCGTAGTTGAGGGACCGGCCACGCCGAATCAGAAAGCCGGAGAGCCATCCGCCTACGATCGAGCCCGGCAATGCTGCCAGAAAGGGGATGGCTCCGAAAAGCTGCAGGCGCGCAATCGAGAAGTGGCGTGCCTCGATCAGATATTTGGGCAGCCAGAAAATGTAGAACCACCAGATCGGGTCGGTCATGAACTTGGCCAACGTGAAGCCCCACGCCTGCCGGTAACCGAGAATGTCCAGCCACGACAGGCCTTCGCCCGGCGAGTCCTGCTCGTCGCCGTGCCCCGTTTCAATGTGCTGAAGCTCACCCGGCGTCATCCAGGAGTGCTGCCGGGGTAGGCGGTAGAGGACCAGCCAGGCGGCAAGAAAGACCAAGCCCAGGGCCCCGGTCCCGACAAAGGCCGCCTGCCAGCCCCATTTGAGGAACAACCACCCCACGATGGGATAGGCCGCCACCGCGCCTACGTTGGTCCCGGCGTTGAAAATCCCAGTGGCCAAGGCGCGCTCGCGCTTCGGGAACCATTCGGCTACGGCCTTGATGGAAGCCGGAAAATTGCCGGCCTCTCCCCCCCCCAGCAGGAAGCGCGCCGCGGCAAATGACATCGCGCCGCGCGCCAGGGCGTGCCCCATCGCCGCGAGCGACCACCAGGTCAGTGCCAGCGCGTAGCCGATTCGCGTCCCTAGCCGGTCGATGACGCCGCCGAAGACCAGCATCATGATCGCGTAGGCCAACTGGAAGGCAAAGACGATCCACCCGTAGTCACTCTCCGTCCAATCAAAGATCTGCTGCAGATGATGGGCGAGAATGGCGATGGTGCCGCGGTCGATGTAGTTGACGAGCGTGCCGCAGAATAACAACCCGCAGATCAGCCAGCGCAGGTGAGGGATTCGGGCCGGGTTCGCCAGGGCTGGAGGTGTGGTCCGGGGCACAGCAGGTTCGGAATCCGACAATGAGGTGCGCACGAAGGTCCTTCCGCCGGGGATTCTATGATGACGCCGTGAGCCTGTCCAGGGCGTGACGGGAAGCCTTCTTCGCCAGACGCGGTGGGCGCTGCGGTCAGGGATTCTTCACCCCGGCGTGGCGCGGGTCGTCAGCCCACGCGCCGTAGAGCCGCTCTTCGCCCGCGAGCACCCAGGTGTAGTGGAGTTCGTAACCGGGCGCGGCCACCACGGGATGGTAGCCTTTTGGCAACAGCACCGTGTCGCCGTCTTCGACGACGAACACGCTGGAGAAACCTTCCGGGTCATCCGGCGCGGTGTAAGTCCAGATGAAGCCGAAACCCTGCGCGGGTTTGACGCGGAAGAAATAGATTTCTTCGAGCACGGCTTCTTGCGGCGGGTTGGAGTGGTCGTGCTTGTGAGGTGGAAAACTCGACCAATTGCCGGGTGGGTTCAGGGTTTCGCCCGCGAGCAGACGCTCCGCCGGCACGTTTTCACCCAGCGCCGCGTACACCGTACGCTGCCAGTTGGCTCGACCGACTTGCTTGGCGACGACGGTCGATCCTTCCAGCAGCGCCGCCGGGGCTGGTGAGCCTGACGGAGCGGAGAAGAGCCCCATTTCCGCTGGCGACTCCGCCTTGATTTCCACCTGCGAGTTGGGCGGGAGATAGCTCATCACCGGCGGTCCGGAGAAGACGTCCGCGCGTTTTCCGATCTGCCCGTAAAGCTCTTTGCTTCTTCCGGCCGTACTAACGGTCAGGGTCACGGCGCCGGAGAAAAGGTCGAGCACGTACTCGCGCCCGGCGGTACGCAGCGAGTGGCGGTCACCTTTTTCCAGTCGCAGCGTGGCGAAGTCGAGGAAACGCATCGTACCGGGGGCGACGATCTGCTGGAACTTTCCATCCTTGCGAGCTTTGATGAGCCGGTCCATGAACACCTCGAAGGAACTTAACAATAACGCGTCTTCCGGCGACAGAGTCTGTGTGAAGAGCGTGCGTCGCCGTGTTTTTGTTCGGCGGGCGGAACGTGTCCCGACAATGTCGGGAGCCCGGTCCCACAGGCCGGAACCCTCCACAACCTCTGCCCGCCTAAAGGCGGCCTCGACGTCCGCTAGGCCGGGTTTTCACACAGGCGCGTCAACCCCGCCGGCGGCTACTTGCTTTCGGCGTAGCGACGGTAAGCTTCGGCGACCTGGGCCTCCGCAGCTTCGCCGTGGTGGATCAGCACGCGGTAGCGCAACGTAAGCGACTGGCCCGCAGGAATCGTGACGCTACCGTCGCGCTTGGGGTCATTGTAAAAGTCGTGCTCGCCGAAAGGGTTAACCGCGAACAGCCCGTATTCGCGGGCGTGCCAGTAGGTCGGGTGCTTGATATTCGTAGGGTTATCAAATATAGCAATACCGAGCTTTTCTCCCGCCACCACGCCTGAGTAATCTACCCATTCGGCGCGCTTGCCCCAGATTTCTTTCTCACCCACCTTGCCTTCCGAGTTCAACATCTTAACGTTGGGGGCTTCGAGCGCTTTCACTAAGCGAATGGCAAAGGTGCCTTCCTTGGTATCGCCCAGCTTCAGAGGCACACCTTGGTCGGCGACGAGGGTAAAGGCGCAGTCGATGACGCGTGTGGGGGCGTCGCCGTGGAAGGTATATTGCTGCGTTTCGCTGCCGATTGCCTTGCCATCGGGGCCGACCAGGTCGAACGTCGCGCGCAGCATGCCGCCCTTCGCCACATCGAGCTTGCGGAAGACGGTCCGGCCCTTCGGCAGTTCTCCACTCGAGTAATACATGCCCTTGGCCGTTTGCTCCTGCTTGGTCGGCTGGCTTTCGCCCCAGAAATCGATGCCATTAATATCGCCATGTGCAAAGAATAAGGCGCGATGGTGCGGGTGGTCGCGGCTCTCGTCGGGAATGTCAGTGCGCATGGGGAATCCGCGCGTCACGAAGGTGCCTTCCGCCGAGCGCAAGGGATGCAGATAAGGCTTGGGTGAATGGGCGCCAAAGTAATAAGTCGTGAAGGGCTTCCCCCCGATGAGCACCTCGATGGAATCAGGATGCGGTTGGAACTCCACCGGCTGGTCGACGCCCGCCAGGAAGGCACCGGAGGGGAGGATGGCGAACGCCAGCAAACATGCGGTCTTTAGAAAGCAAGTCATCAGAAGACGCCTCGCGTATCAAGGATTGTAGATCGTGCTGGTCTGCAAGTGCGACCACATCCGCTGCAGAGTTCCAGGTGCTGCCCCACGAGGTCTTTGTCCACATCTGAACCGCAGCGCTGAAGCGCTCGAAAATCGCGTGCAACCCTGGGATTATCGGCAGCCTTGAACGACCCTGTCAAGCAACCCGGCCGGACTCGCGCGGCACGAAAAGGTGCGATCCTCAACAGGTCTCGGCCGAGGGCTTATGCCGCGATTCATCCGGCAGGATTGTCACGCCCAGCCTGACACTATAGTACAATAGCCGCGGGCATGCGACTTGGCCCGAGGCTTCACGCGAGCCCCTTGCTCCGATAAGGTTACATCTCAGGGGTCGGAGCGCGGGAGAATGACGTTTACGAAACGCCGATCCCGAATATGTCTCAACCATTTCCCGCCGTACCACAGACAACTACCGTTGCCCTCAGCGCGCAAGCCGGGTTCAGGCTTAAGCAAATCCGCGAACGATTGGGGCTCACCCTGCGCCAAATCGAGGAAGCCAGCCTGGAAATCGCCGACGCCGAGCGGAACTCGGAGTACGTGGTTTCCACGGCGCGCCTCAACCAGATTGAGAACGACGGCTCACTCCCCAGCATTTACAAATTCTACAGCCTGACGGTGATCTACCGGCTGAGCATCGAAGAAATGATGGGCCTGTACGGAATCAGCCTGGGAAAGATGGAGCAACACCGGCATGCCACGCTGCAGACCTCGACCCATCTTTTCACTGTAGAGGTCGGCGACCCCACGCGGCCAATCCGTTTTCCGGTCCGCTTCGACCCGGGTTTCCAGCCGGAGAAGACTATCTTCCTCTCCCGATTGATCAACCTCTGGGGTGAGGTCCCCGCCGGACTGCTCGCGCAGCTCGACCTTAAGAAATATCGGTACGGCTACATCGGCCTGGAGGACCGGATGATGGTGCCGCTCTTGAGGCCGGGGGCGATCGTGCAGGTGGACGACGCGCGACACAGGATTGTGAACTCCGGGTGGCTGACCGAGTACGACCGACCCATCTACTTTCTGGAGCTTCGCTACAGTTACGAGTGCTGCTGGTGTTACCAGCGCGGCAAGGAAGTGACCATGCTTGCGCATCCGCTGTCTCCCTGCGCGCCGAGGACCATCCGGATTCCTGACGAGGGGGAAGTGCTAGGGCAGGTCGTCGGCGTTGCGATGCGGATCGTGCAATAAGGGCCAGAGATCGGTTTCGCGCAGGATTCTCAGCATAATTTCAATGTTCTTGTCGAAAAGCTCCCGCGCCAGGGGATGACAGTCCTCCGGCGGGAGGACTTGATAAGACCTCAGCCGCTGCCACGCTTCTACCAGCCGCGCTTTCTCTTCCTTCAAGGACTCGAAGAAATCCAACAAGTCTTCGGTCTGTTCTTTCAAGGGCAGGGCGACTAGCCCTTCGAAAACCCGAATGTGGCATTGGCGCAGGCCCTCGTCTACGACGTCCGCCGCATAGCGCGACTCCAGTCCGTAGTGGTGATAGCGGCCCGTGTTGTAGTCGCGCAAAGAGGCAAGATAAACCAGCCGGCCGAAATGGCCCTGCAGTGGCGCCAAAGTGCGCTCCTCGAAATCTCGAACCAAGCGCTCCACCTCTCGCCCCAAAACTTCTCCTTCTTGGTCGCGTCGCTGCTGGTTGGGCATACCCGACGGCCGCGGGAGGACACCCTCCCCCCGCTGCCTGAACCTCCACAGGTCTATGGGGGATTATACACGTTGAAAGGTGCGACGGCGGGCACTCGCTCTTACACGGCACGGCGCGTTCCGCTCCCGCAGTTTTGAAACTGTGAGAGAACGGCCACCTTTACCGCAGAGACGCCGAGACAAAGAGAAACAGCCTTTTGTTCTCAAATCTCTGAGCCTCCGCGTCTCCGCGGTGAAAGGGTTCTTTGGGGATTATTTCACAAAGCTTCTTCGTGTCAGGACCTGTCCTGGTGTCCTGTATCGGGATGGCTGCGTGCGGAGAGCTACTTCGGGAACGAGAACTTGAGCTCCTGCCCCATTTCGAACACCGGCTTCTTGCGGCGGCTGATGAGCGCAGCATTCTCCGAGAGCGCGGAGACCAGGATGGGCATAGCGATAGTCGAATCGCAGTGCACGGTCACCATGCTGGCGTCGGGCGCGATCTTTCCCCAGCTTTGAGCTTCTTCCAGCGTGCAGCCGGAAAGCCCACCCCAGTGCGGCGCGTCGGTCACGACCTGCAGCGCGTACTGGTGCCCTTGGGTGGTGTTGCGGATGAACGTGGCAGTGACTTCGGTCTGCTGGACAAAGTTCTTCGGCGTGCCTCCTCCAAAATAGACCACGCCGCTCGCGGGAGAGTCGCTGGCCAGATGCGCAGTCTCGAGCACGTCGCCGATCACATCAAAGCTGAAACAGTTCTTGCCCAGGTGGCGGTTCTCCGCGATCCCAATGCCGATAGACGAATCGCCAATGGCCGGGCAGTAGAGGGGAATACCCACCTTGTAGGCGGCAGTCACGATGCCGTCTTCCTTGGCGCGCCGGGAGAGTTCTTTCCCGAGGAGGTTCAAGAACTCACGCGTTGTGTAAGGTCGTGACTGATCGAGTGACGCCGCGAAGCGCCCGAGCATGGCGTCGGCTTCGCGAAATTCCTCTTCGTCCGCGAGCGTGTCGTACATACGGTCGATCAAGTGTTTCTGCAAATGCACGTCGTCAATGTTGGGCGAGCACTGGAAGTGAAGCCGGCCGAGAGTCTCATGAATATCGTGGAAAAAGTTGGCGCCGGTGGAGACCAAGCAATCGATTAGACGATTCTTGACCAGGTAGACGACCAGCCGCCGCATGCCGGCGGGCACCATTGCGCCCGACATGCCCATCATGATCATCACGCGGTCGCCCAACATCTTCTTCCAGACTTGATAGGCGATGCCCAGGTTGCGTCCTTGGAAGGAGATGCCCTGCATCTTTTCCAACAACGCCGCGACGCTTTTGCCGGCATCGATTTTCAAGGGCCGGGTGGGTGTGGAGAGGATTTCGTGTCTGCGCATGTCACCCCCTATACTACTAAGGCTGAGGTTCCTCGCTGCGCGCGAAGATTTCTCCTCCTGTCAGTAATACCTCCGCGCCCTCCGTGGCCAGCAGAACCTTAACACTGAGGTCGCTGAGATGCTCCGTGCCCTCGATGTTGAGGCTTGAGAAGCACGGAGTCCACGGAGAACTTCGTTTTGGTTGCGGCCAACGGCCGCGCTAGGGAATCCGGAGTCGTCGCCCTTACCGTTAGAACTTCGAGCAGTGGTCAGGAGGGTGGACGGGAGAGCCAGGCTCACCGACAAATCACTCGTCGATCCCCAGCAGGATAGCGGCTGAAAGCACCGTGGTCCAGAGGCCCCGTTTGTCGCCGATCGCGGATTGCGTGATGTGCATCGTCCGGACAATCTTGTTGGAGATCTGGTAGATCTCCTTCTTCTCATTCCAGCTCCGGTCCGGATCGAACTCGACCCCGAGCGTGGTAGCGAGCATTTCGGCGGCCAGCTCTTCGGCGTATTCCCCCGACACCTCTTCCGTTTCTCCGAACGAATGGTGCTCGGAAAGGTAGCCGAAGGTGTTGCGGTCGGTGGGGATGGCGATGCCGACGGAAGCGGCCACCAGGCGGTGGGGTTCGCGTGTGGAGTTCTCGCTCATCACCACGAAAGTCACCTGGCCGGGCTTCAATTCCTTTACGCCCTCGGAGCGCGGAATCAATTTGCAGCGGGGAGGAAAAATGCTAGAGACCCTTACCAAGTTGCAGGCGGCAATTCCCGCGGAGCGCAACGCCAGCTCAAAGCTCGTCAGCTTTTCGCGGTGCTTTCCTACACCTTTAGTCAGGAACATCCGTTTGGCTACGAACATTCCGCTTCCTGCCTTCTCCTAGAGGTTCCGGGTCCAACTGCTGCATCCCAAAGCTATCAAATCCGGTCTCCGGAAGTTTCTTTCCGTTCTCTAACGGGAAGGTTGTACCGTAACAAAAACCTCAGAAAAGTGTCAACGGAATTTTGGACAAGGGTAGCGCCCTAACTTGGGCCACAGCGTTCGCTCTGTCATCCTGAGCCCGCCATTAAGATCGGCGGACCTTCGGCCGCGGCGGCGACCGAAGGGTCCGCAGGCGTTCTTTCTTTTTTCTGAGGGAAGCAAAACACCTTTGCGTCTCCGCTTCTCAGGGGGAAGTGCAGATTCTCCGTCGTCCCGATCAGACCGGGACTCCTCAGAATGACGCCGGCGTGGGGGTTTTGTGAAAAGTCCGGCGACACATGCCGAACTAGGACACTACCTCGGACAGTGTGCGGCCACCTGCCCGCCTGCCCGAGCACACCGAGGAAGGTTTCGAAAGCAAATTCCCGAGAGATGCACGCGAGCTCTGGGGATTTGGCCGCGCGCCCGGCGACAATTCTCGTACTGTGTCGGACGTTCATTGGGCGAGTCCCCCGGACCCGCTAAAAATGCGGGTTTGATGGGGCTTGACTAAAATCCGGGTGCGGGATATGTTGACGAGCTTGATCCAACGCAGCCTGCATAAGGTCCCTTAATTAGAGGGAAAGATCTTTTTTATGGAGGGAGTATGAACCCGAAGGCGGTCCTCGAATTTGCCGCTGCCAATAACGCTAAGATGGTGGACATTCGCTTCACAGACCTACCCGGCCTGTGGCACCACGTTTCGTTTCCGATCCATGAGTTGGGAGAGAAATCCTTCGAAGAGGGCTTCGGGATGGACGGATCCAGCATCCGAGGCTGGGCGGCGATCCATGAGAGCGACATGCTCTTGGTCCCCGACCCGACTTGGCACGTGCTCGATCCCTTCACCGACACGCCCACCCTGGTCATGATCGGTGACATCGTCGATCCCGTAACCAAGCAACACTACCTGAAAGACCCACGCCACATTGCGAAGAAAGCCGAAACTTACCTCGTCTACACGGGCATTGCCGACACCGCATATTTCGGTGCGGAAGCCGAGTTCTTCATTTTCGACAACGTCCGCTTCGACCAGGCGCAGCAACACGGCTTTTACTTCATCGACGCCGAGGAAGGACGCTGGAACTCGGGCCGCGAGAAGGACAACCTTGGCTACCGGCCACGTTACAAGGAAGGTTACTTCCCGGTCCCGCCCACCGATCATTACCAGGACTTGCGCAGTGAGATGGTCATGGTGATGGAAAAAGCGGGGTTGGACATCGAGTGCCATCACCACGAGGTGGCGACGGGCGGTCAAGCGGAAATCGACCAGCGCTTCAACTCGTTGGTGAAATCTGCGGACGGGATGATGATTTACAAATACATCATCCGCAACGTGGCGCATCAATATGGCAAGACGGTAACCTTCATGCCCAAGCCGATCTACCAGGACAACGGCTCCGGCATGCACACTCACCAAAGTCTGTGGAAAGGGAGCAAACCGCTCTTCGCCGGTGACAAGTACGCAGGCTTGAGCCAAATGGCCCTCCATTACATCGGCGGACTTCTGAAGCACTCGCCGGCGCTCGCCGCGCTGATTGCTCCAACCACGAATTCCTACAAGCGTTTGGTGCCGGGGTTCGAGGCGCCGGTGAACCTGGCTTACTCGCGCCGGAACCGCAGCGCGGCCTGCCGCATTCCCATGTACTCGGCGAATCCCAAGGCGAAGCGCGTGGAATACCGTCCGCCGGATCCCTCCTGCAATCCCTACCTGGCCTTTGCGGCGATGATGATGGCTGGACTGGATGGAGTCGAGAACAAGATTGATCCCGGAGAGCCGCTGGACAAGGACATCTACGACCTCGGCCCCGAGGAGATGAAAAACGTTCCTTCCATGCCGGGTTCGCTGGAGGAGTCGCTCCGGGCGCTGGAGAAAGACCACGACTTCCTGCTCAAGGGCGACGTCTTCAGTGAGGAGCTCATCGAAACCTGGATTGACTACAAGATGAAGAACGAAGTGCAGGCCGTGAACACGCGCCCGCACCCGTACGAGTTCGCGCTGTATTACGACATCTAGGAAAAGCAGTCAGTTGTCTGTCGTCCGTTGCGTGTCGAGCACTACGCGGCGGAGCAAAACCTACCACGGTGAGACTCGACGCCTGAGGGATGGGCTAAGGCGCTGAGGGTGGCAGACCGTGCGGACCAGGGAGGTCGGGAGGCTTCCCTGGTCCACTTTTTTCGGAGGGAGTTTCACTCACCGCCGCACAATTCCTAAGGCCAGCGTATAATCACTCCAATGCAACCTGAGTTCGCGGCAGTAGTTTTTGAAGATCCCGGCAAAGCCGCCGGCAACCTGGGGCGTCTGGAACAGCAATTGGCACCGACGCTCCTGACCCCGCTGGCTTCGCTCCTTTCCCAGTCGCCGGACCCCGACGGAGCTTTGAACCTTTTGGAGCGCTATGCCCAGGGTGCGCCGTCACAGGTCCTGGCTGAGCTGGCGCGTTATCCGGCCGCGCTTTCCTATCTCCTCGCCATTTTTGGTTACAGCGGGTATCTGGCGGAGACTTTGCTGTCGGAGCCGGAACTGGTGGTGCAGTTCGCACGTGATCGGAATTTCACCAAGTTGAAATCCAAGGAAGACTTGATGCAGGACTTCGCGCGGTTCGCGACCACCAATCCGGATCCCTGGCTGGCGGCATTGCTGGCACGCTTCAAGCGGCGGAATTATCTGCGCATCGTCTTGAAGGACGTGCTCGGTCCCTCGACGCTGGGGGAGACGACGCTGGAGCTTTCGACGCTCGCCGACGTGATTCTCTCCGACGCCTACCTTTACTGCGACCGTGAGCTTGAAAAGCGCTATGGCCAACCGCAGTACCGCGATGCGCAGGGCCGCATCGCGCGCGCCGGTTTCAGTATCGTCTCGCTCGGCAAGCTGGGCGGAAATGAGCTGAACTACAACTCCGATATTGACCTGCTCTTTCTCTATTCCCACGACGGTGAGACGGCGGGGGGGAGCGAGCGAGAGTCCGTCATCACCAACAAGGAGTATTTTGTTCACTTGGCGCGGGCCATTACGCGCACGATTACCCAGGCAACGTCACAAGGAGAGGTATTCCGCGTGGACCTTCGGCTGCGGCCCGAGGGCGACCAGGGTGACCTGGCGATTTCGTTGAAGTCGGCGTTGGAGTACTACGAGCACCGCGCGCGCGATTGGGAATTGCAGATGCTCATTAAGGCGCGCCATTCCGCGGGCGAGGCGAAGCTGACACGCGATTTCCTGCGGGGCGTGGAGGAGTACGTTTACCGCTCGCCCGGGGATTTTGTGGCCGTGGAAAGCATTCTTTGGGCGCGCGAGAGGATTTCGAAGCAATTACGCGAGAGTCGCGGACACGCGCTGGACGTGAAACGACATCGGGGTGGCATCCGCGACATCGAGTTTCTGGTGCAATGCCTGCAACGCCTGCACGGCCTGCACGATCACTGGGTGCGGTCGGGAGGAACGCTCTTCGCCCTGCGCAAACTGAACGACAAAGGCTGGCTTTCCGATCGGGATTACGCTGCGCTTACGACCGCCTATGAGTTCCTTCGCAAGGTGGAGCACCGGGTTCAGATGGAGGTGGGCCAGCAGACGCATCGGCTCCCGACCGACGCCCGGGCACTTGATCGGCTGGCACGGCGGACCGGTGTGGAACTGGGGCCGGGCGACCGTCCGGGTGAGGTGCTGGTATGCAATGTTCGCCAAGCCTTCGCGCGTGTCGACGAGATCTACCAGCGCGTGATCCATCCCGGCGACGCTGCCGAGCCTGGAACGGCTTTCGAACTGAAACCGGCTCCTACCCTCTTGCCTGACCTTGGGCACCAGTCCTTCGAGTCGCTGTTAAGTTTTCTGGAGGTCCAGGCGCCGGAAGTAGCGCGTCTGGTGCGTGAAGCTGAACTGCCCGATCGCGCGCGGAGGAATGCGACTCGCTTGCTCGCGGCGATGGTGAGCTCATCGGAGCGATTTGCCCCGGCGCGCGCGAAGCCAGCCTGCCTGCGGCGCGCGATCGAAGTGGCAGGCGCCAGTGAATACCTGACAGAACTTCTTGTTCACCATCCTGAGGATCTGGAGAACCTGGATTCCGTACTACCGGCGCCACCCGACGGTGCGGCGGCAGAGCAGTTGGAGATGGGTCTGGAGCGCAGCTCAGCCCCCGAAGCTTATCTCTGGGTCGCGGAATCAGGGCTGGAGTTGCGCGAGAAGATGGCCCTGCTGCGCCGCCACTACCGTGCCCGGGTCCTGGAGCTGGGCACGACGGACCTGGCTGCGGGCGGCTCGGCATTCCCGATGTTGAAGCGTTGGTCGGTCAACGCCGCGCGTTCCATTGCGAGTGCGCTGGTGATTGCGCGGAGTGCCTTGAGTCACGACACACTGGCCAGCGAGGCTGACCATTGGCCATTCGTCGTGCTGGGGATGGGCCGGTTGGGGCTAAATGAGTTTGATCTGGCGTCGGACGCCGATCTGGTATTTGTGGCTGGGTCTGAGGCGCGAAGAGACGAGTTGGGATACTGGACGCGTGTCGCAGAAAAGACCATTGAGGTTCTTTCGAGTTACACTCGCGATGGCACCCTGTTCGCGGTGGATACACGTCTGCGGCCGCGCGGTCAAGAAGGTGAATTGGTGGTAACGGTGGACGCGCTGCTCAACTACGTCGCAGAAAATGCACAAGCCTGGGAATTGCTTACTTACCTGAAGGCCTATGCCCTGGCGGGAAACCCGCAACTGGGGCAGGAGACAGCGAGTCGGCTCCAGGCGACGATTTTCGGTCGCTTGGGTGCTTACCGTGATTTTGAAGGCCAGCTTCACCAGATGCGGCGGCGGCTGGAACGGGAGGTCCAGGCTCCGAGCAGCAACACCAAAACGGCGCCGGGTGGCTATTACGATGTGGATTTTGCCGTTTCCTACTTGCGGCTGCGGAACCGCGTGGCGACCTTGCCCGGGGCCAACATGGCGGAGCAAATCGTGGCCTTGCGCGCTGCGAGTGGCATTTCTCCTGAGGATGCCGAGATCTTGACGGCAGGCGCCGGATTCTTGCGCTCGGTGGACCACATCATTCGGCTGATCACCGGGAAGGCGCCCAATGGGTTGCCCGAACACCTGGGGCAGGCCGAGGCCGCGGAAAGTGTGGCGCGCCACTGGAAGCTGGTTCCTGACGAGCAGACACTCGCCTTGAAACTCTCCGAGACACAACAACAGGTTCGGTACGTTTACCGCCGGCTGGTGGGATCCGAATAGGCCAAGACGGAGAAGATCGGACGTTATTCGCGCCAGGGTCGCGCCGGTTGCAGCGGAGGTTTATGCATTGACACGGAAGTCACTCCGCCGGCGACACCACAACCATGAAGCGCGAAGGGCGTTTCACGCGCCTTCCGATCTGCGCAGATTTACAGTTAGTAGTCTCGGCGGCGACCGCCGCCCGGACGTCCGCGGTAATGGCCTCCGCCGCCGCCCCCGCCCCCGCCGTGGGGACGCCCACCGAAGTCGGTGCGCTGCGGACGCGCTTCGTTAACGGTCAACCGGCGGCCCTGCAACGATTGCCCATTGAGGCCAGTGATGGCCCGCTGCAGGTCCTCGCCATCAGCCAATTCGACAAACCCGAAGCCTCGCGATTGGCCTGTCATCTTATCGCGAACGACTACGGCTGAAGTTGCCTGAAAGCCCGCACTACTGACGAACTCGTGGAGTTCGGTATCTGTCACCTCGTGGGGAAGATTGCCCACGAACAACTTTTGCGGCATGAGATTCTCCAGATCGAGAGGCGTCCTCGATGGGGCGCCTTCGCCTTTTAGATGCGCTCGACTTTTTCTGCTTGCAGACCCTTGGGACCCTCGCGGACCTCGAACCTTGCGTCCGCAGATTGCTGAAACGGGCGATACCCGGTGCCCTTGGAAGCGAGAGACCACTTGATTGTTTCTTGTCGCTTCCTGACCATGTCCCTTCCTGGACAAGCAATTTGCGATACAGAAACGGCGGGTGGGCCCCAAAATCCGCCGTCATGCCGCGGGTCGCGAAAGCGGACATCCATCTTGCTCGGATGGCTGATGCGAGACACAGCCGAACTACCAAATTGCTAGGGCATCCTAGCATGTTTTTCTGATCAAGATATTGAAAAAAGAAAAAAGGCTCGATGTGAGGTTCCGCCTTAATTTCACCTGGTAACCGAGTTTGCGTTGACGGCTGCCACCCCTTCAGGCATATTTTGAATCTGTGTTTCCGTGCAGTGTTTTTGCCTAAGTAAATAGGCCGAGAACCGGTACGCGAGTGGGGAGTCGATTCCGCCATCCGCTGGCCGGACTGGGCGGTTTATTACCCCTTTGCCGGGAGAGCGATGAACATGACTGAGCCAACAGCCGCCGACGCCGGTAAGGAAATCCTGAAGAAGAAGTCAAGAGTCAGGAGTCAGAAGTCAGCAGATCTGCGTTCACGCCCGATCACCGTGGTGGCAGAGGCGGGTCAGCCCGCGGAAGTCGGCCGAGGAGTTGAGCGCGCGGCATGGGAAGACTCGCGCTTCATGAAGGCGTGCCGTTTTGACCCCGTCGATGCCACCCCCGTCTGGCTGATGCGCCAGGCGGGCCGCTACATGAAAGAGTATCGAGATTTGCGCGCCCGGGTGCCCTTCCTGGAACTTTGCAAGAATCCTGGCCTGGTTTCGGAAGTCACCGTTACCGCAGCGGAGAAACTCGGCGTGGATGCCGCGATTATCTTTGCCGACCTCCTGCTGATTGTTGAGCCGTTGGGATTGCATCTGGAATACGACAAGGGGGAGGGGCCGGTTGTCAGCCCCAGGCTGCGTGAGCCTGTGGACGTCGACGGCCTGCACGAAGTGGACCCGGAACAATCGCTGGGCTATCTCTATGACGCTATCCGGCAAACACGCGCGGATCTGGATCGGAAGATTCCACTCATCGGATTTGCCGCCTGCCCCTTTACGCTGGCTTCTTACCTTATTGAGGGTAGGGGGTCCAAGAACTACCGGCACACGAAGGCCCTGATGTACCGTGACGCGGGCGCGTGGCGCGCGCTGATGGAGCACTTGGCACGCAGCTTGGCCAAGTACCTTAACGGCCAGATCGACGCCGGCGTGCAAGCCGTCCAGGTCTTCGACACCTGGGTCGGCTGCCTCGGACCCGCGGACTACCGTGACTACGTCCTTCCCTATACGCGGATGATGCTGCAGGCGGTTAAGGCCGGAACGCCGATTATCCACTTTGGAACGGGAACCGCGATGCTGCTCGAAGCCATGCGCGACGCGGGCGGCGACATCATCGGCATCGACTCGCATGTGGAGCTCGACGAGGCTTGGCAGCGGCTGGGAGGCGGTGTGGGCGTGCAGGGGAACCTCGATCCCGTCGTGCTTTACGCGCACCAGGATTTCATCCGTAGGCGCGCGCAGCGCATCCTGGATCAGGCTGCGTGCCGCACGGGCCACATCTTCAATCTTGGCCATGGCCTGCTGCCCGATACGCCTTACGAGAACGTGATGGCGCTCGTCGAGATGGTGCACGACTTGAGCAGCCAGCAGATCGCCAAGCGTCATAAGCCTTCTGGCGTCTCGAGAGCCCGTCGGAAGACCCATGACTACGATCCCGAGAAGTGAGTCTGGAAGCAAGTGGGGTGCTCGGAGGGGACGTGGCCGAATGGGAATCAGATTGAAGCCAGGTGTTCTCTCCGGATTCCACTCTGACCTGCCTGCCTAATCCAAATTTCTCACCGCGGAGGAGGAAGGGCGGGGCTTTACAGACTGCGGAGAAACCCGTGGGCGCTGTCATTCTGAGGAGCCCCTTCGCTGCGCTCAGGGTAAACTCCAGCGACGAAGAATTTCGCGCGGTCATGAAAATGCACAGGGCGCGATTCTTCGCTTCGCTCAGGATGACAGCAGGGAAGCGTTTTTCCGCAGCCTGTAAAGCCCCGCCCTTCCGACCCTCGGAGGGAGACTCTTTCTCGCAAGCGAGCGCTAGCGCGAGCCCGAGGCGGAGATGACGGTGGAAATGGTCTTCAACATAATCCGCAGATCGAACAGCAGGGAAGCATTTTGAAGGTAGTAAAGGTCATATTCAAGTTTGAGAAGGGTGTCTTCTTCGCTGGCGGCGTAGGGGCAGCAGATCTGCGCCCAGCCGGTGATGCCGGGTCGAAGCAGGTGGCGCAGCGCGTAGACGGCGTACTTGCGCTGGAGGGCGGCGACGAAAACCGGCCGCTCGGGGCGAGGGCCGACGAAGCTCATTTCGCCCTTGAGGGCGTTCCACATCTGTGGGATCTCATCAATGCGGAGCTTGCGCAGCCAGCGTCCAACGCGGGTGACGCGTAGGTCCCCGGGCGCAGCCCATACCGGGCCGGTATCCTCCTCTGCATCGCCCACCATAGTTCGCAGCTTGTGAACGCGGAAGGTTTCTCCCCGCTGGCCAACTCTTTCCTGGGAGTAGATCACCGCGCCGCCGTCTTGGAGCTTGATGAGGACTGCCGCCACGAGAAGGAGGGGCGAAGCCAGTATCAAGCCCCCCAAAGCCAGAGTGATATCCACGAGCCGTTTAATGACCTGAAAGCTTTGTTCGTTGAGGGAGTGGAAACCTTCGGCGGTGGCCAGCCAGCGCTCGTCGAGATACTGCGCGGGGAGGCGCTCCGCGAATTCCGTGAAGAGGCGCGGCAGGTCCCAAACCAACACTCCCTGCAGGCGAAAGGCGGCGGCCTTGCGTATCGTGGCCTGATCGAGCGATGCACCGGCCAGGATGAGGAGATCCAGGTCTTCTGTGGCGCCGGGAGCTCCGTTGGGTTCGAGGTTGGCCGGCGTACCCGGCGGATCCGGCCCCGGGAACCAAGTGCGGATCCTCGAGGAGGGCGAGAATTCCTGGATCAACTGGCGGGCCGTCCCTGCTTCGGTCGGGTTGCCCATGATGAGGACGGCCAGGCTTCGGCGGCGCAGGCGCAGGAAGAACCACATGCGCCACACCACCAGGAAGAAGACGAAGAGGGCGTTGGCGATCGCAAAGATCCCGCGGCCGAAACGATAGTTCGGCGCGAAGAAGAAGAAAAAGGAAGTTGCGGTCGCCGCAAACAATAAACCGAGGAGAGGCCGGCGCAGGTTCTCCGTGGGACTCGCTTCGGGCTGCACTTCGTAGGCGCGGGTGAGGTAGAGACTGAGCGGGTAAACCATAAGGCAGAGGGCAGTGGCGAGGCCGTATTCCTCGTAGACAAGCAGCGCCTCGCCGAGGCGGATGTAAGTGCCGACAGCCAGAGAGACGGTCAGGAGAACGAGGTCTCCGGCGAGGAGGGCGAGCTTAGTTCTGACTTGTAGCGAAGCCCTCATAGGTCTGCGAGGATCTCCTTCAGCGGGCGACCAATCGTTTCAGCAGTTCGTCGTATTGCTCGACCACCGCATTCGGGGAGTAGTGGTGTTCCATGAATTCTCTCCCCTTTTGTGCGAGGCGTTCGCGGGCGGAGGCGTCATGGTACAGGGTCGCGAGGGCTTGGCTGAAATCTCCCGCGTTGCCCGGCGCGGTAACGATGCCGGCGCCCGCTTCGCACAGGAGCTGTGCTAGGTCGGAGTCGCGGTCAACACTGGCAATGACGGGGCGCGCGGCAAGCAAAAAGCTATAAATGCGGCCGGGAAACGAGGTCTTGCCGACGCCCGGCTTGGTGGTCAGGACGAAGACATCGGCGCTAGCCAGCATTTCGGGGAGCAACTCGCTGGGTTGCGTCGGCAGAAACTGCATATTGGCTAGGCGACGCTCGCGCGCCAGACGCTCCAAGTCCGCCTGCTTTGATCCCCCGCCAATAACCAGAAACCGGACGTTTTCGAGAGGGGCCAGCTTCTCCGCGGCCTCGACCAGCAGCTCCGTTCCATGAGTGTAACCGATGTTGCCCGCGTACATGACCACAAACTTGTCATCGAGCCCCCAGCGGCGGCTGAAGGAATTGCTACGGGGCAGGGGCGCGATGGCCGAGGTGTCAACGAAATTGGGAATGCTCACGATCTTCCGAGGGTCGATGCCCTTGGCGGCGATGGCATCGGCAAAAGAATCCGTGATCACGGTGATTCGGTCACAGCGCCGGTAGATGCGAGTCATCAGGCAGCTCATGGCGTGCGTGAGCCTACCGGCACGGACTTCGCCGCTGGCGAGGTAAGCCTCCGGGAAAAGATCCTGGGCGTTGTAAATCACGGGGCAGCGGCGGAGGGCTTTTAGGAGAAGGGCATTGAATCCCAGCCAGAAGGGCGGCGACACCACGAGCATTGCGCCCGGGCGCCAAGTGAACAAGCTGGCGAGAAAGCTGGTCAGCGTGAAGCTGACATAGTTCAGGAGCTTCGAGACCTTACCGTCGGATTTCGGGAAAGCCCAGCACCGCACGATCTTCACGCCCCCCCGGGATTCGCGCCGGAAAGGCCGGAACAGATAGCCGGCAGGGACGTGGGGAAGCCGGTAGTGGGGGGTGCCCGCGAGTACCGTCACCTGGTGGCCGCGCGCGGCCAGCGCCTGGGCGAGGCCCGTAATCACGGCGGCGTTGCTTGTGATCTCGGGGGCGAACTGAATGCTGAGGATCAAGAGGCGCAAGGGGGATTCTGCTGGCCCGACCCTGGAACGACCGGCCGCAGTCAGGGACTCCTTTCCGGGTGAATGGCCGCGGCGCCGCTGTTTGCGGCGTTGGACACGGGGTTGAGTTGCTCGAAGACCTTGTGCACTTTTTCCGCGACTTGGCGCCAGGAGAATTGCGCCGCGCGCGCCACACCACGACGCGAGAGCACGTCCCGCAAAGACCGATCCGAAAGCACCTGTGAGATCTTATCGGCAATATCGCCGGGATCTTCCCCGTCAAAGAAGACCGCGGCGTCGCCACAGATATCGGTCATGGGACGGCGCTGGCAACAGAGAATGGGTGTTCCGCAGGCGAGGGCTTCAATCAGCACGTTGCCGCACGCTTCGAGCAGGGAGGGGAAGACGAAGCATTCCGCGTTTCCGAAAAGCAACGGCATATGCTGGTGCGGGACGTAGCCGAGGAATCTCACCTGACCCGCGCAGCCCTCGTGCGCGAGGAGTTTTCTGACCCGGCCCATATATCGGGAGTCCCACACACCGCCGGGAACGACCAGCGGCATCGCGACCTTGCCCTGCTTGACCAAGGAAGCGTAGGCCTTCGCCAGATTCAGCAAGTTACCGTAACCCGCCAAGCGCGTCACGCAGAGAATGTAAGGTTGCTCCAGGCCCAGGCGCTCGCGCAACACGGCAGCGGAGTCTTGCGTGGGAGGGTGAAAGCCCTCCGTCACGCCGTGGTAGGTGACCAGGATTTTGCTGTGCGGAAGGTGAAAGCGCTCGACCAGGAAATCTCTCTCCCACTCGGAGACAGCAATGATCTTCCGGCTCCTGTGGAGCGAGAGGACCGTCAGAAAGCGGAGGAGCCAGAGCCGCGGCCGCAGCCGAAGCGCGTTGGGGAATTTGTTCGCGAAGAAAGGCTCAACATTCTGAATGGCGATGATGCTGGGAATCGGTGACAGGAGAATGGCCATGTTGTGGGCGGTGTAAACAGCATCCGTCCGCTTCGACCATAGAATCCAGGGTAGAACCAACTGCTCCCACAGAACGCGCAACGCTCCGGAGCGCGGCACGATACGGCTGAGGTGAATTCGGAAATTCGGCTGCCGCACCTCCAGGTCACTGGCGCGCTCAGCCGGAAGAAAGACCTCGTAGAGATTGGAGGCATCAAGTTGCGCCATTTGGGGGAGGAAATTCTTCAGGTACGTGAGACGGCCGTAAGACGTGGCGGTGAACCCGAGAATGGCGATTTTCATGCGGCGCCCTTCGGGATGGGGGAGGTCGAGGGTTCGGGCAGAGTCATGCCTAACCCGCCGTGAGAAGCCGAAAGCGAAGCGCTCGGTTGTAGTTCACTAGGCATGTCGGGTCGGCATCAGGTTGCTCCCGCTCGAGCGTGCAGTACCGCGTTACTGCACGGGATCGGAGGGCGCCGCGGCAGGAGCTTCGATTCGCGCGCAGAGGGTTTGCATGGCCACATGGAAGATCGTCAGGTGAACTTCCTCGGCTTTTTGCATGTCGTGCACCGGCACCACCAGCGGCAGGCGCACCAGGCGCGCGAGCTTCCCGCCATCGTAGCCGGAAAGCCCAACCGTGAACGCCCCCTGCTGGTTGGCGTAATCAATGGCTTTCAGGACGTTCGCAGAATTCCCACTGCCGGAAAGGGCAATCACCACATCGCCCGGGCGAAGGAAGTTCTTCAGCGGTTCGACGAAAATATCTTCGTAGGAAACATCATTCGCGTAAGCCATCACAGTCGGAAGGCTATCATTCAGGCAAATCGCGCGAAAACGCTGCTGCCGGCCGAAAGACACCCCTTTGTTCAAATCGCAAGCCACGTGGGAGGCGGTGCTGCCGCTTCCGCCATTGCCCATCAGGAACACCTGGCGGCCCTCCCGGCAGGCTCGCTCCAGGAGTTGGACGAACTCTTCCACGGCGTCGGCGGAGACGGCGTCGAGCGCCTGCTTGAGACCTTGGCAGTAATCGAGAAACCGTTGGCGAATCACGAAGGTCCTCCCACTTCCCAGCGAGTAGCTACCATTCTAATGGATTTCACAGATTTTGGGGCCTTGCGATGGACCTTGCTCCGGGACGCGCTCGGCAGAGGCGGGACCGGCGGGAGGTTTTCGCACGGGCACGTCTGCGCGGCGCCCCAGCTTGCCGCGTGGCGTTCGAATCAGCTCAAAGCCGTACGCAGCCACGCGACCGTGTGGCGCAGGCCGTCTTCAAGAGAGACGCGAGGTTCATAGCCGAGAGTCGTGCGGGCCAGGGAAATGTCGGCGGTCGAGTGCCGGACGTCTCCCGCGCGGGGCGGAGCGTATTGAGGTGTCACCTGGACGCCGAGGATCTGATCGAGGAGGGCAAGGACCTGGTTCAAAGTGGAACCTTTGCCGGTGCCCACGTTGATGACCTTGCCGGGCGCGGCGGGGGCAAGGCAGGCGTGTAGCGTGGCAGCGACCACATCCGTGACGAAAGTAAAATCGCGGGACTGCTCGCCGTCCCCAAACACGGTGGGTGTCTGCCCGCGCAGGTAGGCGACGATGAACTTGGAAAGCACACCGGTGTAAGGAGATTGGGGATTTTGCCGGGGACCAAAAATGTTGAAATAGCGGAGCGCGACAACTTCCAGGCCGAAAATCCGGTGAAAAATCTGGCCGTAGTATTCACCCGCCAGCTTGGTGAGCGCATAAGGCGAGAGGGGTTGCGGCATTTGCGTCTCCACTCGCGGCAAGCTGGGATTATCGCCGTACGCGGCGGCGGTGGCCGCTGTGACCACGCGCTTCGCCCGCGCGTCGCGGGCGGCAAGTAGAACGTGGAGCGTGCCGTTTAGATTGACGAGGGTCGTCGGCACTGGGTCCTCAATTGATCGCGCCACCGAGGGCAACGCGGCGAGGTGGATCACATAATCGACACCTTCAAGAACGGGCCGGATCGCTTCCAGATCGCGAATATCGCCTTCTCGGAAGTCGACCTTGTCCTGGACCGAGGCGAGATTCTCTCTTCGTCCACTCGAGAGGTTGTCGAGCACGCGCACGCGTTCCCGGCGCTGAACGAGTTCTTCCACAATGTGTGAACCGATGAAACCTGCGCCACCGGTGACGAGATAGAGAGCCAAGATGGTCCTCCGGGTTGATGCAGCAGGCAGTGTACCACGAGCGGAAACCGCCGAACCAGATTGCGGGCGTGACGAGAGGGCAGGTGCGAATTTCCCGCGTGGACCAGCGGCTCGGCGCTCACGACAGGCCGCTACTTTCTCCTCGAGAGGAGAAACGCGAGTGGGCCGTAGAAGCTGCCGAAGAGGAAAGGAAGGCGCGGAATCCGGGCCTGGCTGGATATGGGCGATGCCGGCTCTTTGCGGCCCAGGATTCGCAGAGTGGCGTAGCGAAGGATGGAACCTCGCAGGGAGGGTTCTTGCAGGAAATACTTCGTGAGGATGGCGGTGTGCGCGCAGCCCGACAGGAAAGCTCCGCGTCGAAAGGCCTGCCATTCGGTGGAGTGGCGATGAAAGATGCGGGCCCCCGGATCGAGGACGACTTTGCCACCGCCACGCAGCAGCGCGAGGAGCAGGTCCGGTTCTTCGCCGGAACCGATGCGCGTTCCCCGGCCAAAGCGTTCGTCGAAATACCCGAAGCGCTCGAAGGCTTCGCGGCGGATCGCCATGTTGGCATTACCCACCAGAGCCTGGCGGAGAGGGAAGGAGTGCGGCTCGCGCGGGGTCTCCAGGATAAGGGGCGAATCGGGGAGGTGGGCGCGATGAAGGCGGTCGAAGGCTTGGCTGACTGGGTCGGCGAGTGTTTGCGCCCAGATGCTCCCCACGACAGCGAGCACTTGGGGGTCCCGGAAAGGCGCCAGCAGGTGAGGAATCCAGTTCGGGTCTGCTACGGAATCGTCGTCGAGGAAGGCCAGGATGGTCCCGGCGGCGGCGCGGATTCCAGCATTGCGGGCGCAGCTGACCCCGCGGCGCGCCTCCGTCGTGACTCGTGCTTCGTTGCGCTTGGCGATTTCCTCCACTCCCGCGAGGTGCGGGCCATTGTTGACGACGAGGATTTCCGCCACAGCCGCCCGGAAAGGCCGCAAAGATTCCAAACATCGCTCGAGGTCCGTCAGGCGGTCAACCGTACAGATGATGATGCTCGCCTGTCTGAACAGTTCGCCAGGGGCTGCCATTGGTTCTTTCTTCGTGACCTACCTGACCTGCGCCGAGCGCTGCAGGCCGTCTGGCAGGGTGATTGCGGCTGCCAAAAGAATGGCCCTGCAAGATTTCTTCTCGCCACGCTCCAGGGCTCACGTCCTGGTTTCGCCCAGGAGTTCGTCGTAGAGCCTGGCGAAATTTCCCGTCATCTGCGCGGCGTTGAAATGGTCGCGCACGTGGGCATGCGCGGCTGCCCCCACACTTATCCGCAGCTCGGGGTTGCACAGCAAGAGGCGGAGGCGCGAGGCCAAGGCTTCGGCATCGCGGGACGGGACGAGCCAGCCCGTCTTCCCATCTTCGATCAGCTCCGGCACTCCACCCACCGGCGTCGCGACGACGGGCAGACCTGCCGCCATGGCATCGAGAGCGGCAATCGGAAAGCCTTCTTCGAGAGAAGGCATCACAAACACGTCCCAACGGGCTAGAGCAGAACGGAGGTCGTGAACCCAACCCAGGAACTCGACGTGCCCGCCAAGGCCGAGCTGGGCAACCGTCTGCTCCAGCTTGACGCGCTGTGGACCCGACCCGGCAATCTCCACCCGCAGACTTGGGAATTCACGTCGAAGCGCGGCCGCTGCATTCAGCAAGTACTCCAGGCCTTTCAGTTCCACCAGCCGCCCCGCAGTCCCGAGGATAACTTCGGAAGTGTCACGACGGCGCAGGACGGGTGGGTCTCCTGGTGGGACGGCCACACCTGCATAGATTACACGCGCGGGGCCGTCCACGACTCGACATGCCACCGCTCGTGAGACCGCAACCACGATGTCGGCGCCTCGGGCGGAGAAATAAACAGGGCTGAGGCCGTGCGGCTCCAGAATCCGGCCGTGCAAGTGCCTGATGATCCTGGCGCCCGTCGCTGCGCGCGCGAGCGAGCAGACAGACCTTCCGCCGAAGTGCAACTGGACGATCTGGAATTTCTGCGGGCGCAGGCGGCGCCAGAACCTCCAAGCTCCGGCGGGATCGCGCCCGCCTCGCCACCAGTTGAGGGCGCTCGCCCGCACACCAGCTCGCTCCAGCATGCCCACGAGAGGTCCCTCTCCAGCCAGAAACCAGGCGTGAAAGCGGAACCGTCCGGGGTCGAGCCCGCGCGCCAGCATTTCCACAATCCGGGCCATACCTGTGCCCTCAGGCTGCGCCGTGCCCAGAATGTGGAGAATCTCGTGGGGCATGGGGAATCAATGGCAGGTGCGGATGCTGCGCAGCCGCGCCGATGCGCCCTCTTTCCCGTCGCACGTCTGCCTTGGTCGCAGCGGCGGGGTCATTCTGCACGTGGAGAGTTATTCTTTTCCGCCGAGCCGAAGAACGCTTAGATGATTAAGTGGCGGACCCAAGGGCGAAAGCGGGTCCGAAGGCGCAGCACGGGGTCATATCCTAATCTCGCCCGCCACCCGAGCTTTACCAGCGGGTCCTTCGGCCACACAGGCACGCGGAACTGACCGTGAGGGTCAGTTCCCAAGGTGTTGAGGCCCTCCTCAGTTGTGAATGAGAGATCAAAGACTTTGCTTACTGCCTGCTGCACGGCGGCGTTGAAGAACCCGTAAGGATAAGCGAAGGATGTGACGCGGGCTTGCAGAAGCTCACCGAGGTCAGCGCTGCTCCCTGCAATCTCCTCCTCCAGTTGCTGAGGGGAAACCTGTGTCAGATCAGGGTGGGTGCGCGTGTGGGCTCCAAACTCCATGCCGTGCCGGGCCCAGTGGCGGATCTCCTCGGCCGTCATGATGCGCAGGGAGGGACGTCCCACCGCCTCATCCCATGCATTGGTCTGGCCGATCAGGCTGGTGACGACGAACACCACACCACTGAATCCATAGCGCTGTAATACGGGCAGGGCGTACCGGGCCGTGTCGGCGTAAGCGTCGTCGAAGGTGAGCAGGAGGGGTTTCTCGGGCAGGGGTTTGCCTTCGCGTATCCAGGCCGCCCAGTCAGTGACTCGGATGGTCGTATAGCCATGGCGTGCCAGCCAGCGGATTTGCCGTTCGAAGACGTCCGCCGGGATGGACAGACCCGAAACGCATACCCGCGGATTCTCGCCAATGTGGTGGTACATGAAAACGGGCAGCCGCATGCCGAACTCGTGCCGCAGTTCGCTCCAGGAGCCCACGGCTCGGGCGGCGGAACGAAAATACACGGCGCTCGATCCGTACTTGAGGAGCTTTACTCCCCAGCGTCGAAAGAATTCGAATCTTCTCAGCTTTTCGAAAGGCCAGATTAATCCGCAGAAAAGGCTTGTCGGCGAGAAGGGCAGGGCGGCAACGAACCGGCGCAGGGCTCGCATCCCCCACGGCCCCTGCGCCATTCGTGCCGGAACCGAAAAGGGGCGGTACTCCGGGATCTTGCGCGCCAAGCGCAGATCGTTCTTGCCGAAGAGCGGCGCGTCCCGGGAAACCATGTCCCACGTCTTCTTAACTACCACGTGGTGAGCGACAGCCGTTGGGAGGTAGCGAAAGGGTACGCCCTTCTTCCATAAGCGCATGCCGATTTCAGAATCTTCCCGCTGGTAGGGAATGGATTCGTCGAAAGCCCCGAACTCGTGTAGGACGGTCCGGTGGATGGAGGTGTTCGGCTCAACCGCCGCGTCACGAGGCCAACGGAGCCGTGGGTCCTTTGCAAAGCTGTCCAACCACTCTTCCGCGCCTTGGCGGAGGCAGTCGGCTGCCAGCGTCATGGGACTCTCCGGCGAAACCGGGAAAGGACCGAAGACGACCTGAGGCCGGGAATTCTCGTGTGCGGCGAGGTGCTGCCGAAGCACGTCGGGCTCGCACAGGATGTCGTCATCGAGGATCAGAATGATCTCTCCCCGAGTGGCCCGGATGCCGTCATTTCGCGCTGGGGAGATCCCTCCGTGCGGACGTTCCAGCACGCGCAACGCGCAGGGCGGGCGAAGCTCCCGCAGCGCCTCCGCGGTGCCGTCGGTCGAACCGTCCACCACCACAATGACTTCGTAGAGTTCCGGCGCAATGTCCTGCTCGAAAATGGTTTGCAGGCTGCGCAGCAACATCTTGCGACGATTGTTCGTCGCGATCACCACCGAAATTCGCGGATTGCTACTCATCGGTAGGAAGGGAAGCCCCGGCATTGCCTCTGGGCAGTGGGTTCAAGTATCCATCCGACCGGCAGCACGACCGGCTCTTGCCATCCAGGGTTGGGACTTCCAAACAGAAGGATCGGTCCTAGGTTCCATGGCTCGGCGATCACTTCTGACGCCCCCATGCCAGGCATAGTCTCCCGTGGGAGGTACGCCTATCCTTGTGCTGGCCTCGCCGCCTGCACTAGCTCACCTCACACCTGGGCGGCGGATCTCTGCGGGCGCCGCTGCGAGCATTAGGCCACGGACTTACACCGTTTCCGAACGTGTTTGGAAAGAAGGGCTTCCAAAAAGTCTGACGCCAATATATATATTAGCACACAAGGTGGGACTGTCCAAACTCGACCACCCAACGCACATGAGTCGCCATCCCGCAGCAGGGCCTTGATGCTATGAAGGGGGAGACTCGGATCGAATAGGATGGGGTTGTCAGAAGGCTCAATTCAACTTGAAGGAGGGCCCCCTAGTACTTATATCTCGGAGTCGACGTACACAAAAGGAGTTATTGGGTGAGCGTATTGGAAGCGGACGGTCAGGAGCGCGAGCAGAGGAAGCTCAGCAGGGATCGGGTCACGCTGCAGGAGCATCTCCGCACGATTCCCCGGTCGCCGAAGGTGGCGGTGGAAGCCACCTTCAACTGATACTACTCTCTGAATGTGGTGGAGCTGCCGGGGTTGGAGTTGCACCTGGTGCATCCGTAGAAGACGCGTGCGAATACAATTTGTGAATTGCGCCTCAAGGCTTCGTTTCTGAGGAGTCCTGCATCTTCCGTGCTGATACTAGCCGGGGCGGCTATCTTCACTTTGACCGCCCGAGCTGACACTCTCTTCACAGGTTGACTTTTTGCGTGACCGCTGCCATGTTTGGTCGCTCTCCCTCACGGCGAGGAAGTGCAAATTCCGTGGCACCATCGAGGCCATGAAGTAGACGCGGTAGTGAACGAGGAAAATGGCAAATGTTAGGCATCCTCAGGAAGTATCTCTCGCACTGGAAGGCAAGTCCCAGAAAATGGGAGATCACGTATGTTTGGTCTGGCCTCAAGGGAGTTCTACTCGCCATTTTTCATAGAGATCGTCTGGACGAAACCCGTAAAGAGCTGTTGACCCCGGGTATCGATGCCGAATACGTTAACATCCTGTTCGACCCGGAATTCAAAAGTTCTGTGGCACAGGTAAGAAAGCACACATGCCTTGATGTTGCCAGGCTGGCGAACCTGTGGAATTTGGCACGGCTTGCCGGCCCGGGGATTTTCCTTGAGATTGGCTCTTTCCAAGGCGGAACCGCTCTCCATATCTGTAACGCCATTGCGCATCGCGATGCCACCTTCTATTGCTTTGATCCATTTGAAAAAGGCGGCTTCGAGAATATGACCGACCTAGACAAATGTTTCAAACCCAACGATTTCACCAATACGCGATTTGAATCGGTCGTAGAACTGCTTTCCTCTAAACCCAACGCAAAGGTAATTCAGGGTTTTTTCCCTGCCGAAGCAGAAAGCTTAGAGCTTCGCGACATTGCGTTTTGCCACTTAGACGTAGATATTTACGATGCCACAAGAAGAAGTCTTGAGTACCTCGCGCCGCGCCTTGCGCCCCGGGGATTAATTGTTATCGATGATTTCGGCCATACTGAAACCCCGGGCGTGAACCGCGCAGTGGCCGAGTTCCTCGCAGGTCATCCATCGTTTCTACTGATCCCAATGTTCCCCGTCCAAGCTGTCCTTCTGCCGAAGTCCTTGTAGTAGAAGGAAATTCCGAAGGCCTAGCCTGCTCACGGCTTCGCCTCTGCCCTATTCTTGTTGAGACCCCTCGACGCATTGGCATATAATTTTGAAGATAGAGGATTTCGTGCCCGATCCGAGGCCGGTCATCGAGTGGCTCAGGGCAATTGCCTCCAGATGGCAAAGCCAATATGAACGTTTACTCCGCTGTTTGGAAGCCTGCCCGGCGGTTCTAAGTCAGATCCGCCCTTCGATTCATTCTCCGTCAAACCGATTTCACGTTTTTCTGTCCAGGTAGTAACCACCGACGACGAACTGGCAAGCCTCGAAGAAGATTGGAACCGGCTGAGCAATACCGCAGTAATGCCCAATGTCTTGATGACCTTTGGCTTCTTCCGAGCTTGGAATCAGGGCTTGGCGCATGAGGCCACCAATTGCCCGAAGAGGAACGCCGTCCTTATCTGCCGAATGACGCTCCCTGGTCCCGGATGGTAACCAGGCTTTCCCCGCCGGCGCGACACACACTTCGAAAGTAGCACCGCCGGCTGGAGCGTATGCGCGCGGAGGGCCTGCGCGTCCGCATCATTGAGAATCCGCGGGAAGAGCTCGGTGATTCTTGGCCTTGGCTCAAAGGCTTTCTATCACTCGCTGACACATCCATCGCTCGGTTCGTGATTGATTCAGGGGCAGAAATCCAGGAAATTCCCTGACATCCGGAGGGGGACGGCCTTCTAGCCGAAGACGTGCAAAGCGGGGGCTGCGCTCGCTTTTGCAGAGAATTCTATGAAGGCCCGAACGAGGGAAGGTGAAGACGACAGGCCGTGAGGAAGGGTGCGTGGCACCACTCTCGGTTCGCAGCCAGCTTAGACGGAATTGCCAGCGGCAGCCGCCCCATACCCCAGGTCATTCCGAAGAATGACTTTTGCACCGGAAAAGAGTTACCTTTGTAAGGTGAGTCGAGTAGAATCCGACTGACCAGGTTGGAGAGGTACGCGCATCCGTGAGTACCAGGTTGGGGTCCTCGTCGCATACAGATGTCCCAGTAATGGACATTACCCCTCCGAGGGGATGGCTGGAAGTCAATCTCGGCGAACTCTGGCAATTCCGTGAGCTCGCTTATTTCTTCGTGTGGCGGGACATCAAGATTCGCTATAAGCAGACGGCGATTGGGGCAGCTTGGGCAGTTTTCCAGCCCCTCATGACAATGTTGGTTTTCAGCTTGTTTTTCGGCCACCTAGCCAAGATCCCGTCCGGGGGACTGCCTTATCCGATCTTCTACCTTAGCGCTCTGCTGCCCTGGATGTATTTCGCTGGGGCACTGCAGAACGTCACCGACAGCGTCGTCACGCAGCGGCAGGTGATCACCAAGGTTTACTTTCCCCGGCTCGTTTTACCGCTTTCGGCAGTGGTTTCGGGCCTTCTCGATTTTGCTATTGGCCTTGTCGTGTTTCTGGGCATGATGCCCTTTTATCATATCACCCCCGGCAAGGCGATCCTGCTGTTTCCGTTTTTCCTGCTTTTGGCGGTGGCAACAGCGCTCAGCGTGGGGTTGTGGCTTTCGGCGCTCAATGCGATTTATCGAGACGTTCATTACGTCGTGCCTTTCCTGGTGCAATTCTGGATGTTCGTTTCACCCGTCGCGTATCCGACGGCGCTGGTGCCCGCGCGCTGGCGATGGCTGTATGGACTGAACCCTATGGCCGGGGTCATCGAAGGATTCCGTTGGGCGCTGACCGGAAACGGCCAACCCCCAAGTCTGGTGCTGGCGGCCTCGGCGGGCGCCGTTTTGATTGTGCTTATGGGCGGCATGGCCTTTTTCCGAAAGATGGAAGGCACCATCGCCGACGTGGTCTAGCCGATGAGTGACGTGGTCATTCGAGTCGAGAATCTGGGCAAGCGCTATCGCATCGGTGAGCGCGAGCCTTACCTCGCCTTGCGCGACGTGCTCGCCCGCGCCATTTCTGCCCCGCTTCGCATCTTCCGACGGCAAAAAACCCCTCCGCGCAACGGCGATGCCTGCCACATCTGGGCGCTCAAGGATGTTTCATTCGAGGTCCGTCAGGGCGAGGTGGTCGGCATTATCGGCCGCAACGGCGCAGGCAAGAGCACCCTACTCAAGATCCTGGGCCAAGTTACGAGGCCCACGGAGGGGCGGGCGCGAGTGAGAGGGCGCATGGGGAGCCTGCTTGACGTGGGCACGGGGTTCCACCCGGAGCTCACGGGTCGCGAGAATACCTATCTGAACGGCGCCATCCTGGGAATGAGCAAGCGAGAGATCAACCGTAAGTTCGAGGAAATTGTTGCCTTCGCGGAAATTGAAAAGTTTATCGATACTCCGGTAAAGTACTACTCGAGCGGAATGTACGTCCGCCTGGCGTTCTCGGTCGCCGCCCACCTGGAACCGGAAATACTATTGGTCGACGAGGTCCTGGCAGTTGGGGATGTGGCTTTCCAGAAGAAGTGCCTGGGAAGGATGGGGGACGTAGCCAAACACGGCCGCACGATAATGTTTGTGAGCCACAGCATGGCGGCGATTGCTTTACTGTGCAAATCCGTCATCGTGCTGGACAAGGGTTGCATCAAGACGATCGGCCCCAGCCAGCAAGCCATCACGGAATACCTGGTTGGGGCAATGGACCGCGACACGGAAGTATACAATGTGGAAGGACTTCCGCGTGCCGTTCCAGGTTTGAGCATGCAGGTGGAGTTTCTGACCTTGGAGCTTGAAGGTTTTCCCGGAAAACTCGTGCCGGCCGATACTGATCTTTGCTTGCGGATGACCGTTCGTGGAAACCGAGCAGTTAGCAGCTTCCGTTTTTTTCTGACCATTTACGCAGTTGATGGGACGCCTGTGGGTAGCTGTGCTGGGTCACAGATTCACTCGATTCAGGAGGGCGAGGTGGCAGCCTACCGGTTGCAGCTCCCCAATCCCGCTCTAGCCCCGGGCCTTTACCGGTTTGCGCTGGGAGTGGGAACTGGCGACGAACGAGAGGGATTTCGCGAATTCGACGTCGCAGATGATGTTCTACATTTTGAGGTTCTGCCTCCGCCGGGACAAGACGGAACCAAATCCGAGTGGGAGAGGAGTTGGGGTAACATACGTTTTCACAAGCCCGTGACTACGAGGTGCGATTGAATTCCAGCTTTTTGAACGCGTCCAGCCTGTTGTATCCCAATTTCGTCAAGTATGTCAGGTCCACAAGGGCGAAGCCCGCTAACCCACAGGACCGCAGGCGGGAGGAGCGAGGCGTTGAATAGCCTGAGGATGAGCGCGCATGGAAAGACAAAGCAAAGCCCAGATTATCATGTTCACCTGCGACGGGGAGTCCTACTGCAACGCGAGGCTTCACGAGAGTTCTACCGCGCTCTTACTTGCGCGAAAAAAGCGGCGGCAGGTGGCAGAGCTGAGATGGCTGTGGAGTGGTGCCGTTATGGGGCAACCGTGGCCTGGCGGTCAAATCCCGGTTTTTTCTATTGCCATGAGATGGAGCAACTCCTCTCGCAGATTGGGCGAAACTACGGGAAGCGGGTCACCAACCCCTCCCCCGCAACGGGGGCCCCAAATCGCTTTTTGCATGTAATGACCACCGCGTACGAGAGGGGCGGGCACACGCGCGCGGTCTCTCGTTGGATTGAGACTTGTGCGCAGCACGCGCCGTCAGAGCATCATTCTATACTGATTTCAAAGCAGTGGGATACGCCGTTACCCACCTGGCTGACTCGTTCCGCCCAGAGAAATGGGGGAGAACTGTTCCAACTGCCACCGATGCCGTCCTGGTTGCAGACTGCAGCGGAAATCCGTGCCAAGTCGTTTGAATTCGACGTCATCGTCTTGCACACCCACCCCAATGATCCGCTGGCGAACCTGGCTTTCTACGATCAGCCAAGACCGGTGATATTCTTCAACCATGCAGATCATGCGTTTACCCTCGGCATGGATGTGGCGCGGGTTATCGCTAATATACGCCCCACGGGTCATGATCTCTCCTCGCGTCTTCGCGCGGAACCGCCGCGGAAGGTCCTGCTTCCGATACCGCTTCTCGACGACCGGTCCTTCCTATGGGACAAGGCCGACGCGCGCAGAAAACTTGGGCTGCCGGTCGACGCTCCCATCGCGCTCACGATCGGCGAACCTTTTAAGTTTAGGCCTGCACTCGGGTACAGTTTCCCTGCGGCCATGCAATCCATCTGTAACGCGGACCCTCGCGTTCTCGTTATCGCTGTTGGCATTTCAGAGTCGGAACAATGGGGGGAATTGAAGCGGTCGACGGGGGGGAGGTTCCGGCCCGTCGGGGTCGTGGTCGATCCAGGAATTCTGGAACTCTACTACTCTGCCGCAGATGTCTATTTAGACTGTTTTCCCTGTGGATCTTTGACTTCGGTTTTGGATGCAGCACGGCATGCCCTTCCGGTCCAGAGATTGAACAATTCTTACCTGCCACTGCTTTGGCTCGACGACCTGGCGCTGGACTCCGTAGTGACCGGGGCTCCCAATCAGAGTGACTATGTAGCGGGAGTGCTGCAATGGCTGCAATGGCCTGAAAGCAAAAGATCTGAACTCGGGGGCCGTTTACGAGCCGCGGTTTTGCAGGAACACTGTGGCGCATCCTGGAAAACGAAGTGGCTTGATTCCGCCGTAAACGCCCTGAGTGCCCCTTGCGAAGACCCCGTCCAGTCTAGGCGCGAGCGCCTTAAAGCGGAGCAAGATCGTTATCTGGGGCTTGCGGGATTGGAGTGGGTGGATCAACCCGTGAGTATGTTTGTCGCAGTCGCCGTCCTCGGTATGGATGAAGTACACCGGCGCATACGAATTTCGGGCGTCTTGCGCTCCGTAAAGCCATTGCTCTTTGATACCGTCCATGATGGTATGGCCCGGGAGCGATTCTTGATATTCAAGGAATTAATGAAGACAATTTTGCCGACAACATTGGTCTCCGTGATGGGAAAGATGTTGCGTCCTATCCTCAAGAGGCTGTAGAATCAACGCGATAGGCGGAGTGGGTTCGCTGCGATCGGGAGAAATACCTACCCTCCCAGGGGAACGGAATGAGTCTGACCGACGACCGTTATCGAAGATTTGCCAAGGTAAGTTTCGACGATTTCCGAAGAATGGCCCAGGATGATTCCCTGAGCCAATACGAGAAGATCGGGGGCCCCGATTCGTACCTGGAAGGCAAAGGGGGGCTCATTTTTCAGAGCATCGTCGCGAATCTGCCTTTGCTGAACGAGAGGGGGAAGGTGGTGCTCGACGTCGGTCCCGGCTGTAGTGAACTGCCCCATATGCTGATTAACCTCTGTCGCGAGCGAGGTCATAAGCTCTTGCTCGTGGATTCGGAAGAGATGCTCGCGCATCTACCCGACTACGATTTCATTCAAAAGTTTCCGGCCTACTACCCCCAGTGCGAACCTCTTTTCACAGATTACACCTCGAAAGTGGATGTGCTTCTTACGTATAGCGTGCTGCATTACGTCTTCGTCGAAGGGAACGTTTGGGATTTCCTGGATCGGTCGCTGGAACTGCTGGCCGAGGGCGCGGAAATGCTGATCGGTGACATTCCCAACATCTCAAAGCGCCGGCGATTCTTCAGCAGCGCCAATGGGGTCAGGTTCCACCAGCAATTCACCAATACCCAGACCCTGCCGGAGGTGCATTTCAACAGCTTAGAGGGGCACCAGATTGATGATGCCGTGATCCTGGCTTTGATCAGCCGGGCGAGAAACCAGGGATTTGACGCCTATCTGTTGCCCCAACCGCCTGGCCTGCCCTTTGCGAATCGCCGCGAAGATGTGTTAATCAGGCGGCCGTGAGCAGAAGATCCCCCTGGAAACCTGTCCTGTCCCGCGATCATGAGCAGCGAGAGTCCAGTCCGGGTGGAGCTTTACGAGCCAAAGTACGAGGCTTGTTGGGATGAGTTCGTTCGTCAGTCCAAGAACGGCGTATTCATCTTCCATAGGAATTACCTCGAGTACCACGCCGACAGATTCAGTGACTTCTCACTTATGTTCTTTCAGGACGGTCGACTTGTCGCTCTTATGCCAGCGAACCGAGTTGATGACACGGTGGTGTCGCATGGGGGGCTCACGTTCGGCGGAATCATTTCCGGCCGGAGGATGAAGACGGTTCTGATGTTGGAGGTTTTTTCGGCGCTGGTCAACGAACTGCGCGCGCGGGGCCTCAAGAAGCTGATTTATAAAGCGATTCCCCACATTTATCACACCCTTCCCGCGGAGGAGGACCTCTACGCGCTATTTTTGCACGACGCCAAGCTATTCCGGCGGGATGTGTCTTCAACCGTCGCCACAGGACAGAAACTCCCGTTCGCCAGAGGGCGGAAGTGGGCCCTTCGGCACGCCATGTCTCAGGGGGTGAAGGTGGCACGGACGTGGGAGTTTTGCCAGTTCATGGCGATTGCGGAGGCCGACCTCGAAGCACGCTACGGCGTGCGACCGGTGCACACGGCGGCTGAAATGCAACTTCTGGCCGACCGATTCCCCGAGAACATCAAGCTCTTCACGGCGCACCTCCAGGGCGAAATGCTGGGGGGGATTATTATCTACGAGAGCAGAAACGTCGCCCATGGCCAGTACCGCCACGCCACCGAGAAAGGGAAAAGCATTGGGGCATTGGACTGCGTTGTGGATGCGCTCCTGCATGAAGTTTACCTGAACAAACCCTATATTGATTTTGGCACGTCCACCATGGAAAATGGACGCACGTTGAACGCCGGAGTGATCCAAAGCAAGGAAAGTTACGGTGCGCGCGCGACGGTGTATGATTTCTACGAGTTGAGCCTGGAGGCTTGACCGCAACAAGAGTGCCAGCGACAGGAGCTACGGGTGGAGTTGGCCAAGCTGGATGAATGGAATTCGCGGCGCGGGGCAATTGCCATAACGTGCTACAACCGATATCAATAGCTAGAAATATTTCTCTGGAAGACTACTTGATGGACACTCCTGTGACACGAAATAGAATGGTGCTGCCGCCGGACGGTGACTCAATGATCCCGGCGCACATCCGAATTAGTCCGTTCCTGCACACTGACCTTGATCGCGCATACGAGGATGTGGACGAAACCGTGGCGGAGCGCTTGCTCGAAAAGCACTTGGGCCGTCCAGGCACGCTGACGTCGAGCGGCCGGCACGCACTGGCATTGGTGCTTGCCGATGCAGGCCTGGGGCCCGATGATACGGTGACCATTCTTACTACAACCGGCAACTCTTACGTTTCGGGTTGTGTGACCCGCACTATCGGGAGGCTCTGCCGTTGGTCCATGACGATCGAGCCCTCCACGCGGCTCATTGTCGTCATTCATGAGTGGGGCATCCCCTACGCAAGGGTTGATGAGTTGCTGAAATTAGGTATTCCCGTTGCTGAAGACTGCGCTTATGCCTTCGCCTCTACGCACAACGGCAAGACGGCGGGCCGTGAAGGAACGTACGCAATCTTCAGCTTGCCGAAGTTCTTTCCAATTAACTATGGCGGCGTTGTCTGTGGTGTCCAGCAGCGAGTCGACATGCTTCCGGAGCACCGCAGGGCTATTCTCAACGTTGTCGGCTCCGAGCTTCCGCGACTAGCATCGATTCGTGAGGCGCGCATCGCCGCCTGGCACTACCTGGAGTCGAGATTTGCCGAAATTGGGTGCCGGCCAGTACTGCCGCTTGACTCCGGCACGATACCTGGCGTATTCATGTTCCAGCCCCATGCCGGCGTTGTCCCGGAAGACATCAAGCATGCTTACCAGTTACACGGAATCGAAGCCAGCGTGTTCTACCCCTGGCACGCAGTGTATGTTCCCTGTCACCAGCACTTGACGCCGGGTGCCATGGATTACATCGTCGCGGTCTATGAACAAGCCGCCCGCGCTAAAGCATAGCAGCGCCGAGCCTTCTTCACGGAGCTGGGTGGCTATGGGTATGTGTCGGGTGAGAACACGTCGGCAAGTTCCTGCTAACGGTTTTTGATTATGAATGCCAAGTCAAGGTGGAGATCCTGGCGAATTAATTCCTCTTCGACAAGGGCCACCCCCGCTGTGTCTGCCGTCGATGCGAACGGCGCCAGGTCGGGTAGTATTGCGCGGACAGTCGCAATACAGGACTGCTCATTCCTATTCGGAGTCGTCCTGCTCTCCGGGCTTTCGTATATGGGCCGGCTGGGCTTTTACTTAGATGACTGGGGCTTCTGGGGAATATTTTATCACTCTAAAGATAAGTCACTAGCCGGGCTATTGCGTTGGTTCTGGTGGCAAGATCTGGAGGTACGAAGTCGTCCCGTCCAAATGCTGTACTTGGCTCTGACCCACTCCACCTTCGGACTTCACCCGCTTCCATACCACCTTATCAACACGTTAGTGTTGGCTGGCGCAGCGGTCCTATTCTATCTGTCACTCCGTGAACTCCGATTGCCGCATTGCGTCACTCTGGTGGTGCCCCTTGTCTATGTGCTGCTCCCGCATTACGCCACGGACCGTTTCTGGATAGCAACGCACCAAGCCGTTTTGAGCCTGGCATTCTTCTTTCTCGGCTTGTATGCTGGCCTCAGAGCTGTGCGAAGCGGCCGGACGGGCTCTCTTTGCCTTCAAGCCGCAAGCATACTTTCGTTCGCTTTCGGCCTGCTGTCGTACGAGATGACGATCGGCATGGTCGCGGCCTCTTTAGTACTTATCGGGTATCGTATCCGCACCAAGCACAGGGACAATGGATTCGAACTGCATAGCTCGATTCTTCACGGCATGGGATACTTCCTCATCGCCTCTGTCAGCCTGGGATTGGTGTTTCTATTCAAGGTGCAAGTTGACACTCGTTTCACCCACCATTACCGTCCCCCGTTTTTAGACCATATGGAAGAGTTAGTGTGGCATGGGATGGGACAAACAATCCGGTTCAACGTCCTTCAGTACGGGATAGGCCTACCCCGCGCCGCGCTCACATTGTACAGGTCCTCTGGTGCAGGGGCCCAGCCGGCAATCATTGCCGGAGTGATAGCGATTTCGGTTCTGTTGTACCTCACCTGGACGTTTAGAAGGTCGCGTTCGGACCTGCTCAGCATCAAAGGGACACTGAGCCTCATCATCCTTGGATTCGCTGTATTCGTGCTTGCCTACCTGCCGTTTCTTATGTGGTTTGGCATGCTACTCGTTACGACAAGTATAGACAACCGGGTTTCGATTGCAGCCGGGGTTGGGCCGGCGTGCGTTTTGGTGGGGGGCATAGCAGTTCTCATCCGTGCTTTCATCCCCGCCCAACTGCGGGTGCAAGCTTTCGGCGATGCGATTGCCATCATATGTGCTATGAATTACATTTGCGTAGCCAGCTTCGCTGAGTACTGGGTCAAAGCGTACATCCAACAGGGAGAGATTATCTCAGAGATCCGTCGAAACGTTGATGCGCCCGCCGGGAGCACGCTCCTCCTCGATGGTTTCTGCCGACAGGTGGGACCGGCAATCGTCTTCAAGGGGTATTATGACACAGGCGGAGCGCTCCAAATTGCCTACGCTGACGAGACCCTGAAAGCTGACATGGTCTCGCCGGACATGGAGATCCACGACGACGCCGTCACAACCATCCTTTTCGGGTATCGGCAGCGGTACACCTATGGTGAGAAACTCTGGGTTTATAACGTGCAGCGAAAAGCCCTCTACCGGCTGACCGACAGTCTCGTGGCGCACAAGTACCTTCAAAATGTGGATCCAGATTCAGGAGGTTGCGAGATCGATCCCCTTCCGCCCCAGCCCAAGGCGTTCCCCTTTCGTTGGATTTTCAACTGGCTGAGCGCGACCATTGGAACTACGCCCGCAAAGGAAGGAGGGAGTGGTGGCTGTTGAACCATACCGAATCATCGAGCTTCCAAAGATCGCGGACCCCAGGGGTAATCTGAGCTTCATTGAGGGCGGGAGGCATATTCCCTTCGAGATCAAGCGTGTTTTCTACCTGTACGACGTCCCGGGAGGAGAGAGCCGAGCCGGGCACGCCCTAAAGAAAACCGAACAGTTCATCATCGCTGCCTCGGGGAGCTTTGACGTGATTCTAGATGACGGCAAAGAGCGTTGGACTTTTGGACTGAACCGCTCGTGGCGAGGTGTGTACATTTCCAGGATGGTTTGGCGGGAACTGACCAACTTCTCTTCCGCTGGGGTTTGTCTTGTCCTGGCATCTGAATACTACGACGCCAGCGAGTACTATCGCGATTATCAGGAGTTTCTTGCGGCGGTGGGCGCACGAAACCTATGAAAGTGCCTTTCCACAACCTCAAGGCGGTTAATTGCGCAATCGCGTCCGAACTGGATGCTGCTTATCAGCGTGTCCTGAAGTCAGGCTGGTTCATCCTTGGCCAGGAAGTCGAGGCGTTCGAAGCGGAGTTCGCCGCATACTGCGGAGTAAAGCACTGCGTAGGTGTCGCATCAGGAACCGAAGCGCTGCAACTTGCGCTCCTCGCTTGTGGTGTCGGCCAGGGTGATGAAGTCATCACGGTTGCGCACACTGCCATGGCGACTGAACTGGCGATCGTGTCGACGGGCGCCACTCCCGTATTTGTCGACATCAACCCGGAGAGTTACACGATCGATCCGGAGCACCTGGCCCAGGCCATTTCTCCGAGGACCCGGGCCCTTGTGCCGGTCCACCTGTACGGGCATTGTGCTGATATGGACTCGATCCTGGCAGTTGCGGCCGAGCACAACTTATACGTGATCGAGGACGCCGCTCAAGCTCACGGGGCTTCCTACAAGCGTAGGAAAGCGGGTAGCATGGGACAATTGGGTTGCTTCAGTTTCTATCCCACCAAGAACCTGGGGGCGTGCGGTGATGCCGGAGCGGTGGTGACCAGCAATCCGGAGCTGGCGGCGCGACTGCGACGGCTGCGCAACTACGGCGAGTCCAGCAGATACCACCATGACACCATGGGCTATAACAGCAGGCTCGATGAAATGCAGGCAGCGATCCTGCGCGTGAAACTGCCGCATTTGGAAGAGTGGAACGAGAGTCGCCGGCGGGTTGCAGCGGGTTATCTATCTCGTCTGGAGGAACGGTTTTCTCCCCCCAAAGTTAAGCCCGGCTGTGTCCATAATTACCATCTTTTCGTGATTCAAAGCGATGAACGCGACGGCTTGCGAGAGTACTTGCGCCGCCACAAGATCGAGACCCTCATGCACTATCCGATACCTTGTCATCTTCAGCCGGCTTTTCGCAACATTGAACACCGGTGCGGCGATTTGTCCGTCACCGAGAGGGTGGCCCAGCGAGTGTTGTCGCTCCCGATGTTTCCTGCCCTCAGCACGGAGCAAACGGCGTACGTCTCGATGTGCGTCAACTCGTTTGGAGGGAAGACGTGCTGAGTGAAGGGTCCCCTTGCACTGAGGCCCTCGATTCATCTTACAGAGCTCGAATCTGTGCGGTCATTGTCACCTACAACATCCGGGAGGCGATTCATCGGTGCTTTGATTCCATCCAGAACCAGGTCGGCCACGTCGTCATTGTGGACAATGGCTCGGACGAATTTACCCGCCGAGAACTGAATAGACTGGCAGCTTCCGATTCGGTAACGACCATCCTAAATGAACGAAATGAGGGCATTGCGCGCGCTTTCAACCAGGCAGTGCAATGGGCGCGGGGCGAAGGATTTCAGTGGATCCTGACGCTGGATCATGACAGCGAGGCTACTCCCGGCATGGTCGACAAACTCGTGCAGGCTTACGTGACCCTCCAGCGGCAGGGTATACAAAATGTGGGAGTTGTCGGTGCAAATCCCTTCGACCAAAACACCCAACTCTTCATCAGGGGTTATCACCTGAGGGAGGGCGGAGGAATGCCCTTGGAGGAGGGAGACGTGATGTCCTCCGGGAGTTTGATCCAGAGTCGAGTGTTCGACGTTATAGGTTTCTTTAACGAGGACCTCTTTGTTTACTACGTCGATGTCGATTTTTGCCTGCGCGTTGGACGGGGCGGATTCCGGGTCTTTGTGTGCCCCGAGGCAGTGTTGTTACATAAAGAGGGATCGAAAGAGCGCAGGAAGTTCTTTTGGCGACACGCGTACTACGACCATCGCGGAAAACACGCGTGGTACTACCTTACGCGCAATACGATCTACATGATGAAAAAGCATGATCTGAGCCCCAGCTACACTTACCCGATGGTTCGCAGAATTTGCAAAGACCACGTGAAAATTCTCCTGTACGACAAAGAGCGATTTTCGGTCTTGTGGTTCAGCTTAAAAGGCTTGATTGATGCTTTCAGAGGCAGGTTTGGTCCATTAAACTCCGTGAACACGACGACCCTGCGAGACGGTTGACGCCGCAGGTGGCGTAGCCATTGCGGTGTTCTTGCCGCTGGCGCGCGGCTCCGCTTCCCTGAATGGCAATCTCAGTTTACATACGATCACTTTGATGGAGACCTATCCCCCACCCCCGCGAATCGCTCCGTTGCAAGGAACACGACCCCGACCACGCTGGTCCGTGATGATTCCGACGTACAACCGAGCGACGTATCTGGAAAGGACGCTCGCGAGTGTGCTGTCGCAGGACCCAGGCCCGGAGGAGATGCAGATTGAAGTGGTGGACGACGCTTCCACCGTGGACGATCCAGAACCGGTGGTGCGGCGAGTGGGAGGCGATCGAGTGAGCTTTTTTCGCCAGCCGCGGAACCTCGGCTTGGTCGGGAGTTGGAATGGCTGCATCGAGCGGTCGGTGGGCGAGTGGGTGCACGTTCTGCACAGCGACGATGTGGTGTTTCCCGGATTCTATGCGACCTTAAGGCCTGCGCTGGAAGGAAGAGACGACATTGGGGCTGCTTTTTGCCGGTGGGCGATCATGGACGAAAAGGAAGGGAGACTATGGACTTCTGATCTGGAGAGGCTCACCCCTGGGGTTCTAGCTGATTTTATGGACAAGATCGGCGTTTCTCAGAGGATATCGACTCCATCCATTGTGGTTCGGCGCAGTGTCTACGAGAACTTGGGGGGATTCCGGAGTGCGCTTTCCTCCACGGCAGACTGGGAAATGTGGGCAAGAATTGCTGCGCGCTATCCAATCTGGTACGAACCCGAAATCTTGGCAGCTTGGCGCGTTCACGCCGACTCCAAAACGACGGCAGTCGTGAAATCCGTCGAAAACGTTGCGGATTGCCTCCGTTGCCTCGAAGTTATTCGGCCACTCCTACCCGCCGACCGGGCGGAGAGCATGTTCCGAAAAGCCAGAGAGCTTGTTGCTATTCACGCCCTGGACGAGGCTTACTGGGGATGGCGGGAGAGTGAATTTACGATCGCGTTCAAACAGGTATGGGAAGGACTAAAATGTAGTGTCTCTCTCCGTGTGATCAAGGCTCTGCTGTTGCTGCCGGTCCGAATTGCCGGAGGTGTAGTGCGCCGGGCCTATGGGGCAGGCAAAAGACATTTTGCCGGAAGAAGCTGAGCTCGGAATCAAGGTTGCTTCAAAATCGGAGGGGTCCGATTGTCCAACCGTAGTGGTGAAAGTCGGTGGACCGGGGAGACGGCACAATTGTGCCGGACAACCCCTGTTGCGGGCTGCTGCTGACGTAGCAGAGATTACGGGTCCGGATGCTCCGCAGTCTCCGGAGGCTGGATGGGTGGTTTCCTGAATGCATAGTGAATATAGGGAGAGAAATACCTGTCGATCCGCTCGTTCCCGAACATCCTGAACCACACCATCTCCAGGAATTTCAAGCCCACCTGCTCCGTCTGCCCGATGACGAACTGACGCGAGGTGTATAAGTTATGGAGTCCGCCCTCCAAGACATAGGCTCGTTGCTTGAACGCTCTCAGGCTATTGCGTAATTTCCAAAGGACCCGGTAACGGTAGCGAGGCGAAAAAAGGTGCAAAGATTTTATGTTATGCGAAGAGTAAATGAGCGTGCCTCCGGGTTTGAGTACGCGGGCACACTCACGGAGGGCCGCTACTCTCTGCGACTCGGGAAAGGCACAGTCTATCCCGTTGAACGAAATCAGCACGTGGGAGAAGGCAGAATCGGGTTCTTCGATGCGGTCATAGCTGCCGACTCGCAAGTCCAGGTAAGGCAATCGCCTCTTGGCCGTATTGATGAAGACTTCCGACGCGTCGAGACCTCGCACGGAAAGGCCCATTTCATAGAGCAGTAGCGTGGTTCTCCCCAGACCGCAGGCAAGGTCGAGGATTCTGTCTCTGGGTTTGTAGTATTTTGCGAACAGGTACTTTTCCTCCGGATCCAACCGGTATACGGAGTACTCGTCGACAGCCGCAGGGGTCTTGAATACCTGGAGGTTCTCGGTCAATTGCGACGGGACTTGCTCTGACAAAACGGGGCTCCTTTTGTTGAATAGTATATCAGACTGGGAATGGAGGGTTGTTTCTCCGGCCCTTTCGTGCCATCGCCAGGCGGGAAGCCATTTCAAGTACGGTTCCCTCATCCCACCCTTTGAGTGTCATTCTTCTGGCAAGATCCCCTTGGACGAACTTCCGTCTCGGCTATTCTCTCTTGCCAAACAGCCGGTAGACCACCGACTTGAGGTCTAGATACACAAACGCGCGTGCCCGAGAAGTCCAGCGCCCGCCCCAAACCAGCAGCCGGTAGGTTTGATGAAAGCCGGTGCTCCACCGCATTTTGTAGGATTCCTCACCGCGCAGAAAATCATACTCATTGTATCCGTGCGAAAAGCCGTAATCGATAAGTGCGGGGACGAGCATGGTTCCAGGGGAGAGACGCGAAAAGGAGCGGTTATAGGCTGTTTGGTAGGCCCATAGGTTCTTGCCGCAACGAAAACCCACTAGCGACCCGAGCGGCCGGTCACCCAGTTCCATCAGGGCAACGTAAACCCAGCCGCGAGGTCCCAGAGTGTCAAACAACGATTGAAATACTTCCGGGTATTTGGCGATGAACGGCTGCGAAAGCTCACCGTGAACATGTTTCTGGCGGTCAAGAGCGATCAGTTCTTCTAGTAGCCGAGGCTCGTCCTGGGGATTCTCAATGATCCGGACGCGTAGGCCCTGCGCGCTCATCCGGTCCAACCGGTTCTGCTGGGTGCGTAAATTGTGGCGCGGATGCGGGGAGAATTTGCTCAACATCACCGCCCAGGGCGCGTCAATCGGCAGATACGGACAACGCTCCTCCTCGGGCAGGACCCGATACATCAGCCCCGCGTGCGAAAGGGCTTTCTCAATCAGAGCAATCGTACTTCCCGTCTCGCGCAGGTTTCTTAGATCAACCAAGTCCCAATGATCCTGCGTTTGTGTGAGGAAATCTGCAATTGCTTTACCCTGACCTGCTGGGTCGTTTCCCAACACAAAGTCGTTGTAATCCGCGTGCCCCCCGACAAACTCGACCTTTCGAACGGCATAGCCAAAGCGGGAGGCTGTGCGGTGGATTAATGGTGAAATGCCTGCCACGGTGCCGTTCTGCTTGAGTACCAGCACGCTGAGGTTGCGCCGCCCGCTCCGGTCCTCCTGAGTCAAGCGTTGGTTCCACGCTCGGAACCAGTCAAAGGTCATGAAGACATTCGGGAATGCGGCGGTTTTACTCAGCCGGTTCCATTCTTCCTCAAGATTTGAAAGTCCTTCCTCGGTTGTGATGACCTCGATCGAATAACCCGGAGTCGTTTTGATTAAGGAAGGGTCGGGGGTCGAATCGGGCCCCCGGTCGGCGGTCAAGCTTCCGGGGAGTGTGGAGTGAACGTCCATATGCTGTCCGCAGACCGGCGTTAAGCCTGCCAACAGATCGACTTCGAATCCTTTATAGAATACGCCGGACCCAAGCAGTATATGTCGGTGGACCAATACTGCTCAACAAGAATGCGGCACTAGCTGGCAGAGCGGGAGTGTCTGTGGGAGCGCGATGGGCGCCAGCCTGAAGTTGTCCTCAGTGGGGACCTCCCCTCTGCGCGGTCAAGCTTATCTTTCGCAGGTCAAGCGGGACTGTCTTCAAGAAGAGTCCCCGGAATTTCTCCTCACCAAAGCGACTTCGGCAGAAGGACGCCCTGGACTGGGAACATCGGAACAAGAAGAAAGGACGGATGACCAGCAGGAATTCAGCCACGGCTTTGTTCACGCCGGGGGTTTCAAGGCGGCCCATGTCATCGAGGACGATGAACCCTCTGGGCGCCAGTCGGGGCGCCAAGTATTCAAGACTTTTCTTTGTAGCCTCATAAACGTCCACGTCCAGGTGACAAAACTCTATGTCATGAAGTTTTAGATCCTCTGCCGCGGCCGGGAAATAGCCCTGAATGACCTTTGCGTTGGGCCTACTGGACAGCAGTTTGACGACCGCTTCATGCTGTGTGTCCGTGAAATCGCCGGGCTTGGAACATGTATCTTGAGCGCCCAAGTTCTCGAACCCCCCTTTCTCAAGCGGGTCGAAACAATAGAAAGTTGCGCCCCGATTCGCAATAGCATTGCAGATATGAAGTGCCGTCCCTCCTCTAAACGAGCCAACCTCAAGGAAAATGCCCGGGCCCGCAAGCCGCGCCAGGTTCCATAGCTTAGCCCGCATTTCTCACGGAAGAATTGAAAAAGGCTGTCTCTTTCTGGCATAAGTATTGTTGCGAGAAAGACTTCTGCCGAAGAAGGAGGACAGCCTTTTGCTTACACAGTGTAACCAAGAATC
>JBEKAK010000013.1:0-84280 GCA_050018275.1 Terriglobia bacterium | reverse complement strand
CCCGGACGGCGCGGCCCGGTCAGAAACGAAGTGTAAGTCGTGAGCTTCTGGCCCGTCGAGGAGCGCCCGAGCAGCCGCAGGAAGACGCCCAAGTCGGCCAGCCGCGGGATCAGCTTTTCGATTCCCACCAATGCCACGTGCACACGCGGAACGGTGGTGGACATGCGGATGTTGCCTTCGTTTTCCACCAGGACCACGGTTCCGGTTTCCGCCACCGCGAAGTTTGCGCCACTCATTCCCATGCCGGCCTTCTGGAACATCTCGCGCAGCACCCGGCGTGCGATGGCGGTCAGTTGCTCGGGCACCACGGTGCGCTCGGCCTGGAGGTGAGTCACAAAAAGCTCGGAGACGTCCTCGCGGGTCATGTGGATGGCTGGCGCCACGATGTGCGCGGGCCGCTCGCCCGCAAGCTGGATGATGAATTCTCCAAGATCGGTTTCCACGGCGCGGAACCCCGCCGCCTCGAGCGCGTGGTTCACCTCGACTTCCTCACCGAGCATGCTTTTGGCTTTCACCACCTCCCGCGCGCCCGAGCGGTGCGCGATCTCGACCACAATCCTGCAAGCCTCTTCGGCCGTAGAGGCCCAGTGCACCTTGCCGCCGTGGCGCTCCACGTTATCGGCGAACTGGGCGAGGTAGGAATCAAGGTGCTCGATGACCTCGCGCTTGACCTCCCGCGCCCGGTCGCAGAGCCGCTCGAAGCCAGGAACCTCACTGATGGCCTGCAGCCGGTGTGTGTACAAGCGCAACGTCGAAGCGCGGTAGGCCTCGAGCAGGCGCGCATTGCCGAGGGTCCGGCTCGCGCCCACGTGAATCTCGTTGCTGTGGATGCCCGTGTCGTCCATAACAGGTGCTAGGTGTTAGGTGCCAGGTGTCAGGTTTCAGCCCTGGCACCTGACACCTGAAGCCTAATGCCTCTCCTGTTGCGCCAGGACCTCCGCCAAATGCAGGGTTTTGAGCGGCAACCCCTGGCGGTGAATGAGGCCAGCGAGGTGCATCAGGCAGCCGCCGTCGGCCGCCACCAGGTATTCGGCGCCGGTTTCGGACGCGGCCTGGACTTTGTCCTCGCCCATAGGTACGGAGACTTCCGGGAATTTCACCGAGAAGGTACCACCGAAACCGCAACAGAGCTGGTAATCCTGCATCTCGACAAGATCGATGCCGCGGACTTTGCGGAGCAGCTTGCGCGGCGCTTCCTCGACGCCCAATTCGCGCAGCAGGTGGCAGGAGTCGTGATACGTCACGCGATGCGCAAAGCTCGTGCCCAGGTCTTCGACCTTCAGGACGTTGACCAGGAATTCGGAGAATTCGAAGAAGCGTTCTCGTAGCTGTGTGCACTTGCGCAGGCGTGCGGGGTCATCCGCGAAGAGCTCTGGATAGAAGACCCGCACCATCGAGGTGCAGGAGCCCGAGGGGGCTACAACATAGTCGGCGTCGTCGAAGAGGTCCAACACGCGCGTGGCCACGCTGCGGGCCTCGTCCCGATAGCCGGTGTTGAACGCCGGCTGGCCACAACACGTCTGCGCCGGGTTAAACGATACCTCGACGTCTAACCGCCGCAAAATTCTGACCACGCATTCGCCCACGTGAGGCAAAAACTGGTCGACCAGACAGGTGATGAACAGAGCTACGCGTGGTTTTCCCATGAGCCTGTAAGCCTGCAACGCTAACGGAAATGGGTTTTCCGGTCAAGTGTACAATCCTTATTTTGTACAAACCTTATTTCTACTTCAGGTCAAGTCTTTCGGGAGATGGCGGCGGCGGTAGAAGTCGCGACCAGCCTCATTCGGGCGATGCGAATTTCAGCCGCGCGCTGATGGCCTGGACCTGCTCGACCGAAACGGCTTTTTCCAGGGCGGCGATCTGCACCGAGGCGTTGCCTGCCGCCGTGGACTCGCGGGGCCCGCGCACGACCTCGATCCCCGTAACCAGTTCGGTCAGGCGATTCAGGGCTTCGTTCTTCACGCCGCCGCCCACGATGCAGATGCGTTTGATGGACTTACCGGAGATCTCGCGGAGGTCTCCCAACACCTCGGCGTAACGGCGGGCGAGACTGCGGAAGATGATCCCGGCCAACTCCGGGGGACGTTTTTCTTCCTGGAAGCCCGCGGCGCGCAGCCCGGCGTTGATGCGTTCCACCATGTCGCCGGGCGCGAGATAGGCATTCCCGTCGGCTTGAAAGTACGGCCCCTGGGGAGAGGTCTCCGCACATTGCGCGGCCAGTTCCCCCGCAGCCAGGCGCAGGCCCCTGCCGTTCCATTCGCGCAGGCATTCCTGGAGAAGCCACAGGCCGATGACATTCTGCAGGAACCGGATGCTGCCCGCCACGCCGCCTTCGTTCGTGAAATTCCTGGCGAGGCCCTGCGCGGTGACGACGGGCTCGGTGAGGACCGTGCCCACCAGCGACCACGTCCCCGAGCTGATGAAAGCAAGGCCGTCATGCGGGAAGGGAATGCCGGCGACCGCAGAGCCCGTGTCATGGCAGGCGGGTGCGATCACCTGGGTGTTCGCCAGGCCCACAGCAGGACCGACTTCCGAGTGCATTTTCCCGAGAACCGTGCCGGCTTCCACGATCGTCGGGAATTTCTCCAGGCTGAGTCCGAGCGCTTCCGTCAGCTCCTTGGACCAGGTTTTCGCGTGCACGTCGAGCATTTGCGTGGTGCTGGCCTCGGTGTACTCCGCTGCCGCCATGCCCGTCAGGCGGTACTGAAAGTACTCCGGGAGCGTGAGCCAGAGTGCGGCGCGCTCCCACTCCTCGGGGAATTCCGCCACATGCGCCAGCAACTGGTAGAGCGTGTTGAAGGGCATAAACTGGCTCCCAGTGATTGCGTAGATCTTCTCTTTGGGAACCTTGGCCAGGGCGCGCTCCATGGCGGGTACGTTGCGCGCATCGCGATAGCAGAAGGCGTGGCCAAGGCGATTGCCGGCGGGATCGAGCAGGACATAGTCCACGCCCCAGCCGTCCACTCCTACGCTGTCGACATGGCCTTGCGTCTTGGCGGCAGCTATCAACAAACCTTTCAGGATCTCCTCCCAGAGCCGGTCGAGATCCCACACCAGGTGGTTCTCGACCTGCTGGGGGCGGTTGGGGAAGCGATGGATCTCCTCCAGGGTTCCCTCTCTGCCGTTCCAGCGGCAAAGCACCAGCCGGCCGCTTTCCGCGCCCAGGTCGACCGCCACCACCTGACGAGCACTTTTCATCGCAGGAAAGCCTCCACCAAGCCGCCGTCCACGGGAATCAGGTGACCGGTCGTTTTCGCGGCACGGTCGCTGGCTAGCCAGCATATGGCCTCCGCGCAGTCTTGGGGGCTCACGCGAAGTTTCGTGAGCGTGCGCTGCGCGTAGAACTGCGCGAGCTTGCTGCGCAATTCTTCCGTTGACTCCTCGTCGCGGAAGGCGACATGAAATCTCTTCAAGGAAGCAAGAACACGCTCGCGGGGGAACATGGTGGAACCCTCCACGACCGTGGCGGGCGAAACGCCGTTCACGCGCACCAGCGGCGCGAGTCCCACGGCCAGTTCGCGCACCAGGTGGCTGACGGCGCTTTTGCTGACGTCGTAGGCTTCGCTCCCCCACTTGGGCACCACGGCGTTGGCGGAACTGGTCAGCACGATCGCCGCCGGCAGCGCCTGAGCCAGCAGAATGCCGCGCGCTTCATCCGCCAGCAGGTAGTTGCCGGCCACATTAATGTCGAAGGTGCGTCGCCACTGCTCATCCACCAGGCGGCCGTGGGAGTCGGGGGGAATAAAGAGGGCCGCAGTGTTGATGAGGCCGTCCAGGCCGCCGAAGAGCAATACCGTGGCGCGGAGGGCCGCGGTGATGCTGGCCCGGTCCCCCAGGTCCATGCCGCAGCAGGCCACGGCTTCTTTCGATCCAAGGGCCGCAGCCTGTTCGGCGGTTTCCGCCGCCCCCTGCGCGTCGCGGTCCGCAACCATGACGTGCGCACCGCGTTCGGTCAAGCCCAAAACTGTGAGCCGGCCGATGCCGCTGCCGCTGCCCACGACCAAGAAGATCTTCCGGCTGAACTCTTTTTCGGGTGGCTGACGGCGGAGTTTCGCCTCCTCGAGCGCCCAGTATTCGATGCGGAAGGCCTCTGGCAGCGGCAACGCGACGTAGTTATCGTGGCTGGCGAATTCCGCCGAATCCTCCGGGCGCGGCGCCTGCGGCAGCGGCGTAGGAGGCTCCGAGCCTTCGCCCAGCGCGGTCGCACCGGCCATCACGTGAATGGCGTTCACGTAAAACTCGCCGGTGATGCGCGCTTCGGTCTTGCTCTTGCCGAACGTGAGCATGCCCACGCCCGGCACCAGCACCACGCTGGGGTTCGGGTCGCGCAAGGCGGGTGAATCCGGCTGGGCGAAGCGGTGGTAGTAGGCCGTGTATTCCTGGCGGTATTTCTCGACGCCTTCGGCAATTCGCTCCTTCAGCTTTCTGACGTCCTCGCTGTCCGGGTTCCAATCTATGGAGAGGGGGCGGATACGGGTGCGCACAAAGTGGTCGGGGCGGCTCGTTCCCAGGCGCGCCAGCGGCTCGGCGTCACGCGCGTTCACGAAGTGCAGGACTTCCTCGGAGTCGTTGTAGTGGGCGATGGCTCGCCGGCTGGTGGCCAACTTGCCGCGCAGGAAAGGAAGAACTTCTGCGGCCACAGCGCGCGCATCTTTGCGCTGGCGGAAGCGCCCGCCGCCGAAGAGGCGGTCACCGCGCCACTCCTGGTGCTCCCAGACGAACTGGCCAAGTTCGTCGATGATCGTCAGGCTGTTTAGGTAGCACTGGCGCGACGTATTCCCCCAAGTGAAAATGCCGTGACCGCCAAGAATCAGACCGTCGCAGCCGCGGTTTGAGTCCACCGCCTCGCGCAGGCGCAAAGCCAGATCGAAGCCGGGTCGCTGCCAAGGCAGCCAAACCAGGCGGTGATGAAACTGCTGGTTGAACTCCTCCATCTTCCGCTTGCCGTTGGCCGCCGCGGCGAGTGCGATGCCCCAGTCGGGGTGAAGGTGATCCACGTGCTCGAAAGGCAGGAGCGCATGCAGCGGTGTGTCAATCGACGGCGCCACCTGGCTCGGGCCGAATGCCGCGAGGGGATAGTAGGTCACCATCTCGTCTTCGTGATCGCGGCCGCGATAGAGAGAGCGCAGATCGTCGAAACGATCGAGGTAGAGAAGCGCAAACCCTTCCCGGCCCACCGTGCCCAAATCGCCGCCGCTGCCCTTCACGCCCAGCACGCGTACGGGCTTGCCGGTGGAAGGATCGGGCAACTTGAACTTCGCGCTGGTGTTGCCACCTCCAAAGTTCGTGATGCGCAAGTCCACGCCGAGCAGGTTCGAGCGGTAGCGCAACAGCTCGAGCTGATTAGTCGCCCACCGGTGAGCCTGAGTTTCGTCCCAGAGATCTTGCAGATACCTCATCGCTGGTCCTTTCTTGTGAGGATATGAATCCACAAGAAATATGACGCCAGGCTGAGATGATTCCCCCGATCGGCCGGGCACGTTCACGATCGCGGAACGGCACGAACGGCAATGCGACTGGGGTGTGGAACGGCTCCGTCCTTCCCCACCGCAATCTCAAGAAATCAAATGGATAATAGCTTCGCCAGCGAAATAGCCCAGGCTCTGTCGCCCCCCTGGCGGCACCCGATCTGCAGAAAGCGAGAGATTCTCTCCCTCACGCGTAACTGGCGGCGGTGCCTTGATTCCTGGCGCCGCGTTCGCGCGCCGCTCGCTCCGTATAGCCGGATTCGCGGAACGCCTGAAGCGGGTCCTCCGGCAAGCCCCTGGCCCGCCGCCATTCGCGCAGGGCGGGGCGCACGTCTGTCGCAAAGGCCTGCTTGAGGCACTCTTCGGCATCGATCAATTCGCACTTCGCCTGGTGCCGGACCAGTTTTTCGTGATCGACCAGCGCCGCCTTGGCGTAAAGCTCTTGCGCCGTGACCGCGGTCTGGATCATCTCCTCGATTTTGTTCTTCAAGTTGTGGCTCTGGTCGACCATGTAAGCGATGTCGGCGCGCCGGCCGGTTTCCCACTCGAAGAAAATGATTTCGTGAAAAATGCGGAAGACCTGGTAGGGATCGATGGAGCCGAGCGTCAAGTCGTCGTCCGCGTAGCGGCGGTCGTTAAAGTGGAAACCGCCCAGCATGTCCTCGCTCAGCAGCCAGGCCACAATCTGCTCAATGTTCTGCGCCTGGTAATGGTGTCCCGTGTCCACGAGTACGCGCGCCTGCGGGCCCGCGGCGAGAGAGAGAATCAGCGCCATCCCCCAATCGGCCAGATCCATGTGGTAGGAATAGGGCTCGAAAGGTTTGTATTCCACCAGCAGGCGCTGCTTCGGGGAGAGGTGGGCGTGCACTTCCCGCAGCCCCTCTTCAAACCATTTCTTCCGCTGGCGAATCGAGGCGGTGCCGGGAAAGCTTGAACCGTCGGCAAACCAGGGCGAGACGTCGCGGCTGCCCGTCTGCTTGCCGATCTCCACGCAATCCAGGATGTGCTGGAGCGCGGTCGCGCGGATTTCCGGGTCAGGATTGCCCAGCGACCCGTACTTGTAAATCTGGTCCTGGAAGACATTGGGATTGATCACGCCGATGCGGACGGCGGATTTCTCCGCCCAGCCCATCACCTGACGCGTGCTCTTGAGGCCCTCGGGAAAATCCCAGAGGACGTGCGTCGCCACGGTGGGACAGCAGCCCGTGTAGCGATGCACCTGCCCCGCGTCGCTCAGTTTTTCTTCTGTGGTCGTGGCCGCAGAGGCCTGGATGAATTTGCCAAAACGCGTGCCGGTGTTGGCAAAACCCCAAGAGGGGAGTTCGATCAAGAACGTGTCAAGGGCCTTATGAATGCGCTCGGTTTGATTTGCCGTCGCCATGCCGCACCTCCGGAAACTCAGAGAGTCTATTGTGCGGCCCGCGCATCGTCAAGACAAGTTCACAGGCGCGGGACGCTGGCGCTAGCGGTGAATGCGGAGTGCACGCCGTGCGGCATCCGCCGCCAAAGCGCCTGAGTTGACGGAAAAATCCCGGCCCGGATGCCGGTCTGTTGGGGTCAAGAAGAAACGCGGCGATCGGTGCGTCGCCGGCGTTGGCCGGTGTCGGGTTTGGCGGGGGTGTCGGGGGCGGGTGGGATTCCGCCTGCCCTGCGGTCGCCAATCCTCCGGTCCATCCGGTTCCGCCCTTGCCCCCGCCTGGCTTGTTTTCGTTTGTCGCTCAACGTCACTCCTCAGGTGGGCTGGAAGCGCCTGGCAAGTGTACCACGAGGGCTGGACCGCGCCGCCCCGCAGGGTTAGCCATTGTGCTTGTTCGCCTTGCGACACGCAGACCGGAAAAGAAATATCAGCTCCAGCCCGCCCTCTGATAGCCGATGTAGATCGCCAGCTCCGTCGAGCTCGGTCCCGGCATGAGGTTGGCCGCACCCAGCAGGTCCAGGAATTTCTCTCGCGTCAGCCAGCCGCGCCGCCGGACAAACTCGTCTTCCATCATGGCGATGTGGGCGGCCGGTCCCCCGAAGGCGGTCGTGCTCAGACGCAGAAACAGCCCAGCCAGTTCTTTCAGCGAGGCGGACCGCTCGGCGCCGGCCGAGACCAGCGTTTGGGGTGGAGAGCTATTGGACATTCGCCTCTGGCATTTTTGGTGCGAGCCAGGCATCAATCGACCAGGAGCCCGCACCGGCCAGGAGAAGGAAGAGCAATCCCATCAGCATCGAGTAATCCGTTCGCGCCTCGGCCTCCATGGGCCAGAAACCACTGCGGAGCAGGATGGGAATCTTTGTGGTGGCGATCGCCACGCAAATGTCGATGAACAAGGGAATGGATGCGAGACGCGTGAGCAGACCCGCGAGTATCAGGAAGCCGCAAACGATCTCCACCACGCCCACAAATGGGCCCATGATGCCAGGAGCGGGAATTCCAATACGGGCAAAGCGACCCGCACCCCACTGCTCGACAAAAATGAACTTTTTGATCCCTTCCAGGAAGAAGACTCCTCCCACCAGGAGGCGGATCATCAGGATTGCGCCTGGGCCGTGGGCGGCCAAAATTCTCTGAAACCTCATACTTCCCTCCTTCGGCACACAGCGCCTGACCTATGCGGGACGCAGGTGCCGGAAGGCTTCTCCCTCGCGGCGCCGGGCCCCTCATCGTTATGCCGATTGACTGGGGGGCGGGATAGACGCAGCCGGAAGCGCGGAGGTGCGCCTTTCAGGCCTCCAGCTCGGCGGATGCGCCACCCACGGTCATCCTCAATGAGCCGCTCGATCTGGTTTGCCATGTCCTAGCTGGAAGAGCCTTCGGGCAATCAAGATATCCCATATGGCCAGAAACGGGACAGAAAGGAACGCGAGATAAAGACCTATCTTGGGCACGTAAAGCCCCAATCCGATGACACTTGCCAAGATTCCCACCCAAGCGATAACTCTGCTAAAGATATTGCTTCTTAGCATTACAGCCGCAACGATGATCATGGCAATGGACCCGAGGATGTAACTCACGCGGAAAGCCGTGCCCGTGTAGATGGCCATCATGGCCAGCCCTGCTGCCACGAATAGAGATCTCTCAGCATCCGTAGTGCCTGCCGCGTACTGGTCACTCAGGGAAAGCATCGAGAAGTTCGTGTTCGATGCGAGGTACGTCGTTATGGCTACTAGGCTGAGGGCGGTCGCGAGGAGCATGAAAGATTCACTGGCTCGTCGCAGGATAACGTAGAGGGCGAGAGCAATCGGGATCGCAAGAACCTGGTCAACAATTAACAGGAAATCAAGGTCGATGAGCCCAAGGAGCTTATGGTTATGAAGTAACGTGAAGTAGCCGATGACGGTGCTCAAGGTCGGTTGAAAACCCGGTGGCGGCCAGGCGATGAAGACGATGATTTGGATTGGAAGAAGTCCGACGGTGAGCAGGGCGCCCGCGCCGCCGAGTTTGTAGAGCCAATTCCAGCGAGAATCTGCGATCTCGGCATCACTAGCCTGATTCAGTTCCGACTGCGACATCTGGTTCTCCCTCGATTTCCGGCCGGTGTGACATCTTGCACTGCATCCGGTAGGATAGACCTGCGCGTTTCAAATCTGCGGCCCGACTGTAGCACATCATTCGACGCATAACGGGCAGTAATTCGACCGCGGGCGCCGAAATCAAATGTTTGTGATCGGGGCGCTCCTAACCTTCCCTGCCGTACGGCAGCACGACGTCGACTTTGAGCGACGCGCTGTAGCAACCCCCAGGCGAATCGTGGTACCCTTCGGGGCGGAGAAGATAACGATGCCTCCGGCGACCACTCTTCGCGAAGCGTATCAAGCGACTGACCCGCGCCCATTGCAGAGTGGCGATCCATATTTCGTTGATCTCGCGTCGGCAAGGGGTTCGGCTGCTACCGTGCGGCTGAGGCAAATGATCGAAAACTGTGCCCCCGGCAATTACTCGCCGATCGCCTTCAGCGGGCATCGCGGCTCCGGCAAGTCCACTGAACTTCGTCAATTGGAACAGGCTTTGGGGCCGTCCTGCTTCATGCTCTACCTCGATGTGAACGAATTCCTTGACGCCGCGGATGTCGACTACACTGACCTCTTTTTGCTCATCTCCCGTCGACTCCTGGAATCCCTGCAGGAAGCAAATGTCAGTTTGAGCGAGTCGTTGCTTCACGCAGTCGAGGGTTGGTTCAAGGAGGTGACAGAAGAAACCGAGGAGACCGTCAAGCTTTCGGCAGGGGTCACCACCGAAGCCAAAGCGGGGGTGGAAATCCCGTTCCTCGCCCGCCTGCTTGCCAAATTCACTGCTGATGCAAAGGTAGGCTCGTCGAGCAGGATCACAACCCGTCAGAAGTTGGATAGTTACTTCAGCGGATTATTGAGCAACACGAATCTCCTGCTGACCGCTGCGGCGGAAGCCCTTCGGAGTGCTGGAAAACCGTGCCAACTCCTGATCGTATTTGACAACCTTGACCGCCTGCCGCCTGCCAGGAGCGAAAAGCTCTTCTTTGACCATGGCTCGGAGCTTCAGGATATGGCCTGTCATGCCGTCTACACGGTTTCGATAGACACCTACTACTCCCCGCGGGGTTTGCCAAATGTATTTCCGAGCCGCGCGATTCTTCCCAACGTCAAGTTATGGGCTCGAAAGACGAAGGCGGATCAAAACCAAGCGGGAATCGCCGCTCTTGTTGAGGTCGTCAGGCGTCGCCTCGATGTGGACACTCTGATTCACCCCCCCTCACTGACTGAGGAATTTGTCCGGCTGAGCGGCGGCTCGGTCCGGCAATTGATTCGCCTTGTGCGTGAGGCAGTCCTCGGTGCTCAATCACGCGGCCTCGCTGCCATTGACGCTGACGCTGCCCAGGATGCTGCGGGAAACCTGCAGCAGGATTTTGAGCGCATGCTTGAGCCCTCGGACTACAAACTACTGGCTCGCACTTGGGCCACCAAGAGCATCGAAAAAGACGACGCCCACATGCAACTTCTCTCTAACCTCGCCATCCTGGAGTACAATGGCAAGGAGCTTTGGCACGACGTCAATCCTTTGATCGAGCCTATCGATGCCTTCCGGGCTGTCGCCAAGAAATCCCGCCCCAAACGCCGCCGTCGATGAGACGACGGAGAAGTCCTATCAAAAGCTCCTGGCCTTTTTGGACCTCGCTTCAGGGTCCACATTCGCCATAGCCCGCTGCAATATGCCGTCATTGCGGAAGGAAATCCTTCAGCGGGTTTCGACCGATGCCGCCGCGAAAGGCGTGACGGTGAAAGAGGTGGACATTTCTTCGAACTACTCCGGCGACTTCGTCGCGGCGGTAAAGACACAGTTGGACGGGCTTCCCACCGGCAGCCGGACGGCGGTGATGCTCAACGGAATTGACGGCTTGATCTATCAATCCGCCAGCCAGGAGAATCTTCTGGGCGAGGGGCGAACGCCCTTCATTGCTCGCCTGAACTTTGACCGCGAGCGCATCGCTCGCGACCTACCCTGCCCAATCGTCCTTTGGCTCGAAAGCGAATCCCTCACCCTCCTCCTGAAGCAAGCCCCCGACTTTACCCAGTGGATCAGCGGACATTTCCACTTCGGAGGGCCAGCCGCTGAGGCTAAGGCTTTGGACCACTTGATAGAGAGCTACAAATCACTGCCCAGTCAACCTGCGACCGAAACCAAGAAGCAGCTTCAGGAATTCAGTGGTTTGTTGCAAGAGTTAAATGAGACACGAGGCCGCGGAGATGCCGTCACTCTCCGCAAGCGCCTCGCCGTGCTAAACGCCCTGGGGGAGAGGCATTACCGGCTCTCGGACTTTCGCGCGGCCGAGAAGTATTGTGCCGAAGCGCTGGCGATTTCGAAGAGGCTGAACGACCGGCGCGGCCACGGCGCCGCGCTGGTCAACCTGGGCTTGACCTACTCGGCCTTGGGCGAGACCCGCCGCGCCATCGAGCTTTACGAGCAGGCCCTTGCGTTTCACCGCGAGATTGGCGACCGCTGGGGCGAGGGTGCCGCGCTGGGCAACCTGGGCACTGCTTACGCGGCCTTTGGTGAGACCCCCCGCGCCATCGAGTTTTTCGCGCGAGCGCTGGCCATCGACCGCGAGATTGGTGACCGTCGGGGCGAGGGCGCCGCGCTGGGCAACCTGGGCTTGGCCTATGCTCGCTTGGGCGAGACACGCCGCGCCATCGAGTATCACGAGCAGGCCCTGGCGATTCACCGCAAGATTGGTGACCGTCGGGGCGAGGGCGCCGGGCTGGGCAACTTGGGCAATGCTTACGTGGCCTTGGGTGAGACCCGCCACGCCATCGAGTTTTTCGCGCAAGCGCTGGCCATCGCCCACGAGATTGGTGACCGTCGGGGCGAGGGCGCCGCCCTGTGTAACCTGGGCTTGGCCTACGCGGCCTTGGGCGAGCCGCGCCACGCCATCGAATACTACGAGCAAGCCCTGGCCATCCACCGCGAGATTGGCGACCGCCAGGGAGAGGGCAATGTCCTGGGCAACCTGGGAATTGCCTACGCCGCTTTGGGTGAGCCCCGCCGCGCCATCGAGTTCCACGAGAAAGCGCTTGAGATCGACCACGAGATTTCCGACCGTCGGGGCGAAGGGGCCGACCTAGGCAACTTGGGCATTGCCTACGCAGCCTTGGGGGAGACCCACCACGCGATCGAGTATTACAAACAAGATCTCGCCATCGCCCGCAAGATTGGCGACCGCCGAGGCGAGGGCAGCACCCTCTTCAACATGGGCTTGGCGCTCGATAAGCTCGGCGAGCGCGCGCGAGCCATCGCCAACGCCCATGCCGCGCTCAAGATTTACGAGGAGATCGAAGATCCCAAGGCCGACAAAGTGCGCAAGAAGCTTGCCGAGTGGCGCAAGGCCTAGCGCCGTGCAATGCCGGGGCGTAATTCTTCTTCTTTCAGCAAACATTTCGTGCCTTTTGTAGGGCCACCCCTTGGTCCCGCAGGGCGGGATTGGCCGGGGCGAGCCCCGGCCCTACCAGACGTCCTTGGTTGCGGCTGAAGGCCGCGCTGCCGCGCCAACCCCCATCGTCTGCGACACAACTCACTTGAGAGGATGTCGACAAAGCGGATGGATGACTCACGGGTGCGGAAGTGCGGCACAAGGTTACAGTCTTGGGGCCGCCGGTCCCCCGAAGGCGCTCGTGCCCAACCGCAGAAACACCCAGGCCAGTTCTTTCCGCGGGGCAGATCGTTCGGCGCCGACCGAGAGCAGCGCTATTCGTACCTCAGCGCTTCGACGGGATTGAGGTGTGAGGCGCGCAGGGCGGGCATAAGTCCGCTGAGGACTCCGACCACAATGAGGATGGCGGTCGAGATCCCGATCGTGGTCAGGGAGATGTAAAGGTGGATGTCGCCCTTGCCGGAGGTGTCTTCATAGAGGGGACCGTAAAGAGGCAGCGTACCGATGGCAGCGGCGAGGCCGTAGGCGAGCAGGATGCCGAACACTCCGCCCAGGAGCGCCAGCACCAGCGCTTCCGCCATGAACTGGGCCTGGATGTGGCGGCGCCGCGCGCCGAGCGCACGCCGCAGGCCGATCTCGCGGATGCGTTCGTCCACGGCCACCAGCATGATGTTCATCAGGCCCACGCCGCCAATGCCCAACGTCAGAGCGCCCACAAAGGTGAAGAGCGCCTGGAAACCGATGGTGATGCCGTCGATGATGGGCCGGAACTGCTCGCGGCCGAACATGATGAGGGCGCGCTCGTCGGTGGGTGAAAAGCGCTGGCGCTTGGCGATGGCGGCGCGCACTTGCGCCATGGAGGCCTTTTCGAACTGGGGAGCTTTGGGTTCATAGACCAGCACCGCAGCGTAGCGGGTATTCCAGATATCGCCGGCAGTGGAGTAGGGAATCCAGGCGCACTCGTCGTCGGAGTTGAAGTAGTTGCTGTCTTGAATCTTGATCTCCATCGTGCCGATCACTGTGAAGCGCATGCCGCTGATGCGCACCGTCTCGCCGATCGACGGACGGCCGGCAAAAAGCTTTTCGCGCAGGCGGTAGCCGATAAACACCACGCGGCGGCGCTCGAGTTCATCCTCGGGACTGAGCCAGCGGCCCTGGCTGGGGACTTCATTGCGCATCTCGCCATACTCGGGACACACGCCACGGATGGCAGTTTGGGCCATGCGGTCGCCGTAAGCGATGGGCAGCCAGCGGACGGTTTCCATGCATACCGTCTTCACTAGCGTGGCTTCCTGCTGGATGTCCTCAACGTCCACCTTCTCAAGGACCACGTGCTTGCCGGCACGCTCGCCACCAGCTTGCTCGCTGGTCTGCTGGGGCCAACAAATCACGGCGCCTTTGCCGAACGCGTCAAACGCCGCGACCACCACCGAGCGCAGGCTGCTGCCATAGGCAATCAGCAGCGCCACCGCCGCAATCCCCCAAACGATGCCCAGCATGGTCAGGAAACTGCGCGTTGGCTGGCGTTTGAGTGAAATCCAGGCTTGCTTTAGCACTTCGGTCAGCATGGGTGGTTCACCGTGTTTGGTGCGTAGAACATTCTGAGCTTTCAGCGCTCAGCAGTCAGCAATCAGCTTCGATCTTTCCCCTCGACCTTTCCCAGGAGAGAGGCGAGCATGCGTTTCACTTCGACAACGTCTTCCGTAAGTTGTTTGAAGATCTCGTCGCTTAGATAGCGTAGGTCGTGAGCCAGCAGCAGATGATATTTCAATTCGCTCGCTGAACCCATCGCCACCTGAAGAAAGCGTCCAAATTCCGGGTCGCCACCTCTTCCACAGCCTTCCGAAATGTTCGCCGGGACGGAACCTGCCGCACGGCGCAACTGGCTTGTTAGCGTGTAAAGCTCCTCCTATTGGGAAGTTCCGAGTCGCTTTGTACACAGCCAAGGCCAGCGGATGGCTGTTTTTCCAGACGTTGAGATCGTGGAAGTCTTTCAATTCATGTCCCCTTGACCAGTCGTCGTGCTTACAGAGCTGAACGCTGATAGCTGATCGCTGAGCGCTAAACCCTCAGCACGAACCACTGCTTACCGCCTTCTGCTTTCTGCCTACTGCCTTCATCCCCCCGGCTCAAACCTCAGCGCCTCAATCGGGTCCACGGTGGCAGCGCGACTTGCCGGGTAGAGCGCAGAGAGCACCGCAATGGTGCCCAGCACTGCGAACGAAATCGTGCCGGATTGCCAGGTCGCCAGCAGGCCGGCGAAGAACGGCGGCATGGGGATCAGGTTCACGAGTCCGCAGAGTCCGTAGGCGATTCCCATGCCGAGGCCGCCGCTCAGGAAAACGATGATCAGCGTTTCCACGAAGAACTGTTGCAGGATGGCGCGGGAACTGGCGCCTACGGCCTTGCGCACACCAATTTCACGCGTGCGCTCGCGCACCGCCACCAGCATCACATTCATCACCCCGAGCCCGCCCAGTAGCAAGGTGGTGATGCCAATGGCGCCCAGGAAGTACTTCATGGCATCCATGAGCTTATCGAAGGCCTTGGCGCCTTCCACGGTGTCCCAGACGGGCGAGGCTTCCTTGTCGAGCGGATCAAAGTTGTGCAGTCGCCCCAGCGCGCGCTTCATCTGCCGCTTGCAGGTTTCGTGCTCCGGGAGGGACTTGGGGACAACGAGGATCTGGTCGAGGGCCGTGGGCAACGCCGGAGGCTTGTTGGGGAAGTCTTGGAGCATAGCACTGAAGGGGACGAAGACCTTGTCCACGTCCCACCCGTCGTAGCAACTGTTTTGATCCTTGGCCGCCATCACGCCGATGATGGTGTAAGGGATATCGTTGAGGAAGATCGTCTCACCAACTGCCCCGCGGCCGGCGAAGAGCTGCTTCTTGACGTTGGTGCCCAGGAAAGCCACGCGGCGGCCGGCTTGCTCATCGCCCCAGTCGTAGAACCGGCCGGATTCCACCTTCACCGAGCGCACCTCGGCAAAGGGCGGGTAGGACCCGGTGACAAGGGGTGAGGCATTGTTATAGAGGCTGTGCACCTTCAGGCTGCCGCGCTCGAGCTCCGGCAACACGTAGCGGCAGGCGGTGGCTTCCTCCTGTACGGGGGCAACATCACCGGCCTGCCAGCTCACCTCGCGGCCAGCACGCAGGCCGCCCGCCTGCATGCTCGTCCGCCCGTTGAAGAAGACCATCAAGTCCTTGGCGAAGGTCTCCTGCTGCCTTTTCTGGCCGGCGCGCAGGCCTTCGCCGGCGGCGACCATCAGGGTGATGGAGATGATGCCCCAGGCGATCCCGAACATGCTGAGGAAGGTCCGGAGCTTATGGGACCACAACGTGCGCAGCGTGTCGAGCAAAAGGTCGCTGAAAACCATGGCAGGATTCCTTGAGCGTTGCCTTGGACCAGTACGCGCTCGTTGTCCGTGGTCCGTTGTCAGTCGCCCGTCGCAGACCGAGGTCTTTGGCGGCGACGGACAACGGACGACTGACGTCCCTATTGCAGTATCACCTGCTGCCCTTCCTTCAGACCGCTGACCAACTCGGTTTTGACGCCGTTCGAGATGCCGAGCTTCACAGCGAGCTTCTGACGGCCGGTCTTGGCGCCCGGGTCGGGTGTCTCGGCGAAGGTGTGGCGATCTTTGTCGTAGACGACCGCCGCTTCGGGGATCTGCAGCACGTTGTGCTTCTCTTCCAGGATGATTTCGGCGTTGGCGGTCATGTTGGCCTTGAGTTCGCCGGTGGGGTTTTGAATCGAGACCTTCACTTCAAAGGTCGTGACGTTTTCTTTCTCCACGCCCATAGGGGAGATCTTGGTGACCTTGCCCTCGAACTTCTTATCCTTGAGGGATTCCACAACGATGCGGGCGGGCTGGGCCAGGTAAACTTTGCTGATGTCAGCCTCGTCGACTTTCCCTTTGACGTAGACCTCGCTCACATCGCCGAGCGTCATGACCTTGGTAGCCTGCGAGCCGAGAATCAGAATAGAACTGACGGCGTCACCCACTTCCACGTCGCGCGAGAGCACTAGGCCGTCCATCGGACTGATGATGGTCGAGTTGCGCAGGTCCTCTTCCGCGCTATCGAGCGCCGCTTGCATCTGGGCCACCTGGGCTTTGCTGCGGGCGATTTCAGCCCGGCTCACCGCCAGGTAGCGCTGCGCAGACAGTTGCTTGTTTAGGGCAAGTTGGTAGGCCTTCTCGCCGTCGTCCAGTACCGAAGCGGAAACCAGCCCCTCGGCGGCGAGCTTGCGATTGCGCTCCACGGTGGACTTCAGAAAAGGCAGGTCAGGACCTTCCGCGTCAACCTTGTTGCGCTCGTAGGTGGCTTGCGCGGACTCCACCGCGGCTTGGGCAGCTTGCAAGTTGGCACGCGCTTCCGCCACGCGGGCCCGCAACTGCTCCTTGTCGAGTTCCACGAGAACCTGCCCTTGCTTCACCCGGTCACCGTAATCCGCGAAGATTTTCTCCACCATGCCACTCGCCTTGGATTTGACCTCCACTTTGGCGAGCGGCTCAATCTTGCCCGTCGCCACCACCGAGCGAGCCAAGTCACCGCGCGTGACGTTGGCAAGCTTCGAGGGATCGATCGCGTTATTAGGGCGCAAAGCCGCAGCAATGCCGATGCCGCCGCCTACGAGAACCACGCCGGCGATTGCCAGCAGATACCATTTCTTCCGTTTGCCATTATGATTGTTCGCCATTGCTACCTCCAGGCTACCAGGACCGCGATAACCCTCTAGCCGTCCATACGCGCGCGACCTCGGAAATGTTCCCGGGCTCGTCGCCTTTCTCGTGCTGGGTCGACCTGCGACGACATGAGACGAGCGGATTGGAGGAGGCGGCGTCTACCCCACTTAGACGCCACTTATCTGAAGAGGTAATCAGGAAAGGAGGCAAGCTTCCTGGCAAAGCTGATGCCCTGCGAGGCCAGGGATGTCCGGAAACTGGTCGAAAAGCCCGTTGCCGCTGCCAATCTGGGGAGTCCGCCGCGCCCAGAATGGCACCCTTGGAAGGTTCTTGAGCAACTCGCTGGGGGCAAGCGCAATCCCGAAGACGCGAGCCGCGTCGATCTCCTGGCCCTTTGACCTGGAGGGACACCTCACCGCTGCACCGAAGCGGACGCTCTGCCCCTGCGACAGGCTGTCGCTTGCGCTCGTTCGGCCCTTGGCAGGCTCAGTTTTGATCTGGCGACTTTATCTTGCCTGAACTAGTTGACCCTGGAAGAACTCGGCCCTGTTCCCTGCCGGAGACACGATTTGGGGTAGCTGACTACCTCCACCTCAACAGGGGTTAAGCCTGCGTTCAAGAAGCCGAGCCTCTTGGCCGCGGCCCAAGAGACGTCGATCAGCCGCCCATCAATGCCGGGGCCGCGGTCATTGACTCTCAGCACAATGGACTTGAGATTTACAAGGTTCGTGACACGGACGGTGGTGCCCAACGGGAGTTCTCGGTGGGCAGCAGTAAATCTATTCATGTCAAAGGCTTCCCCGCTTGCGGTGGCTTTGCCTTGATGCTTACTTCCATACCAGCTCGCCACACCAACTTTGCCTTTTGGCATCGCCTGGAATATCACTGGCAACGGTCCAGGGGAAGCCGGCAGTCTTGCTTCGGACTTTGGTGACAGGGCAAGTACCCCCGCCAGCACACAGCCCACAACCAGTTTCCTCATGCAACCTCCAGTTAACGTTATTCCCTCACCCCAGCCTATGCTGAGCCCAGATGATTCTTGTCGTGTTGGGAATGAGGACAAGAGATGATGCAAGAATCTTACTGAATTCTGCACAATTTGTCAAGGGAAGTAATAGCGCGTTGTTACAGAATCGGGTTTATAGTCCAGTTGGTCGAAATTGCGCCCTGACAGGCTGCCCTTTCGCAAACTCGCGGGGCGAACAATTTGGGGCTCGGTTCTCCCGCCGCCAGCGTTGCTGACCTGCCCTGTTGAAGGTCATCCGTAGGATTGCCCGCCCCTGGGACTTGGTCCGTCGCTACTTCAGAGCCGCTGCTAGCGGGGTTGCCTCCGCACTGGACGGCTGGGTAAGTCCCAGTATGGCGGCAAGCGTGGCCGTCAAATCGATGGGCTGGCAGGCTGTAGCGTAGAAGCCCGGCTTGAACGCGCTTCCCCAAAAGACCAGCGGGACCTGCGCATCATAGTTCCACGGAGTCCCGTGCGAGGTGCCCGTGGCCCCCGTGACCGGCACCGCGTAAGGCATGAGGACCAGGAAGACGTCGCCACTCCGTTTCGGGTTAAAGCTGTTAGCGGCCTTTCGGGCCAGCGCCGAGTTCGGTAGGCTGCCGGTCAGAAACTGGGTTCGTGTGAACGCTGCGGCCACTACCGGCAGGGAAGTCGCTGCCTGAGCGGCGACCTCCTCGGCCTTCGATTCCGGCACGTCTCGCTTCTTCAGCGTTTCGCTATTCAGGTAGAGGTAGAACTCATCCGCATCCTCCACCCACGGGCCGGCCCCGAAGGCTTCAGTGAGCGCCTTCTCCGCGGCGCTACGGATGGCTGCCGGCTGGGCATTTCCGGGACCGAGCTTGTGTTCCAGGATAAAGGCCGGGTTCGGCGCGACGCCGTGGTCAGCGGAGAGCGTGATCCAAACCTTCTCGAGCCCCACGAACTTATCCAGGTCGGCGAAGAACGTGGCCAAGTAGCGGTCGGTCCTCAGGGTCGTGTCCGCAACCTCCGGGCTGTAGGGGCCAAACTCATGTCCGATGTAGTCATTCACGCTCAAGGAGACCGCAAGCAAATCGGTCTCCCGGCCCTGGCCCAGGCGCTCGTTGCGGACGGCCTCGCTCGCAAACGCCAACTCGATCTGGTTCATGTAGGGCGTTTCATTGAGCCATCCCAGGAACTTCGGGTCGGGGCAGGGCTCATCCGGAGAAGCCTGGAATTGCTCGAGAACTTTGCCGGACGCCCCCGGAGTTTCCGCGAGTGCCTGCCACTTTCCCCCGCAGTATGGCTTGGCGGGCGTCTGCTGGTTGAACTCATCCACCCAGGCTGGCAGGGCCGGCTCATAGTAGGTGCTGGTGACGAACCGGCCCGCCCCCGAGTCGTACCAATAAGCCGCCGTGGGCGAGTGCCCGCCCATCAGGACGGCGGCGCGGTCCTTCAGTGAGATGGCGATGACCTTGGAGCGGAAGTCGGTGGCAGCGCGCAACTCGTCTCCCAGCGTCGAGCCGATCAGCTTGCGCGGCGAGAATCCCGGCGTGGCGCTGGCCCCCTGCCGGCTCGCTACGGTGCGGGTGCTCAGATCCTCAACGCAATAGACCTGCCGATGCTGGACGCGGTCGTACCATTCGTTCCCAATGATCCCGTGCAGGTTGGAATAGGTTCCGGTCAGCAGGCTGGCGTGTCCCGGGCCGGTGACGGTGGTGGCGTAATCGAAGCGGCAGTCGGTGAAGACCGCGCCGCCGTCGAGCAGCAGATTGAACCCGCCCTTGCTAAAGAAAGGCCGGAAACGCACCAGATAATCGTAGCGGAACTGGTCGATCACCAACACCACTACTAGCTTCGGCCGGTTCGGGAAGCTGGGGCTCGCGAGCGGCCGGACGGGCGCACTCCAGACGAGTAAGATGATGGCGAGCAGCGAGCCTGCAAGAGTCCTTCTTAGCACTTCGGTTCCTCCTGGGGTTGAACCGAAAAGTCTATCAGACCGGCTGTTCGCTTGTCGCGGTTTTGCGCGAGCCGAAGCCGCAGCGCGCTACTCGCCCAGCGGGATTTCTTGTGTTGCATGGACGACGGCGAGCACATCCACTTGGTTGGGTTTGATGTAGTAGATGATCCGGTAGGGGCCTTCCAAGACTTCTCGAATCTGCTGAAATTCGAACTCTGGCACAACACGGCCGGACAAAGGGAATTCGGCGATCTGCTGGGATCGCCGCGTCAAACGGTCAACGATGCGCAGACCGTATTGAGGTGAGTTTCTTGCAATGTAGGCGTGAATGGCCTGGAGGTGTTCGACCGCCGTGGCGGTCCAGTGGACTTTCACTTCGTTAGCCCGAACTTCGCGCGGACTTGCTCAACATCCGTGGTGCGGCCGGCTTGGCTGTCGGCCAAGCCGGACTCGATGGTTTGGCGTACGTAGATTTCGCGCATCAAGTCGTCCCAAGTTGAGTCGTCGGGCAACTTTTCGATCAGCTTACGGGCTTCTTCCCTGACGTTGGTTGCTCCCATCGGTTGCTCCGTTCGAGTATATACCTTCAGCCCTCTTCCCATACTACGACGGCTTAGGCCTATAAACAACCGGTCGTGGCTGGCCACCCCCATAAAATAAAAGGGCGGGCTTGGTGCCCGCCCCTTTGTGACAATCCGAAATTACCGCTACGAAATGTTGACTAACTCTTTCCCGTCGCCCGAGTTCTTGGTGAGAGGCACTGAGAACTGCTTCTCAATCTTCTCCCGGAAGCAAGGGCCGGAGTTGTAAGTGCAGAAGGGGTAGGCCAAGCCGTTGGGGGCAGTGTAGTGGATGACGCACCGCTTGACGCGGTTGATGTCATAGTTATAGGCATCCATAAAGTGCATACCCGCGACGAGCAGAGTCTTATAAGTGAACGTGCCGTCACCCTGGCCGCGGCCGTGGCTGTGGTCGGTCATGCCTTGGAGAGTGTTCAAGAAGCGCTCGAAGGTAAGGCCCGGGGGCGCGAATTGCGGTTTGAAGTGCCGGCGCAGTGAATTCCAGGCGCTGATCTTGGAGAAGAGTTTGACGCGCGCCCCGTCGGCCTTACGCGCCAGGAGATCGATGTCGCGCAGCATGGCGCCGATATCGAAGAAGCGGGTGATGGGCACCGCCTTCTTCGAGGCCGGATCGACGTAAAGATAAGTCCCCATGGCGCAGTGGGGATGGGAGGTGAGGTTGGGACGCTGGTAGTTCTGCAGCGCCGTAAGCAGCTTGGAGAACGGCGACGTACAGGAGAGCGGGAACCAGTCGTGGTACTTGTCGGTGATGCCGGTCTGGTCGGCGACACAGTGCGCGAGGTCGGATTGGGTGAAACGCTTGGCTTCCAGATCGCGGCGATTGATGCGGCCGCAGAAAGCCACGGGCTGGAAGCTGAAGCCGCTGACGCAATCGACATTGTCGATAGCGAACCGCACCATGTCCCCGATTTGATGATCGTTCACGCCCTTGACGATGGTGGGTACGAAAATGATCTTCAGGCCCGCCTTGCGGCAGTTTTCGATGGCGGCGAGCTTGGTCTCCATCAAGCGCTGGCCGCGCGTGCGGAGATAGATGTCGTCCGTCATGCCGTCGAACTGCAGGTAGAGCGTGTGCAGGCCCGCTTCCTTGGCGGCTTGCGCGAACTCGAGGTTCGCGAACTTGATGCCGTTGGTCGCCGCCTGAATGTGCGTGAAGCCGAGCCGGGTCGCCATGCGCAACACTTCAAAGAAATGCGGGTAAAGCGTGGGCTCGCCGCCGGAAAATTGCACGACGCGGTTGGGCACGGGGCGCTGCTCACGCAGGCCCTTGAGCATGTCGCGCACCTGCTCGAAAGAGGGCTCGTAGAGATATCCCGCTACGTTGGCGTTGGCGAAGCAAACCGGGCAGGTCAGGTTGCAGCGATTGGTCAGATCGACGTTGGAAAGAACCGTGTGCGAGGTGTGCAGCGAGCACAAACCGCAGTCGTCCGGACAGCGCGTGGCGTTCCGGATGGCGGGGTTCTCCAGGCCGCGATTGTCGCCGAATTCCCACTCCTCCATCTTGAGGTAGAGACGGGCGTCGGAGTAAATCTTGTCGCGGAAGTCGCCGTGCGCGACGCAGGTCTTCTCCATGTAAACGGCGCCGTTCTCCTCGAACAGGCGCGCCTCAATCACTCGCAGGCATTCGGGGCAGATGGATTGCGTCGTCTTGGGCAAGCCCTTTTCGAGCGGCTCGATGGGCGAACCGGTGAAGGTGGTTTCGGGCTGGATGATTTCAAAGTCGCTGCGGCGACGAGGCTTGGCGGGCGGAGCTAAGGTCAGAGTGGCCACGATTCCTCCTGAGGAAGACGTATGAATCAAGACGCGCATAGAAGGGGCGTGCAGCTTCCCATGCCCATCAGCGCGTGGAAAGGTCCTACACAAAAAATGAGGACACTGGCGTCGAGGTGCAGATTAGACCACCCTCAGAAGGCGCGACGAAACCACAAACCCTCGGATGGCGAATTCGGGGCAGCAAACGGCAAGAAATCAGGGCCGAACAGGCTTGACAAATTGTTCATTCCAAAGGACTTGACGACATTTTGTCCGAGACTATCTCCCGCCACGGACAGGGAACAATCTGTCGCCGGACTCGACCCGGAGGTAAGCGGACCCTCCCCCTACTTTCTGAACAAGTTCTCGAAGGCTTGGCGAGCGTCCAGTGGCTTGGAGGTTGAGGTCTCGCGTTCAATGGTGGTGCGTGGCGAGTAGAAATTGCAGTGGTTGCGGGCATCCTTTCTGGGGATGCGCGCGCTGACGGGCTGGGTGCACTCGAACCGGCTTGCGGTATCAAAGAAAGCGCACTGCTTACAGCTATGCAGCTCAAAGCTGCACCGCGGGCACTTGCCCGTGTAGTCGATTCCCGCCGGCAGCAGCGTGGCGCAGGAGGCACAGCGCACCACTTCGCGCTTGCCAGGCAGGTTGGGTGTCCGCGGGCCAAAGTTTTCCGGTCTCTTTGCGGGTTTGTGCTCGGGGCGTTCGCGACCGCCACCTGAGTCCATATACCCCCGCTGTTTATACTTTCTCTCCATCCCTACTCCTTCCAGTTGGAGGCTTAGTATTCGATCGCTGGATTGCTGATGGACCTATCATACGCCGCCGGGGCGCTTCACGCCACTAGTAAATAAGGTAGTGGTTCATTTTGATTTTTGTAGCGGCTACCTGTCCCGATAATTTGTATCGGGATGACCGCCGGCCTCTTGTTTGAATGGAATGCGGCGCCCCCCCGCCCAGGCGTAGGGGCGCATCCCGATAGCTCGGGACAGGTCAGGCCGACCTGTCCCGATGATTTGGTATCGGGATGCGCCCCTACAGCAAACTGAACCAGCGCCCGAATCCTGGCTCGCTTGCACTTGACTTTGAGAGTGGTACAATCCAACCAGGATCCTGTCCCCGCCGATCGAGCATCCCGGTATGCTGTGCGTGAGGAGGTGTGCTCGCGGGAGCGTATTGCTGCCGAGCACAGAATTCCAATGGACGCGAGAAAATCTGCGCGAGAGATAGCCACCAAGGGTGCCCTGGGGCTCCTCATCGGACTGTCGCTTCTGGCGGCGGGTATCTGGGCAGGCCGCCGGCTGCACATCGTCTGGAACATCTGGCCGAGCGTGGACGGCGTCGTGGTAAGCGGCGCCGTGGAAGAGGTGGTGGAGGCTCCCTCCGCGAAGGGTGGAACGCTGATCCACCGCTACAAACCGAAAATCGCATTTCGCTACGTCGTCAGCGGCAAGCCGTACACCACGCAGGCCGCGTCGGAGTACACGGCCGACACCTATCAGAAGGCCGCCGCGAATCTTCTCAGTCTGTACGCGCCGGGCACGCACCACCCCATCCGCTACAATCCCCGCGACCCGCGCGACATTCGCTTCGGAATCATCGAGCTCGGCCCGCTGGTGGTTTCATTCCTTCTCCTGATCGCGGGCGTCGTGCTCTCGGCCGGCGGAGTGAACTCGCTGGCGTTGGCGTACTCCCAGCGCGTCGCGCGCGCGCCGGCGGTAAGGCGGGAAGCTCCGGCCACGGTGCTGCCTTTCGAAGACCGCGCGCGCGTGGAACCCGCGGCGGCCACCCTTCGCTGCCCAGCGTGCGGCAGGCAGGTTGAAGCCGGTCAGGACATCTGTCCCAACTGTTTCAAGTCCCTCCGCGCCGCGTAAGTGCGAGGGCGCTCGGGCGGAAACGGACGAGGTGAGAGGTGGCAGCGGACAAGTGTAATTTCAAAATCACCCTGATTTTTTTGGCGTGCCTTTTGTGCCTGCTGAGTGGATCCGGAGCTACGGCGCAAACGCCACCGAAGGCGCTTTCGCAGACCGAGGTTGCGAATTTGCTCCAGGGAGCGGTGCCCCCGGATCGCATCGAGGAAATCGTGCGCAAGCGCGGCATCGACTTTCAGGTGACGCCCGAAATTGAGAAGGAACTGCGCGACGCCGGGGCGACGTCCTCGCGAAGGACGCCTGAAGATCCCGGGACTGTCGCCGCAAAAGCACGTCGTGCGCGTCTCCGCGCAGGGTTACCAGGAAAAGGTAGAGACGCTCGACCTCGCGCCGGGAGAAACGCACACCTACACGCCCGGCCTGACGAACCTCGTGCCGGCGCCCGCCCCGCCCCCCGGCCCGAAGCCCGTGCTGGCGGCCGCGGGCGTTGCGGTTTTCTATGAGGGCTTGAGCGAAAGCGCCAAACTCACCTTGCAGGTCCACAACGGGGACTCGCCCGTCTTGTTTGTGGACGTGAACGGAAACGGACGGATCGATCGCGGCGACACAGCCTATGGCCTGACCAACGACGAGCGGCCCTGCACGCAGTATCTGTTGCGACCCGGTAAGACGACCCTCTGCGGGACCTTTCACAGCCGCGGCGCACTGGAAGTGAAGAACGACGGCGACTGGACTCGCTACATATGGACTATTCCCAAGTCCGAGCTCAGCCGGGACGGCAAGGCCGCGCAGTTTGCGGTCGAGGTCTATGCTTCCGCGACAAGTAAATGGACTGCGTACCCCTCGGAGCCCTTCACCGATCCCCTCAGGATACCCCTGCAGTAAACCTTGACGAGCCCACGTGGGGCGGTCGCGTCCCCACCCAAAGCCTTCAGTGCCCGACGCACCGTGCTTTCAGCCTACTTCCGGAGGAGAGGGTGATCCCGCCTGGCGAGGGCGGGTGAGGGGCAGTTCCGGCTGGGTGGGGGCCTCGCCTTCCAGAGGTAGAACAGACGGCTGACCCCGAGAGTGAATCACTTCGCTCGGATAACCTCGAAGGCAACAAGGCGGGTGTATACTGAAAGCTGCGCGGGATCCCAAGGCAGGAGTCCGGCGCAGGTTCGTCAAACTTCCGTGCGCCCTGACCCGAAATATCGGATCTGGACAGAGGTAGTGTTCGGTGTCGCGGACCATCCGACACGAGAAAACTTGCGGCTTGCCGACTTCGGCTATACGCTGCGTCGTGTGCACGGGTGCCTTGGCGACTTTACTGCTCGTCTTCAGTGTATATGCCATCCTGGCACACCCGGTGAATCAGGCCGGGGAGGCCAGTGCGCCGGGCCCCACCCAGGTTTCGGACGCATCCGTGACAGCGTTGTACCAGGAAGCTCATCCCTACGTTGACTGGCCCACCCAAGAACTGATCAAGGCGGTGCCGAAACTGAAAGGCCTGGAGCCCGCACCCGACCAGGACGCCCTTCCCACGATTCTGAAAAAGACCGGAGAGAATGTGGATTCTTTCTTTCACAACTTCGTGGCCACGACCGCGCAAGAGCGGATTCACCAAGCCGCTTCAATCCCGAGGGGGAGGTGGATGGATTTATCAGATAGTAACTATCAGGAGGGCTACTATGTCGTGCTGATGATCTCGCGGGGCGGTCAAGACCAATTTGACGAGTATCGTACTGACCTTAAGGGAAAAACCGCCGAAGGTGGCGGCAGCAGGCAGGGTTTCTTGTTGACGCGCGGGTTCGCGGGCACTGAAGTCTATCTCCATCCATCGCGCCAGCGCGAATCCACCTTCCGATACCTTGGGCGGCAGGCCAAGGCCGGACAACCATGCGACGTTATCGCATTTGCCCAGCGCGTAGGCCAGGCGACGCCCATTGGCTTCACGACGAGCAGCGTCTCCGCGCCGCTCCTGGAGCAGGGCGTTGTCTGGATCGATTCCGCGACCCATCAAATCCTTCGGATGCAAACGGACCTGCTCGCTCCACTTACCCAGATTGGTTTGATGAGCAGCAGGGCAGAGATCGAATATGCGCCGGTGCATTTTGCCACTTTAGATCGAACCCTTTGGCTGCCTACCGAAGTCAAAGTGGTAGTGAACTTCCGCGGCGCAATCTACACCAACCGGCACCAGTACTCCGATTGGAGGCTCTTTAATGTCGAAACCAAGGAAGTCCACGACGGGCCTCCGCTTGAGCCAAAGAATCCAGCCGACAAGCGATAACACTCGAGACGGCGTTCGAATTCCGGAATTCCTTGTGACGCCCGATTGCAGAGTGACGCGCAGCGCGTGAGGGGTCAGTTTTTCCTGCCTACGGCACACTGTCTACTGCCTACTGGTTCTTAACTCATCCTGTGCAGGTGGGCTGGGCAAGGGCAAGCGTGACGTTTCCCAGCTTTCCGGAATGGGCGTCCAGTTACGCGAGAAGAAGTCGGTGGTGGTGAGGCTGATGAGGATGGCGAGCCAGAGCAACGCCGAAATCAGCACCACGCGCATGAGGCGCGTGCTCCAGCGTAGGTGCATGAAAAACAGCACCACGAGTGTGGCTTTGCAGCAGGCGATGGCGAGCGCTGCGATGGTGTTCCACTGGCCCAGGTTCAGGTAGGCCACGCTGGTCGTCAGGGCCGTCAGTGCCAGCAGCGCGCCGAAAATCAGAAAGTAGGTCTTCTTCGGAACGACGTGACCCAGCATTCAGTATCGACCTCCAATCAAGTACAGAAGCGGGAAAAGGAAGATCCAGACAATGTCGACGAAGTGCCAGTAAAGGCCTGCGGTCTCGACTGCGTTGTAGCGCTGCGGGCCGAAGTGGCCCTTCCACGCCAGCGCCAGCAGCACACTGAGGACTCCCACGCCCACCACCATGTGCAGAGCGTGCACACCCGTCATGAGGAAGTAGAAGCAGAAGAATAGCTCGACGGACTTGGCGTGGGGCCCGGCAAAGGTGAAGTTCAAGCCGGGTGCGAAACCTTCCAGGTAATCGTGCCGCCACTCCAGGGTCAGCTTGATGAGGATGAACGCCAGCCCCAGCGCCAGGGTGCAAATCAGAAAGGTTAGGAGTGTCTTGCGCTTGCCCAGTTGCGCGGCGCGCACGCCCAGCGCCATCGTCAAGCTGCTGCAGATCAACACGGCGGTGTTGATGGCGCCGATGGTGACGTTCAACAGATGGCTTCCCGCGTCGAACCCGGGCATGTAGAGATTGCGGTAGATGGTGTAGCCCGCAAAGAGCCCGCCGAAGAACATCACCTCGGTGGCGAGGAAAATCCACATCCCGAGGCTGGCGGCCTCGTGCTGCTGCTCCAGGTCCTCGAACTGGTGCGCCAGCGCGGCGCCGGCGTGGCTGTCAGCCAACGGCAACCTCCTTCGCTCCGTAGGCGTAAGCCTCTTCCGTCACCACGGGCGTCTCTGGGAAGTTTTCGGTCGGCGGCGGCGAGGGCGTCTGCCACTCCAGGCCTTTGGCGCCCCAGGGGTTCGGCCCCGCCACCGGCCCGTAGCGTATCGACCAGATCATGTAAACGAGCGGGATGAGATAGCCCACGCCCAAGATCGACGCGCCTGCCGACGACATCACGTTCAGCACCTGGAACTCCGGCGGATAGATCGCATAGCGCCGCGGCATGCCCAGATATCCCAGCATGTATTGAGGGAAGAACGTGAGGTTGAAACCGATGAAGATGATGGCCGCGGCGAGCCGTGCCCAGCCGTCGGGATAGAGGCGCCCGGTGATCTTCGGCCACCAGAAATGAATGCCGCCCAAATACCCCATCACTGCGCCGCCCACCATGATGTAATGGAAGTGGCCGACGACGAAGTAGGTGTCGTGCACGTGGGTGTCCACCGCGAGCGTGGCCAGGAACAGGCCCGTCAGCCCGCCCATCGTGAACAGGCCGATGAATCCCAGGGCGTAAAGCATGGGCGCCTGGTACGAGATCGAACCCTTGTAGAGCGTGGCCGTCCAGTTGAAGACCTTGATCGCCGAAGGGATGGCCACTGCAAAACTGAGACCAGAAAAGATAATACCCGCGTAGATCGATTGACCACTCACAAACATATGGTGGCCCCATACGAGGAACGAAATCGCCGCAATGGCCACACTCGAAAACGCCACGAAGCTGTAGCCGAAGATGCGCTTCTTCGCAAAGCAGGTCACCAGCTCACTGATCACACCCAGCGAGGGTAGAATCATGATGTAAACCGCCGGGTGCGAGTAAAACCAGAACAGGTGCTGGAACAGAATCGGGTCGCCGCCCACCGCCGGGTCGAAGATGCCCACGTGAAAAAGCCGTTCCAGTCCCACCAGCGCCAGGGTGATGGCCAGCACCGGCGTACCCAGAATCTGGATGATGCTCGTCGCGTATATCGCCCAGAGGAACAACGGCATGCGAAACCAAGTCATGCCCGGCGCGCGCATTTTGTGAATGGTGACCACGAAATTCAGGCCGGTAAGAATCGACGAGAACCCGGCGACGAACACTCCCAGCGCTGCCGACATCACGTTGGTGTTGAGGTAAGTCGTGCTCAGCGGCGTGTAGAACGTCCAACCCGTGTCCACGCCGCCCCCGATCACCGCGTACATGCACAGCGCCCCACCCGCCATGAAGATGTACCAGCTCAACAGGTTCAGCCGCGGGAAGGCCAGATCGCGTGCGCCGATCATCATGGGCACCAGGAAATTCCCCAGCACCGCCGGAATCGACGGAATCATGAAGAAAAACACCATGATGATGCCGTGCGTGCTAAAGAGCTTGTTGTAGGTGGCGGGTTCGACCAGCGCGCCATTGGGCTCGATCAGGTTCAGCCGCATCAGCGCCGCCGCGGCGCCCCCGACAAAAAAGAACAACGTGATGGACACCAGGTACAGCAGCGCGATGCGCTTGTGGTCCGTCGTCAGCAGCCACGATTTGATGCCGTAATCGACATTCAAATAGTCCACGCGAGTTTCCGGTCCCACCGCTGCCGTTGCCATTATTTCCGTGCCTTCCCTTCTTCCGAACTCAAGGACTTGATATACGCGATCAATTGCAGCAACTGATCTTCCGTCACCTGCCCCTTGAACGTGGGCATAAGGGGCGGATAGCCCGCCACGATCTTGGCGGAGGGATAAAGCACCGACTCGCGCAAATAGGCGTCGTCCACCACGACCGTCGAGCCGTCGCTCAGTTTCACCGGCTTGCCGTAGACACCCGAAAGCGACGGCCCCTTGCCAGTTCCGTGACAGGTGATGCACGCGAGCTGGTCGTAGAGCTTCGCACCCGCCTGGGCCATGGATTCACCGCGGATGCCGCCACTCAACCACTGCTCGTACTCAGGGGGCTCCATCACAATCACCTCGCCCCTCATCAGCGAGTGGTTGGTGCCGCAATACTGGTCGCAGAACAGGTGGAAGCTGCCGGTCTTCGTCGCCTCAAACCACAGCGTCGTGTACATGCCGGGCACCACGTCCTTCTTGACTCGGAACGCCGGGACGGAAAAGTCGTGGATGACGTCCTCGGACGTCATGGTCAGCTTGATGGGCCGGTTCACGGGCACGTGCAGCTCGTTGATCTCCGCCACACCCTCGGGATGCTGCAGCTTCCACATCCACTGTTTGCCTACTACGAAGATTTCGGCCGCTGCGGCGGGCGGGCGTGAATTCTGGATGAACAGGCTGGTGCCCCACAGGAACACGATCACCACCAAGCCCAGCGGAATGGCGGTCCACAGGAGCTCCAGTGGAATGTTCCCTTCGATCTGCGGCGGCTGCTCCTTCTCCGAGCGACGCCGGTAGCGAAGCGCGAAGTAGAAGATGGTGAGAAAGATCACCGCCGTGAAAAACAGATCAATCGCGGTGAGGAAGTAGTAGAGATAATCCACCCCGCGCGCGATCGTAGACGCTTGATCAGGCCTGATGGGAAATCCTTGCCACATGCTTTTCAATCACCCTGGAATTTTCGCCGACGAAAGTTCAACGTGCGCGATTCTAGTTGTTAGCGTTTGTGCGAAGCCCCGTCCTGTGGCGCGCTCAGGCGTCGGCGTGCCGCCCGCCTCGCGAAAGTGCAAGAATCAAGGTCCCCAGCGAAATGATCGTCATCAATCCCGCAAGCTTCAGGACGCGTGAGACAATCACCCCGTACTTGCCCGTCACCGGATCGTACTGGCAGCAGTAGAGCAGCAGGGCATCCACCGGATTCCCGATCTTCTCGTTGGACGCTTCGACGAGCGCCAGCCGCACGTCGCGCGCCGGGTACTGAATCCCGTAAAAGTAGCGCGAGACTCTTCCCTGCGGCGTGAGCACCATGATCGCTGTCGCGTGCGCGAACTGCCGGGTCTGCGGATCGTAGTTGTACCGGAAGCCCACCGCCTGCGTGAGCGCTCGAATCGCAGGCTCCTCGCCCACCAGGAAATGCCAGCCGCGCCTGGCGCCGGGCCGCCCGTAGAGGCCCGCATAGATGGCTTTCTTCGCCATCGCCACTTCCGGCCTGTCGCTGGGATCAAAGCTTACCGTCACCACTTCGTATTGTTCCCCGATGTTGAACTTCACATCCCGCAGCGCGTTCAGCAGCCCGTTCTCCACCATCGTGCACAGCATCGGGCAACTGTAATAAACCAGCGAGAGGATCACGGGCTTCTTGCCGAAGTACGACCTCAGCGTTACCGTCTGGCCGGTTTCATCGCGAAACTTCAAGTCCAGCGGAACCTGCTGGTTCAAGCGCTGGTCGATTCCCACGCCGCGCAATTGCGGGGGCGTGACGGCGGCGTTATCCTGCCCTGCGGCCCACACAGCGAAGCCGAGCAGGAAGGCACCGAGTTGTGCCGCCACAAACCCGCTGCGAAGTGACCTCAGCATGGGGGTTCTCGTCACGTACCGGACCGTTTCCTGCTCGGCGATGACTCGCATGTTCACTGCTTCCCTTCCGCGCCCACGCCGGCGAGCGCAGCCTGATGACTAGCGGGCTCCGCCCCAGGCTGGGGCGCTTTCGCCTTACCGCCTTCACCCGGGGCCACAGTTCGGACTGGGTAGCCTTTTTGCAAAAGGATATCCATCGCCCGGTCAATAGGAATCCTCACACTGTCCGCCTTCTGATCGACCCAGTCGTAGCTTTTCAGAACCTTGTCCTGATCGGTGCGGTAGCGCTTCAAGTCCTGCGGCGCCTCACGCTGCAGGCGTGGCTCCGGCGGCAGCGCCCGGACGTTCTCGAAGGGCGAAGCCGGGGGTCCCAGCGGTTGATGTCGTACGAAAAAGCGGAACACCACGGCGCTGGCTACCACGCCAAAGATCACCAGTCCCGCCACGCCCCCGGCAAAGGCGAACAATCGGCTCACGCTTACGTCGGAGCCTTCGTAACCGCGCTTGGCCTGTTCCGTTCCTTTTGCGCGTTCATCCATGTTGCGTTATTTCCTTCAGTCGCGGGTCGTGCAGCTGCAGAAGCGGCCGTCCTTTCAGTTGCGCCGCGAACCGCCACAACCACAGCCCGCCCACGCCCAGAATCGCCAGCCAATCCGTCAGGTGGAATTCCGGCCCCGCGCGCTCAAACGCCGGCACGGTCAGCCAGTACATATCCACCACGCTCATCACGATGAGGCCCGCCGCCACCCAGCCCAGAATCTGCGCGCGACGCTTCACGAAACGTGAGAGCAGCAGCAAGAACGGCACCGCGAAGTGGAAGACGATCAACCCTAACGCCACCCACGCCCAGCCGCCCTGCGCGCGACTTAGATACCAGGGAATCTCCTCCTGCAGGTTCCCGGCCCAAATAATCAAGTACTGCGAAAACGAGAGGTACGCCCACAGCATCGTAAAGGTCAGCAGCAGGTTGCCGTAGTCGTTCAGCACCCGAGGCGAGATCAGTTTCGCGAGCGATTTCTGTCTTGAAAGCAGAATCACTGTGAGCGTCACGAGCGCCATCGCCGCCAGCGCTTCCGTCACCATGAAAATCATGCCGTAAATCGTCGAAAACCAACTCGCCTCGAGCGACATCACCCAATCCACGGAAGCGAAGGTCACCGTCAGCCCGTAAATTACCAGGCCCGGTCCGCTCAGGCTCCGCAGGCGCCGCGTCAGGTCGGGCTCGCCCGTCTCGTCCTGCTGGCGCGACCACTTGTTCAGGAAATAGGCGAGAAGCAACCAGGCCGCAAAGTAAATTATCGTGCGCGCGATGAAGAACGGCACATTGAGATAAGGATGCTTGTATTGCAACAGTGGATCGACCCTAACCTTGCTCGGATCGGCCCAGCTATAAAGCGCCGGCAGCCGGAAAAGAATCGGTAGAATCAACAGCGCCATCAGCCAGAGGGTTTTCGTCCCTGACTCGAGCAGGCGTCGCAACGGGAATCCCCACGTGCCGCCGACCATATGGTGGAGCATCAGAATGGCGGAGCAGCCGAGCGGCAGGCCGATCCAGAAAACGAAGGCCAGGAGATAAGAGCGAAGGAACTGCGTGGGGCTCCGCAGGCCCGCGGCCACGCACAGCACGAGCGCTGCCACGCCTACGACCAGCGCCGTTTTTCCCAGGCGTTCGATTCCGGGTTGGAGTGTTTCAGCCGTGTTCATTTCGCTTTGCTCGTCAGTCGCTGGCGCTCTTCCGCCGGCACATCATCCAGCGTGGCATGCTGGCTCAGTTGCAGGGCGCGGATGTACGCCACGATCGCCCAGCGATCCTCAGGTGTGATCCTCCCGGCGTAGCTCGACATCACGCCGTAACCGTCGGTCATGACCTCAAAGAAGTGCCCCGCTGGCGCCTGCCGCAGGCGGTCAAGGTGATAGGAAGGCGGAGGCGGAAATCCGCGCTGCACGATCATCCCTCGCCCGCTGCCTGTATCGTCGTGGCAAGGCGAACAGTAAATGTTGTAGCGCGCGCGCCCACGCTCCAACACCGGCCGCGTGATCGGAAACGGAAACTGGTCGGCCACCTCTCCGTTGACGCGGCCCGTGTAAAGCAGTTCGTCGGTGCGCATGTGCCCGCGCGCCACAGTGTCGGGAACTTCCGGCCGATTGGCGCGCCCGTCCGAGAAGAACGTGCTGGCATCGTCGGGTTTGTATTTCGGCTGCACGTGCATGTCCAGCCGGCAGCCCAGCGAGCACATCGCCGCCAGGGCCACGAGCGCCAGTCGGGCGCTCCGCTGACGGGTCCGGTTTTCCAGGCCGTTACGACTCAATCTCCGATACCTCACGAGCTTTCACGCTCTGCAAGAATTCTTTGGTTTTCTGCGCGTCAAACTTCGGGTCGCGCGCGTTGATGCAAAGGAAAAACCGGTTGCGCGTGGCGAGCTCGAAGCGCGGCGCGTTGAACACCGGGTGATACGGCGTCGGCAGTCGGTTGAGTGCAAGCATCCCGAAGACCGTCGCCAAACCTGCGCACAGAACTGTTAACTCAAAGGTGATCGGGATAAATGACGGCCAACTGTTATAGGGCTTGCCACCAATATTGAGCGGATATCCGATCACGTTCGGCCAGTACTGCAGAAAGAACCCGCCCATGCAACCTATCAATCCGCCGACGAGGCAGATCAGCGGCACGTGCGTCTTGTGAAAGCCGATGGCCTCCGCCAGTCCCTCCACTGGAAACGGCGTGAAGGCGTCCATCTGGCGATAGCCCGCAGCGTGGGCGCGCTGCGCGGCGTTCAGCAGGTCGTCGGTGGTTTCGAATTCGGCCATCAGGCCGTAGAGAGGATGTCTCATCATTGCCGATTTGCTGCGGCCGCGAGAAGCCTTGGCTTCGCGCGGCGTCGGATGTTAAGTGCTCCTCACGCCTTCTCCTCTTTTACCTGGTGCACGAGCCCGCGCATCTCAAAGATCGAGATCATGGGCAGGAAGCGGATGAACAGGAAGAACAGCGTCAGGAACAATCCGATTGAACCCGCAAACGTTGCCCAGTCCCAGATCGTCGGGTAGTACATGCCCCACGCCGAGGGCATGAAATCGCGGTGCAGGCTGGTCACCACAATCACGAAGCGCTCTAGCCACATACCCATTTGCACAATCAACGAGATCACAAACAACGCCGCCACGTTCCGCCGGAGCTTCGCGGACCACAACGTGGTAAGCGGGATCGCGATGTTGCAGGTGATCAGGAGCCAGTAGATGCCAGCGTAAGGCCCGGTCATCCGGTTCATGATCATGGAGCGGTCGTAAGTGCTGCCGCTGTAAAACGCCATGAAGGTCTCCATCACGTAGCCGTAGGCCACGATGAGGCCTGTGGCGAGCAGGATCTTTGCCATGTTCTCGAGATGCCGGAGGGTGATAAAGTCCTCCAAGCCATAGAACTGCCGCAGTGGAATTGCCAGCGTCAGCACCATTGCGAAACCGGAGTAGATGGCGCCGGCCACGAAGTAGGGTGGAAAGATGGTGCTATGCCAGCCTGGAACCACCGCGATGGTAAAGTCAAAACTCACCACCGTGTGCACTGAGACCACTAGCGGCGTGGCCAACCCTGCGAGCAGCAGGTACGCTATCTCATAGCGATGCCAATGCCTCGCCGAACCGCGCCAGCCCATGGCCAGAAATCCGTAAGTCATCTGCGCCAGGCGATTCCTGGCGCGATCGCGCAGTGTGGCGAGGTCGGGAATCAGCCCCACAAACCAGAAGAGGAGCGAGATCGTGCCATAGGTCGAAACCGCGAACACGTCCCACACCAGCGGGCTGCGGAACTGCGGCCAGGTCCCCATGGTGTCGGGGTACGGCATCAACCAGTAGAACAGCCACGGCCGGCCCATGTGCAGCAGTGGGAACATGCCGGCAGAAGCCACGGCAAATAGCGTCATAGCTTCCGCGAAGCGGTTGATGGACTGCCGCCACGCCTGGCGCATCAGCAGCAGAAACGCGGAGATCAGCGTGCCTGCATGCCCGATGCCGATCCACCACACAAAGTTGACGATGGCGAATCCCCAAGCAACGGGGATATTGATTCCCCAAATGCCCACGCCGATCAGCATCAGGTAGCCAATTGCAGCATTCAAGACCATGAAAAGGGCGAAGGCGACCGCAAACCCGAACCACCACCCCCGCTTCGTCCTCTGGAGGAGAACGATGGAGCTGATCTTGTCGGTGATCGACGCGTAGGTGTGTCCCGGCGCCAGGACCGGGGGTCCAGCTTCCATCGCCGCCGTTTTTTCCAATCCGTCAGGACTCACCCGCTACTCCTTGATCTCCGGGTTGGGATTGCGCAGCTTCGCGAGGTACGTGGTGCGCGGCCGCGTGTTCAAATCCGTCAACAGACCGTAGTTTCGTGATTGCGCCTTCAGCTTTGCCACCCGGCTGTTCGGGTCGTTGATATTGCCGAACACGATGGCTTGTGTCGGGCAGGTCTGCTGGCACGCCGTCAGGATTTCCCTGTCGCGCACTTCGCGGTCTTCCTTTTCCGCCGCGATCTTGGCCGCGTTGATGCGCTGGATGCAGTACGTACACTTCTCCATCACGCCGCGGCTGCGCACCGTCACATCCGGATTGCGCAGTGGCTCCAGGCTCGGAGTAGTCCAGTCCGCATAGAGCTTGAAATTGAAGCGGCGGACTTTGTACGGACAGTTGTTCGAGCAGTAGCGTGTGCCGACGCAGCGGTTGTAAACCATTTCATTTAGCCCTTCGGGGCTGTGCACCGTGGCGGCGACCGGGCACACATACTCGCAGGGCGCGTTCTCACACTGCATGCAGAGGACGACCTCGTTGTAGGTCTCGGGATTCTTCAGGCCGCCGTGGAAGTACGTGTCGACGCGAATCCAGTGCATTTCGCGGCCGCGCGCAACCTGGTCTTTACCGACCACGGGGATGTTGTTTTCCGACTGGCACGCGACCACGCAGGCATTACACCCGATGCAGCTATTCAGATCGATGGCCATGCCCCAGGCGTTGCCATCGTACTTGTAACCCGGATAAAGCGAAGGCGCCTTTTCCCCACCTTCCTCGCGCGCGAAATCGGGCTCCTGGCGGAATTTCTCGAGCGTCGCCACGCGCACCAGGCTTCGCTGTCGCGCCGCCACGCTCTCTTCTTCAACCTCTTCGCCTTCCTTGCCCATGATGTGGTGGTGTTGCGTGGTCACGAGCTGGTAGTTCTTCCCTGTCTTCTGCACCTCAACACTGCTGATCCAGGGGCGCTCGGAGGCGCACAGTTTGTAGGCGTTGAAGCCGACGCCCGTGCCCACGCGGCCCGCGCGGCGCCGCCCGTATCCCAGGTGGACGGTGAGGGAGTCATCCGCGTGGCCAGGCGTAATCCAGACGGGTGCGTCAACCTCCTGCTCGCGGCTGCGCAGCTTCAACACATCTCCGTTTGTCACCCGCAGTTTTAGCGCGGTGGCGAGACTCACGAGCGCCGCATTGTCCCAGGTCAACTTGGTGAGCGGCTTCGGTAACTCCTGCAGCCAGCCGTTGTTCGCGAAGCTGCCATCCCACACCGTGGGATCGGGCCGTAGAACTATTTCCATTCCGGCGCCCTGTGAGCCACCCACTCTTGCAGCCTGCGTGGCGAATGTGCCGGTCAGCGTGACCGGCTTTGCAGGCAACGCCGTCCCCGCCACCGCGCCGTCATTCAGCGACCTTTGCCAAAACGGTTCGAAATCCGCCGCCGGCTTCTGTCGCTGCCAGTAGTCTCGTACGAGGTCGTGCCCGCTCAGCCCTCCCTGCCCCGCCAGCACCGCCAGGATCTCGTGCGCGGATTTCCCATCGTACAGAGGGGATATAAGAGGCTGCATAATACTGACTGTGCCATCGTAGGCACGGGCATCGCTCCACGCTTCCAGGTAGTGAGCCTCGGGAACGTGCCAATGACAGAGCTCCGCGGTTTCGTCCTCATAAAGGCTCAGGTGAATTCGCGTCCTCACCCTGAGGAGGTGTTCTGCGAAATGCAGATCTCCAGGCGCGCTGTAAACCGGGTTGACGCCCAGGATGACGAGCGTGTCCACCTGGCCGGCCTGGATGTCGGCCACGAGCTCGCGCAGCGAGGCCGTTTGGTCCACCGGGTTCGCCTCCACGGGGCTCGTGTAGGTCACCGTCTTGCCCACGCTGGCGAGCACATCGTTCATGGCGTGGGCCAGGGCGTGGACGACGGGCGGTTGCTGCTCGCCGGCCACGATGATGGAGGCGCCGCGATGCTTTTCGAGATCGCGCACCAGGGCGGGAATCCAATCCGCGGGCACCCGTGGCGGAGCCGCAGCCGCAGAGGCTCCAGTCTTGAGTCCCAGTCCTTCCGCCAGGGCACGCGCAAAGGCTTCGACTTCACTCGCGCGCAGCGGCAGTCGATGGTCCGCCATCGCTCCCGTGCTCGTGGGTGTGTTTTCCACGACGTAGAGCCGGTTCATCGGGGATTGCGGGCCGGTCACGCGGCGTTTTTCGCTGAAGTCGTGCGCGTAGCGGAGCGCCCCCGGTCCCGAGCAGAGGAAATCCGCGTCGAGCGAGACGACGACGTCAGCCCGGTCAAAGTGATAGACCGTGTCGACGTACTCACCGAAGGCCTGCTTGGCGCCCTCCCGCGCGGTGTCGCGACTGCACGGCTCATACTGGTGCCACTTTGCCTGGGGGAACTGCGCGAGCAGCGATTTGATCTGATCCGCGAGGGTCAGTGAGGTGACGGTGCCCGTCAGGATGCGCAGCCCCGCGCCCTTCCTGAGGAGGAGATCGGCGCGATATTGCTCGGCTGAGGTGAGGAAGGTGCTCCAGCTTCCGATGCGGCCCTTGTAGATCACCACCTGCGCGCGGTCAGGATCGTAAAGGGTCAGCACCGAAGCCTGCGCGAACACGTCTGCAGCGCCCAGGCTGGCTGGATGGCTGGGGTTCCCCTCCACTTTCGTCGGGCGGCCCATGTGGCTTTCCACGAGCAACCCCGTCGCGTAACCGCCCAGGGGCATGGCTGTGGCGTAGAACAGTGGCTTGCCGGGAACAAAATTCTCCGGCCGTTGCTGTGCGTAAGGAACGATCTTCTCCGTCGGCAGCTTGGTGCAGGCGCTCAGGCCCGCCAGCGCGGCGGACGCCGCCATCAACTTCAGCGCGTCGCGGCGGCTGACCCCTTTCTCATCCTGGCGAGGATCGTGAGGAAACTCGCACTGCAGGAAGTCACGGTACTCGGGCGTGCCCGCCAGCTCTTCCAGGCCACACCAGAAGCGTTTCTCGGGCGTCTGCTCCAGCTTCGCTTGAATCTGCACGAGGTCGAAAGTGCTCCGGCCTTTTTCCTTGCGTCCCATGAGAAATCCTGTTCCTACCCCTCAGCGATGACACGTGTAGCAATCCGTCAGTTGTTTTGGGTCCTTGATCTTGTATTCCTTCACCAACCGCCGGCCCAGAGCGAGCTGGTCCGGGGGAAGTACGTAATCCGCCCTGAAGACATCTTCGCGGCGGCGCACGCCGCGCTCCGGGTGCTTGTGGCAATCGATGCACCAGCGCATGTAGAGCGTGTTGGCGCGCCACGTCAGGGGCATCTCACCAATGGGCCCGTGGCAGGTGGTGCAGCCGATGCCTTTATTCACATGAATGCTGTGATCGAAATAAACGAAATCGGGCAGAGTATTGACGCGCGTCCATTCCAGCGACGTGTTGGTGGCGTAGCTGGCGCGCACCGGTTCCAGCATGGCGCTGTTCAGCCACAGCTTGGAGTGGCAGCTCATGCAAATGTGCGTGGTGGGAACCCCCGCATAGGACGACTGCTCCACGGAGGTGTGGCAGTAACGGCAATCGATGCCGTCGTCCGTCACGTGGTGCTTGTGGCTGAACGGCACCGGTTGCTGCCGGGGCACGTTGACGTCTGTAAAGTAGGGAGATTGATCAACCGCGTATACGAGATACGCCAAGCCTCCCAGGATGGACACCAAGCCGTAAATCATCAGCTTGGAGATCGTATTGGTGCTGCGATGGAAGATTTGCGCCATCGAATGATTCTGCTCGACGCCCCTGAGGAGGCCTCACCCTGACTGCAGTCCTGCAGGCGCCCCCATTTACTGCCGGGCAGCAATCCCCTCGGTAAGGCGGTCTATAAACCGTTTTTGTTCGCCCTGCATGATGTCCCCAGGCGATCGATCCTGCCCAGGGTCGTCCCGCGCTTCGCAGTCCATCCCTTCCCAAACCCCGCATGTGGGGGGGCCACTGGACTTTGCATGCTCGATGATCCCGGGAAAGAAAGCTGGGGGACGCAAGGGATTCTAGTCCCGTTCCCGCCTAACGAAGTCCCAAGCCTGTTCTGCCCATACAGCGCGTTGGTTGGCTGCGAACGCCTCCGTAAAGCACCCAACCAAGCGGGCACGGGACTAGCCAGCGACAACGTCGGCAACGCAAAAGAAACCGGCAGATTTCTCGTTCACAACAATGCTCTTCACTTTGCATATTAGGGGCCCTGAGAATTCTAAATTATATTTCGCCGCGGATTTTTTTGTCAAAACAAAATCGCATAGCCGCTATTTATGCGGGTCGCAGCGCACTATGAACTTGACGCGCGTCACATTTATCTCGCAATGCGATGTTTTTGAGTCAAGTCAGCAGGCCTCCCCAGAACATCACAGTGTTAGCTTCCACGCCGCTATTGCTCGACGCGCGACAAACACCCCGCCCCTGACCGGGAAGGGAGGCAGAACGAGCCAGAGGCTCTCCCGGCCGGCGGGACTCTTCTCCTTGGGGCCAGGCTTGCCCGGCGTTTCGGGCCACGTATTTTCTCTTGACAAGCTTTCCAGTTCGCTCCACTCTTACGCACAATCGCAAAGGTCGATCGCGTCAAATGCCCCGCAGCTCCCTGCGGGCTGCTCGATCCACGGAGATAGAGGTTGAAGCTGCTTCCGCTCGCGCGCGTTCTGTTCCTGATGGCAGTCATCTTTGCGGCCGTCAGCGGCCTATGGGGTCAGACGACGGGCACGATTCGCGGTACGGTGAAGGACCCCTCCGGTGCGGTGATTCCGGGGGCGCGAGTCAAGGCGGTTCTGGCGGAGGCTTACGCCAGCCGCTCGACGGCGACCACCGCGGACGGCGAATATGCGTTCCCCGCCCTCCCGGTAGGCCGCTACGCCGTCGTCGTCGAGGCTGAGGGGTTCCGGGAGTTTCGGCAACTCGATGTAGAAGTCCGCATCGGCCACGTGGTCATCGTCAACGCCGACCTGCAACTTGGGACGCTTGCCCAGGTGGTGACGGCGCTAGCCAGCGCCCCGCTGATCGAGACCACCAGCACCCAGCTCGGCGCGGTGGTAACGGACCGCGAGGTGACACAACTCCCCCTCAACGCCCGCGACACCTACCAGTTGCTCCAGTTGCAGCCAGGAGTCCAGTCGCAGTTGGGTTCCGATCTGTTTTACGGCAGCGACCGCACCGGCGTCGTCTCGGTGAATGGCGGACGCGGACGCTCCAACAACTACACCGTGAACGGCGGGGACGCCAACGACCAATTCGCCAACCTGCCTGCCATCCAGCCCTCCCCGGACTCCATCGAGGAATTCCGCGTCATGACCAGCACGTTCGACGCGGAGTTCGGGCGCAATTCCGGCTCGGTCGTGAACGTCGTCACCAAATCCGGCACCAACGCGTTGCATGGAAATCTCTACGAGTTTGTCCGCAACCAGCGCCTGAACGCTCGCAATTTCTTCGAAGCCACGCGGCCGGACTTCAAGCAGAACCAGTTCGGAGGCACGCTGGGCGGCCCGATCCAGCGCGATCGTTCGTTTTTCTTCCTTTCCTACGAAGGCCGCCGGATCCACCAGGGGATTCCTTCCGCTACGGTCACCGTCCCCACGGCCGCCGAGCAGCAGGGTGACTTCTCCGCCGGAACGACCTTCGCCGGTAAGCTCACGGATTCGTATCTGGCTGGGGTGCTGAACGCGCGCCCCGGCTGTGCCGCCGCCATCCAAGGAAACTCGGGGGCAACCATCGCTCCGGGGGCGGCTTATGCCACGATTTTTCCGGGCAACATCATTCCCGCAGAGTGCTTTGACCCCACGGCCGCCGACCTGATCAAACAATTCGTGCCGCTGCCCAATACGGGCGAGCACCTCTACCAGGCCTCGCCGCTGCTGCGCAACCGCGTGGACCAGGGAACCCTCCGCATCGACCAGAAGCTCACGGATCAACAGCAGTTCAACGGGTATTATTACTTTAACGATGATTATCTCGCAAAGCCGTTTGCACGATTTGAGGCCGGCGGCGCCGGGCTGCCGGGCTTTGGCGACCTGACCAACGAACGCTTCCAGCAGATCAACTTAACGCACACCTGGGCATCAGGCGCGTCGAGCGTCAATGAACTGCGCTTCTCCTTTTTCCGGGAAGGCCAGGGAAGATTTCTCCACCCGCAACGCACGAATCTGGTGCAAAACTCCTGCGCGGGCGTTCCCGCCGCCCAGTGTTTCAGCGACCCCGATAATCCGCGCGCGGGCATCACACCCAACCTCGGCGCCGACCACGAAGGTGTGCCCTTCATCGCCGTTTCGGGTGGGTTTTCATTGGGCAACAATTTTGAGGGCGAACTGCCGCAATTCGGCAACACCTTTCAGGGGACCGACAACTTCACCAAGGTCATGGGCAAACACACGCTGAAGTTCGGCGCCGACGTCCACCGCCAACAGTTCAACCAGACCCTCTATTTCGCGGTCAACGGGCAGTACAACTACTTCGGTGGCGGGCCGAACGACGTGGGGTCTGACGACCTCATTCCGAATTACCTGCTGGGGCTTCCCGACATCTATCTGCAAGGCTCCGCGCAGCACGAGTACGTGCGGGGCTCGGCGTCCTATCTTTACGCGGAGGATAGCTGGAAGGTGCAACGCAACTTCTCGCTGAACTACGGCCTGCGCTGGGAACTGAACACGCCCATTGCCGACATCGGAGGACGCACGCAGACCTTCCGGCCCGGCCAGGACACGCACGTCTTTCCCTGCCAGCTCGCGGCGGATAATCCCCTGGGAGGAACCTTTGGCTCAACCGACTGCAACCCCGGCAGCGCGGGTGAAGCCGTCTTTCCCCGTGGGCTGGTCATGCCTGGGGACCCCGACGTTCCGCTGGGCCTGACCCAAACTTACTATCGATCGTTTGCACCACGCCTGGGGTTAGCCTGGAGTCCAAGCTGGGACCGCGGCTGGCTGAAGAAGCTCACGGGCGGCCCGCAGAAGACCAGCTTCCGCATGGGCTGGGGGCTTTTCTATAACCCCATCGAGCAACTGGTTCTGGAACAATTCAATGGAGAGCCGCCCTTCGGTGGAAGTACCAGCCTTTCGAACAGTCTTTTCAACACCCCCTTCGTTGGCCAGGACAGCACCATCAACCCCAACCCCTTCAACGGCATTCTGAACCCGCAGCGCGGCGAGCCGGAGGATTTTTCGTCGTTCCGTCCCATCCTGCTGTACGGCCAGTTCCAGCCTAAACTCCGCTCGCAATATTCTGTTCAGTATAACCTAAATATCCAACGCCAGGTGACGCCCAACCTGCTGCTGCAGATCGGTTACGTCGGCTCGCAGGGGCACCGGCTGCTCGCCACCCACGACCTGAATTTTGCCGATCCGCAAACCTGCCTCGACCTGCACCAGATCGCCGGCCTGAACGGCGACAGCAGCGTCGACTGCGGCCCCTTTGCTGAAGACAGTTCCTATTTTCTTCTGCCTGGGACCATTCCCCCAGGCGTGACCTTGCACTTGCCTTACGGCTCCGTGCCGTCGGTCACCGGCCCCAATCCCACGGCCATTACGCTCGTCGGCCTGCGGCCTTATTCCTCGCCGTTCTGCCAGCCGACCACCGGTGCCGGCTGCCCGCCGGACGGCGTTCCGGTTTTTTCCAGCATTTTCGCGGAAGACACCATCGCGAACTCCAACTACAACTCGCTGCAGGTGCTGGTGGAGAAGCGCTTCTCGAAAGGGCTGGAATTCCGCGCATCCTATACCTGGAGCAAATCTTTCGACCAGGCTTCCAGCTTTGAGAATGTCCTGAATCCGCTCGATATCCGCCGCAGTTGGGCGCTGTCGCTTTTCGATGCGCGCCAGCGGCTGGTTTACAGCTACGTATGGCAACTGCCCATTCCCCAACGGGGGGGCTGGGCCGGCAAGCTCCTGAACGACTGGGGCATTTCCGGGATCGCCACCTTTCAGACGGGTTTCCCCATCCGCATTACCTCTTCAGATGATTTGGAGTTGATGAATAGCTACGATTTTGAGTTACCCGGCGAGCCCGACACGGTCACGTCCTTCCGAACCCTGAATCCTCGCGGACCGAACAACCTTTTCTTCGATCCCTCGATCTTCCAGCCGCAGGCGCTGGGCACGATCGGCAATGCGCCGCGCTCGATCTGCTGCGGGCCGGGCCTCAACAACTTCGATATCGCCATCCATAAGAACACCAAGCTTACGGAACAAGCGCGGCTGGAATTCCGTGGCGAGTTTTTCAACGTCGTGAACCACGCCCAATTCCTGGCCCCGGACGGCAACATCTCGGACGGCGCGGATTTCGGCCGCGTCATGCTCGCGCGAGACCCGCGCCTGATCCAGTTCGCGCTCAAGCTCTTCTTCTGAACGACGCCGCAAGCATATCGTAGCCCGAATTCCTCAGCACGGAGGGGAAGGGGCGGACCCGCCCGTCCGCCGGGATTCCCCGGGCGCATTCATCAGCCTTCGAGTCGCTTGACGCTTAACGCGGAACTTACTTCGCGGGTTGCGCGCTGACCAGGTGCGCGGCAATCATCTGCCAGCCTTGCCCCCGATTCAGGAAAACCAGAGTGAATCTGAAGCCCGGCTGGTTCAGAGTCTCGTATGCCGCGCTGCCCATCACTACAGCCGTTTCGCCGTACAGGCGCACTACCGAGTCTTTCACTTGGGATTTGGGCATGCGTGGCCTCTCCTCACCGGCAGGAGGGACGATGTCGCGTTTGTTCAAGATATTGCCTCCGGGTCCCGTCCCCAGGAAGTCGTCGGCGATCAACTTATCCAAAGCGGCCGAGTCACCTTCGGATTCCGCATTAAGCCACGTCTGGACAAGGTTCAGGACCGTATCGTCCAGGCTCGAGGCCTGGGCCGGACGCGTCCACGCCACCTGGCAAGTCGCGATAAGCCCCAGCGCCACGACCATCCCCACTGCTACGGCGCGCCGTCTCATGGTTGAGCTCCTATTCTTCGCCCGGCTATTGCCCCGGGCGCTCTGATTTCTCCGCGTCCTGCTTCGCGGAGCCGCGAAGGAAGAACCTGCAGCGGTTGGATCGGATGCCCGTTTATATGGACGCTCAATAGGTGTGGAAAGTTCCGTTTTTTTGCGAAGGTTTGTGCCTGCGGTCCGCCGCTGGGCCCTGCCGCCACGCATTTCCTTCTCTCTTTCCCTTAGTTCGCGCTTTGATTCCAAGGGCAAACTGGCAATCGTTAACCCGCCCCGGCGCGTAGGGTGCGCCGCACTCATGCCGGAATACTCGTTCATGCTGGAGCAACACCAGGAAGTGGAAATCTGCTCGCTGGGACAAACGTAATACAGGGATCCTTCGTCGTCTCGCAGGGCGGGACTCCTCAGGATGACAGCGGCGGCGACGACGCGACAGATGGATCACTATCCATAAGCCAGGATTCCGAAGCCGCTGAGTGTGCGGCGATGATAAAGCAAAGCGATACGGGTTGTGCTAGCATGAGCGCCAGGTTCAATCGCGGGTCCGGAAAGAGCTGCCCTTGGGCAGCGTCTTCCGGGCAAGATCACAAGCGAATCTAGGAGGCGCAACCATGAGACGGGTATGGGGAATGACCCTCCTGGTAGGGGCCGGCGTGGGGCTCTTTCTTGGGCCGCAACAGGTTCTCGCGCAGGCTTGCAGGGATGAGGTATCCATGGTGGAGGGATCCAAGCAGGCCTTGGTGGAACTCACGGAGACGGTGAAGAAGGAAAGCCTTCCGGATTTTGAACACCTTAACCACCAGAAGAGTGCAGTGAACAAGCTCACCATAGAAAATAGCATGTTGGGAGGACTGGTGAGCTGCCTCGAAAAGGCCGCACAAGACACCACGGCGCCCAAACAACAAGTGGAGGCTGCAAAAGCCCAGCACGATGCATCCGCCAAATTCCAGGAAAAGATCCAGCACGAACGAAGCGCCATCAAAGACGCGCAAGCGGCGAAGGACGCCAAAGCTCTTATCGAGAAACTAGACTTGACGCCCTGAAGATCGATTGGTTTGCCACCCAGCACGGCGCGCGCGGTGACCAAGAAATATCAGTCGGACAGAAAAGGACGACGCAGCCGCGCCATGCTGCAAGAATACCGCGCCCACGGCGGGATGACCGGTCTGCCCGGGGGAGCACGGAAGAAGAAGAGATGTAGCGCCCCGATTTATCGGGGCGGCACTTCCACCGCGACGCGCATTGGGCGGCGCGGCAAGATCCCGCACAGCTCGAAAAGCCGCAGGGCCGGGGGGCGGGCCCTGCGCTACTCATTTCCTTCCCTCTCTCCCTAAATTCGCGCTTACGAATCCAAGGGCAAACTGGCAATCGTTTACCTGCAGCGGCGCATTGGTTCCGCCGCAAAAGTCGCCGCGAAACTGCTATGCTTCTTAAGGACGGGCGGCCGCCGCGAGACTGCAGCCGTGACCCATGAGGGATCCGGCATGGGCGGACGGAAACCGGAGGAAGCGGTCATGAATCAGGTTACGCCTTCGATGCGAACCTGGGGATTTTTTCTCGACGGAAAATGGCAAACCGACGGCACGAGTGTGGAACTGCGCGCGCCCTCAGACGGGCGCCTGCTCGCCAGGATCGTCCAGGCGCGGCGCGAACACGTAGAAGGGGCGATTCAGGCCGCAAGCGACGCCTTCGAAGTTACGCGCAAGCTGGGTGCTTACGAACGGCAGCGCGTGCTGCGCGAGGTGGCCGCGGGGCTCGCCCAGCGACGCGAGGAATTTGCGCGCACCTTGGCGCTCGAGGCCGGCAAGCCCCTGAAAGCCGCGCGGGTGGAAGTGAATCGCGCCGTCTTTACCTTCACGATCGCGGCCGAGGAGAGCACGCGGATTTACGGCGACTGGCTGCCGCTCGACCTGCAGGCATCGACCGCGTGGCGCTGGGCCATCGTGCGGCGATTTCCCATCGGGCCGCTGGCGACGATCACACCCTTCAATTTTCCGCTCAATTTGGTGGCCCACAAGTGGGCGCCGGCGATGGCGACCGGCTGCACTCTGGTGCACAAGCCGGCGCCGCAGACGCCGCTCTGTTCCCTGCTGCTCGCGGAACTCGTGGAGCGTGCGGGCTGGCCGGCCGGCGGCCTGAACGTTCTCCCCGTGGCGGTCGAAGACGCGGAACCGCTGATCACGGACGACCGCCTGAAGATGCTTTCGTTTACCGGCAGCGCGGCGGTCGGGTGGGAGCTGAAGAGAAAAGCCGGCAAGAAGCGGGTGACGCTGGAGCTGGGGGGAAACGCCGGCGTCATCGTGCATCACGACGCGGATCTTGACCAGGCGGCGGAGCGGTGTGCGGTGGGTGGCTTTGCCTACGCGGGCCAGACCTGCATTTCGGTTCAGCGCATCCTGGTTCAGCGGGGCGTGTTCGCGAAATTCCTGCGAGCCTTCGTGGAGCGCGTCAAGAAACTCAAGCTGGGCGATCCGCTCGACGAATCCACCGATGTGGGCCCGATGATTTCCGAGGCGGCTGCGGCGCGCGCCCTGCACTGGGTGGAAGAAGCGGTGGCCGAAGGTGCGCAGATTCTCTGCGGCGGCAAGCGCACGGGCGCGATGATGGAGCCGACGGTTCTGACCGGCACCCGTCCGCAACAGCGGGTCAACTGCGAGGAAGCGTTCGCGCCGGTGGTGACCGTCGAGCCTTATCAGGAATTCGCGGACGCCCTTCGGCAGGTGAACGACTCAGCTTACGGTTTGCAGGCCGGCGTCTTCACCCGCGACGCGAAGCTGCTGTTTCAGGCGTATGAAGAGCTGCAGGTGGGTGGGGTAATCGTCGGCGATGCACCCTCGTTTCGCATCGATCACATGCCCTATGGCGGAGTCAAGGACTCCGGGCTGGGACGCGAAGGGGTGCGCTACGCAATCGAAGAAATGACAGTGCGGAAGATCCTGGTCATGAACGTTTCCTGAGACCACCAGGGGACCTTGAAGATAGAGCTTGACCCTGTCCCGGATGCGTGCGGGGGAAGCCTGCGCCGAGGGGAAGCAAACGCGCGAAATGTCTGCGGCGCTTTGTTCCCAACTAGGCGACCGTTCCCTCAAGAAACTGGGAGTGGACCAGGCAGCGCTCTGTCAGCACCGATCTTGCGGGCACAGAGCGTTGCCATCGAAATCTCCCTGCCGACCACCTGGGAATCTGCTGTGAGGCAAATCCTGGGTGGCTGCTTTTCCTGGACTTGAAAGCAGACGGCAGCCCAGGAAAGCCAGGTTCAAGAGGCAGTCACGGTTCCATAAGCGAAACAAGTTAAAAAAGAGGTTGCCCATGACGATTTCCGGAAAAGCCTTTGCAACCCAGAGCCGATGCGTGGCATCATCTAGGCAGCTTGAACCACTAATGACTTAGCCACTACCCGCCCCCTTACGGGGGTCGTTACATACAGGACCGGGAGAGCCGGGGCAATGGCCTACCTAAAAAACACCTCGGCTCCTCCCGAGTTTTCTGCTTTTCGCGCACCCAAAGAGCTGGAAGCGTTTTCGCGCCTCTTCACCTCGACCATATTTCCTGACACAGATCACAACCGACCGAAGACCAGCTTACCCGCAGCTTCGGTTGAACCGAGAGCTGAGAGATGGTGGCGCGCACGGGCGTCCGTCGTTTTCATCCTCTTGACTTGTTGGAGAACGCCAATCGGCAGCGTGATGCCGGTACGGTCTACCGCGAATTTCTCACCACGGAGGGGAAGCGCGGGGGCGATATAAGATTGCCGCTCCCGCCTGGTATTGTCAGCAGGGTGTTGCTGTGTTATATACGATGGACTCCGGAGATTGGCCTGAGCCAAAAGGGCCCCGGCTGGGAGACAGCTTTGCGGAGGGCTTCTCGCCGAGGGACTGTTTCATTGTACGCTAAAGTTTCGAGATTCTGGGAAGGGGACTTCACCGCGTGAGTTTCATTAACTTCGCCGCCCGGGAAATCAACTGCAAAATCGTTTACTACGGCGCGGGCCTGGGCGGCAAGACCAGCAACCTGCAATGGATTTTTGACCAGACGCTGGGGAAAACCGGCGGGAAAATGATTTCCCTGGCCACCGAGACCGACCGCACCCTTTTCTTCGATTTCCTCCCGCTCGACCTTGGCGCCATTCGTGGCTTCAAGACGCGCTTCCACCTCTACACCGTTCCCGGACAGGTCTTCTATGACGCCAGCCGCAAGCTGATCCTGCGCGGCGTGGACGGTGTGGTGTTAGTGGCGGATTCCCAGGAAGAAAGGATGGACGCCAACCTGGAAGCTCTCGAGAACCTGCAGGAGAATTTGATGGAGCACGGTTACGACTTTCTGAAGATTCCTTACGTGCTCCAACTCAACAAGCGCGACCTCCCCAACGCCCTTCCTGTCGAGGAATTGAAAGCGAACCTGGTGAGAAAGAATGAGCCCGTCTTCGAGGCGGTGGCCCTGAAAGGAGTCGGGGTATTTGAAACCCTGAGGGAATGCGGGCGACTGGTTCTGACCGAACTGAAGAAGGGGTAGCGCGCAGGGATCTTCCCCCGGCGAATCACTCGTTTCCCCACCGCCATTGCTCTTCCCCACCCAATGGTAAACGGAACGCAGAGACGGCATCGCGGTCGCCCCGCCCAACACCCGAGCTCAGTGCCGTTCCAACTTGATCTCCCAATCTACGGCGCCTTCATTTTACGTGGCCCGAAAGAGGGCCCTCCGTAGAAAGGTCAGGTGAGTCAAGTTGGGCCGGCACTAGCTCGACTCGGTTGCGGCGGTGAGTTCGAAGAAATGGTGCCCCATGATGGCCAGGGTAATGGCCTTGCTGAAGTGGCGCCGGTGGCGGCGCACCGACTGGACGAGGAATTTCCAGTACTCCTGGCGGTAGTTGCTGAGTAGACCCTGCCGCCAAAGCGAGCGGCCCAGCGCCATGACATCCGAGAACACGATCGGCGAGCGTGATCCGCTCCCCAACTGCGTCAGGAAAGCGGAAGCACGCTGGAAGTATTCGCGCGGGCTGTAAATGGTCTGCAGGATGCGCCGGTAGCCATCCAGCAGTTCCTGCGGGTCCATGCGGGGGATGAAGTTCAGGTCGGCCAGGGTGTTGTTCCCCAGGCTGGCCTTGAGAAGCCGTCCCTCCGCTTTGAGCCGCCTCCACAACTGGGTATTCGGCAGCGCACTGAGCAGGCCGACCATCGAAAGCGGGATGGCCGCTTCGCGGATAAAGGCAATTTGCCGGTCGAAGACATCCGGCGGGTCGTTGTCAAAACCCACAATGAAGCCCGCCATCACCTCCAGGCCATATGCCTGAATGAGTTTCACACTCTCCAGCAGATCCTTGCGCAGGTTCTGGAATTTGGTCGTCTCCTTCAGGCTCTCGGCCACGGGCGTCTCGATGCCCAGGAAAACGCGCGTGAAATGCGCCTCGCGCAACATCCCCAGCAGCTCTTCGTCCTCCGCCAGATTCAGGGAAGCCTCCGTATAAAGCGCGAAGGGGAAATTGTGATCGCGCATCCACTGGGTCATGCGGGGAAGCAGTGCTTTAACGCTTTTTTTATTACCTATAAAGTTGTCGTCTACCATGAAAACAGACCCGCGCCAACCGAGACGGTAGAGCTGGTCGAGCTCCGCGCACACCTGGTCGGGAGTCTTGGTACGCGGGCGGCGGCCATAAATCTCGATGATGTCGCAGAACTCGCAGGTGAACGGACAGCCACGCGAGAACTGCACGGACATGGAGCTGTAGCGGCGCAGGGGAGCCAGGTGCAGATCCGGGAGCGGCACGCGCGTCACATCCGGCAGTTGCACGCGCATATAGTGAGGCTTGGCTGCCCCCTGCTCGAGGTCCGCGACGAGCTGGCCAATCATTTCCTCCGCCTCGCCCTCCACGATGTGATCGCCCTGGGAAATCGCCGCATCGCGGGCGCTGGTAATCGGCCCGCCGACGACTGTCCGCCGGCCGCGGCGCTTGGCGCGCGCAAGTTGCTCCTTCAGGGAAGGGCCCTGCACAATCATCGCGCTGAAGAAAACCACATCCGCCCAATCCAGGTCCGAATCCTTCAGGCGCTGAACGTTCAAATCCACCAAGCGCTTCTGCCAGTGTTTTGGCAGCATCGCCGAAACCGTCAGCAAGCCCAGGGGAGGAAACGCCGAGCGCTTGCCCTGGAAGGGCAGAGCGTGTTTAAAGCTCCAGAAGGTGTCGGGGAATTCGGGATAGACCAGCAGGACTTTCATCAATCACCTCTCCCGGCGAAAGCGATAGGCGTGCTTCCCGTCTGCGGGTCGCAATGGCGGCCACGCTTCAGTCTGATTTCCGGCCCAGGTGTTTCGAGTGCGGCCCTGTCCCCGCCCTTCGTACCCCTCGGCAACGCGGAGAAATGGCCGTAACGGGCGGCAGGAGCCTCGTTAAGAACGGATGGTCTGCTGGCCGACAGCCCCACGCGGCGGGTTCCGCAAGTCGGGTTTTAGTCTAACATCATTCGAGCCTGGCCTCCAGCAAAAAGCTCAGAATTTTCCTTGGACTGTCGGCGCAGAGCCTCAAGAGCGAATTCCGCGTGCCTGAGGCCTCCGCGCGTTTCATGTGACAACGGAGCAGGCGCGGCAAGCTCGGGTCGGTATGCGGCTCCTTCAATCTTCAACCGGTACTAGCCACGCCGCGCCAAATCGGCTAGAATGCGCACGCCGTTTCGGGTTTTGGAAATCACTACAATCCCTGTGCAAGCTCGACCGTATCCCTTTAGAAGAAGGAGGAACGCATGTCGGAACCTGCTTCGGGGTCCAAGCTCAACATCAAAGGTTTGATACTGTTCCCTGCCGTCATCACCCTGGCGATCACCTTGTTGCGGCTGGCCGGGGAACTGGCGCACTGGTCCCCTCGATTCTTCAGTCCTGCACCCGGAGGGGGCTTGGCAATCATCGGAATCTCCTGGCTTCCCTTCCTCTTTGGGCCATACTTCGCGGTGAAGCTGGCGGGCTCGGGGCAAGGCGCACCCAGCCTTTGGAAGGCCCTCGGGTTCGCGGTGCTCGGATTGGTCATCTCCGTCGTAGCGGCCTATTTGGGGTTTGCGCCGCAGCTTAAGTTCCCGGGCAAGATGTGGGTAGGATATCTGCTCATGGCCCTCGGCGCGAGCGTGGTCACCCTGGGCTGGCCCGCGCTCTTCAAAGTCCTGGTCGCTTACGGCTATGCGGCGCGTATTCCTGTGGCGGTCGTGATGATTTTCGCCATGCTCGGGCACTGGGGGACGCACTACGACGTTCTGCCTCCCAACTACTCCGGGCCGACATCCTTCTTTGGCCAGTACATGATGATCGCTTTTCTGCCGCAGATGGTCATCTGGATCGCCTTCACGGTTCTGGTTGGGGCACTTTTCGGCACCATCGTCGCCGCCATCGTCTATCGCGGCAACGCAACGCCCTCGGCGGCTTGACGCCAAATCATTTCTGCCGCTCCTCGATTTTCCGCGCCGAGGCGGGAAGCCGCCTCTGCGCGCACTTCTGCAGGAGGCTCTTGTGACCGAACCCTCCGAAACTCGTCTGGATAGCAGAAGGCTGATCCTCGTCCCCGCGCTGGTGACGCTGGCCGTCACGGTGCTGCGGCTGGCGGGTGAACTCGCCCACGGGTCGCGAAGGTTTTTCAATCCCGAGCCGGGCGGGCCCTGGGCGATTATCGGAATCATCTGGCTGGCGCCCATCTTTGGAATCTATTTCGCGATGAAGCTCCGCGCCTGTGCCCAGGGCCCCAAGTCGTATGGCCGCGCGCTGGGTTTTGCTTTGCTGGGCGTCGCGGCAGTGGTGGGATTGAGTTTCGCCGGCGCGAGGCTGCTGCACCCCTACGCCTTCCGCGAAAGACTGTTGTTTGCCTGGGGAGTATTCGTCCTGGCGGCGATCCTCACGCTACCGGGCTGGCCGGCGCTCTTCCGAACCCTGCTCGCATATTCCTACGCGGCGCGCGCGCCGGTGGCCGTCGTGATGTTCTTCGCGTTCTGGAGGAAATGGGGCACTCACTACGACGCGATTCCCCCCGACCTGCCACACGGCTTGGGCCTGCTCACGAAATACCTGTGGCTCGGCTTCTTTCCGCAACTCACCTTCTGGGTGGCGTTCACCATTCTCGTCGGGATGCTTTTCGGAAGCCTGGCCGCCGGAGTGGCGCATTTGGTGCGCCGCTCACCGCCGTCATCGTAACAGCCCGCGGCGCCAGCTGTGGGAAGAAGCCGCCTCGCGTCAAGCCACGAAGGACGTATGAGGGCGTGCGCTCGATGAGCCATCGTTTCTTGCACTCGCTCGCCTACTCCGCCGGCAATTCCACTGCGCGCCCGGTGCGAATCGATTCCTTCGCGGCGTCGATGATTTCGTTCACGCCCACGTTCAACTCCGCCGTAACCGGGCCCTCAATCGGTTGGTTATCCCGGAGGCAGTGCAGGAAGTAAGCGACGCCGTTTTCCTTCTCTGCCGGCACCGGCTGGGTGGAAACCGGCGTGCCGTTCGGGTTCTTGACGGTGGTTCCTTGGTGCGCGGGTTGGAAGAGCAAGCCGTCGCCCATGACCAGGAAGCTGCCTTTAGGACCAAAGAACTCCGCTTGGCCCTTTCCGTGCGGCCAATCCCAGGACGGCAGCAGAATCGCTGTGGCGTCCGGATACTCGAGCAATACCACCGCGTCGTCTTCGACGTTATTGTGCTGGGCGGTCTTGAGCTTGAGTGCATACGCATAGACGCGCTGCGGCCGTCCTTTCACCCAGAGCGCCCAATCTGCACCGTAGCAGGTGAAATCCATAAGCGCGCCGGCGCCATTCTTCTCTGGATCGTAGAGCCAGTCCGCGAACTCTTTCGAGACGCCGATCTCCTTCGGACCCTCGTGCCCGAATTCGATGATCATCTTCTGGATGGGCCCGAGCTCGCCGGCCTTCAGACGCCCGTAAGCCTCCTGCGTGGCGGGCGCCCAGGCATTCCAGTAATTCACCATCAGCTTGATGTTGGCCTGGCGCGCCAGCCGCGCCATTTCGCGCGCGTCGGCGCCGGTCGCGGCCATGGGCTTTTCGGTGAAGAAATGTACGTGCCGCTGGGTGCAGGCGCGCAGGATTTCAAGATGCCGATGGTTTGCTGTGGTGACGATGACCGCATCGGGCTTCGCCTGGTCGAGCATCTCGACGTAATCGGAGAAGAATTTCACGCTGGCGGGAACCTTGGCTTTGGCCTTTGCGACCAGCTCCGGGTGCGGATCAGCAATAGCCACCAGCTCCGCCTGCGGAGTCTTGGCGAGGGTTTCCAGCAGGCCCCACACGTGGTCGTGGTCGAGGCCGACGACGGCAAGGCGAGTCTTCGCGGCTTGGGCGAACCCCACGCTCGCACCCAGGCTGGAAAAAAGAACCAGGGAGAGCAACTCTTTCATGGCATCACCTTCTTGGATAGCAGATCAGTTGGCGGCAGCGGTGATTCTACACCGCCCGGGCAGCGGGCGCAGCGGCAAAAACCGCGCGGGTGGCGAGGCCCGTCTGCGGCACGGGTAGTGCAGGGCCTGCGGTCCGGCCCCTTCGCTCTGCTCAGGGCAGGCTCTGCGGCTCTTCGAGTGACGCGGGCCTTTGCCGCGCCGCAAGAGGCTCGGCGCGATCGAATAGCCGCAAGGCTCGACGGCGAGCCTTGCGGTACAATTTGGGCGCTGCCCGAGAAACCGCCTGGACGTGGAAGCCGGAAAGCATGGCGAGGCAGTTTCTGCATCTCATGAGAGAAGGCGAACCGCAGATGGGCTAAGAGGTTCAGGGGCGGGGCACAGCCAGTTTCGCAAATCACGGCAACCAAGCGATTTCGGTCACAGGGAGGAATTATGCTTCGGACTCGGGGGAGTCGTTCAAAATCTTTCACGACGTGGGCGGGGCTTATCTTGTTCGGCCTCCTGGCGCAGCCCTCGCGCGCGCAGTCTGCCAAACCCGCACCTGGCCCCGACTTACTGCGTCAGCTCAACGGTTCCGTGGAGTCCTTGACGCAGCGTGTTTCGCCGGCGGTGGTGCAGATTCTGGTCACGGGATACGCGGCGGTGGAGGAGCATGGACGCACGGACACATCCCTGATCGGCAGGCAGCACAGCCTGGGGTCCGGGGTGATTGTCGACCCGGACGGATACATCATGACCAACGCGCACGTGGTGGAAGGGGCCGAGAGGGTTCGCGTGGTGCTGCTTTCGGCGGACGCAACCGGATCGCCGGCTCAAGCCCTGGGCGCCCGGACGACGACGCTGAACGCGCGCATTCTGGGCGTGAACAAGGACACGGACCTGGCGTTGCTCAAGGTCGAAGCGAATGGTTTGCCTTCTCTTCCCTTCGGCAGCTACCCGGACGTGCGGCAAGGCCAATTGGTCTTCGCCTTCGGAAGCCCGGAGGGTTTGGGAAACTCCGTGACCATGGGAGTGATCAGTTCGGTGGCGCGCCAGCCCGATCCCGAGCGCCCGATGGTTTACATCCAGACCGATGCACCTATCAACCCTGGCAACAGCGGCGGGCCACTCGTCGATATCGAGGGCCGATTGGTGGGGATCAATACCTTCATCCTGACCCAGGGCGGCGGGAATGAAGGCATTGGGTTTGCGATTCCGAGCCTGGTCGTGCACTACGTTTATGTGCAACTGCGGGATCATGGCCACGTGCACCGCGGAGCAATCGGAGCCAGCGTGCAGGATATCACGCCGACCCTGGCGGCGGGGCTGGGTCTGCCGCGGGATCAAGGCGTAGTAGTTTCCGACATCCGTCCGGGCGGCCCTGCCGAGGGAGCCGGACTCAAGATTGGGGACGTCATTCTCACCTTGAACGGCGGAACCGTGCCCAGCATGCCGCAATTCGAAGCCAATTTCATGTTGCGCGTGAATCCCGCGCCGCTGAAAGTGGAGGTGCTGCGCGGGTCGGGAAATGTCCCACTCGAGATCCCCGTGGTGGAGCAAAAAGATGAGATGGACAGGCTGGCGGACGCGCTCGATCCCCGGGAGAACCTGGTACCGAAACTGGGAATCCTCGGCATCCAAATCGACCGGCGTATTTCGGAAATGATTCCCGGTTTGCGCATGGGATCCGGAGTGATCGTTGCCGCGCGGACCACCTGGGCCGCCAGCATAGAGTTGGGGCTGATGACCGGCGACGTCATTCACTCCTTGAACGGCGTGCCCATCATCAGCCTGGAGGCACTGCGGTCCGGCATTCTTCGGCTGCAGCCAGGCGACGCTACGGTGCTGCAGATCGAGCGCGACGGGAAATTGCAGTATCTGGCGTTTGAGATGGAATGAGAGACTGCCTCAGTGAATCAGTGGGTCAGGACTTGGTGTAGGGCAGGCGTGAGCTTGACCAGCGCGTCGTGCACGCGCTCGAAGGCGAGGCCGAGGATGAACCATACGGGAGCGTACTCGAGCGTGACGATCCCGTGGAAATTTCCGGGAAAGTTGGAGTAGTCCCACGGGCACCTGCCGGTGAGCTTCTTAATGAGCCAGCCGGTGACGTACTCGACGATCCAAATGCCGAGCAAATAGGCGAGGCCGCGCAGAAGCCAGGTGTGGGGCCGCAGAAAGTTGTGGATGGGTTCACCCAATGGGGCAAGCAAGCCGTAGATCGGGAACATCCAGAGATAAGTGTGGCCCACCAAGCGCCAGTCGCGCTGCTTGCCCCAGGCCGTTTCCGTGACCGCACTCCACACCACCTCGAAGCACCAACCGAGAAGCCCGTAGATACAAAAACGCACCAGCATGCGGGGATTGTACCCGAAAAGCCACCGGCCGGGACGCAGGAAAGGATCCCGTCGTGCACCGGGATTTTCCGCGGACTAGATTCTCGGCATTTCTCGAAAGCTTGCTCGGATCGTGCTGCTGGCGCGAAGCGCCTTAGAGCGCAGGGCACACCGTGGGCAGCACGAACGGTGCGGCGCACCCTTTCAGGTCAGGCCCAGGATCGTCCGCCAGACGGCTCTCCACTCGCCTGCCTCGCGCGTGAAGACAAACAGATCTCGCCCCGTCTCCTGGAAGGTTTGTTGATTCATTTCATAACGTATCTCAAAACCATAGATCGCCACGGCGGTGTTGCCGCACACATCGATGGCGGGCTCGGATTCGCTGAAGTTGCGGATTGCGGCTTGGCAGCAAAATTCCTGGTAGCTCGCCACGCAGGCCTCGCGGCCCTGCATCCTCTTCTGGAGGTCCGGGCCCACAAACACCACGTCCGGGTGCAGGAAGTTGGCGATCTGCTCCGGTTGGCCGTTCACCCACGCCTGATTGAGGCTGCGGAGAATCCGCCAGATTTCTTGCTGGTCGGGACTTTCGAGGGACCAAGTCATAACGCCTCCGGGGGTGCGGGAGTTAGGCGGCGCATCTACCGCTCCGAGTGCAGGTAACGGGCCTCGATTGCCTTGACTTTTCCCAGGCGACGGACGTGGCGCTCCTCGCCGGAAAAGCTGGCATGCACAAATCCGTGCAGGAGTTCCTTCGCCAGTTCCGGCCCTATCACCCGGGCGCCCAGCACCAGCACATTCATGTCGTCGTGCTCGACTCCCTGGTGGGCGGAATAGGCGTCGTGGCAGAGGCCGGCGCGGATGCCGGGAATCTTGTTCGCCGCCACCGAAGCGCCGACGCCGCTGCCGCAAATCAGCACGCCGCGCTCAGCCCGGCCGTCCCGCAGCGCCTTTGCCACCGCCTCCGCGTAGTCCGGGTAATCTACGGGCGCAGTGCTATGGGCGCCGACGTCCAACACCTCGTGGCCCAATTCGCGAAGGTATTCAGCCAAGCTTTGTTTCAATTCGAACCCGGCATGATCCGAACCCAATACGAGCCGCATGAGATGTTTCTCCCTTAGGGGTCGCTCGTGGAGGCCCAGGCTGCTTCACGAGCTCCCGATCACAATGCCCGTCAGAAAAACCAGCACGCCGCCCACGACGACCTGGAAGGCTGCGCAGAGAAAAGGCGTGTCCATGTAACGATGACGGATGTAGCTGATGGCCGCGAGTTCCGCCGTGACGACGGCAACTGCCGCCGTCGTCGCGAGGCGGAAGTCCCGAATCAGGAACGGCAGCGTATGCCCGATGCCTCCCGCCATGGTCATCAACCCACAGATGAAGCCACGCACCCAGGGATGGCCGCGCCCGGTGAGCGAACCGTCGTCGGAAAGCGCTTCGGCGAAACCCATTGAGATACCCGCTCCCACCGAGGCCGCTAGCCTGAATTTCTCACCACGGACGGGGAAGGGCGGGGTTAAAACCCCGCCGTCAGATGACCTTTCTAATTATTTCCGTGTCTCGCGCCCCGCGCAGCCTGTCGGAACGAGCTGCGCGGGGCGCGAGACGAACAAAGAGTTAGAAGCCGCTTTTTCGGCGGGGTTAAAACCCCGCCCTTCCGGCCGCCCGACGAGAAACGGTAGAGCGTGGTGAGAAATCCGGGCTAGACCTACGAGAAAGGCATCGGGGCTGCTGCGCGTGGCGAAAGCCGCCGCGAAGACCGGCGCGAGCGTCGAGACCGAGCCATCCATCAGCCCGACCAGACCCGGCTGGATAATCTGCAGGACAAACAGGCGGCGATGCGCGGCCTCTTCCTCGCTGCGCGTCTCCGGCGTCAGATGCTTTTCCGCCAAAGATTCCGCCAGCGCCGAATGCTTGCGTTCGGCCTCGGCGAGGTCGCCCAGCAACTTGCGCGTCGAGGCATCCGTTACCTTCTGCATGGCGCGTTCGTAGAAGCGCCGGGTCTCGAGCTCCATGATCTCCGCCTGCTTGCGGACCACGTCGATGCCCAGCGGCCGCACCAGCCACACCGGGCGGCGCTCGACAAATCCCTTTACATCCTGCCGGCGGATGAGCGGGATGTGCTCTCCGAAGCGCTGGCGGAACGTGTCAATCAAGCTGCGGCGATGCTGGGATTCCTCCGCCTGCATCTCCTCAAACATCCTGGCCGTCGCCGGATAGGTTTCGCGCAGCCCGTCGGCAAAGTCACCGTAGACGCGGGAGTCTTCCTCTTCCAGAGAAATGGCCAGCGCCAGGATTTCCCGCTCCGAAAGGTCTTTGAACTTCTTCGCCATCCGGTCTCCCTCTATTGAATCCCACCCCCGGCGAGCTAGTGCCGTGTGTCAGAGGTTTGTTGATGAAGCGAGCCCGCGGAGCGGGCGAAGGAACGTAGCCCAGGGCGCAACAGGCTGCGGAAAAACCCGCCGGGGCTGTCATGCTGAGCGCAGCGAAGCATCTCGCCTTGCTTCGGCCCTTCCACGTATAAACCCAGAGCCAGATCCTTCGCTCCGCTCAGCATGACAGCCTTGAAGCTTCTTCCGCAGCCTGGCGACCCGTGGGTAAGTGAGTCCTCCCTCACCCCGCCCCTCCTCTGTCGGGAGGCCCCTCTCCCGCGCGGGGCGGGAGAGGGGACACAGGTAAGGGGGGACTCGCTGACCCATCCCGCCCTGCGGGACCGTGGGCTAGGGTATTCCGCCCGCTACGCGGGCTGACTTCATGAACGGATGCTACACGACGCTAGATGACCGTCCGCTTGCCGGCCTTGCGCTCTGAGTACTGCTGCTCGATCCAGGCATAGGTCTTGGCCATCCCTTCACGGAGCGGAGTGCGAGGCTCCCAGCGGAGGATGCTCTGGATCAGGGCGTTGTCGCTGTTGCGGCCCGCCACGCCACGCGGCGCGGTCACATCGTAGGTGCGATGAAACTTGGTTCCGGCGATGTCCTCCACGATGTCCACCAATTGGTTAACAGTGACCAGCTCGCTCGACCCCAGGTTGATCGGCTTTGCGATCAGGTCCTCGCAGTGCATGATCATGTCGATGCCCTTCACGCAGTCTTCGATATACATGAAACTGCGGGTGGCGGTGCCATCGCCCCAGATCATGATTTCTTTTCTTCCTTTATCCTTGGCTCCAATCACCTTGCGGCAAATCGCTGCGGGCGCTTTCTCGCGCCCGCCGTCCCACGTGCCGTGAGGCCCATAGACGTTGTGGAAGCGGGCGATGAAGGTTTTCATCCCGCGCTCCGCCCAGTATTCCTGGCAGACCATTTCAGAGAAGAGCTTCTCCCATCCGTAGCCGCGTTCGGCCATCGCCGGGTAGGCGTCTGATTCTTTCAACGCGCGGACCTTCGGGTCCTTCTGCAGTTCCGTGTTGTAAGCGCAGGCCGAGGAGGAGAAGAAATAACGTTGGGCTCCGGCGCGGCAGGCAGCCTCAATCAGGTGGGTGTTGATCAACACGCTCCGCAAGCACTCGATGCGAAACCGCTCGATAAAGCCCATGCCGCCCATGTCGGCGGCAAGGTTGTAGACTTCCACCGCGCCTTCGCAGGCACGTACACAGTTTTCCTTGTCACTCAAGTCCAGGCACAAGCTCTCCACTCCCGGCACGCGCTGATACCACTCGGGCAGAGGCTTCTTATCAATGGCGCGGATGCGCGTAAACCCCCGCTCGTGAAAATAACGCGCCAGAGCTCCCGCAATGAATCCCCCCGCTCCCGCAATCACCGTCAAGCCGTCTTTGTCGAGGGGCGGACTGTTGGTGCCTGACTGCTGCTTATCCATGATGACTCTCCTTTGAAACCGGAGTCCCCCTTTGCGAGCTCCTCGGGAAAGACACGATAACGCATCGTCCGGAAGCTTCGGCCATCCTCTCCTGGGGCCATAACCGGCGCCTCTGCGGCCAAAATGAAAGAGAAAATGATAGCAGATTGAGCAAAAATAACCACCCGAGCACGCCATGTTGGCAGGTAGCGCGCATCATCGCATTGGCGAGGAAATCGCTGGGGATATGTTGCGGGCGGGTCTGGAGCGTGGGCTGGGAGAACTCAGCAAAACCTGTCTCGCCTTGATCACCACGACGGAATGCAGATGACACACTGGGGACCGGTTCGGAAGGCAGCGCCAGCGTTTGAGGGAACAGCCACGCTGAACCCCTTCCTTGCCGCAATGTTTCCCTACTTGAGGAACCCGCGGTCAAAGCGCGTCGCCAGTTGCCTGCAATTCGATCTGCATGGTCAGGTTCATGAGCGGCGTGACCTCGTGGAACACGGCGAGCATCGACTCCACCAGGTCCAGGCCCGTCGCGCTGCGCACTTCTGCTTCGCTCATGGGGTAGAAGAGCTGGAACCCTGCCCAGTGATCTTTGGGGGCGGCGGCCAGCAGCCGGCGCAGCTTCACGACGCCGGGAAAATTCTCCTTCGAGAATTCGGAGATTTCCGTTTCCCAACTGCCGGCGTGGAGACCGAAGCCCTCGCGCAAGATCAGCCGGCGCAACTCCCGGTCGACAGGGCTCCCGGGCCGCAGGCCTTTGAGCAGCCGATGCCAGTCCCAATCCGCGTGCAGTTGGCACTCACGGAACGAGCGCGGCGCCTTGACGTAACCGCGCTCGATCTGCAACCCGCACTTGAAGAGCTTCTCGTCCGTCTCCACGGAGATGAAGAACTTCGCACAGCCGAAGCTTACGTGCGAGGAAAGGGGCTTGGCCTCGCGGTTGGCGCGCGGCAGAAAGGCAATCCATTGCCAGAAGACACCACGGCCCCAGCGCTCTGTGACGAACCCTTGCTGGTAGCGCGCTTCCAACGCCAGCTTCAGGATGCGCGTGATGCGCTCGTTGTCTTCAAGGTTGCCGACGCGAATGCCCCGGCGGAAATCCAGGAATTCCGGCCGAAACCCAATGGCCACGGTGGGGAGCGGGAGAGCGGTGTGCAATTCTGAAGCCATATGCCTTCTCCAAGAGGTTATGACCGTCGGGTGGCTCAAGCCTACGCTTCGAATCCCCTCAGGTCAACCTCGGCACCCCTCGCCTGCGCGCCACGCTCGTCAATTGACGCCCCTCGGGCAGGTTGCTAAGATGGCAAGGACAAGCATCCGGAAGGAGCGAAGACTGTGGACCGACTGACCCGCCATCAACTGAAGCAAGACGAATTTCGCGACACCCTCGAGCAATTCGAAGAGTTTTTCAAACGGCACTACAAGGAAATCCTGAACGGCACGATCATCGTGGTGGTCGTGGTCGGCCTGGCCGTTGGCTTGAAGTTCTATACGGACCGGCAGGAAGCTCAGGCCAACGCCGATCTGGGGGGGGCGCTGCAAACGTTCCGCGCTTACGTGGGCCAGCCCTCGCCCGGGGCGATGGAACTTGGCGGGCCCTCTTTCCCGACCGCGCAGGACAAATACCAGAAAGCGCTCGAGCAGTTTCAGGCCATCGTCAACAAATACAAGATGATTCCGCGACCGAAGGCGGCCGAGATTGCGCGCTACCAGGCGGGAGTGTGCCAGGCGTTCCTGGAAGACCACGCAGCGGCCATCCAGACGTTGCAGCAAGCCAGCCAAGCCCGCGACCAGGAAATCGCCTCGCTTGCCAAGTTCGCGCTGGCCGGTGAGCTGGCGAAGGCCGGAAAGGTACAGGACGCGGCCAAGCTATACCAGGAACTGGTGGACCATCCCACGCTGTCCGTGCCGAGGGCGAGCGCGTTACTGGCCCTGGCGGATGCTTATCGCGCTTCGCAGCCTGCACAGGCACGGCAGATCTACGAGCGGGTCGAGAAAGAATTCGCCTCCAACGCTGCGGTGTCTCAGGCCGTCAAGCAGCAGATCGCAAACCTTGCGCAATAGGTCGCCCCACGCGTCGGTCGCCCGACTACCGGGTCGGGGTTCTTCTCCAGGGCCGCACACCCAGAATTTGCGTCCGCTTGGCCGGTCCGCAAAGAGCGGACCGAATCCTTTCAGCTTTCTCGAAGGAGCTTCGTTCATACCGGAAATCGAGCGCGAGACGCTCGAAACCGATGTGCTGGTACTTCCTTTGGCATTATGGGATAAGGGATGGACTTAAAACGAATCAGGGAAGACTCCTGGATGATTGCACTCCTCGCGCTCGCACTATCCGCCACCTTTATTCTCGGCGGCCCGACGCGGGCGATATTTGTCGCGATCTCGGCAGGAAGCATATGGCTATTCTTCAGAACAGTTAATCGCCGGCTTTTTTCGGTGTTCCCCAAGCATGGTGATCTTCCTCATGACCATATTCCCAAACGGCTATGGCGGGTTTTTGTGGAAGTCATCCTGCAATATCGAGTGGTGCGCGACCGGCCTGTCGTGGGCATCCTCCACGCCGCAGTCTTGTGGGGATTTCTCGCCTTCGCCTGGGCAAGCGCAGAACACCTCCAATGGGGCTTGCGCGGACTTGAAAAAGCCACGGAGACACGAACTTGGTATGGCACGTTTGTCGCCGCATGGGCTTTGGCCGTGCTCGTGGCCATGATTGGCCTGTCATTCCGGCGATTTGTACTAAGACCGAAGCCTCTCGGTAAACTCTCCGTAACATCCGGGATTGTCGCCTTCTTAATCTCGGCGCTCATGGCCACGTATCTTTTGGGCTGGAGAGTGCTTCCGATCGGAAGCATGCCTTGGAAAGTAAACTGGTGGATGCATACCTCGGCGTTTTTTTCGTTGCTCGTGGTCATCCCGATATCGAAGCACCTGCACCTCCTGCTTGCCCCAGTCACGATATTCCTGCGCGCAGAGACCACCAGTCCCATGCGCGCGCTACGGGTAGAGGGCGATGACCTGGGAATGATTCACTTCCACGACTTGGGCCGAAAGGATGTCCTCGATGTAGATGCTTGCGTCGAGTGCGGTCGCTGCACCCAGTTCTGTCCGGCCAACCTTGCGGGAGGATCGCTGAGTCCCAAGGAAATCATCCTGGACATGCGAAAGGGCCTGCTCTCCGGCGGAGATGTCGTCGCCGGAACTCCCGCAGAAAAAGAACAGGGCAAGACCTTCGTTTCGGAAGAGGATCTCTTCCAATGTTTTTCCTGTGGCGCCTGCGAGTATGTATGCCCGGTGGGCATCGAGCATGTGGGAAGGAAAATTCTCGACCTCCGGCGCGGACTCGTCAGCGAGGGCCGCATCACCAACGACAAGGTGAACCAACTCTTTACGACGATGGAACGTGCGCCGCACAATCCCTGGGGCATAGCTCACGACACACGACAAAAACTCATCGAGTCGAAGCAATTTCCGGTTTTTGACGGCAGCCAGGAATGGCTCTTCTGGCTGGGCTGCGGATTAAGTTTCGATCAGCACGGCCAGGCGGTCGCTCAGGCCATGAAACAGATTCTGGACGCCGCCGGCGTTTCCTGGGGCGTACTCCCGCGTGAAACCTGCTGCGGCGAACCGGCGCGGCGAGCTGGTAACGAATACCTTTTCCTGGAACTTTCTGAAAAGCTCATCGAGACCTTCGAGAGAGCGCGGGTGAAAAAGATCGTATCGTGCTGTCCGCACTGCACGACGATGTTGGATAAGGACTACCGGCAAATCGCCTCTTACGCGAAACTCCATATGGGGGTCGTGCACCATACGGAATTCATTGCCGAACTGCTGCCGCGGCTGCCCATTAAGCCATCCAGGGCGATGGCAACTTACCATGACCCCTGTTACCTGGCGAGGGGACGCGGCATTACTGCGGCGCCCCGGAAAATCCTCCGCTCCTGCGGGGTCTCGGTAACGGAAGCCGCGCACCATGGCCAAAACACCCAATGCTGTGGAGCCGGCGGCGCACAGCTTTTTGTGGCTGACGACCAGCGGGTTCAGGGTCAAGAGCGAGTAAACCAACTTCGCTTCGCCGAGCTCATCGAAACCAAGGCCTCTACCGTGGTAGCGGCTTGTCCGTACTGTCCCATCATGCTTCGCGACGCGGCGAACCACCTCAAGCGCGATGACGTGGAGATACTTGACCTCGCGGAAATCGTCGCCAAGAGCCTCCAGCCGAAGCCGGATGACGACGCTAAGGAAGAGGGAATACCGCGGCACAAATGACGCCGAGACAAGGGCTGACGGTTGACGGAAGTTGACGTCGTTGCGCCGGCGGAAGGCGGCGTAAAGAATCCCTCGACACGGCCAAGATGGCCGTGCTACAGCACGCGCGCGGCGCTGAGAAATCGCCGCCACAAGTCGTGTCATTCCCGCGAAACCTGCCTGCGCAGCCTGCCTACCGCAGGCAGGGCAGGGCGGGGATGGACAACCACCATCGAACCGTGAAGCGCGGGAGGCAGCGGCTTGCGGTGTAAGCGCCTCAACCCGCTTGCCGTCGCTGTTCCCCTATGGCAATCTTCTTTGAGGCGACCTTCGACGGCGTTGCGATGCTGATCCCTGTGGCGGTGGCCTCCCTCACATGAACGTACAAGGCAGGAAAAGCAGAACGGTGATCGACGCGAGCGAGCCTGCTTCGGGGGACGAATCCCAGCTCCTGTTAGCAGCGAATCCGCGCCCCTTTACACGCTGGCAGCGCCTGCTGATTTTTTTCGCGGGCTGGATCGGGTATCTCGCCGTGCTGTTGATCGGCCGCAGCCTGCGCTGGGAAGTCGTAGGAAAGGGAAACTACGAGGCAGCGGTGCGGCGCGGAAAAAGCTTTATCGTCACCTTCTGGCATCGCGAGATTTTTTCCGCCATCTGGTACTGGCGTCAACGCGGAATGGTCGTCATGGTAAGCCAGAATTTCGACGGCGAATATATTTCGCGCATCATTCACCGGCACGGATACGCGACGGCGCGTGGCTCCAGCAGCCGCCGAGCCTCTCGCGTCCTGGTGGAAATGGTGCGGACCCTGCGCAAGGGACTGGAGGCCGCGGTCACTCCCGATGGACCCCGCGGACCGAAGTTTCTCGCGAAGCCCGGCGTCGTTCAGCTCGCCCGACTGAGCGGCGCCTCCATTCTGTGCTTTCACATCGTGCCCCGCCGCTCCTGGATCTTCCGCAAGAGTTGGGACCAGACGGAAGTTCCCAAACCCTTCGCTCGGACGGCCATCTTTATTGCTCCACCCATTGAGGTTCCCCGAGATATCCATGATGACGAGCAGGCCAAGTACGTCGCGCAAGTCCAAGCCACCCTCGATGGACTCGTCAAGCGCGGCGAGGAATGGTTGAAGAAGAAGGAGTGAAGGCGGAAGGAAGCTTCGCGAGGGCTGGATGTAGGATCCTGGGGAAAGCAGCGGCGCGATTGACCGCTTGTGGCCTTGCCGAGACGCTGGCCTTCCGCGCGGAGAGCAGAATGACAAGCCGGCACTTTCGATTCGAGCTTTCTCTTGTTGTGTTCGCTGTCCTTTTAGTGGCGGCTGGTGGGTTGCACAGGAACGTTTGGGAGCCTGCCATCCTGAGTGCAGCGAAGGATCGCAGCCCTCTGCCTCCCATCGGCAAAAGCATATGCTTCGCTCCGCTCGGCACTGCAGACGGCATTCTTCAGCGACCGACCGGCGCCGGGCAACTGCCGCCCAACTACGTGGCCGGTTCACTGGCCCAGTTGAATGACAATGGTGCTTGGTCCTGGTTCATGGACGAGCGCGCCATCGTGGACAAGGGCAAGCTGATTGTGGGGTCGGTGCGATCGCTCGGCGATTTTGCCGCCACGCAGGACAAGCCCGACTGGGGCAACGTCGAGGTCTCGGTCTGCGATCTCGAAACGGGCCACGCCAGCCACGTCGTCCTCCACCCGCACTTCGAGCAGGATGACCACGATGCCCCGGCTTTCTTGGGGCTCCCCGACGGCCGCTACCTGGCTGTTTACAGTAAACATGCTGTCGAGCGCAAAGTGTATTATCGGTTTTCGCAGCCGGGTGATCCGCTCACCTGGAGCGACGCCAGCGTTCTTGAAACGCCCGGGACGGACAAGCGGTTTGCCGGCGACAACGTCACGTACTCGAACCTGTTTCGCCTGCCGGACGGCCGCATCTACAACTTCTACCGCGGCTTCCGTCACGACCCCAATTACATGTATTCCGATGACAACGGCCAGACCTGGACCTACGGCGGGCGGTTACTGCGGGGTAAGGGCGGCTACAGTCCTTATCTAAAATACGCCTTCGACCATCACCGGACCATCCATTTCATCGCGACCGAGGACCACCCGCGCAACTACGACAACAGCATCTACCACGGCTTTCTGCGCGACGGGGAGATTCACGCCTCCGATGGCCGGGTGATCGGGAAGCTCAGCGTCTCGACGGAGACGGCGCTGGCGGCATGGGACCTGACCCGGGTATTTCAGGGTGACCCTGATAATGTTGCCTGGACTGTGGATATTGAGTTAGATAAGCATAACCGCCCGTACATCGCCTTTTCGACGCAGAAGGACGGCCGTGGGCTCCCGCCGGGGCAGGGCGGATTGGACCTCCGCTATTATTACGGCCGTTGGGACGGGCGCCGGTGGCACGTCCACGAAATGGCCTACGCGGGCACGCGCCTCTATCCCTTTGAGGACGATTACAGTGGATTGGTGGCGCTCGACCCGCAGGATCCCAACACCGTCTTCATCTCCACCAATGCGGAACCGACGACAGGCAAGCCGCTTCTCAGCGCAGCGGACAGCCAGCGGCATTACGAGCTTTTCCGCGGCGAGACCCACGACGGCGGCGCCCACTGGCGCTGGCAGCCCGTTACCGCAAACTCCACCGTGAATAACCTGCGTCCCCTGGTGCCGAAATGGAAAGATAAGCGGACGGCGTTGGTTTGGATGCGAGGCCCTTCCTACGCCAATAACCACGGCGACTGGACCACAGCGGTTGTCGCAGTAATCCTCCCTCCCAAACACCCATAGTGACGAGTGACACGCCGTGGCCGAAGGTCCGCCGATCTTTATCCCGATCCCGAAGTTGAGTCCAACCCACTGGTGGGAAGAGGGACAGTCGCAGTGGAAGCTATACGATTTCGGGATCGGGGTTAATGGCGGGCAGACTCCTCGTGATGAGATCCCTGGGGGTTTCTCAGCAGTCTTGTGAAAACCTAGTCCTCCTGGGCGACCCTTTGCAGTTCCGGAAAAAGCGCTTCGACCTGCCCGCGAGTTTCTTCTTTGCTCCCCGAGCAATCGATCAGGTAGTCGGCGCGGCGACGCTTTTCCTCGAGGGGCATCTGCGCCCGCACGCGCCGCTCGGCCTCCTGGCGTGAGACACCCATCTTGGCCATCAGCCGCTCCAGTTGCTGTTCCGGCCGGCACCACGCCACAATCACTTTCCGCAGCGTGCCTCCGATGCCCGACTCGAAGATCAGCGCGGCATCGAGGATCACGACCGCGTGCGGGTCGCGTGCCTGGTGTTCGCGTGCCAGCTTATCGACGCGCGCGATGATGCGCGGGTGAAGGATGGCGTTGAGCTGGCGCAGCCTTTCCGCGTCCGCAAACACTCTGGCGCCAAGCTCTCTCCGGTCGATGGCGCCGGTGGGATCGAGGATCTCTTTCCCAAAGCGCTGAAGGATTTCCTGATAGGCGGCGCGGCCGGGCTCGATCAGCTCATGCCCGATCCGGTCCGCGTCGATGATTTTTGCGCCCAGGTCCTGGAAGAAACGCGCCACGGTGCTCTTTCCGCAGGCGACACCACCGGTAAGGCCGAAACTGGGCAGGAGTTGGGACATTCAGCGCGCCGCACCGCGCGACCCGCGACGGAGGCGCGCGGCCTCGATGGTGTTCGACATCAGCATGATGATGGTCAGGGGTCCGACGCCGCCTGGCACCGGCGTATACGCACCCGCTTTTTCTCTCACGTCTTCCGGTTGCACATCACCCACCAGAACAGAACCTCTCTTCTTCAGGGCTTCGAGAGGTTCCCTGGCATTGTGGAAGATCTTGCGCACTTCCTCTTCCGACGTCAGGAGGTTCTGGCCCACATCGATCACGGTAGCGCCGGGCTTGATGAAGTCACCGGTGATGTAAGCCGCTTTGCCCATGGCCGCCACCAGGATGTCGCCCTCGCGCGCCACCGCAGGCAGGTCGCGGGTGCGGGAGTGGCAGATCGTGACCGTGGCGTGCTCGCGGAGCAGCAGCATGGCCACCGGCTTCCCCACGATATCGCTTCGCCCGATTACCACCGCGCACGCACCTTTGATCTCGACCTTGGAGCGTTTGAGTATTTCCAGAATTCCCGCCGGCGTGCACGGCACAAACCCCGCACGTCCCGCCACCAGGTTGCCGACGTTGACGGGGTGGAGGCCGTCCACGTCCTTCGCGGGGTCCACTGCCATCAGCACGCGCTTGGTGTCAATCTGTGGCGGCAAGGGAAGCTGAATCAGGATGCCGTCGATCTCCTCGCGCCGGTTGAGGTGGCTGACCAGCTTCAGGAGCTCATCGGTAGTCGTTTCCTTGGGCCGCTCGATTTTCTCGCTGAACAGCCCCAGCGTCTCGCAAGTCTTCACTTTGCTTCGGACGTATCTCTGCGAGGCGGGATTTTCGCCCACCAGCACCGCCGCCAGGCCCGGTGTGACGCCCGAGCGCTTCAGGCCCGCGATCTGTTCCAGAAGTTCTGATTTGATCTCATCTCGAATTTCATTGCCGTCAAGAATGCGAGCTGTCACCGCGATACCCCCAGGGTTTTGTGAAGCGCAGCGAGTTTAGCACAACCGGAGCTTCCGGCATGCCTGCGCAAAGCCAGCGTAACCCCCGACGGGTCGGGATTCGTCCATACACATGGGTCGGTGGATGAAGTGTCGCCAAAGATCCCATCCGGCGCAGCACAGTCTGCGCGGATTGGAAGCGCTGGGGCTTTCGATTATAATGGCTGCCAGCCCCGGCTGCTTTCCCTGCGACGCGCTGTGGGCCTTCGAAACGCGGATCGTGAGCTATCCAGCCGCGCAACGTGCGACAGGGAGGGTGACGTATGGCCGACCCCACAACAGCCCCCGAGAGGGAGAAACGTGTCATATACAGCGTGACGGAGATCATGAAGTTCCTCCCGCACCGCTATCCGTTCCTGCTGGTCGACCGGATTGTGGAGCTGGAGCCACCCCAGCGCATCGTCGGGCTGAAGAACGTCACTATGAACGAGCAGTTCTTCCAGGGGCACTTTCCCGGAGCGCCGGTCATGCCGGGAGTTCTCATCCTCGAAGCGATGGCGCAGGTGGCCGGCGTGATGATCTACCGGGAAATGCCCGACGACGAGAAAAGCAGGAAGCTCATCTATTTTACCGGTATCGAGAACGCTAAGTTTCGCCGCCCGGTCGTGCCGGGAGACCAGTTGCGCATCGAAATGGAGCTGGTCAATCGCCGTAACACCTTCGGCAAGATGGCCGGGCGCGCCTTAGTGGATGGCAAACTCGCGGCGGAAGCCGTGGTGATGTTCGCGATTGCCGATCGGCCCGGTCAATCAGCTCAATGAAAGCTCATCCCACCGCGATCGTTCATCCCCGCGCTCAAGTCGCCAGCAGTGTGACGGTTGGACCGTACTCGCTGATTGGTGAGAACGTCGAGCTCGGCGAAGGCACGGAAGTGATGTCTCATGCCGTGATCGACGGTCAAACCCGCATCGGCAAGGACAACCGGATTTTTCCTTACGCCTCGATCGGGCTCGCCCCGCAGGATTTGAAGTATGGCGGCGAGCCCACACGCGTCGAAATCGGCGATGGCAACACCCTCCGCGAGTTCATCACCATCCATCGCGGGACGGGAGAGAGTGGAGTGACCCGCATCGGCGACCACAACCTGCTGATGGCTTACGTCCATATCGCCCACGACTGCATGATCGGCAATCACGTCGTCATGGGCAACGCCGCATCACTGGCCGGGCACGTCGAGGTGCAGGATTTCGCCATCGTAGAGCCCTTCTGCGGAATACACCAGTACTGCCGGGTCGGCAAATATGCGTTCCTAGGAGCCTACTCGGTTGTCAACAAGGATATCCTGCCGTACTCGAAGATGTCGGCGCCGCGGCCGGTGGACATGTACGGCGCCAACACGATCGGGCTGGAACGCCGCGGCATCAGCAAGGAGGAAATCAGCGAATTGCAGGCCGCCCTCAAGCTGCTCTCGCGCTCGAAGTTGAATACCACGCAAGCGCTGGAAGCGATTGAAGCCCGTGGATTCAAGTCTTCTCACGTCCGCGTGCTTGTGGAGTTCATCCGCACCTCCCAGCGTGGCGTGGCCAAGTGAGGCTATTGGGTGATTGAATTATTTGGTCCTTGGACCATCGAAAACCTGTCCGTTGTCAGTGGTCCGTTGTCATTGGCTACAGACTCCCGATGCCGCGGAATCTCCCACGACGGACAACTGGCTACGGACCACGGACAGCTCTTCAATGCCCCGATGAACTAATGAATCCATCTTCCACTTCTCACGATCGCTACGCCATCATTGCGGGCAACGGGAACTTTCCTTTCCTGGTGTTGGACGCGGCTCGGGACCAGGGCCTGGAACCCTTGATCGTGGCCATCAAGGAAGAAACCGCGCCCGAGCTGGCGGAGAAGGCGCGGGAAATCCATTGGCTGAGCCTGGGTGAATTTGCCAAGTGTCTCGACCTGCTGAGCGCCGAAAAGGTCAGCAAAGTGGTGTTGGCCGGGCAGGTAAGGCACGCGCAACTGTTCAGCTCCATAAAACCCGACGGACTGGTGGGCCGCATGCTGCGAGGGCTCCACCGGAAGAACACGAATGCGCTGATCGGTGCGTTCGTGCGCATGGTCGAGGAACGCGGCATCCACGTGGTGGATTCGACGCTCTTCCTGAAGCCCCTGCTGGCGGAGCCCGGACAGCTCACCGCGCGCGCCCCCGATGCTGAGGAGCTGGCGGACATCGCTTACGGGCGCGAAATCGCCAAGAAGATTGCGGGACTCGACATTGGCCAGACCATCGTGGTGGCGGACCGCGCCTGCGTGGCCGTCGAGGCCATGGAAGGCACCGACGCCACCATTGAGCGCGCCTCCGGCCTGAGCAACGACCGCCGACTCGTGGTCGTGAAAGTCAGCAAGCCTCATCAGGACATGCGCTTCGACGTTCCTGTCGTGGGAAGGAAAACTATTCAGGTCATGCACCGGTCCAAAGCCACGGTACTTGCCGTCGATGCGGGCAAGACTCTGCTCTTCGACCGCCAGAGCCTGATCGAGGACGCCAACCAAGCGGGAATCGCCATCGTCGGCATGAAGGACTAAACGCCGGGCCGCGGCGTCCATCCCAGGGAGATTTAAGAATCCGAGGATAGAATTGAGCGAGACGATTCCGGTTGCCGTGCTGGGTGTCGGCGAGCATGGCAAGAAGCACGCGCGGGAGCTGAAACAGGTCGCCGGGGCGGAACTGGTGGGCGTTTACGACCTGCGTCCGGAGCGCACCCGCGAAACGGCCGCGGAACTCGGCGTTCGCGCCTTCCCGTGCCTGGACGAGGCGCTCTCCGCCGTGCGCGCAGTGAGCGTGGTGATTCCCACCACTGACCACGCTGCCATCGCGCGCCAGGCTTTCGCGCGCGGGGTGGACGTGCTGCTGGAGAAACCTCTCACGCGCACGATGGAGGAAGCGAACGAGCTCATTGCGCTGGCGGAACGCGCAGGGCGCATCTTGCAGGTCGGCCACTTGGAGCGCTTCAATCCCGGCGTGGTGGCGGCCCGGGCCGTAACCACGCATCCGATGTTCTTTGAGATTCATCGCCTGGGCGTCTTCAGCTCGCGCAGCCTGGACGTGGATGTGGTTTTTGACCTGATGATTCACGACCTCGATCTGGTACTGTGGATGGTGGATGCGCCTTGGCGCGACGTGCGCGCCGTGGGGCTACCCGTGCTCTCCGACAAAGTGGACATCGCCAACGCGCGCGTGGAATTCGAGAACGGGGCCGTGGCCAACCTTACCGCCAGCCGGGTGAGTACGGAGAGGGTCCGGAAGTTCCGCTACTTCCAGCCCAATGAGTATTTTTCGATTGATTTTACGCGGCGCGACGCCACCCTGATCCGTGTGGACCGCAGCGGGCCAAGCCCGCGCATCGCTTTCCAGAAACTGCCCACAACCCCGCAGGAGCCCCTGCGCGCGGAGTTGGAGGCCTTCGTGGAGTCGGTCCGGACGCGTCGCCCGCCCTTGGTCGGTGGCCGCGAAGGAAAACAAGCTTTGGCATTGGCCGAGCAGGTCATGAATCGCATCGAAGAACATGCAGCCCTCGTCAACGTCCCGATAGGTCGCTCCGTCGGGCAAAGTGGTGAGTCATAGGACCTAAGAAACCTCCTGCGGCAAGAGGAAGCGCAGGGCTCGGAATCATCCAATGAGTGTGGACCCCGGAATCAACCTGTTCGTGGAACTCGACCCGGAACTCGCACGTTGGCGCCGGCGCGCGATGTTCCTGACCTCGGTGATTTTGCACGCCCTCCTGCTCCTCCTCATCCTCTTCGCACCGGACCTCTTTCGCCGCGGCAAACTCATGATGGGCATTCCGGTGGGCGAGCGCCCGGACCGGCAGGTGACTACTTTGTGGCTCCCGCCGGATCTACTGAAGGCACTGCGCGAGCCGCCTCCGGAAGCACGTAACCTCTCCGACAAGAACCGCCGTGCCCAGGGACGCTCGCCCGAAGTCGATCCGAACGGCCTCCACGCGCCCTACTCGCGCGGCAACACAACATTACCGGAGATCGCGCGCGGCGGCCTGCCCCCTCCGCCGCCCGCGGCCGCCCCTACGCCGCCGCCGGGTGGGCCGGCCCCCTCGCCGAGTCCTCCGCCGCAGCCCAAGAGTGACGCTGGCTTGCGCTTGGAAGACGTCAAGCCCGAAGACGGTAGGGGCGGAGGCAGAGTTCGCCTCCCTGCGATGACGCCCGGCCAGGCCGTCCAGCAATCGCTGCAAGCCGCCGCGCGGGGCGGTTATCACCCCGGAGCAGGGGCAGGGAGCGGGGGCGATTCCGCCCTGGAGTTCAACAATTTGCGGCCGAACTTCTCCACCGAAGCGCCCATCATCTTGTCCGACACACGCGGGGTGGACTTTGGCCCTTACCTCGCGCGCGTTGTCTATGCCGTGCGCCGCAACTGGTACGCGGTGATCCCGGAATCCGCACGTCTGGGGGAAAAAGGGCGCGTGGGGGTGGTCTTCGAAATCCTCAAGGATGGCTCCGTGCCGCAACTGCGACTGGTGGCTTCCTCGGGCTCTGATCCGCTCGACCGCGCGGCCGTCACGGGCATTCACGCCTCCATTCCCTTCCCACCGCTACCCCAAGAGTTCACGGGCAATCACCTCGTCTTGCAGTTCCTCTTCCTTTACAACATTCTCCCGCAGTAGATTTCGGATTTGCGATTTTGGATTTTGGATTGGCGACGCGGGCGGGGTGCGCGGGAGAGTAAGCGCGAGCCCTTCTGCGAGTCTCGGCCGAGAAGGGATAGGCAGAAGGCAGAAAAACCTGCCCCCTCACCCATTCCGCCTCGCGGTCCCGGAAGAATCGGCCCCGCGGGAGCAAAGCCAGAGGGAACTGTCAGGAGGCGGCGGGAAGCAGCAGCGTGAAAGTCGAGCCTTTGCCCAACTGGCTATCGACGGTGACCGTGCCGTTCAGGCGCTCGACGATGTGTTTGACGATAGAGAGACCCAGCCCCGTCCCACCTACTTCGCGCGAGCGAGCCTTGTCGACGCGATAGAAACGCTCGAAGATGCGCGGCAGGTCATCGTGGGGGATACCGATGCCGGTATCGGTGATAGAGATGCTGATCTTGCCGTTGGCGGGGCGCGTGACCTCCACCAGAACCTCACCGGAGGGCCGGTTGAACTTCACGGCGTTATCCAGGAGATTCACCAGCGCTTGCTCAATCTGGACGCGGTCACCGAGCACCTGGGCGTCTTCCACACGCCCGCAGATCATGGCGACACCGCCCACGCGCGCTTCGGCCTCCACGGTCCGCAAGGCTGACTCCAGGGCCACGCGCACGGAGACGGGCTCGGGGCCGGGCCGCACCTTGCCGGATTCGAGCTCAGAAAGCGTGAGCAGGTCCGAGGCGATGTTGTTCAATCGGATGGCGTGCGCCTTGATGATCTCGAGAAAGCGGCGATTGTTTTCGTCGTCTTGCAGCGCCCCTTCCAGAAGCGTTTCGGCGTAGCCGCGGATGGCGGTGAGCGGCGTGCGCAGCTCGTGTGAGACGTTAGCGACAAAATCCTTGCGGATCCGCTCCAGGCGCTCCAGATCCGTGATGTCGTGCAGGATGGCGATGGCGCCCCGCGCTGCACCTGAGGTCAGCGGCCCCGCTTGCACCTCGAAGATGCGCTCGGTCGCACCGGGAAGTTGCAATCGCCGCTTCACAAACTCGCCGCCGGCCAGGACGCGCGTCAGGATCTCGCGCAACTCGGGGGCGCGCACCAGCTCGATGAGTGGCAGCTTGGCCGGAATGGGATTGGGCGCGCCGACCGCGCGCGCGAACGATTCGTTGGCGAAGGTAATCCGCAGGCTGTTATCCACGGCCAGCACACCCTCGACCATGCTGGCCAGAATGGCCTCGCGCTGCGCCGACTCCACACTCAGCCGGTCCACCAGGTCCCGAAGCTGCGAGGCGGTGGAATTCAGCGAACGCCCGAGCGCGCCTAGCTCGTCGTCGGCAGCGGGCAGCGGCGCTTGGGAGAAGCGCTCGCGCACCAGGCCTTCGGCAAAGGCGCGCAGCCGGGCGATGCGCTCCGTGAACGACTGCGAAAAGAAATAGGCGATCACCAGCGCCACGAGCGCCGCCGCCAGCGACGCCCACAATATACGCCAGCGCACCGCGGCGATGGAGGAATCCACGTCCTCAAGCGGCAAGGCCAGGCGCAACACGTTCCCCGCTTCCCCGCGATAGTCGAGCCGCAGGGCCAGATAGCAAAGGTCGCGGTTGAGGGTGGCGCTGTGGCGGATCGAGCAGCCCACACCGCTCCGATAGGCCGCCTGGATTTCCGGGCGGGTCGCGTGGTTTTCCATGGTTTCGGGATCGTGATGCGAATCCGCCAGCACCGCACCCTGCGGGTTGATGATGGTGACGCGCGCGCCCGCCCGCTGCGAAGCATGGTGCGCCCAATCCTCCAGCCTGGGGAGCGGAACCTCCGCGACTTCCGTCTGCAGGATTCGCGCTTCCGCCTCCAGCCGCTGCTCTACGGTCTGGACTTCACGGCGTGATGTGTAGCGTGTAAGGTAGAAATCCAGAACCACCAGGGTGACAGCGATCAGCAGGAAGGCGCTGGCCAGCAGCTTGCGAAAGATGGGGCTGCGAAAGGTCATGACGGCAGGACTGCGAACACCAGTTACCTCGCGAGCCGATCCTGGCGCCGCGCGCCAGGATTACATCATATCGGTTCCTGGGGAGCAATGGCTTTGCGTGTCGCGCCCGAGCAGCGCGCAGAAAAGGCCGCGGCGCGCTCGAAGGCGCACCGCCTGCGCGGCGCCCGACTACGCCTCCACGCCTTGCATGACTTCCGGCGAAAAGCGATAGCCGCTGCCGCGAACGGTCTGCAGGAATTGCGGGCGGTTGGGCAACTGTTCGATTTTCTCGCGCAGGCGGCGAATGTGCACGTCTACGGTGCGTGGCGTCACGAAGCGGTCACGGCCCCAGACTTCATCCAGCAGGCGATCGCGGTCGAAAACATGCCGCGGGTGCGAAGCCAGGAAATACAGCAGCTTGAACTCCAGGGCGCTCAGCTCCACGAGCCGCCCGCGTACGGTCACCTCCTGCGTGCGCGTGTCGAGGCGTAGCGCGCCCGATTCCACGACCTCGCGCTTTTCCGCCACGCGTTCCTGGCGACGCAATACGGCTTTGACGCGCGCCACGAGCTCGCGCGGGCTGAAGGGTTTCACCACGTAATCGTCCGCACCAATTTCCAGACCCAGAACGCGGTCCATTTCTTCGCTCTTCGCGGTGAGGAAAATGACGGGCAAAGCCTTTAGCCGCTCGTCGGCGCGCAGGCGCTTGCAGATTTCGAACCCGTCTTCGTCAGGAAGGAGAATATCCAGTAGGACGAGGTCGGCCGGGTTGCGTCGCAGGAACTCCAAGCCGTCACGGCCGCGCGAGAAGCTCTCGACTTCAAAGCCTTCCTTGCGGAAGTTGTAACGCACCAGTTCAACGATGTCGCGTTCATCTTCGATGATGACCACTCGTTGTCGCACGTCAGAATTATAGCATCTGAAATGTTACGGGGATGTTAATAGATGAAAGAACTGGCGAGACCGCGTTTGGCGTCCTACCCCGACACCTGGCGGGTTAGGGCCACAGTCCATCTCCAGGACACTATGCCTATGGTTTCCCATAAGTCGTGTATTATCTTTAGGGTGGCGAGCGTGTACCTTTGGCAACAAAAACGCTTTGGTAAAGCTGGCGGGGTCGGCTGCAGCGATACCTCTTGTTCAAGGTGGCCTCCGGAGCAGGGTGCCCCCAGGCCATGGCCACGCTGCGGCGCCTTGCTCGATCGGGAGCAGACATTGTGAGCGGAACCGTCCCCATCTCGCTGGCCAGATCGCTCCGGTCCTTTGCACTCGACCTGCGCTCGCGTCTTTCGTTTGCCGAGCAAGTCGCGCTCGGTTTCTTCGCTTACATCACCCTCGCCGCGTTCGGGTTCGACCTCGCCCCGCGCGACCGCTGGGTGATCGTCGCGCTCAATGCGCTGACCGCCGCCACGATGGTGGCGCTCAGCCGCGACTCGCGGCAGACCCGCTGGCTCGCCACCGCCCGCGACCTGCTCCCCGCGCTGTTGATCCTGGTGGCCTATCGGGAATCAGGTCTGCTGCTCAAGCCCGACCCCAGCCATCGTCTGGATTACCTTTTCATCCAATGGGACCGGTTGCTGCTGAAGAACGCGGCCGTTCAAGCCGTGCTTTATGCTGGAGCGCCCTGGCTACAACACTACCTGGAATTCGCCTATCTGCTCTGCTACCCGCTCGTGCCGCTGGGTGTCGCAGCGATTTATTTCGCGTCGCGAAGGGCCAAGTTAAACGCACCCGCCGCCCAGCCCGGCTGGCGTGCCCTCGATGACTTCTGGGAGACGGTTCTTCTCGCCACGCTTTTCTGCTTCGCCGTCTATCCCTTCTTCCCTTTGACGCCGCCGCGCGTGCTGTTCCGCGACGTGCCAGGACCGCACATCGACCCGCTACTGCGCAAGTGGAATTTCTGGCTTCTCGACCACTACAGCGTCCAAGCCTGCATTTTCCCCAGCGGGCACGTGGCGGCAGTGACCGCCGTGGCGCTGGCCGTTCGCAAGCACGCACGCCGACTCGGGGTGCTATTCTCATTTCTCGCCGCGAGCATCGCGGTTGCGACCGTCTACGGCCGCTACCACTACGCCGTGGACGCCGTCGCCGGAGCGCTGGTCGGCGTCGCGGCCTACTGCGCTTCGAATGCCATCAAACATCGGGCGATTGAGTGATCGGGTCATCGGGCCATTGAAAACTTTCTGACGCATCAAATTGGTTCATCTTCTCACCTGACTCTGCCGATAACCGATACGGGGAAGTGTGTCACGCGGGGGATTGTCCGTTGGCTCCGCCCGTTCTTGTCCCCTCCGACATTGCCCTTCGCTGTCATCCTGAGCCCGTTCGTTGTCATCCTGGTCCCTTCGCCTGTCATCCTGAGCCCTTCGCCTGTCATCCTGAGGCGAAGCCGAAGGATCTTTTTCATTTCGGTCGTGGTAAACTCCGCGAAGTCCGGCCCTGGACCCCGATGAGGTCCACCGGACCCCAGAAATCGGGGAATCTCGCTCTGCCCGCTCCAGGATAAACTCCGCTCGGCTTGGCGAGAGACCCCTCCTGAATCTTGCCCGAATGGCCCCCGTCTACCGTCGACCACACTCCATCTCCCGTCCAACGTCTTTCTCCTTTCCTTTCATCAACATTCAAGGATAGCGTCGATAAGTGGTTTATTTTTGTTCAACATTCAAGGTTCGGAGTGAATTTGCGCCAAGTCAATTTTTTATCTCATTTATTTTCAGCAACATTCAAGGTTATACCTTCATTTTAACATCCTTTTTTCTCTCCTCACCATAGCCTACGCATTGTTCCTGTAACCTTCCTATTTTCAATAACTTGATTTTTTGTTGAGGCCATCGCATCTCCCCCAATTATTCGCTAACCTGCTGTGTTTTCATTAACGTTCAAGGATCGCGAGGGTTTTTCCAAGGCTTCTTCCTCCCCCGCTTGCCGTTTAATCTTCAGGAGCAGGTTGGTGACCCGCCAGACTTGCCGAAAGTTGGAATCTTGCATGCTCCGCATGAGCAAGGCGTTTTCGTCCTGGGGCGTCATCAGCGTGGCGCGAGCCTTGCCCGCCGACAATGAAATCGGGATTCGGGATCTGGGATTAGGGGTTGGGGCCCTAAATGCCCAGTCCCTAACCCCGAATCGCACAGTGCCCGATCGTCTACCGCCGCCCGTTCGCCCGATTCGCGGCCAGTTTCTTCTCCGTCATTCGCGGGCTTTTTACCAGGTACATGGGAACCTCGCCTGTCGCCCGCGCGCCCCCGAAGTTTGGCCATGTCATCCCGATACAAGACATCGGGACAGGTTCCTGCGGGAATCCACGTGCCAGGGCGGCGCTGCTCGTGCCGGTGCTGCGTGCGACCTCACAAACACACCGCCCCTTGCATCCTAGGCTAGCATTAATCGCAGGTGTAATGTCAAGGCCTCAATGCAGGATTTAGGCTACCGGTAGGAAAAAAAGTGTGCGGCGGCGATTTCACGTCGCCACAAGCGGTAGGTGGCAGGTGGGGTGCGCCACTTGCGGGCTACGGGTAGCCCGGAAATAGACCGCGTGGCGCGTGGCGACCTTGAACAGCGACGGCCTGTTTGGGAATCACGCTGATGGGTAGCGTCCTAATTTGAAAAGCAAGCGTAGCGCCGACCGGAACCGGTCCCGACATGGTCGGGAGGTCGGCATTTGTGCGGTGTCATCTCGTGCTGACCTAAAGGTCAGCGCTACTGCGGGGCTTTCTCAGGCCCGCCAGTACCGTTCCAACTTAAGGCGTCTTTGGATTGTCTTTGTCTCCTCCCACAAGTCACGGCCCGATGGGTAGCAGGAGTTGGTCCGAAATAGTTGGAACGGCACCAGGGCCGATAGATTGTGGCCCACGGCGACAGCCGTGGGAACGCAGTTGTTGTTAACGCTTCAGCCCGCGTCAGCGGGCGAAAGACTCGCTTGCAGTGGTCGATTATTTCTGTCGCCCCTCCCGGGGCTCGTTTCTTGCTCTGCTTCCTCTTCCCATGGCTTACGCCATGGGCCACATTCTATCGCCGCTACGCGGCTTCGAGCGCCTCAGGCCCGTCAGGGCCGATAGGCCGAATGAGAACGCGAGGATATGAAACTCAAAGCTGCCCCGATGCATCGGGGCGCTACGCTTGCTCGAGGCGAGGGTGAGTCTTCAGTTTTGTATAGCGCTGTGGTAGCATGCGCTGCCTATGGGCCTTGAAGTGATTCCGGCGCAGACACGAGAGAGGTACCATATCGAGGAGCGCCGACACGCCTGCGCGATCCTGTCCACGAACTGTTCTTCCGAACTATAGGATGATGAAAGGGGGATTATGAGCGAAGAGGCGACAAAACCTTCAAAAGGGTCTTGGTACGCAGGGGTACAGTATGATGATGAGTTTTCCTGCCCTATACTGGACGAGTCAGGCCAGGAAGTAGCAGAGGCCAAGGGGGAAAATGAGGACGAGTGTGCGGCCCATGCCCGACTCATCGCAGCGGGGCCTGAAATGTATGATGCCCTCGTCCACGCCCATTCGATGGCCCGCCTTGAGGGCTGCCAAGGTGTGGCCCATTTCATGAGTGAGACCCTTGCCAGGATCGATGAGGCGATTCAACATGGGTCGTGAGGTTCATTGCGTCCTCAGGCCCTTGCCCGCCGTCTGCTAAGACTTGAGCAGATACCTCCCGCCACCCACAAACTCCACTAGGCCCATATCTCTCAAACGCTGCAACTGCTGCCGAATCTTATCGCGAACGTGAAGGTTCTTCGGGTGCAAACCCTGGAGTTTCGCGCTGTGCTGGTAAACTTCGGTAAGCGTAAACTGCGCTTTATCGAGCGATCTGACCACGTTGAGCACATCAAGAGCCCAACCACGTTTTTCGTGCCCGACCTTCTCCAGCGACCGTAGGCGCGTGTAACACCGGCGGACCAAGTCCGCACTAACGGGATTACCCTCAAGAATCAAGGCAATTCTGGCGTCCACAGGAATATTCGCCAACAAGATATTACATCCCACCCAACCTCTACGCCGCGCAGTTGGTCCGAGGGGCTTTCGCCTCTCCAGCACAGAAAGTGTGAAGGCGAAACTCGGAACCAGGATCAGGTTGCACGCGGTCCAGCCGATGGGGTTGTAGTGTAGCGCGAGAAGATTCGGCGCCCGGTCTTCTTCAATTGCCCGTCGCATCACCTCATAGGCTGCGTCGTTTATCCGCTGGGAGAATGGCCGCGATTGACTCTTGAGTTGAAATGCCGATGTGCAGCGTGGACAGATGAAATCGATCACCTGGGTGTTTGGAGGGGAAGGTTCGAGCCTCGGCGAACTGCACCGCGGACAATAGAGATTCTCGCGACCCCAAGCCTCGCTAATGATCCTAGCCCGTTGGCTGGGGCTCTTGTATGCTGCTGCGAGCGCGATTGGCATTTGGAGCTGCATGACAAAAATTAAATCAGTGCAGGATCAATTTGCTTCGGAATTCTTTCCTGATTCGTCCCGTACCTACACGTATGTCGGCCGGGAATCGTAATCCGATGAGCGGGAAATGACAAGCGGATATATCAAGCCAAAATACCCCACTACGAAAAAAGGATCGAGCTTGACCCCTGAAATGCCGCGGTTTAGCATGGGAGGTTGGCCTTTTCTCGAAATTCCTCACTGTAGGGCTCAGGGCGAATGATCGACCGGATTACGGTTCGCGGCGCGCGCCAGCACAACCTGAAGAACATCAGTGTGGAGATTCCGCGCAACACCCTGACGGTGGTCACGGGGTTGAGCGGGTCGGGCAAGTCGAGCCTCGCCTTCGACGTGATTTACGCCGAAGGCCAGCGCCGCTACGTGCAGACGCTCTCCCCCTACGCCCGGCAATTCCTGGATCAGCTCGAGCGGCCCGACGTGGACACCGTCGAGGGCTTGAGCCCGGCGATTTCCATCGAGCAGAAAACCACCAGCCGCAGTCCGCGCTCCACCGTGGGCACCATCACGGAAATCTACGATTACCTGCGCTTGCTCTACTCCTCCATCGGCGTCCCCCATTGCCACCGCTGCGGCAGGCAGATTTCGCGGCAGACCACGGAACAGATCGTCGCCTCGATCATGGCGCTGCGCAACGGGAGCACCGACGGCAGCGGTGAAGGCGATCGCGTGATGATCCTGGCCCCCGTGGTGCGCGGCCGCAAGGGTGAGTTCCGCAAGCTCTTCGAGCAGTTGGCGACGGAAGGCTTTGTGCGTGTACGCGTCGATAAGCAACTGCGCCAATTGGACGAGGAGATCAAACTCGACCGGCGCAAGAACCACACGATCGAAGTCGTCGTTGACCGCCTGCTTCTGAAGTCCGGCACCGAGAGCCGCCTGGCGTCATCCCTGGAGACGGCCATGAAGCTCGCCAAGGGCATCGTGCAGGTGGCCGTAGTGGACGGCGAGGAATCCCTCTACTCGCAGGAATGGGCGTGCGTCGAATGCGGCATCAGTATCCCCGCGCTCGAGCCGCGCTCGTTCTCCTTCAACAGCGTGTACGGGGCCTGCCCGGCGTGTCGTGGCCTGGGCAGTCAGTACACTTTCGATCCCGCCAAGGTCATCGTGGATTGGTCGCGGCCGCTGCTGGCAGGCGGACTCGGCCCCGGCGCCGGCTCGGGCTTCCTGCAGCGCAGCCTGTTGCGCGCCGCGGAGCATTTTGGTTTTGACTTGAAGACCCCGTTCGAGCGCTTTCCGCGCAAGATCCAGAACCTGTTGTTGTACGGAAAAAACCCGGAGGGACCGCGCGCCTCGCCGATGTTCTCCGGCATCCTGCCGCTGCTCGAGCGCTGGTACGGCGAAGCGAGTTCCGAGAGTTACCGCGAGTGGTACAGCCAATACATGTCTGCGGCGCCCTGCCCGAAATGCCAGGGGAAGCGCCTGAAGCCCGAGAGCCTGGCCGTCACGGTGATGGACTCTTCGATTGCCGACCTCGTCGCGCTGCCGGTCATCGACACGCAGCAGGCGCTCGGTAAGCTGAAGCTTACGCCACGTGAAGAAACAATAGCGCGGCGCATCGTGAACGAAATCCGCGAGCGGCTGGAATTCCTGAACGCCGTGGGACTCGGCTACTTGAGCCTGGACCGGTCGGCTTCCACGCTCTCGAGCGGCGAAACCCAGCGCATCCGGCTGGCCACGCAGATCGGCTCGAAGCTGCGTGGCGTGCTCTACGTGCTTGACGAGCCGAGCATCGGCCTGCATCCGCGCGACAACCAGCGCCTGCTGGGCACGCTCGAACAACTGCGCGACATGGCAAACACCGTGTTGGTCGTCGAGCACGATGAGGAAACCATTCGCCGCGCCGACTACGTGATCGATCTCGGTCCCGGCGCGGGCAAGCAGGGTGGGTATCTGGTGGCAGCGGGTTCCCCGCAGAAAATCGCGGCATCTGAAGGTTCGCTGACCGGCCAGTACCTCTCGGGCCAGCTCCGCATCCCGGTGCCGGCGAAGCGACGCACCCCCAACGGAAAGATTTTGTCCGTGCTCGGCGCGCGCGCCAACAATCTGAAAAACATCGACGTCGAGTTCCCGCTCGGACTGCTGACGGTAGTGACGGGCGTTTCGGGTTCGGGGAAGTCGACACTCGTGAACGACATCCTGCATCACGCCATCGCCAAGAAGCTCTACCGCGCCATCGAAGAGCCGGGCGCGCACCGCGCGATCCTGGGCCTGGAGCACCTCGACAAGGTCACTGTCGTCGATCAGTCACCCATCGGGCGGACGCCCCGCTCGAATCCCGCCACCTACACCGGAGTCTTCACCCCCATCCGTGAGCTCTTCGCGATGCTGCCCGAATCGCGCGAGCGCGGGTATCGCGCCGGGCGTTTCAGCTTTAACGTCAAGGGCGGGCGCTGCGAAGCTTGCCAGGGCGAAGGGTTGCGGCGCATCGAAATGAATTTCCTTCCTGACGTTTTTGTGACCTGCGAAGTGTGCCGCGGGCGGCGCTACAACTCCGAAACGCTGGTGGTGAAATACAAGGGCGTTTCCATCGCCGACCTGCTCGACCTGACGGCGAAAGACGCGCTGCCGCTGCTCGAGAACATCCCGCAGATTCGCCTGAAGCTCCAGACCTTGGTGGACGTGGGCCTCGGTTACATTCACCTGGGTCAGCCCGCCACCACGCTTTCCGGCGGCGAGGCGCAGCGCATCAAATTGGGCCGCGAGCTCAGCCGCCGCCAGACCGGCCGCACGCTTTACATCCTCGACGAACCCACGACCGGCCTGCACTTCGACGACGTGAAGCAGCTCCTGGAAGTGCTCAATCGTCTGACAGACCTCGGCAACACCGTCATCATCATCGAGCATCACCTCGACGTGGTGAAACAAGCGGACTGGATCATCGATCTGGGCCCGGAAGGCGGCGAGGCGGGCGGACGCATCGTGGCGCAGGGCACGCCGGAAGATGTGGCGCGCGCGAAGAAATCCTATACCGGCCAGGCGCTCGCCCCGCTGCTCGGCCCGTGACCGCCTGACAAAGTCCCGAGTGCATTTCGCCGACGCGACATCTTGGCTGACTGCGGACGCTTTCGCAAAGCACCTAACCCGGCGGGCACGGGACTCGCCAACCACGGCACCTCTTGATAATTCCTCATACTGGGCACTTCGACCTCCCGGTAGCCTCTTTGCGGCCTTTGCGTCTCGGCGCGTACCTGCTGTTTGGGACCTTGGAAGCTTCCGCACTTGAAAGTATAGCTTTCGTGCGGTTCTTGGAGGGTTGGGTTTTTGCGCCTTGTTCCGAGGCGGGCTGCTGAGCTTACTTGAAGATGAAGTGGACGCGGGGGCCTACTGGGGAAGCGACGTTGTATGTGCCCCGGAAGGCACTAACCGCGCGGCCGGGCCTTCCTCCCTGTGCCCGACTTCTTAAGGTCCAGGCTCACCCGCGTCCAGGCAAATCCTACGCCTGCTGGCCGGCGGAAGCAAGGGCTCTGCGAGTTAAGGCTGCAGGGTAACTTGCGTGCAGACATCTCTGGGCAGGCGGTACCTGCTTTCACAGACGATTGATCACGCTGGCCAGGTACCCAGCTCCGAACCCGTTATCGATATTGACGACGCAGACGTTGGGCGAGCAACTGTTCAGCATGCCGAGCAGCGCGGCGAGCCCGCGGAAGCTGGCGCCATATCCGACGCTCGAAGGCACGGCGATCACCGGCACACCCACCATGCCCGCCACCACACTGGGCAGTGCGCCTTCCATGCCCGCGACGCAGATGATCACGCACGCTTCACGCAGGTGGCGGCTCTC
>JBEKAK010000012.1:0-86212 GCA_050018275.1 Terriglobia bacterium | reverse complement strand
CGCCCCATGTCCAGCTTCACCAACCCGGCGAGCTGCGACCGCATCGTCTTCGGCGTCATCAGTCACTTGAACCGCTCCTGGGAGAGAAAACCCCTCAAGGAATTTACACAAAATGCTTGACGCTACCGAGTTGGATGAACGTCTGGGATTCAGCGGGCTCATCGAGCAACACTTGACCGACTCTCGGGGAAAAAACACTTAAGACCGTATTTATCCTCCTGTGGAAAGACTCGGTTGCAGGTTGTGCTGGATGACTGTGATGGCCATGATGTCAAAAATCGCGCCGGGGTCGATGTATTTCACGTCCGTAAGCTCATCATACCGTCTGCGTTCGGCATAGGCGGCCTGAATCTGGCCGTTTACCCCGGTTGCTCGTTTACTGGGCGGCCATCCTCGAGGAACTGGTTCTCGGCGATGGTATAGACACCCAAAAACAGGATGCAAGCCAGGGTCGAGCACCCGCCTTCCTTGCGGCACTGCGGCAGGGTGCAGCGCATAGCGCCGCGCTACAGTGAAAGGCCGTCACCCATATCGATCTTTCTCAATAGGAGATTCCTCGTCGTCCCTCGGAAATCTCAAGCATAACGTCCGGTGCGGACGCATTCGTACGCGCCCGCGTGGCGGCTGGTATCCGCCCAGCAGGGTTCATTTCTTGACTGCCGGCTTGCCTTCTGCGTCGAGAAGGACCATTTCTCCCAGGTTTAGGTCGCGCACGCCAGACTCGATCTTCGATAGATCACCGACCAAGAGCAGTGTGGCGTTGCGGGGCGCCGCGTACTTCTGGGCAACGGCATTGACAGACTCGAGGGCGGCCTTTTGCAGTTCGTCAGGCTCCCGCTGCAGCTCCGACATAGGAAGTCCCACGACCCAGAGCCGAGTAATCTGCCCGGCCACGCGGCCCATCGATTCGAACTGCTGAGCGTAACCTCGAATGCGTTCATGTTTGGCGTCCGCGAGTTCCTTATCCGAAATCGGTTTTCCGCCCGCAATGAATTTCAGCTCTTTCTCGAACTCCACCACTGACTCCTTGGTCTTGTTGGTTTGCACGCCGCCGGCAGCTCTCCACATCCCGCACTTCGAGTAGGGGATCGGGAATGAGAAGACCCCGTAGGAGTAACCTTTCTCCTCACGCAGGTTCGTCCCCAGGCGGGCGCCTGCGGCGCCGCCCCAGACTTGATTGGCAAGGCTCAGTGTGTAGAAATCGGGTGCGCTGCGCGCGGGCCCCGGCAGGATCTCGGCGACCATGGTTTGCGCAGCATCCGGGCGATTCACCATGAACACCTTCCCCGGGCCTTCGGGATTTGGGGCCGGAATGGAAACGGCGGGAGGCGCGCCGCCGGACCAGGAACCAAAACTGCGCTGGGTCAGGTCCGTCACCTCCACGAGTGAAACTTCCCCGACGAAGATGAGCGCCGAGCCCCCGGGTTTCCAGTAGGTGTCGTGGAACCGAGCAAGGTCTTCCGGAGTGATCTTCTCGACTGTAGACGGGAAGCCTTCCGGGGCATGGCCATAGGGATGGCTCCGCCCAAAGGCCAGCGTCAACCCCACGCGCCACGCAATGGCGTAAGGTTGGTTTTCGGCTTGTGCCAGACCGTCAAGGTGCTTCTTCCTTTCCCGATCGACCTCGTCCTGCGGGAAACTGGGGTTGCGCGTGACGTCAGCAAGGATGGCGAGCGCCGGACCCAGGTTTCTCTTGAGCACTTCGAAATTCAGGGTTGAAGACTCGAGGTCGGCGGACCCTTCCAGCGACATTCCGAGATCCCCCACAGCATCGTCGATCTCCAGGGCCTTCCGCGTCTTCGTTCCTCTCTTCATGGTTTCCATCTCGAAGCTGGCGAGGCCTTCTTTGCCTGGCGGATCGTCCACGCTGCCGGCGCGAGTGACCAGGGTGACCGCGACCTTCGGCAAGTCTCTTCGCTCCACCACCAGAACCTCCATGCCATTGTCGAGCTTGGCGGATTTCACCTGGGGCGTCTGGAAGGGGCGGTCGGCCCCGAGTTCGGGTTGCTTCGAGCGGTCGATGCTCGCCGTCGTCTCACCTGACGAGGTTTCCGGATGGAAGCGCACGAGGACCCGGTGCCGCGTGTCCAGCCACTGGGCAACGACCTGGCGGACATCCTCGGGCGTCGCGGCGCGATGACGCTGGACATCGGCGGCGAACTTGTCGGGATCACCCAGGAAGGTGTTATAGGTGTTGAGCAGGTCAGCTTTGCCGCCAAAGCCGCCAATCCGTTCGAGACCGGTAATGTATTGAAATTCCCACTTCGTTTTGGCGCGGTTCAGTTCGTCGGGAGTGGGGCCGTCCTTAGCGAGGCGGGCGATCTCGTCAGTCACGGTCTGCTCGACCTGGGATAGCGAGGCGCCCGGCCGCGCGGTCGCCCAGATTATAAAAGCCCCAGCGATCTCCTCTGAATTCTGGAACGAGACGACGTCCGAGCAAAGCTGCTTGTCATACACCAGAGACTTGTTGAGGCGGGAGGAGAGTCCATCCGTGAGGATCAGCGACGTTAGATCGAGCTCTGCGTCTCCAGGGTCGAAATATGCAGGCCCTAGCCATGCGAAATAGGTGCGCTCCTGGGAAACATGATCCTTTGCCTCGATGATCTTTTCGGCGGCTAAGACCGGGATCCAGTGCTTGGGGCGGTCGAGCGCCGGCCCCGGAGGTATGGGGGCGTAGTATTTCTGCACCAAGCGCTTTGCCTCGGCCACGTCGAAGTCGCCGGTGATGGCGAGCGAGAGATTGTTCGGAGTGTAGTAGGTTTTGAAGAAGTCCTTGACGTCATCCACGCTCGCGGCGGTCAAGTCTTCGTGGCTGCCGATAACCGTGTGCGCGTAAGGATGCCCGTACGGAAACAGGTTTTCCTGCATCAACATGAACCAGCGGCCGTAAGGCTGGTTCTCGAGTCCCTGGCGGCGTTCGTTCTTTACGATGTCGCGCTCGTTATCCAGCTTCTCCTTGGTCAGAACATCGGTCAGCGTCGCCAAGCGATCGGATTCGAGCCAAAGAACGTATTCGAGACTGCCGGAAGGCACGGATTCGAAGTAATTCGTGCGATCCTCGCTCGTCGTGCCGTTAACGCCGCCCTCAAAAAGATTGGCTCCCGCCTTTTCGATAAAGGTGAAGTACTTGGCGTTGGCGTCCTTGGAGCCTTCAAACATCATGTGCTCGAAAAGGTGGGCGAATCCGGTGCGCCCCAGCCGTTCGTTCTTGGAGCCGACGTGATACCAATTGTTGACGTGCACCATCGGCAATTTGTGGTCCACGTGCAGGATCACCTGGAGGCCGTTGGGCAGGGTGTACTTTTCAAAGTCGACCTTGGGTACCTGGCTCGCCGCGGGCAAGCGAGCCCCGGACGGGTCCTGGGGCCGTCCGGGACGAGCGTTGAGAGCCAAGGCAATCGGGACGAGTAACATCCAGGAAAGTTGTGTTCTCCGTGACACGGTTCGGACCCTCCTTTGAAAAAGAGTTTTGCGCATTCTACCTCATTTGCCCGGAATTTCCGATTTACGCTTATCCTTCGCGTGAAAGCATACGCCGCTCCCCTTCTTGGGTCCAGTTCAGATCGCCATGGCTCCTTTCAGGTGGCATCGCGGCTCTTCGGGATGAACAGTCGGCGCTCACTCACCATCAGCTCGAACAACCTCGGGAAGTAGGGTTTGCTTGGGAAGCGAGCATACGGCGCAGTCCGCTTCCCCGCCAGTGGTCATCTCGTGTCTCGGTACGGCCCTGGAGCCAGTGGAGAGGACTTGCCGTCCATTTCTCCTCTGCCTCGATCTCCATCGCCCGCTTGCGGGATCGGCACCGGCTCAACAGTAACAGCCGCTCCTCCATCTCCGGGCTTTGGCCATGAGCCTTGCTCGACGTACCAACGCAATTCCGCTGCCGTTTTCCCACTGAATTCATCGCGTGCAATCACCTCCGCTTCCTGTCATGGCACCGCAACCTGGGTGCCCCGCAGTACCTCGATTGCCATCTTCTCGGAATTCTGGCGAAGCCTGCGCCTTGCCACGCGCAATGATTCCGGCACCAGGTCAAGCAATTGGTCGCGAAAGGGCGCCACGCCTCTTCCCTTCGAGGGTGGTCCCGCAGTACACGCAGTTCCCTGGCGTGGAACGCTTCTTGGCTTCCCGTGTGTCTCCAAAGAACGCAGGATCGCGGCAGCCGGCTGAGCAGTAGACTTTCATCTTTCCAGCAATCGTGTAGCGAAAAGTCTGATTCAGCAGCTTTCCGCAGCCATCGCACTTCTCGGTGATGTAGAGACCTTGCACACGGACGTAAGCGAGTTCGTGGGCGGATATTTCCATTCTGATCCTCAGCGGACACCTCCCGTCCGGCACATTTCAGCATGTGCGACGGACCTAGGAAGTCGCATGTTTTAGTTCAAATTGGAATGGAATCACTAGCGCGTTCGGTACAGTGCAAGCCCCCGCAACCAACATGGGGCTCAATTCCAGAATGGGAGTTGGGCCCCGTTCCTGTTATGTCCCGCGTCTCCGGCAAACCCTATTTCGTTTATGTCCTTTGGAGCCCTTCTGGACATCGCTTTTATACCGGCATCAGCGAAGATCCTCAGCACCGCACCGACCAGCACAACCAAGGAATTTCCAGATGGACAGCGCGCTATCGACCTTGGGAGTTTGCTCATGTCGAAAGGTTCAACACTTACACCGACGCCCGAAAGCGAGAACTGCAGCTCAAGGCACAGAAGCCTGTACAGGGGGTTCTTTCGGCTTGCCGGCCTTGGCCCCGCACTCTTCGCCCGCAATCCCAGGGGCTCATAATCCCGCTTTGCGGGATCGATGGTCCCACTCGGCGGGATCCAGCCCCCGCAACCAAAGCCTTCGGATTTCCCGCGTTTCCGAAACCCCTTAACTTCATACGCACCCTGCGGAGTCCTCAAGAGTCTGTGTGGAAAACCTGTATTGCGGTTGTTTTCGTAGAGGCGGGCGGAACGCGTCCCGACAGCGTCGGGAGCCTGGCATCGTGCCCTCCATAACCTATGCCTGCCTAAAGGCGGCCTCTACGTCCACCTGGCCGAGTTTTTGCACAAACTCCTCAAGGCTGACGCTTCTACCGCTTGAGTCGGCGAGCCAATTGGGACAAAATAGTCGCCCCAGCAAGAGAAAAGAATTTGTAGGAGCCTATGATGAAAAGATATCGAGGGAGTGGGCTGCTGCTCGGCGGGTTGCTGATCGCGACGCAGCTTGTGCGGGCAGACCAGCCGAAGCTCCCGCGGGTGGAATTCACGGATCAAAAGCTGAGTAACGGCCTGCGCGTGATCATCGCCATGGATCGCACGGCGCCGGTCTTTGGTGTGGCGGTCACTTATAACGTGGGATCGCGCAACGAGCGGCCGGGCCGCACGGGTTTTGCCCATTTGTTCGAGCACATGATGTTCGAGGGCTCGGAGAACGTGGGCAAGGGCGAGCACTTCATCCTGGTCTTTAACAACGGCGGCAATATGAACGGCACGACCAACAGGGATCGCACCAACTACTTCGAGGCGCTGCCCAAGAACCAGTTGGACCTGGCCTTGTTTCTGGAAAGCGACCGCATGCGCTCCCTGGCCGTCAACCAATCCAATCTCGACAACCAGCGCAATGCGGTGCAGGAAGAGCGCCGGCTGGGCATAGACAACCAGCCCTACGGCCACGCTTACCTGGACATCTTCAACCTCGCTTACGACAACTTCGCCTACAAGCATTCCACGATTGGCGAGATGGCCGACCTGAACGCGGCTTCGGTGGACGACGTGAAGGACTTCTTCCGCATCTACTACGCACCGAACAACGCTGTGCTGACGCTGGTGGGTGATCTTGACCTCGCCGGGACGCTGGAAAAAGTGCAGAAGTATTTCGGCAACATCCCGTCTCAGCCGGCGCCTCCGCCTGTGGACATGACGGAGCCCCCGCACTATGGCCAGCGCAACGAAACCATCATGGACCCGCTGGCGCGTACCCCTCTGGTGTTGATGGCCTACCACATTCCGGCGGGCAACACGCCGGACAACTACGCCATGCAGGTCCTGGCGAATGTGCTCGGCCAGGGTGAAAGCTCCCGGCTCTATCAGCATCTTGTGAAGGAGAAGCAATTCGCCACGCAGGTCTTTATGCAGGCAGATGCGCGCCGCGGCCCCAGCCTGCTCTACCTCTATGCCTTCCTGCGGCCAGGCGTGAAGCCGGAGGATTGCGCAAAGGCCATTCAAGATGACATCGCCGCCGTACGGAATGACGGCATCACCGCGTCGGAACTCGACAAGGCGCGCATTCAATTCCTACGGCAGCAGATTCAGGCCCGGCAAACTGATCTCGGCACCGCCATGCAGATTGGCCAGCACACGGTTTACTTCGATGATCCGAACCTGATCAATACCATCGTGGACAAGTTTGATGCCGTCACCGCCGACCAGGTGAAGGAGGCTGCCCTGAAGTACCTGGTTCCGGAGCAACTCGCGGTAGTCATAGACCTGCCGGCCGCGCCGAAGGGCAAGGCGGCGCAAGCTCAACAGGAGGGAAAATAATCATGACCGCAAAGAATAGGCTTTCCATCTCCTTTCTGGTGACGCTCGCGGCCGCGATGGTGGCGGCCCTGCCCGCCTTCCCGCAAGAGCAGCACGGCGCCGAGCTCTCCAAGGTGGCCCGCCTGAATCGTGCCCCGGTGAGCAATGAAATCCTCCAGGTGCATCTGCCCAGGCCGGTGGTGACCAAGCTTCCCAACGGACTGACCGTTCTGGTGATCGAGCAGCATAAGTTGCCGACGGTCAACTTCCTGCTCTGGATCGGAACCGGCGACATGTCAGACCCGCAGGATATGCCGGGCTTGGCCAGCTTCACCGCGGAGATGTCGCGGGAGGGCACCACGCACCGGACGAGCGGGCAATTGGCGGCGGATGTCGACAACATCGGCGCCTCGCTGAATACATCTTCGGGATTCGGGTCCACGAATTCTTCGGTGAGCGCTTCAGGTCTCGCACCCAGCGCCGGCCAGATTCTGGAATTGATGAGCGACGTCGTGCTGAATCCCACCTTCCCCAGCGACGAACTGGAGAAGTACAAGCAGCGGCGACTCTCGCAGCTCGAGCAGGAGCGCTCCCAGCCGTTCAGGCTGGCCGAGGAGAGATTCCGCCAGGCGCTCTACCAGGACTTCCCTGCTTCGGTCACGTTGCCCACACCGGAATCCATCAAGGCCGCCACGCCAGAGCGCTTGAAGGAGTTTCATGACCATTACTACGTTCCTGGCAACGCCATTCTGGGCGTGGTTGGTGACGTCAAACCGGACGAGATCATGGGGCTCATCCGGAAAAGCTTTGGCGATTGGAAGGGGCCGCCGGCGCCGAAGCCGGATTGGAGTCACCTACCGCCGCCGGCTCCCGCCAAGATTTCCCTCGTGGACCGACCCGACTCCGTGCAAGCGAACATCATAGCGGGGGACTACGGCGCGCGGCGCACCGATCCGGACTACACAGCGCTTTATGTGATGAACCGGGTGCTGGGCGGCGGCCCGCAGGCGCGGCTGTTTCTGAACCTGCGTGAGGTCCACGGTTACACCTACGGAGCTTACAGCGGCGTGGGCGACGACAAATACCGTGAAGCCTGGTCCGCCAACACCGAGGTGCGCAACGCCGTGACCGACGGCTCCCTGGAGCAGTTGATGGCGGAGTTCAAGCGCATCCGCGATCAGAAGGTACCGGAGAGCGAACTCGACGAAGCGCGCCATTCGATCGTAGCGAACTTCGCCTTGTCCCTGGAGCAGCAACAGCAACTGCTGCATCGCTGGATGCTGGTCCAGGACTACGGCCTGCCCATGGACTACTGGGACCGCTACCCGGTGGAAGTGGCCCACACCACTCCGGAGGCCGTTCAGGCGGCGGCCCGGAAGTACGTAGACCTTGACCATCTGCAAATCGTGTGCGTGGGTGATCCCAAGCAACCCGGCAATGATCAGAAGCAGTCCATCCGGGATGTTTTGGCAAAATACGGCGCGGTGGAGGTTTACGACACGAACGGCAAGGAGGAGTGAGAGGGCTCGTCCTCTCCGGTCCAGCCGGCCAAGCGAAAGAGCCTCAGGCAGCGTTGCGCGGGAGCGCGGGTTGGCGCAGAGCTGAACAAAAGGGCTGATGCACCAGCCCGCCGTGTGCTTGTCAGCGACCCGCTGAATGCCAACTCGGGAGGGCCGAGCCCTCCCCTAGCACGGACTTGGCGTGGGCGCGCAAAACGCTCCTGTATCAAAACCCCACGCATTCCCCCCGGGCCAGGACCCCGGCGCCCCCTCGACGATATGTCGGGGGAAAAAGATCAAGGACTATCCGCTTCCTGCGCACACCGAACCCCGTTGCCGTTGCTCCTGGCGCCGGGGACGCCCCTGTCGCGGCCCGAAACGCGAACGTCTCCGGGATCGTTGACCCAGGACCCGCCGCGCAGAACGCGCCCCTGACCACTCGTGGCCCCGGAAGGGTCTTGAGACGGGCTATGCTGATAGTAGTTCTCATCGTACCAGTCGTTCACCCATTCCGACACGTTCCCGAGTACATCGAACAGCCCGAAACTATTGGGGCGCTTTCCAGCAACCTCGTGCGTTTGGCTCCCGCTGTTATTGCGATACCATGCGATCTCGTCAATCTTGCCGTAACGCGCCTCTGCGCTGCCGCCGCGCCCCGCGTATTCCCACTCCGCTTCGCTGGGCAGGCGCCCTCCTGCCCAGCTACAGAAATCGTGCGCCTCGTCCCAAGTCACATTCACAATCGGCATGGCGTCAGTCGCCCAGCGCCCGTTAAAGTCCGGAGCCGGTGGCATTTTCCGCTTTGCAGCCTTTACAAAGCGTTTGTAAGCGCCCACCGTAACTTCCGTCTGCCCCATCCAAAAACCTTTGGTGATGGTCACTTGGTGCGCGGGCTTTTCCCCGTTATCGCACTCGTTGTCTCCCGGCGAGCAGCCCATCATGAACGTCCCCGGCGGGATCCAGGTATATTTGAGTCCGTCTTTCGGATTCTCCCGCACTGTGCCGGCACCAGGTACATCGACAGGCACTACGTCGACAGGCGTCTCCGCTCCGGCAGCGACTGTGACGGTCCGCGCATCCAGCAATTTCATCGCAGCATCCTTTGAAAGCGGGTGGGTGGTGTTTTGCGCGCCCCCCTCGAGCGGCAGCAACGTCGCACAGAGCACCAGAACCGAAACCAGAATCTGTACAACACCTGGGGATTTAGCCATCCGGATCGATCCTCCTCCCGGTCTGTGACTGCAATCTCAAGGCGCGGCCATTGCGCTAATGAGGCACAGAACTCCCCGCCGCCTTGGCATTCTTGGCCTTCTGTATCTTCTGACGAGGCTGCGCGTCACCCGGGTCGGCACCCAGACCCGTCTGGCAGGCAGCGACCACGCCATCGTACTCGCTAGCTTATTTCTTGAACGCTATCATTCGGCCAGAACGAGGCTATCTTTTGGCCATCATGTGCGATTAGGGGTGAGGCTTCTGGTAGAATTGACGGGTTGAGAGTCGGCTCCTTCGGACAAGAAGATCGTTATCGGCGCGTAAGCGCGCGGTGATGAAATGCTTTCTTTCTTCCTCAAGACCAGCCGCACCCACCTTCTCCTCGGGGCCGGAGTGATTGTCGTGATTGTGGCCCTGATTGACTGGCGCGTTGACCTGAATGTTGCTTTCGGCTTCCTTTATCTCTTCCCCATGCTCATGGTGGGCAGTTGCCTTTCACGCTGGCAACTGGCAATGCTGGCTGCAGGTTGCACTTTCCTGGCCGAGTGGCTTGGTCCCGCCCCCTGGACACCCAACGCCGGAATTCCGGGCGATATCTTCATGTTCACCGCGTTCTTTGGGACGGGGCTTTTTGCCCACGAGTCGGCCATAAACCGGACGCTCGCGGCGCGACACGCTCGGGAGATCGAGCAGGAGGTTGAGTTGCGGCGCGACGCCGAACACCAGTTGAAGGTCCTCATCGAAAGCAGTCCCGCAGCCATCCTGACCCTGGATTCGGTGGGCAAAATCCTGATGGCCAATCGGGCTGCTCATGCCTTGCTGGGCTTCGAGCCGGAGACTTTACCCGGTTGGTCCATCAAGCCCTTCCTGCCTCCCCTGGCCAGTGTCCCACCCGCTGATGAGTCCATGCCGGGCTTCCGCACCGCAATGCAGTGCCATGGCCGGCGTCGAGACGGCGACGTATTTCTCGCCGATGTGTGGTTTTCGACCTACAAGACGCGCTCGGGACCGAGGTTGGCGGCCATGCTGGTCGATAGCTCTGAAGACCTGCGTGCGCGAGAGGAGTTCAGCCTCCATCAACTTCTCGCCGGTTCGCGCTTGGTAGTGGGCGCCGTCGCACACGAGATCCGCAACGTCTGCGGCGCTATCTCTGTCGTCTACGAGAATCTCTCCCGGAAGAACGTGCTCGCGCAAAACGAGGACTTTCGAGCGCTTGGAAACCTGGTGGAAGGTCTGGGCAGAATTGCTACTCTCGAACTACGCCAGCGCACAGGAAGTCAAGAGCTAAATGGAGTGGACCTTTACTCCGTCCTTGACGAGTTGCGTATCGTGATCGAGCCTCCTTTCCGCGAGTCGGGCATAACCATTCGCTGGACGATCCCCAACGGTTTACCCCTAGTTTGGGCCGACCGCCAGAATCTCCTGCAGGTATTCCTTAACCTCACCAAGAACAGCGAACGGGCCATGCAGGATCAAGAGCGGAAGGAGCTCACGATCAGCGCGTCGGCGCTAGGCCAGCGGGTATTCGTCCGGGTCCGCGACACGGGACCGGGAATTGCAGCGCCGGAACGCCTTTTCCAGCCTTTCCAGCCTGGAGCGGAAGCCGCCGGGCTGGGGCTTTATCTTTCGCGGGCCTTTGTGAAGGCCTTCAGAGGCGACCTGATTTATGAACCGGAGCCCACCGGATGCTGTTTCACCTTGGACCTCGCGCCGTTCCCCGAGCCCGGGGACCAGCGAGGGGCGGCAGAAACGAATGAACAAGATCAGGATCCTTTTACTGGACGATCATGCTCTGTTCCGCGAGGGCCTGAGCCGGCTCATTGAGAGCGAGCCCGATTTTGAGATGGTCGCTCAATGCTCCTCGGTCGGTGAAGCCACCAACATCCTGCGTCAGAAGCGGATTGACCTTGTTCTGCTGGACTTTGACTTGGGCAAGGAGGACGGTTTCGAGTTCATTGCCGGCGCTCGACAGATTGGCTTCCGCGGGAGGATTCTCATGGTCACCGCTGGAATGACTGATGCCGAGTCCGTACAGGCGCTCAGGCTGGGCGTTGCCGGAACTTTCTTTAAGCACAGTTCTCCGGCTCTGCTCGCCCAGGCAATTCGCAAAGTCATGGCAGGAGAAACCTGGCTGGACCAGAGTTCCGTTCAGGCTCTGGTCGAGGTGGTAAAACAAACGGAGCGGCCACACCCCCGAAGATCGTTTACGGAGAGGGAGAGCCAAGTGCTGCAAGGTGTCCTGGAGGGACTCAGCAATAAGGAGATTGGTGCCCGGCTCAGTATCTCGGAGAGTTCAGTAAAAGCCGCCTTGCAGCAACTGTTCCAGAAGACAGGAGTGAGGACGCGCAGCCAGCTGGTACGAATCGCTCTCGAAGAGCACCGGTGGCCGGGAGGGATAAAGTAGGACCAGAAGCAGAGTTCACACCATCACAGCCACGCATCCCACTCGAACGTAACGACCCTTCCACTCAGTCGATCCCGGGTAAGGCAAGCGACTGACCCCCGACAAAACTCCTGCCTCGAGCGCGTTTGCCGTTCTCGATATTTTGCGTACGTTCCAACAAGGCACGAAAGTCGCACTAGCCCGCGAAGCGCGGCGCGGTCAAATCCCGAACCTGTAGCCTTCCCGTGAACGGTCACTATGCCCTTGGGCTACTTGGGGTCGATTTCAAGCTTTTGCCTCAGCCAGGCGACATGGACATCCCCGGTGCGTGTGGAAGGGGCGGATGTGTGACCCCAGACGTCCCTCAAGAGTTCCTCGCGGCTGAGCGTCCTGCCGAGATGTTCAAGGAGATAGCGCAGAAGTTGGGATTCTTTGGCGGAGAGGGCGACCGGTTTGCCATGGCGCAGAACTTCCGTCGGCCGCAAATCCACGCGGAGCGATCCCAAATCGCAAAAGTCCGGCTCGCCGCTGGTGATCCTCGCTCCGTGCCGGGGCAGGACCTTTCCGGTTCGCCGGTTTGCAGGCAAACCGCTGTACCGGGAAAGGTTTTTGGGCAGGATTCACAAACTCTTGTTGTCTTGATATAATTCCTGATGTATCGTGTTTGGCGCACGACTCAAAGAGAGGATCATAGCGGTCGAGAGCCCCTGCCCTGCGGTCAGGTTAACGCAGGGAAGCGTTGCAAGGCATTGTTAAGAGTTCTTTACAAAAAATTTGAGTTGCTTAAAACCTCGACACTGCGATACGCATCTGAGCGTGTGGTGGTGACGGACCGGACTGCCTGAGTCCGGGAATCTCACCAAGCTGGAAGCTTCTCGTCGTTTTGTGCTGGTGCGCAGGCGAGGGTTTCCCTACAGTGCATACAGATCAAGCGTCCTGACCAGAAGTAGAAACCGCGGAGGGTGGTCAGACACTGGGTGTTAGGAAAGCCGGAACCCCCACGATTCTCTGTCGCTCTGGCGAGTCGGAGGGAGGGGTGAACACCACTTCCAGTGGCTCGGTGGCGGTCACCTGTGCTGCTCCCGCCGGCATGGCCTTGGGCCGGGGACGGGACGCGAGATGCGGCGCCATTAAGGTCGGTCGTTAAGCTTGCGACCGAGGTTCAGTCGAGCTATCCGAGCGCGATTTGCAGTGGGGAAGGTCAAGCGGACGCACGCTGCAGCGTTGAGAAAGCCCGCTTGCCCCCGGTCGGTCTACCTGCCGCAGGCAGGTGACTTCTCCTCGGAAAGAAACTTGTTTGGGAAAGGGACACGCGAAGTGAGGCCAATTTACACGCTCGTGCTCGTCACCCTGTTGATGGCACATCTCGGAGCCGCGCAATCAACTCCCAGCCCACAGGCCGCTGCGCCGGAGAAGCAGCCCAGTTCGACGGGGCCAACCGCCTTTGCGCAGTTCGCGGTCAATTCCACTCCGCTAGGCGCCGTGGCCGCCTGGGACGTCAACGTGGGGTACAATTTCACCTCCCATATCGGCGCTGACGCGGGCCTTCCCATCTACACCGTGCGCAGCCCCTTCTCCGTTGTGACCAACAAGGACTGGCGGTTCACGACGATCATCGGCACCCCGTACCTCGATGTGCGGTACACTACGAAGCGTTCCGGCGTGAACTTCACCTCGATCCTCACAGGCGCCTTCGGCGTGAACTCTATCCGGACTTTCTCAACGGGCCGGACTGTCGCAGACTGGTTTAACCACGTCGACCACGAATCCCAAGTCATCGGGTCTTCCCTGACCTTTACGCCTTTTCTGAACTTCGGGGGAGGCAATGGCAGCTTCGACCGTGTGGTGATGGCACGCCCCTACAATATTGCCCGCCCCTATGAAAGCTTGGGCTTTATTGGGAATGGTGAGGTCGGAGGGACGATCAGGCTCTTGCACAATTACAGAATCGGGGGCTCCGCATACGCCTTCGCGCCGGCGGGACCGCAGAAGGTGTTTAGCCGGCTTGTGTCGCCGGATTCGCTGCTCGCGGGCGATGGAACACATGAGCGCTATTTCGATGCCGCTTTCGAAACCATAGGGCCCTCAAAGATCGCCCGTGACAACGGCTATTCAGCATGGCTCGAGGTCACCCGCTTCCGAAATCTCAGCATCGAGGTCGCTTATACGCGCAGCGTCCACTATGCGTATGATTCCGCTTTCATAATGCTGACGTATGATCTCACCTCCCTATTGCGGAACCTGACGACCGGCGAGTAGCTGATAAGCGCCCTCGGACACACAAAGGCGAGGGAATCATTCCCGTAGTCGCCCGTTGCGGCCCCGCCGCACAGCTCACCGAGCGACCTCGGACTGACAACAAGAGGACCTTTGAGAACTGAGAGCTGGGTTAGATCATTCCTCCTTCTTTTACTTGTTGGATCCTGCTCGCCGAATTCTGCCCCCGCATGGGCTGGCGCCGCCGCGCCCGAGAGAACGCCCCTAGCTGACGGCGTCCGTTACTCCGCGCTCCCGCTGAGTTTCGAGGCGAACCAGGGGCAGGTGGATGGGCAGGTGAAGTACTTGGCTCGCGGGCGCGCCTACACCCTGTTTCTGACCTCGCGCGCCGCGGTGCTGAGCCTGCGAAGCGCGCGGGCGGGTCAACCAACGACAGCTTGCCTGCGCCTGAGCCTGCGGGGCGCCACCGCCACGCCCGTCATCCGGGGGGAAGAAAAGCTTCCCGGCCAGAACCATTATTTTCTTGGCAACGATCCCGGCCAGTGGCGAACGCACATTCCCACCTACGCCCGGGTGCGCTACCGGCAAGTGTATCCCGGCGTGGACTTGGTTTACTACGGCCAGCAAGGAGAACTGGAGAATGATTTTGTGGTGGCGGCGGGCGCCGACCCGGGGGTGATTTCCTGGCGTTTGGGAGGGGCGACCGGGATGCAGGTGGACGCAGCAGGGGACCTGGTGCTGGCGGTGGGCGGAAGCGAAATCCGACTGCATCGGCCGCGGGCCTATCAAGGGAGCGATGGGGAGCGGCGTGAGGTGGCCGTCCGTTACCGGGTACGGGGCCAGGAGATAAGCTTTGTGCTGGGGAGCTACGACCGGCGCAAGGCCCTGGTCATTGACCCCGTCCTGAGCTACTCGACCTACCTGGGGGGCAGCGGCGGCGACCAAGCCTACGCCATTGCCATCGACTCCTCCTTCAACGCTTACGTAGCGGGGATCACGGCGTCCGTCAACTTCCCAACAACTCCGGGTGGGGAGCAAACCACCAACGCGGGCGGCGGCGACGTTTTTCTAACCGAGTTCAATCCCACCGGTACGGGGGTCATATTTTCCGTTTACCTGGGCGGCAGCGGGGCCGACACACCTTCCGAGATTCTGCTGGGTTCAACTGGAAACATCTATGTCGTAGGTTCCACCTTCTCTCCGAACTTCCCAACCACCTCAGGCGTCCCCCAGCCGACCTACGGTGGCAACGGAGATGCCTTCCTGACTGAGCTTAGTCCTTCGGGATCTTCGCTGGTCTATTCCACATATCTTGGCGGGAGCGGAGCCGATTACGGCATGGCCATGGCCCTTGATGGCGCGGGGGACGTTTTCCTCACGGGCTCCACGACATCCAACGACTTCCCCACCGTCAACCCTCTCCAGCTCGGCAACGATGGGGCCTCAGACGTTTTCGTGGCGGAGGTCAATCCCACCGGCAACGCGTTGCTGTATTCCACCTACCTGGGCGGTTCGAACGCCGATTATGGCACCGCCATCGCTCTCGATGGCTCTGGCGATGTCTACGTCAGCGGGTACACGTACTCGGCGAACTTCCCAACTCAGAACGCTTATCAAAGTGCGCTGGCGGGTGGCTCAGACGCGTTCATCACGGAGTTGAAACCCGGCAATACGGCCCTGGTGTTCTCCACCTTTCTGGGTGGAAGTTCCATCGACAGAGTCTTCGCTATGGCTCTGGATGCCAGCGGAAACATCTACTTGACCGGCGATACGCAGTCCAGTAATTTCCCCGTAACCGCTACCGCTTTCCAGTCCACGAATCATGGCGGCCCGGGAGATGCCTTTGTGACCAAGCTCGCTCCCGGCGCCGCTGCCTTGGTCTACTCGACACTCCTCGGAGGCAGCGGGACAGACCAGGCCAGCGCCATGGCGCTCGATTCCTCGGGCGATGTCTACGTCGCCGGTTTTGCGCAGTCGAGTGACTTTCCGTTGCTCGATCCCCTGCAAAAGATTCTCGGGATATCGGGCGCAGGTACTTGCGGATCAACCTCCGCGCCGGTGCTCTGTCCGGACGCTTTCGTGGCCAAATTAGGACCTTCGGGGAGTCCGATCTATTCCACGCTCCTCGGGGGAAGCGGCGCCGACTTTGGGCAAGCTATTGTCGTTGATTCCTCGGGTGCGGCCTATGTAGCGGGCAGCACGGCCTCGCCGAACTTCCCTGCCACACCCGGGGCGTTCCAGTGGGTCTACCCGGGAGCGGGTTCCAGTAGTAACGCCTTCGTTACCAAGATCAGTCCCCAGGATGCTCCGGCGCTGGCGTTGAGCCCTCAGCAGATCAACTTCGGCGACCAACCGCTCAATAGCACGAGCGATCCGACCACCGTCACGCTCACCAACGAGGGAAGTGCGCCGTTAAGTATCAGCGGCATCACCGTCAGCGGGGACTTCGCCCAGACCAACAACAACTGTGGCACCTTGCTGCCGGCCGGCGGAAGCACCTGCACTCTCCAAATGACCTTTACACCCAGCCAACCAGGTCAGCAAGTCGGCGAAGTCTCGATTTCCGACGACTCCCCCGGAAGCCCGCACCACATTACGGTCACGGGCAACGGTGTCTTCCCGGCACGCTCCCTGACTCTGTTGCCGACCAGCCTGAGCTTTCCCGCGCAAGTGGTCGACGCCACCAGCCCTCCTCAGTCGGTGGTGCTCATTAACGACGGCAACACGGCCGTGACGCTCACCAACATCGTCTCAACCGGCGAGTTCGCGCAAACGAATACGTGCGGAAGTCTGCCTACCACCCCTACCGTTCTCAACGTGGGTCAGGCCTGCACCATTTCCATCACGTTTACGCCCACCGCCAGCGGAAATCGCTCAGGTGGTCTGGCGATCCAGTCCGACGCGGCGAAGAGTCCCTCGGTGACATTCACGGGAATCGGCATTCCGATCTTCACCCTTTCAGCCAACACGCGGTCGAGTGTGCTTCTCATCGGCACCACTTCTACCACGTTTAGCGTTGCCGCCTCGGCCCCCAGCACGTTCACGGGGAACATTTCGCTAAGCTGCAGTCCGGCGACCTGCTCCTTCAATCCGACTTCGATCCTGGCTGGGCAGGCCAGTACGCTCACCGTGAGTAGTCTTTCCGCGACATCGGCGAACCCCTTGAACTTCACGGTTAATGGAACCTATGGCGATCAAACCGCCACGGTTGCCTTGACGATCTTTTTTGCAGACTTCTCGGTCTCTGCCACACCCTCCGGGGCTACGGTCACCGCCGGTAACTCGGCTACCTACACCCTCACGGTGACCCCGTCGAACGGGTTCAACCAGGTTGTGCTCCTGGGCTGCAGCGGCCTCCCCGCGAACACGGACGCGAACGGGAACCCGTACACGAAGTGCACTTTTTCGCCCCCTGGCGTGACGCCGCCCGGCTCGGGACCTGTCACGGCCACACTCACGATCACGACGACCGTCCAATCGGGGCTCTTCCGCTGGCGCCCCAGGGGTGGTTTTCCGCCCGGCTTCGTAACGTGGCCGATCATATTGATGACATTAGGTTTCTTGACGGCCTTAACCGCAGCCCTCCGCGTGTGGGGGCTATCGCTGCGGCCAAATTTCAGGTTTGCACTTCTGATTATCGCGATCATCCTGCTTGCCTTGGGAGCGGGGTGCAACACTTATGTGAATCCGATCAATATCACTCCCGTGGTGACGGGGACCCCCACCGGCAATTACACCATCGCGCTCACGGGGACACTGGGAAACAACACGGGTGTTTCGCGCACGACCACGGTCAACCTTTCGGTTGCACCCTGAGCATAACGGCGATTTTGCGATCCCTCGTCGGGCCGCCGACAGGCGCCAAACGAGGACAAGAGTCAGAAACAGACTTTCTGAAACTGGATGATCTTCGAGGAGGACCGTCGTGAGTGGAAGGAGCGGTACTGCTAGCTGCGCCCTGGGCGCAAACCCAAGCGCGCACCCGAGAGGCCCGCGCTTCTCCCGTTGGCTGCTATTAATTGCACTGTTGCTCGGCGCGGCCAGTATTCAAAAAGACAGAGGGATAGCAACCCCCGTTGCCAAGCCTCGTTCTTCCGCCCAATGGGCCCGTCTTTACTCTGCGCTGCCGCTGAGTTTCGAGGCGAACCAGGGGCAGGTGGATGGGCAGGTGAAGTATCTGGCTCACGGGCGTGCCTACACATTGTTCCTTACCCGCGATGAGGCGGTGCTGAGGCTCAGGAGTCAGAAGTCAGTTGACAGTCGTCAGTTGCCGCGGACAACCGACAGATGGCCACAGACAACCGACTCGGTCCTGCGCCTGCGGCTGGTGGGGGCAAGCTCCAACGCCGCCGTGACGGGAGGAGAGGAGTTACCCGGCAAGGCCAACTACTTCATCGGCAACGACCCGAGCAAGTGGCGCACGGACGTTCGCACTTACGCCAGAGTGAGGTACGAGAACATCTATCCCGGCGTCGATCTGGTTTATTACGGCAACCAGGACGGACAACTGGAATACGACTTTGTCGTCGCGCCCGGCGCCGAACCGGCAGCCATAACGCTGGGTGTAGGGGAGCGTGGGTCGCCGCGGCGATCGCCCCTACGGATTGCCGCTGATGGAGATCTTCTGGTCCCCCTGGAGGACGGCGAGCTTCGCTTCCACAAGCCAGTTGTTTATCAACCTGGCAGCGATCAGCATTCCCCGTTCAGCATTTTGAAAAAGCAAAACGCTGACCCTGGAATTCGGCCCTCGGACTCCACATCCCGGACTGTGGTCGATGGCCGCTACGTCCTCACGGCCTCGAACCAAGTCCGCTTCGAGCTGGGAGCTTATGACCCCACGAAACCGCTGGTCATCGACCCCGTCCTGAGCTACGCGACCTACCTGGGCGGCAGCGGCGGCGACATCGGCTACGCCATCGCCGTCGACTCCTCCAACGACGCCTGTGTTACGGGCACGACCAACTCTACAAACTTCCCGACGACCACGGGTGCAGGACAGACGAGTAGCCGCGGCAACGGCGACGCGTTTGTAGCGAAACTTAATTCCACTGGAACAGCCCTGCTTTACTCCACTTACGTCGGCGGTCAGGGTTCAGACTTCGCGTACGCGATTGCGGTGAGCGCAGGTAATGCCTTCATCACCGGCACTACCTCTTCCACGGACTTCCCCGCCACCTCGCCGGGAACGTCGACAACTCCCTTTCAGCTGACGCCGGGAGGTGGGGGCGACGCCTTCGTAACCGAACTCAATACCACGGGAAACCAACTCGTTTTCTCCTCGTATCTCGGGGGGAACGGGCTGGATGTCGGCTTTGGAATCGCCGTCGATTCCACCGGCAATGCTTACGTCGTCGGCTCGACACAATCCGCGAACTTCCCGACCACCGCCAGCGCCCTGCATACGTTCATCAACGGCTCCATGGACGCCTTTGTCACCAAAGTAAATTTCACCGGCGAGCAGATCCTCTATTCCACCTTTCTGGGAGGAACACAGGCAGACGTTGGCCAGAGTATCCAGGTTGATGGCTCAGGAAATATGTATATAGCTGGATATACCTTTTCAAGTGATTTTCCGGTACAGAACGCAGTGCAACCCACGGCGGGTGGCGGGGTGGATGCCTTTGTCGCGGAGATCGCCTCCGCTGGATCGCCATTGGTTTTTTCGACTTATCTGGGCGGAACCGGCGACGACCAAGCCTACGGGCTCGCCCGGGACGGCTCCGGTAACATTTACATCACGGGCACAACTTCCTCCACGAATTTTCCCACGACCAGCGGGGCCTATCAGACCTCGAACAGCGGCGGGTTAGATGCCTTCGTCTGCAAGTTGAACCCGGCGGGCTCCCAACTGGTCTACTCAACCTACCTCGGCGGCAGTGACACGGACCGAGGCTTGGCGATCGCCGTGACCTCGTCGGGAAATGCGTACGTCACGGGCCTCACGCAATCCAGTAATTTCCCCACTTTCAATGCGGTCCAATCTGTGCTGGGAATCAGCGCGGGGGTCTTATGCGGAACCAGCCCCTGTCCCGACGCGTTCGTCACCCAGTTGAACGCTGCGGGTAACGGCGTGGTCTACTCCACGTACCTGGGGGGAAGCGGGTATGACGTCGGCCAAGGCATCGCGCTGGATAGCACCGGGAACCCTTACATCACCGGCACCACCCTCTCCACCAACTTCCCTGCCACCTTTACCCCAACCTCCACCTTCCCCGTCGCCCCGTACCAGGCAAGCCTGGGGGGAACGCCCGGTAATGCCTTTGTGGCTAAGATTGATTCTGCTGACGCACCCAACATTGCCCTGGTACCGAACAAACTGAACTTCGGCACCCAGACCTTGAGCGTCCGCAGTGCCGTGCAGACGGTGACCGTTATCAACCCCGGCACCCAACCCTTGGTGATATCCGAGATCACGGCCACTGGGAACAACAGCACCACCGAGCCGGATTTTGCGGAGACGGACAACTGTGTCGGCACACTCTCTCCGGGCGGCGCTTACTGCACCATCAATGTCACTTTTACTCCTTCGACGACCGCTCTGGAAACCAGCCAATTCACCATCACGGATAACGCCAACCTCACTGCCAACAGTACCCAGACGATAACCGTAACTGGGACCGGTACGACGATCGCCACGGCGGTCACGGTTTTGCCCACCAGCCTCACGTTCTCCAACCAGACTGTGGGGGCCGTCAGCGCCCCCCAAAGCGTTACCATCACCAACACCGGAACCTCCACATTGAACATCACGAGCATCGCCACTAGCAACTCTGATTTCTCCCAGACCAATACCTGCGCGGCCCTGCTCAACATCCTGAACGTGCTTCAGAGTTGCACCGTCAGCGTGACTTTCAGCCCCACCGCCAGCGGTACACGCAGCGGCACTTTGACCATCCAAGACAACGCCACTGGCAGCCCGCAAAGCGTCGTACTCTCAGGAGTGGGCGTTGCCGCCTTCTCGCTCAGTTCCTCCAGCCCCAATACCGCCGTGCTCATTGGTAGTACATCCGCGACCTTCACCATTTCCGCGTCGTCGAGCAGCGGTTTCACTGGGAACATCACCCTGGGTCCGGCTTGCCCTTCGAACCTCACATGCAGCTACAGTACTAATCCCATCTTTGCCGGTCAAAGCACCACCCTGACGATCAGTAGCCTCACGACCTCGCTCGCCAATCCTTTCAACTTCACAATCACCGGGACCAGCGGCACGCAGTCGGCCTCGGTTTCGCTTAATATTCTCTTCGAGGACTTTAGGCTTTCCGCCACCCCGGCGCTCGACACCATCACCTCGGGGACTGCCGCAGGTTACACGATCATCGTCAACCCCCTCAACGGCTTCAACCAGCAAGTGCAACTTTCCTGCGCCAGTGGAACGCCACCCGACGCAACCTGTACCTTTTCGAACTCGACGCCGACTCCCAGCGGGGGCCCCGCGAGTATCACTCTGACGATCAACACGGTGAAATACGTCGCGCCCACGCTCACTCCGCCTCGCTACCCCCCCGGCAAGATTCCTCCCCTGATTCTTGGCGTCCTCAGCCTGCTGGGGCTTGCTTCCCTGGCGCTCGCTTCCAGACGCCGCGCGCGCCGCGGCTCGCTTGGATCGGCTTGGCTGGGCGCCCGGCTCGCGACGCTCAGTCTCATCCTGGTGCTCAACCTAGCGTTGGGAAGCTGTCGTCCGGCCACCAGTGTAAGCGCCGGGACCGTCACCGGGAACTACACCATTAGCATCAGCGGCACGATGGTTTCGAATACCGCAGTCGTGCGAAACACGGTCGTTAACCTGGCAGTGACGTAGGTGGGAAACACGTGCGCCCGCTGGACGTGCGATGCCTTGCTGTAGCGGGCCGAACCGAGGGCCCTGTGCTACAGCCCCCGACGATGGGCAGCGACAAGGGCTTGCCCCAAACTGAGGCCGCCGTCACCGCAGGGGACATCGGCATGGGTGAATACCTGGAAGCCCTCTGCTTCGAGGCGCTTGCTCGTGTGTTCCAGAAGAAAAATGTTTTGGAAGGACCCGCCACTTAAACAGACCCGATCGAGCCCGGCGCGCCCGCGCACCATCTCTGCTGCGCGCACCAGGACATCCACAAAACCCAAATGAAATCGACGGCTGATGATGCCGGCGGGAACTCCCTCCCGGAGATCCTGCACGAGAGCCAGAAACAGGGGACGAGTATCGATGGCCCAGCCGCCACTCGCGTCGCGAATCGCGAAAGGGTAACCGATGTCCTCGCTCCCTCCTTCCAAAGCTGCTTCCAGTTCGATGGCCGCCTGAGCTTCATAGTTGACCTGTTCCCTAACTCCCGCCAATGCTGCGACCGCGTCAAACAACCTGCCGCAGCTTGAGGTCAGAGGAGAATTGACCCCGCGCTCGATCAGCCGCAGAAGAGTCTCGGTCCGGCGACGGTCGAGACGGCGTGTGAAGGGAATATCGAGCCCCCAGAAGTCCCTGCCAAAATGGTGATGCAGGTAACTTATCGCCATCCGTCGGGGCTCCACGATAGCGGCTGACCCTCCCGGCATCGAGACATAATCCAAGTGGGCGAGGCGCTGGAAGTCGCGATAGTCGGCAACCAGGACTTCACCGCCCCAAACGTTTCCATCCAGCCCGTAGCCGGTACCGTCCAGCGCGAGACCGATGACGCTGCCTTCGAGATGATTCTCCGCCATGCAGCTTGCGATGTGCGCGTGGTGGTGTTGAACCCCAACACGGTCGATGCCCTCTTTCGCCAGCGCCCAGCGCGTCGAGAAATAATCGGGATGGAGGTCATAGGCTAGCAACTTGGGTTCGACCTCCAGGATGCGCTCGAGGCCGGCAACCGTGGATTCGAAAAACCTGTAACTTTCAAGGTTTTCGAGATCGCCGATGTGCTGGCTCAAGAAAGCCTCGCGGCCCCTGGTCAGGCAAACTGTGTTCTTCAGTTCCCCGCCCACCGCCAACACCGGGGGCAACTTTTCCTTTAAGAAGACCGGCACCGGCACATAGCCGCGGGATCGGCGAACCTGACGCGGTCGCCGGCCTTCGATGCGCACTACGGAATCGTCGCAGCGCAGCAGAATCTCGCGATTGTGAACGAGGAAGCAATCCGCGATGCCGCGCAGGCGGTCGACCGCTTCCCGGTTATCAATGGCGATGGGTTCCTCGGAAATGTTGCCGCTCGTCATCACCAGAGCCGGGAAGCGCTTCTCGGCAAAGAGCAAGTGATGCAGTGGCGTGTAGGGCAGGAAGACTCCCAGGTCGCGGTTAAACGGCGCGACCGACACCGCGATGCGTTGTGCCGGCTTTTTCTGCAAGAGCACGATGGGATGCGCGGGGGTTTGGAGCAGGTTGCGGGAATCATCATCCAGCTCACAGAACTCCGCGACGCACTCGAGATTTTCCGCCATGATCGCGAACGGCTTCTCCACGCGCCGCTTCCTTTCGCGCAAGCGCGCAACGGCAGCCTCGTTCATGGCATCAACAGCAAGGTGAAACCCTCCTAGACCCTTGACCGCGACGATCTCGCCCGCTGCCAGGACTTCGACGGCTGGCGATATGGGATCGGAGCTCTCGATCCGCCGCCCTTCGCCGTCCCACAGTTCAACACGCGGGCCGCAGTTCCAACAAGCATTGGGTTGAGCGTGGAAGCGGCGGTCTGACGGGTCGTCGTATTCGTGCTGGCAGTCTGGACACATCAGGAAGACCGCCATCGAGGTCTTGGCGCGGTCGTAAGGGATGTCGTGCACGATCGTGTAACGCGGGCCGCAATTGGTGCAATTGATGAAGGGGTAGCGGAACCGCCGGTCCGTGGGATTGAGGAGCTCGCGCAGGCAGTCCTCACAAATAGCCACATCCGGAGAGATCAAGACGCGGCGTTCCTCCCCCGCGCGACTCGGCAGGATGCGAAATTCCTCGTCGTGGTTCGAGGGACGATCCGTGACCGTAATGTTCGTAATGCGGGCCAGCGGGGGAACTTCTTTCGGCAGTCGCGAAAGGAAGATGGCAACGGCCTCGGGGGGCCCTTCCACCTCGATGCAAACCCCCGCCTCGGTGTTAGTAATGAACCCGGTCAGGTTGGTTTCGGTCGCAAGCCGGTAGATGTAAGGGCGGAAACCCACCCCCTGGACGATCCCGGCTATTTCAATGGCTTTGCGCACTCTCATCAGCAACCGAGCGTGGGCAGCTTGGCACTCTCCGCCTTGAAGGTTTCCTTGCGCCTCTTGATCCACTGCATCCACTGATCCAGGCCTTCGCCCGTCGTGCAGGAAACCTCCAAAATCTCCATGCCAGGGTGAATGCTCCTCGCATGTTCGCGCGCCCGTGCGATGTCAAAGGAAACGTAGGGCAGCAGATCGATCTTGTTAAGGACGAGCAGCTCGGATTTCAGGAAAATGGCAGGGTACTTCAGAGGCTTGTCTTCACCTTCCGGAACACTCAGCAGGACGATCTTCGCCGCTTCCCCGAGGTCGTAACTCGAGGGGCAAACCAGGTTCCCAACATTTTCGATGATGAGCAGATCGAGATTCTCCCGTTGCCAATCGGCGAGCGCTCGTTCCACCATGCGGGCATCCAAATGGCACGCGCCTCCGGTAGTGATCTGGCGGGCTGGAAAACCAAAGCGTGCCAGGCGCCGGGCGTCGTTGTCAGTCTGAATATCTCCCGTCAGCACGGCGACACGCGCCTCTTTGGGAAGTCGACCCAGAGTCAGTTCGAGCAGAGTGGTCTTCCCTGCCCCGGGAGAGCTGATCAAGTTCAGACATAGAATTCCGTGCTCGCGGAAGCGCTCTCGCAGGCGCGCCGCTACTCGATCGTTCTCACTCAGAACCTTCTTCTCCAGCGGGATTCGATCCATCATTCCTCCACTTCCAGGTAGGCGAGATCCAGTTCATCGCCGCCCGCGAGGAGCGTCTCCGGCCTCGCACACCGTGGGCAAGCCAAGCCTTCGTCCTTGACGTCGAAAGTGAGCTCGCACTGGGGACAACGCTGGCGCCAGGGAACAGCTTCAATCTCCAGCGCCAGAGGATCCAGATCAGTTCCCTGCACCAGGGCGCTGAAGCCGAAGCTGAGCGCCTCCGGCTCCACTCCCGACAAAGCTCCGATGCGCACTCCCACTCTGCTCACCCGGACGCCCGGCCGTTTTTCGGCTTCCTTGCGCACGGCCTCGAGAATCGCACTGGCAATACTCAATTCATGCATCACAGAACCCGCGGGGTGTCCTTCGGCCCATCAATCCAAGGGCGGTCGCCAAGACCCCTCACCCGGTCGCCTTCGTCGGCCACCCTCTCGCAGCCCGGATTTGCACGGGTGTAACGCAGCATTCCGTTGTCACCCCCGCGCAAGCGGGGGTCCACCCGGTCATGGATTCCCGCTTTCGCGGGAATGACGCTGATGGCCGGCTGGCGTGCGGTCCACCCGCGCCTTCCTTCAACAAATCCGCGGAAGCTGGTCACCCGAGAGCATGTCCACGATGCGGGTGGTTCCCAGCGAGGTCCGCATGGTCACCAAGCCGGGATTCGCCTCACTCACTCGCCCGATGATCTGTGCCCGCGCCCCGAGGGGGTGCGCCCGCATAGCAGCCAGGATTCGCTCCGCTTGGCCGGCGTCCACGACGGCCAGCAGTTTTCCTTCATTGGCGACGTAAAGCGGGTCGAGCCCGAGAAGTTCACACGCGCCTCTCACCGCCTCCTGAATGGGAATGGCGGATTCTTCCAGCACCATGCCCACGCGCGACTGGGCGGCAATTTCATTCAGCGCGCTAGAGAGCCCGCCGCGCGTCGGATCGCGCAGGCAACGGATGGCAGGGCTTGCCGCGAGCATTGCCGCCACCAGCGTGTGAAGCGGCGCGCAGTCACTCGTAATGGGACTCTCGAATTCCAAACCCTCGCGTTGGGAAAGAATCGCCATGCCGTGCTCGCCGATCGACCCACTGAGGAGAATGCGATCCCCGGGACGCGCTTGATCCGCAGACAAGTTGATGCCGGGAGGCACGCGACCAATCCCCGAGGTGTTGATGAACAGTCCGTCGCCCTTCCCTTTTTCAACCACCTTGGTGTCGCCGGTCACGACCTCCACGCCCGCCTCCTGCGCAGCTCGGCTGAACGATCCCACCACCTGGTGGAGCGTGTCGAGTGGCAGACCCTCCTCGAGAATGAACGCCGCGCTGAGAAAAAGAGGCTCGGCTCCGCCCATGGCCAGGTCGTTTATCGTCCCATGAACGGCGAGCGAACCGATGTCTCCTCCCGGGAAGAACAGAGGCTTTACCACAAACGAATCAGTCGTGAAAGCCAGGCGGACTCCGTCCACACTCACCAGGGCCTGGTCGTTCAGGCTGTTCAGAGCCGGATTCTGGAAGGCCGGTAGGAAGACTTTTCGGAGCAGTTCGGCGCTCAGCCGACCCCCACTGCCGTGTCCCAGCAGAACCTTGTCTTGCGCGGGCAAAGGAACCGGGCATGCGAATTGTTCCAGAGGATGCTGGTCGTCACTCATCGAACGTCTCACAACCTTCCTGCGGCATGCCGGCGATATTGATAGTAAGCCGCGCAGGCGCCTTCTGACGAGACCATGGGCGCACCCAGCGGCCTCACAGGAGTGCAGCGCTCGCCGAACGCCGGGCAATCCACAGGCTTCTTCAAGCCTTGCAGCACAAGCGCACTGATGCACTCGGCGGGCTCTTCCGTATCTTCCGCGGCGACGTCAAAGACATTCTCGGCATCGAAGGCAGCGAACTCGGCGCGCAACTTCAGACCACTACGAGGAATCAGCCCAATGCCTCTCCACTTGCGGTCGCAAACCTCAAACACCTTGGTCATGATTTCCTGTGCCGGACGATTCCCTTCCCTGGCCACGGAACGGGCGTACTGGTTCTCAACCTCGGCGCGGCCCTCCTCGAGTTGGGCCACCAGCATGGAAATGGCTTCGAGCAGATCCACTGGCTCAAATCCTCCCACCACGATGGGAACGCGGAAAACCCGGCTCAGCTCCGCATACTCGTCATAACCCATGACCGTGCAAACGTGGCCGGGAGCGATGAATCCCTGAACCCGATGCTGCGGAGACTCGAGCAGCATCCGAATAGCGGGGGGGACGAGAACCTGTGAGGCCAGCATCGAGAAGTTCTTCAAACCCTCTCGCGCTGCCTGCCAGACAGCCATGGCGTTGGCAGGCGCCGTGGTCTCAAAGCCAATCCCCAGGAAGACCACCCGGCGCTCGGGGTTGGAACGCGCAATCTTCAAGGCTTCCATGGGCGAGTAAGCGACGCGCACGTCGCCGCCGCTCGCCTTGACGTGGTAGAGGTCCGAACGCGAGCCGGGAACTCGCAGCATGTCTCCGTAAGACACCAGCGTGACGTTCGGCAGGGAGGCGATCGCAATTGCCTTGTCGATGATTTCGAGAGGGGTCACGCAAACCGGGCAGCCCGGGCCGTGAACGAGCTCGATTTGCGGAGGGAGAAGTTCATCGATCCCATAGCGCATCAGGGTGTGGGTCTGCCCGCCGCAGATCTCCATCAACACCCAGGGCCGTGTGACGCGCCGCGCAATCTCCCCTACCAAAGCGCGCGCCACGGTCGCGTCGCGATATTCATCGATGTACTTCATCGCTGTCGGTCACTTCTTTGTAAGGGCGCATCCCGATAGATCGGGACAGGTCGGCCATGCGTCCCTACGGCTACAGGTCAAGTCTGGCCAGGGTCGCTGTCGGCAGGCGCGTCCAAGCCTTCGTCCGCCAGGGCGCCCATCTCCTGGAGTAACTGTAAGGTGCGTTCGGCTTCTTCCGCGTCAAGCCGGCTGAGAGCAAAGCCCACGTGGACAATGACGTAATCGCCTACCTCAGCCTCCGGGACAAAGTCCAGATAGACCTCTCGCAGGGCGCCGCCGAAATCCACGCGACCTATCAACGCACCGTCACGTTCTTGCTTCTCGACAATCTTCCCTGGAATCGCCAGACACATGGTTGCTCATCTCAAGGCAGAGGCTTGTAAGGCTGGAACGAGTTTGGGGGGAGTCCTAGATCCTTAGATGACTGCGAACCGGTCAGCCCCGCAACGGGCCGATACGGCCGCAAGGGCATGCTCCAAATCGTGCGCGGGATTGCCGTCGTGCTCGGCGTCCGTCAGCTTCCAGCACCGCGCTATCTCCTGGACGAGTTCGACCACGGGCCCCACGGCCGACTTCACCGCAGCATGCATCTCGCCACCGAGCGTCATGCAGTCCACCGCCTCCACCGCAAGAATTATAACCTCCTCTGGGACAGGAAGTAGCAATTTCCTGGCCAACTGAAGAGTCTCAAAAAGTCCGACGTAGTGCGGTGAAGGGCCAAGCGGGGACTTAATGTCCGCATTTCGAAACACCAAGAGGGTTCCAGGAGGGACGTTCGTGGTCTGAATGCTATCCACCACGACCAGAAGGTCAGCATCAGACAGATAGTCGATCAGATGGAAGCCCGCCTCGGTAGTGAAGACCACTTCCATATCTGGGAATCGCCGCCGGAGCTCGTCCGCCGCGGCCAAGCCAAAGGCGTCGTCAGCGAGGATCTCGTTGCCCAAACAGAGAATGCGGATCTGCGGGGTCATATAGCTTATTACCTTGGGCCAACTGGCTGGGCCTAGCTCCGGCGGATGCTGCCATCCCAATCCCGTCGCAGCGTTGCCTGCACATCGCCTCGGTGGTCGTGGACGCGGACGAGCAGCGGCATACTTCCGGGCAGAGAATGTGTCGCGCAGCCATGGCAGGGGTCGTAGGCCCGGAAAGCCATTTCCACCATGTTCAAGATGCCTTCGGAAACGTTGCCATCGGAAATGAGGCCCTTGGCGGCCTTCTCCACGCTCATGGCAATGCGCGCGGCATTGTTTTGGGTGGCCACAATCATGTTGGCCTTCTGGATGATTCCTTTCTCATCCGTCTGGTAATGGTGAATCAAGGTGCCGCGGGGGGCCTCGACGACGCCGACACCCTCGCGTGGCGCTTCAGTGGGCAAAGTGCGTATTTGCGAATCCGTGATCTCAGGATCCTCGGCAAGTTCTTTCAGGCGCTCGGCCGCGTAAAGGAGCTCGACAACGCGCGCCCAGTGGTTCGCCAAAGTGTGGTGAACCGGCTTGCCGCCCAGTGCAGCGAAGTACTGCTGGTACGCTTCTTGCGCGAGGGGCGTGGCCATGCCCTGCGCGGTATTCAGTCGAGCCAGCGGCGCCACGCAGTAAACGCTACTCTCTGATCCCTCCGTGAAGCCTTTCCAGCCCAGCGGCTTGAGGTAAGCGAACTTCACATAGCTCCAGGGCTCCACATGCTCGGCAATGTAGTCGAGATACTTCTCCGCCGCGAACTTCTTCCACTCCTTCCCTTCCGGCGTGACCACGCGGACCGGGCCATCGTAGAAATTCACGAGGTTCGCCTCATCGACCATTCCCATGTAGTAAGTGCGATGGGTGAAAGCGTCGGAGCGGATCAGGTCCACGTATTCGGTATTCTGCAAAACCAGTTTGTTGAAGGTTTCCAGCGTAAAGCTACCGAAGTCGACCGCCTCTTTGGCGATCTGCTTGATCTTCTCCTGCTCGCTGGGGGTGATGTGTTTGGCGACTCCCCCGGGCAATCCCAGCACCGGATGGACGGCTTTGCCGCCGATGGCCGTCATGATTTCGCGCAGCTTGCGCCGCATGCCGATCACTTTCTGACCGACTTCCACCCCGACTTTGGCAATCACGCCGAGGACGTTCCGCTCCGCGGCCGGAGCTTTTGGTCCCACGATGAAATCGGGGCCACCCAGGAAGTACACGTGAAGAGCATGATCTTCGGTAACGAACGCGGAATAAAACAGCTCACGAATCTTCCTGGCAGCAGGCGGCGGCGTGACCCGGTAAAGGCCATCCAGTGCTTTCGTGGACGCCATATGATGGGCGGTGGGACACACCCCGCAAATTCGCGAGGTGATCTGCGGCATTTCCTCGGCGGGGCGACCCTGCGCGAACTTCTCGAACCCACGCAACTCCGGGACCTGGAAGAAGGCCCGCTCGACGCTCCCATGCTCGTTGAGGAAGACCTCGATCTTTCCATGGCCTTCCAGACGCGTGATGGGATCGATCGTGATCCGCCGTCTAAGGTCCTTCGTTTCGGGCATCGCGATTCACCTCAACTTCTCTCTCCGGTTCATCCGCTGCAACGTAGGGGCGTATGGCCATACGCCCCCGCAACGTTGTTCCCTGCGCCCCTACAACTTCGCAGCCGGGGCGAGTTTCCTCCGCCGCAGGAGCGACGAGGGCAGGCTATACCGATAGAACGTTCCGACCGGGTCGGGAACTGTTTGCACAATCTTTTCAATCTCTTCTGGATCGTTGCTGTCGATGATAGAAGAAATGGCTGACAAGGCTTTTGCCCCGTAGTCGCGAACGCGGCTGGTGGGGCCGAAGCAACCCGTGCACGGCATGTTGCCTTGCGGGCAGAGGGCTTCACAGCCGCTGCGCGTCGCCGGTCCCAGGCACACCACGCCCTGCGCCAGCATGCAGGTCTCCTCATCGATGAGCACATCCTGCGGCCGCTTGAACTCCTTCAAGGTCAGTTTTTCAGGTCGTGTGTCCTTGCGCGGACACTCCTCGCAAAGCGCGCGGTCCGGAGCGAGCACCGTCCCTTTCGGCGGCAACTCACTGCCGAGCAGGACATGGACCGCATCCCATAGGAGCTTCGGGGTGGGCGGGCACCCTGGCAGGTAGTAGTCCACGTCAACCACCTGGTCCAACGAGCGCACGGTTTCAAACAATCCCGGCAAACTCACGGACTGTCCGTTCTCTTTGTAGAGGGTCTGGGGGAATACTTTCTCCGGATTCACCGTGGACGGAGACTCGCAGTAAGAGGATTGCAGAATGCCTTCCCGCGACGAGAGATTGGCCAGGCCCGGGATCCCGCCGAGCTGCGCGCATGAACCCAGCGCTACCAGCACCTTGGCCTTCTTACGGAGAAGGTGCGCCATCTCTTCCTGCTCGGTGGTGCGGACAGCGCCGTTTACGAAGGCCGCCAGGACCGAGCCATCCGGCAGGGCTTCCACGTGGTGCCGCTTGAAGTCCAGGGCCACGGGCCAAAAAACGATATTGACCGCGACGACGACATCGAGGACTCGCTCGTCAAGATCCAGGACGGTCTCCTCGCATCCCCCACACGAGGCGCACCAATAAAAGGCGACCTTAGGCTTTGGGTTCTTGGGGACTGCTGCCGGTTCCGTCATCACGCCGCCACCTCCTCCGGAAAGTGCTCGGCCTTGATCTCTAGTCGCAGCGGGCCCAACGCCCGAACCTTTTCCACCATGTCGTTCACCGCCACTTTCAGCCGTTCGGCCTCCGAGGCCGAAATCCATTCCAGGCGAAACCGCTCGTCTTCAATGCCCATTTCTCCTAACACGCGCCGGAGCATGCGCACGCGCCGCAGGGTTTTGTAGTTCCCTTCCTGATAGTGGCAGTCCCCCGGGTGGCACCCGCCGATCAAGACGCCATCTGCGCCGCGGGCAAAGGCCTCGAGCACAAACTGTGGATCCACACGGCCGGAGCACATGGTGCGGATCACCCGGATATTGGGCGCGTATTTGATGCGCGAGGTCCCCGCTAGGTCCGCCGCCAGGTAGGTACACCAGTTACAGAAAAACGCCACGATCTTAGGTTCGAAGCCGTTCTGAACCGCGCGGGGCGATTCCAGTTCCTTCTCAGGCATTAGCCAACACCCCCTGGATCTCTTCGAGAATCTCCTCGTCTTCAAAGAGGTTCTGCTTGATGGAGCCCGACGGGCAAGCCGCCACGCAGGTCCCGCAGCCTTTGCACAGCACTTCGTTGATCTGCGCTACTTTCTTGTCCGAGAGGAAAGTGATCGCCGAGTACGGGCAAAGCGGAATGCAGGTTTTGCAGCCGGAGCACTCCTCTTCGAGGATGTACGCCGTGTTCGGCTCCATCTCTACATAGCCGGTGTCGATCAGGACCATGGCCTCGGCCGCGGCGGAACCGGCTTGGCCCACTGCATCGGGAATGTCTTTGGGAGCCTGGCAGGCGCCGGCAATGAAAATTCCGTCGGTGAAGGTATTGACCGGGGCGAGTTTGGGATGGCGCTCCAGGAACCAGCCCTCCGAGGAGCAACTGATGTTGAAGAGCCGGCGCACGTCTTGGGCGTCTTCGTGCGGGACAAGGCCGACCGACAGCACCACCATATCGACCGGCACGCGTCGCACGAAGGAAATGAGCGTGTCTTCGGCGCGCATCACCAGTTTCCCTTCCTCTTCCGGCGTCATCGCCCAGTCTGTGACCTCCGCCACGCGACTGCGGATCATGTGGACGCCTTCTTCCAGGAGTTTGTGGTAGAACTCCTCGTAGGCTTTGCCCGCCGCCCGCATGTCAATGTAGAAGTTGTAAACTTCCGCTCCTGTCCGTTCTTTGAGCAAGTGAGCCAGCTTCAGGCTATACATGCAGCAGACGCGGGAGCACCACCTGTTGGTGTTTTCGTCGCGCGAACCCACGCAGTGGATGATGCCGATGCTCTGCGGCTTGCGGCCGTCGCGCATAATCACTTCCCCGCCCGTCGGCCCGGAGGCATTGATCAGCCGTTCCACTTCCGGGGCTGTGTACACGTTGGGATAGACACCGTAGCCGTAATCCGGAACCTTCCGGGCATCAAAGGTCTGGTATCCCGTCGCCAGGATGATGGCCCCGACCTTGATCGTCTCCTGCTTGGGCTGCTGCTTCAAGTCCACCGCGTGCCGATCCCCGCAAGCCTCAATGCAAGTCTTCTTGCAGCGGCCGCTCTTGAAGTCGATGCAGGTCTCGGGATCGATGACCGGGATCTGGGGCACCGCCTGGGGGAAGGAAATATAGATGGGCCGCCGCTTGCCCAAGCCCAGGTTGAACTCATCGGGGACCTTTGCCTGCTTGTAGACGCACGCCTCGATGCACTCCAGGCACCCGACGCACAGTTCCTCGTTGATATACCGGGGCTTGCGCGTGACCGCGACCTCGAAATTCCCCACGTACCCTTCCACATGCGTGACCTCGGAAAGCGTCCAGAGGGTGATGTTGGGGTGCTTCTTCACCGCCGTCATCTTGGGCGTAAGGATGCACGCGGCGCAGTCGAGCGTGGGAAAAGTCTTGTCGAACTTGGCCATGTTTCCGCCGATGGTCGGCTCCCGCTCGACCAGGTAAACGTGCTTGCCGGCGTTGGCGAGGGTCAAAGCCGCATGGATGCCGGCGATACCGCCGCCCACAATCAGCACGTCGGGATGGATGGACACCCGCTTCTTTTCCAGCGGCTTGTGGAGCGCCACGCGCCGGATCGCGGCGCGCACCAGAGCGATCGCCTTTTCGGTGGCGCGCTGGCGATCCTGGTGCACCCAGGAATCGTGCTCGCGAATGTTGACCATCTGGAAGCAAAAGGGGTTTAGGCCGCCTTTCGCCACCGCCCCGCGGAAGGTCTCTTCGTGCAGCAGGGGTGAACAGGCGGCAACGACGACGCGGTTCAGCTTTTGTTCCACGATATCCTGGCGGATGAGTTCCTGGCCGGGGTCAGAGCACATGTATTTGTACTCGCGCGACACCACTACTCCCGGCAGGGCCGCCGCGTACTCCGCCACCGCTTTGACGTCCACCGTGGCCGCAATATTCGTTCCGCAATGGCAGACATAAACGCCAATGCGCCGATCACCATTCCGGGCGTCCATCTGTTTCTCCTCACCGTGGGTCCTGAGCCAGCCTGGGCACACTCTTTCCCAGAAATCAGGCCGCCGCTGGCTCAAACTTCGCCAAGACTCTCTTGGCCGGCACGATATTGCGTTCGAGCCCGAGTTCCTTGGCTGAAAAACCAAAGGCCAGACCGAGAAGTTGCGTGAAATACACAACCGGCATGGAGACCTCCCCATACTTCTTGCCGGCTTCATCCTGAAAAGCATCCAGGTTGAACTGGCAGAGCGGGCAGATCGTGGAAACGACCTCCGCTCCGCGCCGCCCCGCTTCCTTCAAGAGAATGTGAATGAGGGAGAGTCCCACCTCGGGTAAAGTTCCCTTCTGGCTCCCCCCACAGCAACGAGTCTTCAGAGGGTAGTCGACGATCTCGGCCCCCACTGCCCTCAGCAGTTTGTCCATGGAAACGGGGTAATACATCAGGTCGAAAGTGGCGTAAGGACGGACGATCTGGCAGCCGTAATACGGGGCCACTTTGAGGCCCGCGAGTGGCCTTTTGACGCGCGCCTTAATCTGGTCCACTCCGATGTCATGGATCAGGATGTCGAGAGGGTGCCGGACCTTGGCAGTTCCGGTGTAAGTCAGTCCTGCTGCCTTGAAGCCATGTTCCAGCAACCTCGCAACCTTCGGGTATTCTTTGATGTAGCGTTGCGCCTTGTTGAGAACCAGATAACAGGCACTGCACGGCGCGACGAGGTCGAGTTTCTTCTTCTCCGCCAGGGCCAGATTGCGCCCCGCCAGGGCAAAGGCGTTCATTTCATCGATGGCCATGTACGCCGTGGCGCCGCAGCAGTTCCAATCCTCCAGCTCCTCGAGTTCAACATCCAGCGCCTTGAAAACTGCCAGCAGCGATTCTTCGTATGCCTTCCCCGTTCCTCGCAACGAGCAACCCGGGTAATAGAGGTATCGCTTCATGCCGCCACCTCCTTGTGCGTCTCCACGGCATCCAGCAGGGTCTGAAGTTGCTTGCGGTCGCGGATGGATTCGGGCACCAGCCCCATGCGCCCACTGAAAAAGAGTTTGCTTCCCAGCTTGGACATCCCCAGCAGCCTGAAGATCGCGGTCTTCAGGAAAACCCTCAAGATCAGCCAACTCTCCGTCACGCGGCCTTTCCTCCGAATCATCGCTCCGAATTCGCTGGCTAGGACGGGAATGGGGAAGCGTTTCGGGTAGACCCCATCTTCGATCGCTCGTCGTTTCAGGGCATACATGATGTCGGTGACCCGAATGCGCCGCGGACATTCCACCGTGCAGGAATAGCAGCTCGTGCAGAGCCAGATGGTGAAGCTTCCCAGGACCTCCCGCTTGAATCCTTCGCGCGCCATGTGGATCAGGCGCCGGGGCGTGTGGTCCATGTACGGCGAGAGCGGGCAACTTGCGCTGCAGAGTCCGCATTGAATGCAATTGCGGATGCGTTCTCCGCCGATGACGCCGGCGACCCATCCTGCGAACTGGGGGTCCCGTTCAACCTCGTACTTGATCATTCTCTTCACCGCCATACAAACTCCCTCCCAGGCTTCACGGGTGAAGCTCGACCACGGTTTCCCATGCTGGCTGTGCGCTGAGCGCCAAGCCATGCATGGCATGGCTCACAAATTGGGGCCGTGTCCGCAGTCGTTTCAAACCTATACCCTCGTCAAGGCAGGCCAAGCATGGATGATTAAGCAAGGTACGGGCCAAGGGTGAACAGTTGGAATCAGGCCGCGCGCTTGGGTTGCCGGCACAAAATGTCTCAACGCTTTGTGAGAAATATCAGCTTCCTATATGCCCAAACTCGGACAAAGCCGCGATCAACTGTTGAATAACTTTACGAGCCTGAGCGAGCTTGACACACCTTGTCCGAACCCAGGAGGTATGCTGAATTCCGCAACCTGCTCTCCGGCCTTCTAGCCGCTTGATTTTGTCCGACTGACAGGCAAACTCTGCCGGCAGAACAGGATTAGTGTCCCTCTCCTTGGGGCAAATCACTCGATTCATCCACAGATTCAGCGGCAATCTGTCCCTGGGGATGGTCGCACCGCTTGCGGAGAATTGTTGGGTAACCTGGAGCATTCGCGGACTCACCCGCCTGTCGGAACGAAAACAGGGACGGCCTCTGAGAATTCGAAAAAAGGGTTCCCCCGGGGTGGTAGCTGTGATGGCCTGACGAGAGCGCGAGCTCGCGTGCCAGAACCCTATTGCGCGCGAGGCTTGCAGGGATCGGTTGCCGCCAGCGGCTCGTATTGAAAGCTCTGCGCGTTCCACTTGTAGGTGCTGCAGGTGGGTTCGCCCAGGGACCGATTCTCCAAGTCCCTTAAGAACCACAGGACTTCCGGAGCGTTGTCGCTCGGAAAGCGGCCTCGGGTTGTGACGAGAGCACCACCCAACACATTTCCGAACCCAGCCGTATAGAACCAGCGCTTCTCGACGTCACACCAGTGGGGCGCGGGCCCGGTCGGATCGCATCTCCGCCGGCGGCTCACAAGGGTCATCACGAGTCGGAGTTCACCCTTATACACGCGGAAATGACCCTCATTCTGCGTGTAAATGCCAGTTCCGCCGCCACTCGCGCGCAGAACCAACTCGAAGTGCTGGGGGGCTTGTGATCCGGGCTCAGGCGCGGGTTTCAATTGGACGGACTCGGCAAGGGGGTCCATCTCATACTTGCACCAGCAGTCAAATGTGGCGATGCGCTCCCATCCGCGAGCGGTGGGCACAGCCACGGCCGCGAACGTCACCTGCTTCTGGTCGGCCTCGACGGCCACGATCACCTGCTGGGTGGCATCTTCGCCCAAGGCAGCGTAACTCACCTCGATGCGGTCAGGAGTGACCACGGCCTGTCCCACAGGCCTGGAAGGTTGGGTCTCTGACCAGACTTCGATGTGGGTCTCCTGGTCGCCGAACCCGAGCAGACGGAGCGCTTTCAGGCGTACGTCATCATCTCTTGAGCGCAGGCCCTGGACCAGGGATTCCGGCGAGGGCCAAGCAGTGTGTTTGCGGTTAACGAGGGACCCTGTGTCTTCCGCCCCCGCAGGTTTCGACTCCTGCGCTGCAGCCGATACGGAAATCAGCACCAGAAACAACCCCATGCGATGGAACATTGGCACCTCCCCCGCGCCGCCTGCCGGTGCTCGATGTGCTTCCCGACCCGGGGTGAAACTACCCGTGAGACCCTCGACCAAGTCTTAGTTCTACTGCGGGACTTCCTGTTGAAGGTTCAAGGAAAGACCTCCACCCGGTGGGTAGCTGTGATGGCCTGACCAGAGCGCAGACTCGCTATCCAGAAGTGCTGCCTGAACTTGGGGGAAATGCTCGATCACCGCTTCCAGGGCGGCGTCGACCGGAGTCGTGCGCCGAGTCCCCTGCGCGACACTCTCCAATTCGACCCCCAGGAGCATGAGTCGCGGGACTCTTCGGCCCAAGGCAAGCGCCAGCCTTAAAGCCTCCTCCAACCCCCACCCGTGGCTCGAGACGGCCCCCAGCGCCCGCGGTACCACGTCGCGTGAAGGCAAGCGAACCAAGTGGAGAGTCCCCGGAGGCGCGCCGCTCTGGACTGCATCCACAAACAGCATAATGTCGGCGCGGTCAAAGAGCTCGAGCAAACCGGGCCCTCCCTCCGGCAGCTCTCGGAATTCACATCCGTAACCGCGGCGAGAAGCTGTAGAGGTGCAAGGCCTTGCGTGCCTACCCGGCAGGTCGCGAGACTCGCACCCGTAACCGCCGCGGGCGCGCAGGCGGTGAACGAGTTCAAGCCCCACGTTGTCGTCGCCCGCGAAAGGGTTCCCGCAGCCCAAGACCATCAGGCGTGGGCGCCCCACCGCCGCCTCTTCACGGCCGCCGCACGTCACGTCATCGGCCACGGTCGAACCTCAGCTTCAAGAAATGCGTCGAGCAGGAAATACACGGGTCGTAACTGCGAACCAGGTTTTCGGAGACCCGCGCTATTTCCGCGTCGGGCTGATTCAGCACGCCCGGCAGCAATTGCCGGAGATCGTCTTCCATTCGTCGCATGTTCTGGGAGGTCGGTGGAACAATCTTGGCAGCTTCCACCAAGCCCTGGTCATTGATGCGGTAGCGGTGATAGAGAAGCCCGCGCGGCGCTTCCGTGGCTGCGCACCCCTCTCCGGCATGGACCTGGATTTCCGCGCGGCTCGCGGCGGGCTCCTGGTAAGCATCGATGATGCCCAGCGCGTCCTCGAAAGCATGCACCAGCTCCACGGCGCGTGCCACGATGCTCATGAAAGGGTTACGGCAGGGCCACGACATTCCGCAGGAACGCGCGGCTGCCTGGGCCCGGGGCAAGAGTTTGTCAAAGTTCAAATTCAAGCGCGCCAGCGGTCCCACAAAGTAGCTCGAACCTCGATCGGCACGCACGGAGTGCAGCGCGGTGGAATGCGCCACGTGCTCTTCCAGAAACACTTGCTCAAACTCGGCGGGATCAATATTCAGGCCCGCGGAGGAGATGATCCGCCGCTCGTTCATGGGGTACTCGGTGGGATGCGAGACCGAAACAAACTCATACTCGGGCGCGAATTCGGGGAAGGTCAGGCTCGAAACCCACGTCACGGTTTCCTGGGCAGCCTCCAAGCCCCAGAGGAAGTCCTCGCGGAGCTTCTCAAGTTCCTTCCGACGGGGAACTTTGTAGAAGCCCCCTACGCAGACCGAAACCGGGTGGGTGGCGCGCCCGCCCAGAAGGTCCAGCAGGCCGTTGCCGATCTTCTTCAAGCGCAGGCCTCGCTCAACTTCCTTGGGATGATCGGCGGCCATCGCCACGGCACTCTCATACCGCAGGAAATCCGGCGCATTGAGGAGATAGATGTGCAACGCGTGGCTTTCTATCCACTCTGCGCAATAGAGCAGGCGGCGGAGCATGCGGATCTCCGGGCCGGGCCGAACGCCCAGAGCAGCCTCAAGGGCGTGCACGGAACTCATTTGGTAAGCCACCGGACAAATCCCGCAGATGCGGGCGGTGATGTCCGGCACTTCCTGAAAATGGCGCCCACGCAGAAACGCCTCGAAGAACCGGGGTGGCTCGAAGATATTCAGCTTAACGTCACGCAGTTCCCCGCCCTCGGCGCGCACATAGATGCCACCTTCGCCTTCCACACGCGTCAGGTACTCAATCTTTATGGTTTTCTCGCCTTTCGCCATCTCATCGGCCATCAGGTCACCGCCTTTCAGAGAGGAGGGCTGGAACTAAGATGCTGTCACGTAATGAGCATTCCATCGTGGACCGATGAACCCCCTCATCCGGTTCCCCTCTGTCGTCGCGGCGACCGAGGGGAAGGTTGATGTGGTTCTACTACCCTCGCCCCCCTGCGGGGGAGGGCGCTCCTGCCCTGCGGGATGCCCTTTCGCGGACTGCTGATCGCTTTCCCAAAACTGGGGGAGGGCGGCTTCCTGCTGCTCCACTCCCGTGCTAAGGCGCCGTCTTCGCGAGCTTGTCCCCCGCCGTTCGAAATGCCTCCGCAAAACCGGTGAAGCCGCGCAGCATGCGGATGAGCTCCGCCCGCGGCGTACCGTTCTTCAGCAGGAAACCGGCGAACGAATCCGGGTTGGGACTTTCCATCGGCCCAAAGCAACCGTAGCAGCCGCGATTGTAGGCGGGACACAAGGCGCCGCATCCGGCCTGCGTCAGGGGACCCAGACACGGGATTCCTCCCACGACCATTACGCAGGACGTGCCACGCCGCTTGCACTCCAGGCAGACCGAGTGGCGGGGGAGATGGGGCAGACGCCCCATCAGCAAAGCCGTGAGCACTTCCAGGATTTGATACTTGTTGATGGGGCAACCATTGAGTTCGAGGTCCACAGCCACGTGCGCCGAAATCGGCGTGGATTGTTCCAGGGTGTTGATGTAGGCAGGCGTGGCATAAACCACTCGCACGAATTCACCCACGTCCGCCCAGTTTCGCAGCGCCTGGATTCCTCCAGCCGTGGCGCAGGCGCCGATGGTGATCAGATACTTCGACTGTTCGCGAACCTTGTGGAGCCGCTCGATATCCTCCGCCGTGCTCACCGAACCCTCGACGAGGGTCACATCATAAGGCCCCTCCAACGTCTGGGAACGGGCTTCCAGGAAGTAAGCGATCTCCACTTCGGCCACCAGGCTCAGCAACTCGTCTTCCAGGCTCAGAATCGCCAACTGGCAACCATCGCAAGAGGAGAATTTGTAGACCGCCAGCTTGGGGCGCGCTTCCGGGGACATCTTAGAAGTCCTCCTTGCCAAAGAACGGCTCGATGGCGGCATAGTTGAGCACCGGACCCTGCTTGCAGATGAACGTGGGCCCAAACTGGCAGTGCCCGCAGAAACCTACGGCGCACTTCATATTGCGCTCCATGGAAATAAAGACGGATTCTTTGGGAATACGGCGGGCCAGGGCTTCGTAGATCACGAAGCGCATCATGATCTCGGGCCCGCAAGTCATCACCAGCGTCTGCTTGGGATCGACCCGGATGCGATAGAAGAGCTGCGGCACCACGCCGACCTGCCCCTTCCAGTTCTCATCCGCCAGATCCACCGTGATGTGCACTTCGATGCCGCCCTGGCGCCACCGCCCGATCTCCTCGTGGTAAAGCAGCTCGGTGGGCGTGCGCGCGCCGTACAGGAGCAGGACGCGGCCATACTGATCGCGTTGGCGCAGCACGGAGAGGATGACCGGCCGTAAGGGCGCTACGCCAATCCCCCCCGCCGCCAGTACCAGGTTCTTTCCTTGGGCCCTTTCGAGCGGCCAGGCGCTCCCATAAGGCCCGCGGACTCCCACCAGATCCCCGACGCGCAGGCGGCCCAAGGCGCGCGTCACGCTCCCCGCGTAGCGGATGGTGTGTCCCAGCACCTGAGGCTCGCCCGGATCGGAGCTGAGGGAGATAGCTACTTCGCCAAAGCCTGGCAGGTAAAGCATGTTGAATTGTCCGGGCGAAAACCGGTAGGCAGCCGCCTCGGCGGGATCCACAAATTCCAGGGAAAACGTGGAAATGCCGTAGGCCTCCGGATTAATGCTTTGAATCACCGCCGGATGCGGCAGCATGGGGTCCAGCGTGGAACGAGGATCGAGAGTTGGAATTGCGATGCTCATTTGATAGCCTTGTCGCGAATCGCCTGCACTTCTTCAGTCAAATCAATTCCCACCGGGCACCAGGTGATGCAGCGCCCGCAGCCGACGCAGCCGGAGACCCCGAACTGGTCAACCCACGACGCCAGCTTGTGAGTCAGCCACTGTCGATACCGTGAACGGATAGTGGGGCGGATGTTCCCGCCATGCACGTGAGAAAAATCCAGCGCGAAGCAGGAGTCCCAGACGCGGGTCCGCTCCGCCGCCGTGGCTTTCAGATTACTATGGTCTTCGACGGTTACGCAGAAGCAGGTGGGACAAACTTGCGTGCAGTTCGCGCACGACAGGCAGCGGGTGGCAACCTCATCCCAGCGGGGGTGCTCCAGGTTGTCATAGAGCAAACCGGGCAAGTCGTCCGTGCGCATTTGCCCTTGCATCTCGCGCTCGGCGCGCTGGCAGGCCTGGGTAGCCCGGCCCAGGTCAAAAGCCGTGGCAGGCGCCCAGGCGGTGTCGCGCAGCATTTCCGAACCGGCTTCCGAGCCGACCTCCACCACGAAGGTGTCGGGCAACTCGGTCAGCGCCAGATCAAATCCCCCCGTGGCGCGGGGGCCCGTCTTCATGGAAACACAGAAGCACGTTGAGGCCGATTGCGTGCACTGCACGGCCAGGATGAAAATGGGCTCCCGCCGACGCGCGTAGTGGGGGTCGCGGAATTCTCCTGTCATGAAGACCCGGTCCTGGATGGCAATGGCGCTCAACTCACAGGCGCGCACTCCGATGAAGGCATAGCGTGGCACCAAGTTCTGCGCCGGCTGCACGCGCCAGTTGCCGTTTTCCTTCTCGACGGAAAAGAGCTTCAGCCGCGCTGGAAGCAAGTACTTCTTCCACGATTGCGGCCCACAGCTATAAGCAAAGTACTGAGGTTCCCGGGTCCGCTCCAAGCGATAACGTCCTGGCGCCTGCAGGTCGCTCCAGCCCACGGGAAGCTCGCTCATCTGGGTGAGCTCGTCCAAAACGATAGCGCCTTCGCGAACCGTCGGGCCCACCAGTGAAAAGCCCGATACCCGCAAGTTGTCGAAGACCTTTTGCAGCGAAGCCTTGGATACCACCACACGGGCGGCAACCCGAGGATAGCTGGGTGTCATAGAGAATCTGCCTCCTAGTGCCGTTCCAACCTAATCCTGGCTACCCTGTCCCGTACCAACCTGCAAACTCTGCGGCAAGTACCAATGGCGCATCAGCGAAGCAAGCTGGAACAGCACTAGCCAACCGAAAAAACGTCCACCAACTGCAGCCCTGTCGCGATCAGAATGTAGAGCCACAGGCTGGAGTGACCAATAATGTCCTGCCCGGCCTTGAATTGAAAAGTTTCGGCAAGGGCTAAAAGCTTCTGCTGCACCCGCAGCGAGAACCTAGCCAGAAGACTCCGGTACAGCGATGCTTGTCCGGCCATAAGGGACTCTCTCCATTCCTTTCGACATTAGTTCTGCAAGCCTTGAGCCAAATCGCTGTTTACAAGGGCATCAGGAACATAAAGGATTTAAACGGTTTGGACTGAACGAGGAGGACAAAAAGGGTGGGCTGAAGGAAGCAATCGGGCAGTGTGTCGTGATCTCTGCGTGTGTTGCGATGAATGACCCAGTCATCAATTCCGCCCTTGCGGCTTTTCAAAGTCCGGAAAACTAATTGCCAGAAGGCATAAGCCGTGTCCTGCAAACCACAACTGGGCGGTTGAGGCCACCCACGACCGAGCAAAGGTGAAGCGAATCGAATGCCAAGTTGCTGCCAGGCACTGCTGCCCTCTTGGTGAAAAACGCGAAAGACGCTTGAGTTCTCTCCAACTTCTGGTTATAAACGGCTGCGACAGACACGAGAGAGCACCCTCTCGTTGTCTCGAATCTCCCTAGTGAAGGAAGGCATCATGACAGACGAGATCAATCGGCGAGATTTCCTGCGACGCGCCGCCCTGACGTCGGCAGGCGTAAGCCTGTCGATGTGCGGGCTAAGCACCGGCAACGTCCAGGGCGCGAACGACCGCGTCCGGTTGGGCGTGATCGGCGCCGGCCGCCAGGGCGTGGACAACATGCAAAACTTTATCCAACACGGTGTGGAAGTTGCGGCCGTTTGCGATGTATTTCAACCCAACCTGGACAAAGGGCTGGCGGCTGCGGGCGGCAAGGCCAAAGCCCTCAAAGATTTCCGCCAGGTGCTCGACGACAAGGAAGTTGACGTCGTCATCGTCGCCACCCCCGATCACTGGCATCCGCTCTGTATGGTCATGGCATGCCAGGCCGGCAAGGACGTTTATGTGGAGAAACCCATCTCGGTGGCGGTCGAAGAAGGCAGGAAGATGGTTGAAGCCGCACGCAAATACCAGCGGGTGGTACAGGTGGGACTCTGGCAGCGCTCGAACCTGCACTTTCAGAAAGCTGTGGGACTGGTCCAGAGCGGCTTGTTGGGCAAAGTCAGCTTCGTGCGTACCTGGAACTATGCGAACATTTACCCTCAGGGCATCGGGAATCCCGCAGATTCCGACCCGCCCCCAGGGCTCGACTGGGATATGTGGTTGGGCCCCGCGCCCAAAGTGCCCTACAACTGGAACCGTTTCGGCGTGGGGGATCGCTGGTCCACGTTCCGCTATTTCTATGACTACGCCAACGGCTGGCCGGGCGACTGGGCCGTCCACCTCATGGACATCGTGCAGTGGGCCTTGAAGGTCGATGGGCCAACCACCATCACCGCGTTGGGTTCCAAGTTCTACCTGCAAGACAACAGTGACACTCCCGACACGCTGCAGATCACTTGGGAGTATCCCACCTGCGTTGCCACTTACGAAAACCGGCTGTGTAACAGCAACCCTCCGCACAAGCACGACTACGGGATCGAATTCCACGGCACTGACGGAACCATGTTCCTTGACCGCAGCGGCTTCCAGGTTTTTCCGGAAATGCTGGAGGAACGCGGCTACCGAGACCTGCGCAGGTCGGAAGGCAAAAGGGAACACCAAGAACTGGGCAAGACGCCGACGATGAAAATGGAAGAGGTGGACGAAGGACTGTTCAACCACATCGGCAACCTGCTGGAGTGCATGCGCACGCGCAAGACGCCGCAGACCGACATCGAGTACGGCCACCGCAGCAGCAGCCCGTGCCTGCTGGGCAACGTCGCTCTGCGCTCGAAGGAGCGCCTCGAGTGGGACGTGGCCAACCAGAAGCTCACGAAAGGCGGCCCCGCGGCGCAAAAGCTCCTCAGCCGCGAATACCGTGCGCCCTGGAAGCTGACGGTGTAATCGAGTCGAAAGGTGAAGGTCGAAAGTCGATAGTTGCAGGCGTGAGCCTCGCCTTGCACCATCTAGTCCTGGGCCGTGTGCCTGCCCTTTGGGAAATCAGCCCTCTCGCCCCGGAGAGGGCTGAATCGTGTCTCGTCGGGGCCCGCCTTCAACCTTCAACCTTCGACTTTCGACTGTTCTCAGGGAATCGCCGTCACGTAGATGGCGGTGCTATCGACGCTCGCGGTGGGAACGATGAACGCCGTGGTCTGCTGGGTATCGCCGGTGAGTGAGACGAGCGGTTTTCCCGGCGCGGGCTGGGTGACGGGTTGGAAATCTTCGGGGGTGGTGAGCCGACTCAACTGCCCGTCGCAGTAGCAATAGAGCCCGAGGTCGTTGGGGGCATCCGCCGGAGCAGCGGCAAAGATCATGTCGCCGCGCGGGCCGATTGTGAGGCTTAGGATTCTTCCCACGGGCTTTTCCGGCAAGACGCCGGGTGTTTGTTTGGCCAGCACGGGCTTCGAGGGATCGCCTGCCATGAGCGCCGTCTGGAGGCTCCCGTTCTCAAGGAAGACGAGCAGTATTTGCATGGGCGCCACGCCCCCGCGCGCTGCCAGCACTCCTGTGGTTTCGGTAGGCTCGGGAGGTGGCTTCAATTCCTGAAAGGTCTGGATGGCGATGGCGCGGAAGAACTGTTCCAAGGCCGCCTCGGGCAACGCGCCGTGCCGGAGAAATGCCGCCTCGTCGCGGCTAAAGAAAAACGGCTCGAGCAACTCCTTCTTGGAGAGCTTCATTCCCGCCGGCAACTGCAACGGCTGCAAGCCGCGCGGGCTCCACAGAAACAGCCCGCTGCCTGCGCCCTTCCCCGACCAACGCGCCCCGAAAAGCACGTTTCCATCGGAGGTCACAAGCGGCGCCGAGAACTCTTCAAACTTTGCCTCCGGCAGGCCCGGCGGCGCATCCAGATTGGTCGCGAGCGCCCGAGCCTTCGAATCCTCCTGCCGTACCACAACCGTCTTGGGCGCATCGTCCCGTTCCGAAGCCAGCGCGGCCGTGAAGGCAATGACCCCGGCGTCATTCATGGTCGGCGCGCTGAAAGCGTCGTACGAAGTCCTGGGAACCGGCGCAAGCAACCCCTGAAAGGCCACCACCGTGAAGCTCACGCCGCTCGAGCGCACCACGGCGCGTAGCTCGTTGCGCGGGCTGCGCAGGCTGGAGAGGAAGACAATGTCGCGGTTCGCGTTCATCGAAAGGTTTGAGAACGGGCCGAAGGCGAAACCCGCGTGCCCGGGCACTCCCGTGCCACTCGTGAGCAGCAGACGGGTGCTCGCCTGCGCGAAAGCCGCAGGCGTACCTGCCCAAGCCAGCCACGCTAGGAGCGCGCACGCCGTTGCCGCCTTCCCGCCCGATCTAAACTCGATTCCAGGCACGCGACTCAAATCGCCTTTCTCGCCTTTTTGTCCCCGGGACAGCGGCGCAAAGGCCGCCCTCCCCCGAAAGCCCGCCTCCCGCTGAAACGGGAACGTCCTGGCAAGCTAGCACCGAGCTTTCCTGGGCGTCAAGGTGAATTCCACCCCTCCTTGCCGCCTCACCAGCCAAAGGTGGCCCGGCGTGCGCGACCGGGGATTCGGTCTTTCACCGCTCAACTTCCGACTCGCGACTCCCTATTCCCTGCTTTCTGCCTCGCGGGCGGCGTATCCTAGCCGCGTCAGCTAGCTGTGCGAGCGCGGGTTGTTCTTGAAATCTCCGGCTCGCTGCGAGAGAATCCACCCTGGACTGTTGAGCTACACAACCACCGCGCGGTGCCTGCTGCCCCTGCACCCCGCGGGGCGAGTCGTCGGCTCGCCCCCACTTGCTTCGAGAGGATGGCCAAGCATGAGAGCGCGCGTGAACCCGATGAATTGTATTCTGGCCGCATGTCTGATCGCAGCGTGCCCAGGCCCCGCCTCGGTCTCACAAACCACGACCGTAGCTGAGAAGGGCGCGAAGGTCCAGCTTGGCAAATGCGAGATTACGGTCACGGAGATTTACTTCTGGCGCGACTGGATGCCCATCGTTTCCCGTCCCGGGCCGGATGGCGGCTCACCCCTGCATTCCAGAATTAGGCTATGGATGGACAACTCGAAGGGCGACGCGAACAAATTCTCCCTCAAGGCCGTCGTCGTGGACGCCAACGGGCAATCCTACCCTGTAGCCCCCAAGGTCCTCCCCAACTTCCGGGTTCTACCCGATGAGGTCGCTAACGCTTTCCGCAGCTACGATGAAGGGACCAAAAAGGATGTTATCGCCAGGTACCATGTGGAATGGGACGGTGCGCTCAAGCCGGGCGAGAGCCGGGTGGTTGAGCTGGCCACGGCGGAAGGGCCGTATTTACCTGTGAGAAGCCTCATTCACATGGAGATCACCTGGACTAATCAAAAGAGTGAATCTGTGACGGTAAGAACCCCGGAGGCCGAGATCAATCGGACCGACTGAGCCCGGTCGGTGCGCGCTTAGCGTCCTGTCACATGCAACAAACTGCGCGGTCCGCGCCGTCAGTACGGCGCCGGTCGACGAGATGTCTCACCCTCTTCCCAGAGGGTGGGTAGTTTCAAGGATGACCGTCCCCTCGCTGCTCTGGGATGGGAGCCCCCGGTCCGGCCTCGGATTCTGCCTTTCAACTTTCAACCTTCGACTTTCAACCCTCTGCCTTCTGCTTGCGGTCCCTCCACTCCTCCACTGCCGTCTTTCGCGGACACCCGGTGTCGGCCGCTCCTGCCGGTGGGCGAACGGCAACATCCTGAAGGCTCATCCGCGCGCACCCTGCGGGCGTAAAGGCTCCAGCGAAATCTCGTGGCAGGTCAGCGAGACAAGAGAAATCCTATTAAAGTTCGCCGTTCCCCCGCCGATATAAAGGCGTTCGGAGAGTGCCGTGCGCCCCCTCGGGCGGGAGCTGACTATGGCGCGTTCAATTTCCTGGACCCAGATTGCCCTCTCTGTGGCGGTGGCCAGCGTGATTGTCTGGCGCGTACCGTTCGCGGGCCTGCGGGCGGCTTTTCGCAACCTGGAGGTGGGCAGTCTGCTGCTGGCCGTCTTCTGCTTTCTGGTCTTGCTCTTTCTGCGCGCCTATAAGTGGCACCGCTTGCTGGCCACCGTGGGCAAGGTCCATGTGCGGCAATCGCTGCGCCCGCTGTTTGGGGGTTTCGCGCTGGGCTTGATTACTCCCGGGCGGCTCGGCGAGCTGGCACGCTGCGTTTTCGTCAGGGAGGAAGAACGCGCCCAGGTTGCGCTCCTCACACTGCTGGATCGGCTGCTGGATCTCTGGGCGCTGTTCACCCTGGTGGGGGCCAGCCTGTTTCTCCTAGTGCCCTACCCCGCCGCCGTCTTCGGAGTCGCCGTGTGGCTGGCCCTGCTTCCCGTGGTGATGGGTTTTCCGCAGCTCCTTGCCCGTCTCTCCGAATTGGCGCCGAAACGCTGGCGTTCGCGCTGGCACCTTACAGAGGCAGTGGCCGAACTGCCGCACGTTCAGATGCCCCGCTACGCGATGCTGGCCTTGGGCGCCATGTGGGCGGAACTGGCGGCGTTCTTCTTCCTCCTCCGTGCCTTCTTCCCCGCAGGCTTCACCGCCGCCGTCGCCACCTACCCGTATATCGTGCTGGCGGGAGATCTGCCGTTCTCGTTCAGTGGCATGGGGGTGCGCGAAGGCGTGGCCGCCCTACTGCTTTCTCCTTACGCCGTGCCCTCCGGAGCCGCCGTGGATGCCGCGCTCCTGTGGTTTGTCTTCGCCATCCTGCTGCCCGCAGTCCTGGGCAGCGCCTGGCTGCTCGCCGAACGGGTAAAATCCCGCATCCGGGACTCCGACATTCCAGTGCCCGACCTCAGCCGTCTCTGGAGACCCGCGCAGTCACCCCAACCCCACAGCCCTCTCCAAGGGGACAGCGTCGCCCCCCGTTTGGGGGCCGGGTGAGGGGCTTCGCTGGCTGGCGCTTCGCTGATCGCTCACATCGCATGAGACCTGATGTATGTGCCACCCACGTGGGCTTCGTGTCGCACACGGGTTCTTATCCTGCTACAATGCCGCCAAGTCGGCGGGGTTAAAACCCCGCCCTTCCCCACTGTGGAGAAAAATTCGGGCCAACCGCATTACCGCCCGTCCGGGTATGACAAGGAAACGAATCCGCTTGCCGGTTCGCGAGGCTAGCGTGCGAAAATCAGGAAATACTGATAGGGAAGGAAATCAAAATCCTTGACCAGGTGGAAGCCCGCCGGCTTTACTTCCTCGATCATGTCCTCTTTGGCGATCTTCATCGCCGCAGGCGGGCCGACCGGCAAAGGTTTCTTGTAGAAGTCGATGTTGACCAGCCGCCCACCGGGGCGCAGGGCGCGAACCAGCAGCGGATAGTATGTCGCGCGCTCAGAAATGTGATGCAGCGTGTCACAAATGAAAATCATATCGACCGAAGAAGCCGGCAGTTGGGGATCGTGTGGCTCGGCGAGGACAAGGTGAATGTTCTCGAGATGTGCTTCTTTCGCGCGCCGTTCGATGTTGTCCAGCATGCCGCGGTCAACATCTACCGCATAGACTTTGCCCGCCGGACCGACCGCCTGGGCGAATCTCAGGGTGAAGTATCCCGAGCCCGCGCCGAGGTCCGCCACGGCCTCGCCGGCTTTCAGGCCGAGCTTCTCGACCACTTCGTTGGGCTTTTGCCACTCGACGCGGCTGGGGTCCTCGAGGGCGCGGATATAGGCGCTGGTCGATTCCGGCGGATGGTGCGGCTGTTGCGCGACCTGCGCAGCGGCCGCGCAGGCCATCACCACGCTGGCAATGAACAAGGCGAAGCGCCGGAATTGGCTCATGGACCCCGATCCCGAAGCAGGAAGCCGAGTTGGGGCCTTCACCCGGGCAGCTTCACGAACAGGGTCAACCCTGGCATTTCGAGAAACACGCGAGCATGTCATGCAGAACAATCTCACCCCAGTCCCGAAATCGGAAGGCGGGTTGGGGCCGGCTTGCCCCGGCCCTACGACAGGCAGAGGCATGCCGAGGGTCTTTCCCTGCGGTTTTGGTCGTAGGGCCGGGGCTTGCTCAATCGCAACATCGGGATCGGGGTCAATCCTTCCCGTGCGAGCGATCTCCCCAGTCAGCGCATGTACTCGACGCCACAGAACCAACCTGAGGTGCCTTCGGCGGTCCACACGATTCTTCCCTTGATTTCCGGGGGGGTCTGGTTCTGGGCATAGGGCAAGGTGATACAGACCTCGTCGCTGGTCGAATAGCGCTGGCCACTGACAAAGCAAAGGCCGCTTTTGGAAACGTCGCGCGTCTGGGCGATGCCCGCAACGCCCCAACTGTTCAGGACGCGGAGTTGCATGGTGAGCTTCAAGCGCCGCTTCCTCCGACGCTCCACGGCAGGCCAGGCAGCAGGTTTCCCCGACCGGCCAAGAATCTCTGGCGTCACGATCTGGTCGCTGGGCATCCAGCGGGTGGTCTCGTTGCAGCGATCGCAATGCCGGGAAATGAGGCCGGTGGCCAACAGGACGTCATATTCGATGCTGGAGAGCGTGCTCTGCGTGGCGGTCTTGCAGGCGGCACATTCAATCAACACCTTCGGCTGCCCGCTGTCAACGTTAGGCACAAACCCCACTCCCCAGATGCGGCTCTCCGGGTTTAGGGCTTCCACGCCCCACTCGCGCCGGTTCCCGAAAACCTGCTGGAGGGCGCCCACCACGCGGAACTCCTCCTCGATCCCGTTTTCAAGGTTCTTGACCAGCACGATATCGTCCGGCAGCAAAGAGTGGGTCAGACTGATCCGCGCACCTTGCTGATTGAGGCTGACGGTGACCGTCTCCTCCGCGAAAGAGACTCCCCCCGCGTCGTTTCCAATCACTCGGATCCGCACCGGAGTCAGGATGCGTTCCGTGCGGCGTCGCTCCATGGTGTTCATATGTCGCCAGAATGATAAAGGGGGCAGTCGGAATCCGTCGAGCCACCACAACGCTGCGGGCGCACTGCCTGCGGTGGGCAGGTCACGCCAGCGGGGCTTGGTAGGTACTATCCGGGTTGTGCAACCACCCCCGGCCCGGCTTCGAACCCCCCGAGCCTGCTCTGGCAGGCTCGGATTTGAAAATACCTTATCACAAACCCCCTGTCAATCTGCTGACGGTCGCAACTGGCGCGGCTCCTCGCAGCACGGCCCTCTTGGCCGCTAGTCCCGTGCCCGCCTGGTGGGTTCTTTTCGGAAGCGTCCGCAGTCAACCAAAGCGCCTTGTGGGCCGTGTGGGTTGGGGACTTCCTTGAGGCGGTCACGGGACTAGGATGCGCAGAATCTGCATGTTATGCAACAAGGTCGGCTGCGGTTCCCGCTAGGAAGTCGCACTTTCACTGACAAAGGCCCGCACGAAGCGTTTGGGAAATCTCCAATGTCGCAGGCAGGTCGCTTGCCGGAAAACGCCCCGTTCAAGCCTCCGGCGCCGCACCGGTACGCCTCTTCCCTTTCGGTTCCCTCTTGGCAAGCTCAGGAGTCCCTTCCATAGCGGGGGCAGGCTGATTCAGCAGGGTCATGGCAGCGGCTTCACTGGGGGCGATCACGAAGAACTGCGTCAGGTTCACGTCGTCCAGAATCTTGCGGACGTGGCGATTCGGATTGGCGAGAACGATTCGGGCGCCGGCGTTCTCCGCCGTGACTCGGGCGCCGGCCAGAAATCCCAGACCCGTCGAGTCGATGTAGGGCACGTCGGCGAAATCCAGGATTAACTTCTTGGTTCCGGCGTCCATCAGGTCCTTCACCTTCTGCCGCAGATAGGGACCGTCAGCGCCAGCCAGGAATTTCCCACTGAGAGCTAACACCGCTGCATCCTCTTTGAAGCGCACCGTGATTCTCACCATCTCACCTCGCTGCTGGAATCCCCCACGTGAACCCTCGGAACACCTGCCGGCCGCTCACAGGGTTCATGGGCTTGTCGGCCGTGGAATCAGATGTGGCAACCCTCCGCCATGCTACGAGAGGGAGCAAAGCTGTGTCAAGTCCGGGTGGTGACTCATTTTGAATCCAATCTGGAGGTTTGCGGAGGAAGGAGACCTGCGATGGTTGTTGGAGTTCGTTCTGGGAACATCTCCCGGGTCAGCCTCGGCGGGTCAAACGCAGAATAATTCCGATGACCACACCGGTAGGCAGGCTTACGGCTAGGAACCATCGGGCCTCTGGTAGCGAAAGCAGAATCATGGCGAGCACTCCAACTGCAAAGACAAGTCCCATTGGCCCCTTAGCGGGAATCTTGTGTATCGTTATTCCGGGATGCACCTCTGTCCCTCCTACCTGGAAGTATCCCACCCTCCCTCAGGGCCAGTCAAGCGAACCTTCTCCGACTGCACCGATACCCAAGTGCATCACCTTGAGGCGAGGTTAAATTTGGATGAAGGCCGGTAGGAAACTTGGCGGGAGAAAAGCTCAGGCAGCACGAACCTGTGGGGAAGAGCTCCCAGCAATCACCAGTTTCATTTCACACTCGTCGCCAAAGCTGCTGGTCACCTGAAAGCCCACGTGGCGGTAAACCCGCAGAGCGGCCAGATTCGAGAGCTCGGTGGTGAGAAACACCTCAGCAAAGCCACATTGGTCGGCAAATGCCACCGCCAGCCGGGTCAAGGCCGTGCCCAGTCCCATGCAACGGTAGTCCTGATGAACGAAAATGGTGAACTCTACTGCCGCCTCAGAGATCGGACAAAGAAGGGCATGCGCGACCACGCGGGGGCCATCCCAGGCGAGCAGAGCGCGCGATTTCTGCTGCAGCCGGTCCAGCCACTCCGCGATGCGCGGCACATCCGGCGGCGGAAGCCCCTGCGCGATGCGCTTGGGCTCAAAGCCCTTGTACATCTGGACCAGCGGGCGGAAGTCGTCCAACGTGTATTCCCGGACCTGCAAGGTTCTCCCGGTGCGGGTCTGAATCTCGACGGGCGCAAAGGCTGCTTCCGAGGGGAACGTCATAGGTCGCCGAAGGTCCTGCGCGCACGAATGCTGCCAAGCCGCTCAAGAATTTATTGGACGTGCAAGGACAAAGCGGCGACAACACGTCACTTATGACGGGCGCCCGCTGAACAGGATGTCTGGATGACCTTCATTTTGAGTGAAATCTCGCAGTTCGAAACCCACCGGCCCACCGGGTGACGCAAGAAAGGTTCTTTGGCCCCCTCAACAAAGGGAGGAAGACCAACTGCAGATCGTTCTCCCGGAAGGCGGCATCGGGTTGACATTCTTCTCGCCTTGCCATTCCTGCGCGCAGGACTATAATAGCCCCCGACAATATGCTTTCTCCGAGTTTGTCATCCCCGCGGGAACCCTCGCCGTCCGCCGGAGGTACGACCAGGAAGGTATCCACATGAAAAGAATCATTTCGTTCAATCTCAACGGTCAACGTATGAATCTCGATATCGATCCCAGCCGCACGCTGCTCTGGGTGTTGCGATACGACTTGGGGCTAACCGGCACGAAGTACGGGTGCGGAGAGGGCCTCTGTGGAGCCTGCACCGTGATTGTCGATCGCCAAGCCGTGCGCGCATGCACGCTCCAGGTCAAGGACGTAGCAGGCAAGGCAGTCACCACCATCGAGGGTCTGGCCAAGAATGGAGAGCTGCACGCGATCCAAAAGGCCTTCGTGGAGCATGACGCCCTGCAGTGCGGGTATTGCACCCCCGGCATGATCATGAACGCCTACAGCCTGCTGCTGAGCACACCCCAACCTTCGCGCAGCCAGATTATCGAGTCCATGGACGGCAACCTCTGTCGCTGTGGAGCCCATCAGCGAATCATCGCGGCCATCGAGACTGCCGCGAAACAGATGGGAGGAGCGCAACGATGAGAAACGACGACGGCAGACCGCAAAGCGCCTATGAAGAATACCTGGCAACGGACTTCTCGGACGACCCGGGTGAATCCCTGCCGAGCCTCGCCCTCGATCGCCGACAGTTCCTGCAACTGGTGGGTGGCGGGATTCTCGTCGCCATCTCTGTCCGGCATCTGGAGGCAGTTCCGCAGCGCGAAGGCGGGCGCTGGCCTGGGCAGCGCCTCCCGGAAGATTTCAACGCGTTCCTGCGAATCGGCGAAGACGGGCGAGTGACCGGCTACACGGGAAAGATCGAGATGGGCCAGGGAGTGATAACGTCCCTGCCGCAAATGTTGGCCGATGAGTTGGACGTTCCACTGGAATCCGTGGACATGGTGATGGGGGACACGGACCTCTGTCCCTGGGACATGGGAACCTTCGGTTCCATGTCCACACGCATTTTCGGTCCTGCCTTCCGGGCCGCCGCTGCCGAAGCCAAGGCCGTGTTGGTTGAACTGGCCGCCGAAAAATTGCAGGTGGCAAAAGACCGGCTCAGGACCAAGGCTGGGATTGTTTACGAGGAAGCCGGACAGAAAAAGGTAACGTACGCCGAGCTCGCCAAGGGGCAGAAGATACTTCGGCACGTGGAAGGCGCCAATCCGGAAGATCCGAGCCAATTCACCCTCATGGGGAAACCCACCCTCAGAAGAGATGCCGTTGAAAAGGTTACGGGCAAAGCCAAGTTTGCAGGTGACATCCGCGAGTCGGGCCTGCTCCATGCGCGCCTCCTGAGGCCTCCAGCTCATGGTGCGAAACTCACGCATGTCGATGTCGCCGCTGCGCGAGAGATCCCAGGCGTCCAGGTGATTCAAGACGGGGACTTGGTTGCGGTCCTTCACGAGGTTCCTGATGTGGCGGAACAGGCCTTGGCGAGTATCAAGGCTCAGTACGACCAGCCGGCGCCCAACGTGGATGACAAGACCATTTTCGATCACCTTCTCAAAGTAGCGCCAAAAGGCCAGACCGTGGCGGAGGGCGGAAACCTCGTGGAAGGACAACGCGCTGCACAGCAGGTCGTCGAGCAGACGTATCTGAACAGTTATGTGTCTCACGCCGCTATCGAAACGCATACGGCCCTGGCAAAGATCGAGGGAAGCAAGGTGACCGTTTGGGCATCCACCCAGACCCCCTTCGCGCTCAAGGAGGCGGCCGCATCCCTGCTGAGCCTTCCAGCGCAGAACGTGCACGTGATCACGCCGTTCGTAGGCGGCGGCTTTGGAGGCAAGAGCAACAATCAACAGGCTCTGGAGGCTGTTAGGCTGGCGAAGCTCGCGGGGAAGCCTGTCCAGGTCATATGGACTCGTGCGGAGGAATTCTTCTATGACACGTTCCGCCCCGCCGCGGTCGTCAAGATCAAGGCCGGCGTGACGGATGCCGGATTGATTTCTTTCTGGGACTATGGAGTCTATTTCGCGGGAGAAAGAGGGTCGCAGCAGTTCTACAACGTTCCGCATCACCGGACGGTTGCCTATAGCTCCGGCTGGGACGGCGCACCCGGTGCGCATCCGTTTGCCACGGGGCCCTGGCGCGCTCCCGCCAACAACACGAATACCTTTGCCCGGGAGTCGCACATTGATGCCTTGGCCGCGAAGGCTGGGGTCGATCCGATCGAATTCCGGATGCGGAACTTGAAAGATGAGCGCATGCGGCGCGTGTTCCAGGCCGCCGCCGACAAGTTTGGCTGGACACCCGCAAAGGCTCCGAGTGGACGCGGATACGGCGTGGCGTGCGGGATCGATGCCGGCACCTATGTCGCCCACATCGCGGAAATCGCCGTTGACAAGGAAACCGGCCGCCTCAAGGTCAAGCGGGTGGTGTGCGCTCAGGACATGGGACTGTGCGTCAATCCCGAAGGCGCCAAGCTCCAGATGGAGGGCGCCATCACCATGGGCCTGGGTTATGCCCTGACTGAGGAGATCCAATTCCAGGGAGGTGAGATCCGCAACCGCAACTTTGATTCGTATGAACTGCCCCGTTTTTCGTGGGTACCCGATATCGAGACCGTTATCATCGACGCGAAAAACTCCCCCGCACAAGGTGGCGGAGAGCCTGCCATCATCTGTATGGGCGGACTCCTCACGAACGCGGTGTTTGACGCGACCGGTGCCAGGCTGCTGCAATTGCCGATGACACCAGAGCGGGTTAAAGCAGGAATGCCGCGGGGCTGACAAGGAGCAGGACCACTCGCGGCCCTCTCGCAGTCCCCCCGGAGCAGGGCCGCTCGCTTCGTCAGGGCACGCTGGAATTTTTCCCGGCGGCCTTTGCCGGGAGCCGGGCCGCCCTATTCCCGAATCACTGACACCACCGGGCACAGCGCGTTGCGAATCACCAGTTCGGACGTGGAGCCGAAAAGGACGGTGCCCACAAAGCTGCGCGGCTGCGCTCCCAACACAATCAAGTCGGCACGCGAAAGGCGTGCCTCGCTCACAATTTGCTCTGACGCTCTGCCCTCCAGGATTGCTTCTTTCACCTCGCAGCGGCCGCGCACGTCCGTCGGCAGCCAGTCGCAGAGTCTCTGCACCGGGTCGCGATCTTCTTGATGCCCGGGGTGCTCCAGCACATGCATCGCGACCAGTTGCGCACCGAGCTTATCCGCCAGTCCCGCGGCGTACTCAACCGCCGCGCGCGCCAACTCGCTGTAGTTCACGGGGCACAGGATACGCCGGATTCTCGCCAGCCGCGGCGAGGGTTTGATGCGCGGCCCCACGGTCAGCGCCGGCATGCTCACCTGCCGCAAGACGCTCTCGGTAACTGATCCCAGCCGGATGCGCGCCAGTCCCGTCCTCCCGTGCGTTCCCATCACCACTAGTCCCGCGTGGAGTTCCTTTACAACGCGCAACACCGCCCCCACAGGATCTTCCTCCAGCAACAAAATCGTGTGGCTGACGTCTTCGGGCAAGTTTTGGGTGGCAAAATCGTTCACGTATCCCCACGCCGCCCGCGCGCTGCGTCGCAATTGCGCGTTTAGCGCCCGCGTTTGTGCTTTCGTGAAGTACACGGGCGCTTCCAACCGCTGCGCGTGCAGCACCACCACCCGTGCCCCAAAGGCGCGCGCGATGCCTCCTGCCACAGACAATCCCGCCGCCGAATGCGTGCTGAAATCCGTTGGGCAAAGAATTATGTCGAGTCTCGGAGTGAACACCGCACCTGCCTCCAGTACAAACCGACGGGGACCTGCGGGGCGCAGGGTCGCATCCGAGGGCCTTGCCTGTGCGACGCTCCATCTTCGCACATCAACCTATTGTCTTCAATCTGGGGCCGCGCTTAGCGTCCAGGCAGGACAACATATCGGCTAATGACGTAACCGAACGCAGCGCCGGCGAAGACGTCGGAGGGAAAGTGTGCCTGCAGCGTGAGGCGTGAGAAGCCGATCAGGCCCGCGGTGCCATAAGCGACCCAGGGCACCCAGCGGTGGCGCCCATAGCGGCGCGCAAAGACCGTGGCGATCGAAAATGCTGCAATGGTGTGTCCAGAAGGGAAGCTCGCGTGTGCGTTCAGGGGTGGCCGGTAGGACTCAAACCACGTGTCGGAGTAGTTCCCCCCCGGCGGGATGTCAATTGGGCGGCGGCGGCCAGTAGAGTTCTTGAGAACCCACATGAGGATTTCGCCATCTGCCGCAGCTTCTCCAGCCAGCAGCGAAGTATGCGTGGCGTAGGAATCCTTGCGCACCAAGCCCAAGGCATAGAATGAAACCGGAAGGAGCGTGGTAGCAAGCGCTGTGTTAGTTCCGCTGAAGGCACGGTTAAACCCCGCGAAGGCCCGGGTGCGCCGAAAGTAGGGAGTGTCATGTGCGTCGAGCGCCACCAGCCCTCCAAAGGCAACCGTGACCGCGAGCGCTGGCTTCCAACTTTCGCCGTGAGCTAACTTGACGGGAAATGTCCAGATGCTTTGCTGGTCATGAAGAATATTGGGTGCAAGAGATCTCCAGGTGGTGGGCCTTCCGGTGTCGAGGGAAACGCGCTCTTGCGGGGATTTCGAGGTGGACTCACCCTGTGGGTCCTCAGGTGACGCGACGGACACCCGCGCACCCGCTAGTAAACATACCCCGAGGAATATGAGTTTCCCCTTCGCTGCCGCGTTTAGAAACATTTCAGGCCCATGCTATGTCATCGGACGCGGCGTGGCAACCAAGCTGGGATCCGGGCAGGGGTCTGGAGCTGTAGAGACTGCCGCTGGCCGGGGACTGGCCACCAAAGACACTCAAGCGCTGTCGCTAGGACGTTTTGCCTTGCGAGGTCTTGGGAAGGTTTGGCTTACTCGGGACAGGACCGTTTTGGCGGGATCCCGGCGTTACCCAATGTCCAGCTTCGTGTACTTACTGTTGGTAGCTCTGCCTCCGCTGTTCTTAACAACTGCAAAGATCGCTCCACCGATGACGAGACCACCGAATACGGCAATGATAACCATGGGTTCGACTCATCCCTCCGAAAAGTATCTTCCACCAAACATAGACACCCGGGGGAAGAAAAAAGTTCCAACATTTCAGTAGCCGTTAAGTGCGGTAAGGCAAAAGCGGGTGACCAGACAATGCGTCCGCCGTCTTGTCCGCTTCTCACTATTGTGCGTCCACATCTCCGTGGGTGAGCGGTTCGACCCAGGACTGAAAAACCTGAGGATATTCAACCGGCAACGCGTTGGCCGCCTCGCCCGCGCAAATCGAAGGTTCGTCCTCCGTCTCAGATGAGCAGCCAAACTGGTGGCCGACTCACCCGAGGACCACAGTGATGACCCGCCGGCAACGCTCGACGACGAGCCGGACCCACGATTTGAGCACTGGCCGGCGATCGCCCGCTGACTACTTCGCCGTAAAGCTGGCGGTGACTTTCATCGTGCCCCACTCGATGCTGATGACGCCGCCCTCGCCGGCTTCGGCGAGCGTGATGGTTACCATCTCCACGGACTCGGCGGCCTGCAATTGCTTCAGCGGCGCCGACACCAGGTCCTGCGCCGCATCATGCTGCGTGCCCCACTTCCCGTGCTCTTTGTTGAAGACCAGCTTCCAGGAATTGTCCGCTTGCTTCTGCATCCACAGGCTATATTCCCCGGCGGGCACCGTGACGTCGCCGAAGGCGAGATCGAGGACCGTCGTAAAAGTTGTGGACTTGTCCGCGCCCAGCCTCCAGACATCTCCCGCCTTCAACTGGCTGAGCATTTGGTCCACGGTGCGCCCTTTCAGCGAGGGCCGTCCGTACTCGACCGAAATGGTTTTCCCCTTGAGCGTAAGGTTCGCTGTACCGCGCGGGTTGCGTTGCGCGAGAGCCGAGGCAGCGAGGGCAATCATCATCGTCACACTCAATAGCACAAGCGTAACTTGTCGCATGTCATCCTCCTGAGTATTTACACTAGCAGTGTTACCTGGTATTTTCTATCGCGACGCCAGCCATCCTATCGCCTGTTCCCAAAACTGTTCGTAATACTTCCACTCCTGGAAGCCCGCCCCCCAGTGCGGGGCGATATCGGAGGCAAAGGCCATCGACCGACCCTTGCCAAACGTCCAGACCACCAGCAGCGGGTCACCTGTCTCCTTGATACAGGCCAGCACCTGGGCGCCTTTCTTCACCTCCAGGCGATTATAGCCGTTGAAAATGGGGCCAGGCGACCACTCGATGCCCCGCAGGATGGCATGGTCCGGCTGCTTCACTTCCACCGTCACGCCCTCCGGGGTTTCCATGCGATCGTCATTCACCGCCAGGCAATTCACCGGCAACGCTTCTTCCACAGGTGTGCCGTGGTAATTTCCCGCGTTGTGGCGACCCGTAAAGGTGGAATAGCCGCCAATCATGACCAGGGCCCCACCCTGCCGCACAAATTCCCGGATCGACTTCAGTCGGTTCGGCCCCATGGGCGCGCGGTTCGACCGTTCCGACGGGTAGAGCACCAGCGAATCGCTGTCCACGTCACTCAGCAGGACCACATCGTAGCGGTGCAGCGCCTCGGACGTTTCCGGGAATTGTGCCAGCGCGTCCCACCCCGTCAGGTAACTCACTTCAAAACGCGGGTTCTTGCGCCAGGCATTCAGGATCTTCTCCGCGGCCACCTCAATTTGCACGCCGCGCTGGTCGTAGGAAAAATTGCTGCCGGCGCTTGCGGCGCCGAGCGTCACCGATGAATCTCCGACGTAAAGGATTCGGATTTTGCCCGGGGTTTGCGCGAGCATGGAATCGCCCGAGAGGATTGCAGCCATTACCACCCCCCATATGCACATCACTGTTTTCGGCATTGCCAATGCAGGTCTCCTAGGAATGTCCCCGCCGGGACTCGGGTATGACGCCAGCGGAGCGCGCACCTGCCCCGCCGGCAAAACCAGACCGCGCGCCAGTGCGGGAATCGTTCCCCGTGTCTCTGGCCGCGGCCCAACGCCACCACTGCAAGACAGCAGGCCGAGAACTTACGCGAGCGTTGCCTTCTTGCCGTCCCAAAGGACTTTGCGACTGCCGTTGCGGTACGACAGGTTGGCAAGGTGGGCGCCCACCGCCGCGTTGTGGCCTTCCACGCCGGATTCCTTGCTCCTCTTTCGTGCGCGCACGCAGTCAACGAAAGCTTTCACGTGCAGGTCGGTCGGATCCCCAATCAGGTCGTAGTGCTCGTTCGCTTCCGGCGCCGCGCACGCCCCCGGGGCCCACTGCTGGTTGATATTGACGAAGTTATTTTGCTTCACCCAATCGGCCTGCATCTTTTGAGGCCACGTGGCGACCACCCAGCCGGAATCGTCGAACGGGTCGTCCGTGTAGAAGGAGAGCGCCACTTCGCTGACCTGGATCGTGCCCTTCGTCCCCATAAAATACGCGCCAAAGCCCTGGCTGGAGGAATTCAGCGTCAAGGAAACGTTGTAAGTGAAATTCGGGTATTCGAACAGCGTCTGCACGACGTCGGGCACTTCCGTCTCGGGGTAAATCTTCTTCCAGCGATAGCTCCCGCCGTAGGTGATGGCGCTGCGCGGGTAGGTCTCATTCATCAGGAAGTGAAGGGTATTCAGGTGATGCACCACCAAGTCGCTCTGCAAGCCGCCGGAATAATCCCAGTAGCACCGCCAGCGGAAATAGCGCCGTGCGTCAAAGGGCCGCTGGGGCGCCGGGCCGAGCCAGTTCTTCCAGTCGATGGTCTCTTCGTTTCCATCCGGAGCGATGGGATAGAACCACGCCCCGGAAGGCGTGTTGCGGTTTTCCCACGCCTTCACCAGCGTGATCTGCCCACAGCGGCCTCCGTCGATCCATTTCTTCGCAAGCTCCGTGAGCGGCGAGTTCACCCACTGACTACCGATCTGCAGAATGCGCCCCGTGCGTTTTTCAGCCTCGATGATCTCGGAGCCATCCTCGATCGTGTAAGTCATGGGCTTTTCGCAATAGACATCCTTCCCCGCGTCCATCGCGTCGATGATCATCTTCTTGTGCCAGTGATCGGGCACGGCAATCAGCACCACGTCAATATCTTTGCGTTCCAGGATCTTCCGATAATCACCCGTGGTTTCAAGTTTTTCGCCAAACAATTCCTTGGCGCGAAGCAAGCGGTCCTTGTAAACATCACAGGCCACCACCAGTTCCACGCCCGGCGTCACGGTGAAGCTGTAGGTGTCCTGCAGCGCCCGTGCGCCGATGCCGATTACGCCCAAGCGCACCTTGTCGCTGGGCGAAACCCACGCCGGGCCCGGCGAAGACGCCCACAGCACTTTTCCGCCGCTGCGCAGCGCCACCGTTCCGGCCGTCGCGGCAATTCCCGAATGACGCATGAAATCCCTGCGATTCATGAAATTCATCGATCAATGCCTCCGTCACTGAATTTCGCAACCCCGCAAGGTCACAATCTATCTGCGAATGCTTGAAGATTCACCCCCCTCGAAGCGAACCGCGATTATACAGCCGCACCGCACGCCACGCCACAGGTGTCAAGGAGGTTGGATCACCCGTTAGAAACACCAGCGTTTGAAGCTGGCACTACCGGCTGCGCCCTGTTTTGTGACGCCCACTAAGCGTCGACCGGCGCTGGTCGTACTGGGGCAGGAGTCATTGGCTGTAGCCACCCTCAATGCCCGAGCTATCAACCGGCAGGATTCCGACGAGGGGTCACGTGGCGGGGTGTATTCTACTCGAAGCAGGAGGTGACGAGGGCTGGGTTTCCCATCAGCTTAGCAGCGAGAACTCGCGCGCGGGATTCTCCAACGTGAGCTGTCAGATTAACCCAACTGTCGACGCGATAGAGGCATGACAACATCAGTCCCTATGGGACACCGAGCGGTGAAGTCTGTCCCTCCCGTAATGAGCTCACCATGAGCTCGTGGGCTCCGTCGGCCCGTTAAGTCGAAGCGCGGTAGCTGAAGGCCGGGAAGACCTGTATTGCAAGTTTGCCCCCTGTGCTATCGCTGTTTCCCCTACCGTAAATGGCATCACCGGGGCTCCAGACCTGCTGAGGTTTGGGCCAAAGGTCGAGTGGATCTCCTTACCCACCGCGACAGTGCGGTCAAACCGTAAACTGCCAGTAGAACGGCAGTAACAAGTCTGAAACCACCTGTCGATGCCAAGGCAATCGCGCCAAGCGCGAGGTTTCGCGTGACCAGGTACCACGAGATCGGATCCGACCTCTTCCCGAAGCAGCCGCAAGGCAGTTCGCGCCGCCCTCGAAGCAGGTTGACCGCTATTCCACCATCGAAGACGAAGAACAGACACGCCGCCGCACACCCTGCTATCAGCTGATGACGGCCAGAGAGTAAGGCCATTGCCACAAGCAACTCAGAGCTTGGGACAAGCAGCGAACATGTCGGGACCGCACGGGGTGGCAGGATATCATACGCTGCGAGTAACTTTCTGAATTCCCTGATCGTCACGATTTTGCCTGCCCCCGCAACCAGGAGCAGCAAACCCACAATCCACGCGCATATAGTTGCGGAATTGAGTGATGGAAGAGATTCAAGGAACGCCCACATTGCCTGACTCCGTCAGAAGCACGTCTGGTCTCCGCGGGCAACCTTACGGGAACAACGCCGCGGAGCCCTCACTCCTTCGGTGGCGCACAACCCAGCGCGCGACCTTTGTATATCACGCCGGACTCGTCCGTAAAAAACGCAACCCGACAGCCGCGCTCCACCGGAACGACTGAGGCGCTGTAGCGCTTGCCTTCGCCAAGCACATACACCGAGATTTCGTACCCCTTCTTCCTTCCGGTGTCGCTGTCGACTTTCGTTATGTTCGAACCCAGTTCCTTCCCCGCGAAAAAGCGGTGCTGTAGCAGTTGCTCGAGCTGACCATATTGCCGCCCCGCCATCCGAAGCTCCAGCTGCGCGGTATTGACCGCACGAAGGAGCTCTACGGCTTCACCTTCGGACAGCTCCTCCGTCTGTTGGTTCTGATTCGCCACGACCACAGGGAGCGCGCCCACCACTGCCACGAAAAGAATCAAAAGCGTCATCCTAGTTCTCATGATAGCTTCCTCCTCACACGCTAGCTTTCGTTGCAGGCCTCCGCGAACCCACCATGGGTCTGCCCTCCTTCAAGAGCCAGCCGGGATCGTCCTGTTCTCAGACGCAGCAAGAACAATACCTCCCACCACAGGCCCACCAACACATACTGCAGCTCCCGGTGCAGCACCAAGCGCAGCCCCCGTAGCCACAGTTGAAGCAAAAGCATTGCCCGCTACTACAATTCCCGCTCGGGCAACAGCCATGGTTGGCGCAGGAGTTTTGTACCGGCAACACGTCCCCACGCATCCCTGAGTAGGCTATACGCTTCAAGAAACCGCCGGCTTTTGCCAAAAGAATGTTCGTCTGCGAGGGACTCAGCGGAGCTAGATCCGGAAACGCCTCACGTAGGGGTACGTATTTGGCCGGGAGCATGAGCGGACTCAATTGGCCCTGATGGATTATACCTCGGTCGTCGCTTGCAAACACGTCGCGCTTTCCAGTGTCGGTATCTGAAGAAAGCACCACAGTGAGGAGGTATGCGTCATAGCTGGGGGACTTATGGATGGAGAGGGTCCAGCCTGGCAGAATCCCGTCAGATTCGAAGTCCAGGGAACGGTAGAACTTCGAAAGTTCCGTTTCCATTATCCCCTCGTTCTTCCCCAGCCACTCCTGGAACTTCCAAATGGTCTCAGACTGCATCAGATCGTCCTTTGATGCGTATGTGCCCAGTTTCAGCTTGTGGGTTAGTTCTAGGGTGTTGAATAGCCGAACCACTTCGAGTGCCATACTCGACGGCGCAATGGGGCCTAGGGGTCCCTCCGATGCTGTGACTCCTGCCAGTCGCCCACCCCAGAATGGGAGAAGAGAAACGCTCTTTAAGAGCCTCCTGCGTAGGTCGTTTGGTTGCATGGGTAGCCCTCCCGTTAATGTGGATGTTAGTGCGCGCACGATACATAATTTTGTGTCCATTGTCAAGGGACTTTTCGTCACTCTATTGGAGTGCCCTCACAAATGGGATTCTACCAACCCTTCGCAAGAGACCCCCGTCGTGCCACTCGAAAACTTCTTGCCCCCTGATGACAGAGAATCAACTTCTGTTCCTATCAGCCGGACCCATAGCTGGGGGGTTTACTGCCGCTGAACCCCATGACAAGATGGGGGAGCCGTGCCGGAACTTCCCGACATCGTCGTTTACATCGAAGCCCTCGAGCGGCGCGTCCTCTACCAGCCGCTCGAACGCGTCCGGGTCGCGAGTCCGTTCCTTCTGCGCACCGCCAAGCCGCCCCTCCAGGCGGTGGAGGGCAAATCCGTGCAGAAGCTTCGGCGCATCGGCAAGCGCATCGCCTTCGGCGTGCAAGAGGATCTCTGGCTGGTGTTGCACTTGATGATTGCCGGGCGTCTTCACTGGCGCGAGGCGGGAGTGAAGCCTGCTCCCAAGCGCGCGCTCGCAGCGCTGGATTTTCCGCACGGCAGCCTGCTCCTCACCGAAGCCGGAACACAGCATCGCGCTTCACTGCACGTGATCCAGGGCGAAGAAGCCCTGCGCGCGCTCGATCCCGGCGGGCTGGAAGTTCTTGACGCTGATCTTGGCAGCTTCGCGGCTCGCCTGACCTCGGCAAATCACACCCTCAAGCGCGCCTTGACCGACGCGCGCCTCTTCAGTGGCATTGGAAACGCCTACTCCGACGAAATTCTCCATCGCGCTCAGCTCTCGCCTGTCGCCATGACCGAGCGCCTGACCGAAGAAGAAACCGCGCGTCTTTATTCCGCCGCGCGCGCCACGCTCGAGGAGTGGACGGACCGGCTGCGGGCCGAATCCCAAAGTGCGTTCCCAGAAAACGTGACGGCCTTCCGTGCGGAGATGGCCGTCCACGGGAAATACGGCCAGCCCTGCCCGCGTTGCGGAGCCAAAATACAGCGCATCCGCTACGCCAACAATGAAACCAATTACTGCGCAAACTGCCAGACGGGCGGCAAGCTGCTCGCCGACCGCGCCCTATCACGTTTATTGAAACAGGATTGGCCCCGCACCCTGGAGGAGCTGGAATCGCTTATTCGCAGAAGTTCCTAGTGCCGTTCCAACCCAAATCGGCGAACCTCCCTCTGTCTGATGAGCCATGTTCCGAGCCTCCGTTCCGGGCGTAGCAAATAGGCGAATCAAGTTGGAACGGCACTAGTCGCAGTGGCGAATGCTCTCCTACCTCGCCATCCAGCCGCCATCGACAACGAGTATTGTACCGTTCACGTAATCCGAAGCCTGCGACGCCAGGAAGACCGCTGCGCCCTGCAAATCTTCGGGTGTTCCCCAACGACCTACGGGAATGCGCGCCAGGATGGCAGGATTCCGCTCCGGGTCTTCCTGTAACGCGACGGTAGTATCGGTGGCGATATATCCCGGAGCGATCGCATTGACCTGCACGCCGCGACCGGCCCACTCGTTCGCCAGCGCCTTGGTGAGCTGGGAGATACCACCTTTGCTGGCCGCGTAACCGGGGACAAGGATTCCCCCCTGAAAGGCCAGCAAGGAAGCGATAAAAATGATCTTCCCCGAGCCACGCTCAACCATCCGTTTCCCCAACTCGCGGCCAAGAACAAACTGAGAATTCAGATTCACCTCGATGACCTCGTCCCAATACTCGTCGGGGTGGTCTGCCGCGGGCCGACGCAGGACCGTCCCGGCATTATTGCAGAGAATATCGATCACCGGGAAATCTGCCGTCACGTGTCCGACGAATTCATGGACGGCTTGGCGGTTTCGAAAATCGCACCGATAGGCCCAAAACTCGCGGCCCTCCCCAACTACGGCCTTCTCCACTTCACTGCCGCTCAGTTCGAGCGATTTACTCACGCCCACAATGTCCGCCCCGGCTTGGGCGAAGGCGAGCGCTATCGCTTTGCCGATGCCCCGCGTGCACCCGGTCACCAGCGCAACCTTACCGTGCAGTTTGAAGCGGTCGAGAATCGTCATAGTGGTCCGTCGCGAATTTTGAACTCAGCGCCTGCCCGCGGCAATGACCAGTGCCCAGTCGCAAACTGGCGTCCCGCCCTTCGGCAAGCTCAGGGCAAGCTTTTTGCGCGGACTTGTCCCGATGTCCTGTGTCGGCATGACCATGATGGCACAGGCCCCCCGAAATCAGTGGTCGCGGCTTTCAATCTGATGAAGGAACGCCGTAAGCTCCTCAGGCAACGGCTCCTCAAACCTCAGCGACTGGTCCGTGCGCGGATGCTTGAAAGCCAGCTTGGCCGAATGCAGAAACGTGCGCGGGAGCGTTGCCTCTTCTGTTCCCCCGATGCGCAGTTTCCCCGGCGCGCCATAAGTCACATCACCGACCACGGGATGACCGGTGGAAGCCAGATGCACGCGGATCTGATGCGTGCGCCCGGTCTCGGGCTCAGCCTCGACCAGGGTGAAATGCGCAAACCGGCGCAACACCTGGTATCTGGTCAGCGCTTGACGCGCAGCGATCCCGCCTGCCTTCATGCGGGTGCGGCGCAGCGGGTCTCGGCCCACCGGCCTGGAGATTTGCCCGCGGTCATTTGCCACCCGCCCGTGGACGAGCGCCACATAAATCTTGTGCACTTCCCGCGACTTGAACTGTTCGCTAAGGTGGCGGTGGGCCGCGTCATTCTTGGCGACAATCACCAGCCCCGAAGTCATCTTATCCAGCCGATGGACAATACCCGGCCGAAGCTCACCCCCCACCCCAGACAATCTCGCGACGTGATGTAATAGTGCGTTCACGAGCGTGCCCGACTTCACGCCCCCGCCCACGTGTACCACCATCCCCGCAGCTTTGTTCACGACCAGCAGATCCGCGTCTTCGTAGACAATGGCCAGCGGCAGATCTTCCGGGGTGGCCCGCAGCTCTTGGCGCTCCGCCTGCACCTCAATGCGCGTCCCGGTTTCGATCTCTTCCCCGGCCTTGCGCGCGGCCGCCGCGTTGAGAGTCACCCCTCCTTGGCGAATCAAGCGCTGAATCTGGCTGCGACTCCAGTCCGGCATCCGCCGCGCAAGGAATACATCCAGGCGCTCGCCTGCCGCTTCAGCAGGAACAACGAACTCTCGGGTCAGCGCCATAAACACTCAAGATCTGTAGCCTGCGAAACTGCCCTCGGCCGTGCAGCAATTTTCGAGTTTCGCGTTCGGAACGTCAATCCGAAAAGATCACTTGGAGGATGAGGAAGCCCGCGCCGACCACGATGGCGCTATCCGCCAGGTTGAAGGAAGCCCAATGATAACTGCGGACGTAGAAATCGAGAAAATCCACGACGCGCCCCACTCGAATGCGGTCCAAGAGATTCGACAGGGCGCCACCCAGAATCAAAGCGAGTCCCAGGCTGGCCTCCCATCCGAGGCGTCGCGTCCGCCACACAATTCCCACCACGGTGATGAGCAATCCAGTGGAAGCGACGATCAGCAAAACAGTCTTCCAGGTTGCGGGGGAATCGGAGAAGAGCCCGAACACCGCTCCCGGATTCTTGGTATGGGTCAGGTTGAAGAATCCTGGCACTACGGGAATTACCGCGTATTCGGGAATGTGCTGTTCCACAAGGGCCTTGGTCGCTTGGTCTCCCACGAACACCACCGTCGCAATCGCGACCCACAGGATTCGCGACAGCGTCCTGACCCGGGATGGAATAGGGGAGGACATAAGTAAAGTCAGTGCGGCACTCCACAATTGCGGTGACGTATCGTCAAGCCGTACTGTGACCCCCTCCGTCCGCCTCGATTTCCTTCAGCGCGGTCGAGCACCGCTCACACACCGTGGGGTAGCGTGAGTCCTTCCCGACCTGCTCGGAATAATTCCAGCAGCGTTCGCATTTCTGGCCGGAAGCCTTCTCAATCTTCACACTCAGACCCGGCAGCTCGGTCGCGCCTGCTCCCTCCACGACTTTATGGGTGATCTCCACCTGCGAGACGATGAAGAGCCCCAGCAAAAAAGCGCGATACTCTTCCACGAGAGGTTGCAAATCCCCACTGACCGAGAGGCGCACGCAGGCCTCCAGCGACCCCCCGATGAATTTCTCCTGGCGCGCCACTTCCAGCGCTTTCAACACTTCATTACGCACGGCGATCAAGCGCGGCCATTTCTCCAGCCGCGACAAGTGCTTTTCGGGAATCCCCGCGCGCAGGTCGGCCGGTGCTACGAACTTGGCCAGATGAACGCTCTTCTCGCGCAGATGAGGAGCGGGAAGGTGCGTCCAGACTTCGTCCGAAGTGAAGCACAGGAGTGGAGCCATGATCCGCACCAGCGCGTTGGCAATCCGGTAAAGCGTGGTCTGGGCAGCCCGGCGGCGCACGCAGTGCGGGGGCGAGGTGTAGAGTCGATCTTTTAAGATATCAAAGTAAAATGCGCTCAGGTCCACGGTGGCAAAGTCATACACGCCACGGTAGACCTTGTGAAACGCATAGTCGCTGTAAGCGGCCTCGGCCCGCTCGAGCAGTTCCGCCGTGCGCACCAACACCCAGCTATCGATCTCCTCGAGCTGGCGCGCATCGACCGAGTCCTTCGCCGGGTCGAAATCGTAGAGGTTGCCCAGACAGTAGCGAAAGGTGTTGCGCAGCTTGCGATAAGCCTCGGAGAGGCGGGTCAGCATCTCCGCCGAGATCGAGACGTCCTCGCCAAACTCCACGGAGGCGGCCCAAAGGCGCAAAATCTCCGCCCCATGCGTTTTGATGACCTCCATCGGTTCAATCACGTTGCCCAGCGACTTCGACATGGCGCGGCCTTCCGCGTCCAGTACCCATCCATGGGTCAGCACCTGGCGATAGGGCGCCGAACCCTTCGTGCCCAAGGCCACCAGCAGTGAGCTGTGGAACCAGCCCCGGTATTGGTCACCTGCCTCCAGGTACACATCGGAAGGCCAGGGCAAATCCGGCCGGCGGCCCAGAACCGCATAGTGACTGGAACCCGAGTCAAACCAGACGTCAAGAATATCGGTCTCGCGGCGCAACCTCGTCGCACCACATTGCGGGCAGCGGGCCCCCGGGGGCAAAAGCTCAGCTTCCGAATGTGCGTACCAAGCGTCGGCGCCTTCCTTGCGAAAGAGTTCGAGCGCGCGCTGGGCCAAACTCGCATCCAGAATGGGCTGCTTGCAGTCGTCGCAATGGAACACCGTGATGGGCACACCCCAAACGCGCTGGCGCGAGATGCACCAGTCCGGACGCTCGGCGATCATGTTGGAGATGCGTTCCTCGCCCCAGGCTGGCACCCACTTGGTTTTCTTGATTTCCTCCAGCGCCCGTTCGCGAAGCCCCCGGTGATCGACGTTGATGAACCACTGCTCGGCGGCACGGAAAATGATGGGATTGTGGCATCGCCAGCAATGGGGATAGGAGTGCATGAGCCAACCGGCCTGCCCCACCAGCACGCCTCGCGATTTCAGCAACTCGACGATGGGCTCGTTGGCATCGAAGACTGTCTTGCCAACGTATTCCGGCAGGCCTTCCGTGAGTCTTCCGGATTCGTCCACCGGACAGTAAACATCAATGCCGTACTGTACGCCGGTCTGATAGTCCTCGCGCCCGTGGCCGGGAGCCGTGTGCACACAACCCGTGCCGTCCTCGGCGGTCACATAATCCGCCAACACTCCGATGATCTTGCGATCCAGGAACGGGTGCTGAATTTGAATCCGTTCCAGCTTTCTTCCGAGAATCCGCGCCAGGATGCTCGGAGCCTTCAGCCCCGTCTCGTGCAGCACCGGCTCGTGACGCCGGCTTTCCAGGAGGTAGGCGTCACCCGTGCCATCTCCTACCACCACGTATTCAAACTCAGGATTGAACGCCACTGCCATGCTCGCGGGCAAGGTCCACGGAGTCGTGGTCCAGATTACGACCCAGAGCTTGCGCCCTTTAAGTGCGGGGTCGAGCGTGGCCGGATCGGTCAGCACGGGGTAGCGCACGTAGATCGATCGGCTCCGGTGCTCCTCGTATTCCACCTCGGCTTCCGCCAGCGCGGTCTTGTCCGCAATGCACCAGTAAACGGACTTCCGACCTCGGTAGATATAGCCCCCGCGCAAAAAAGCCAGAAACGCTTCGGCGATCCGCGCTTCATATTCAAAGTCCATCGTGAGGTAGGGCTTTTCCCACTCGCCGAAAACCCCCAAGCGAATGAAATCCTGCCGCTGCAAGTCCACGTATTTCTCCGCGTACCGGCGGCAGGCGCGCCGGACTTCAACGGCGGACATCTGGGCCTTGCGCGGGCCCAGTTCCTTATCCACATTGATCTCGATGGGCAACCCGTGGCAGTCCCAACCGGGCAGGTAGGGGGCGTTGAAGCCCTCCAGGGTCTTCGCCTTCACAATGAAGTCTTTCAGGATTTTGTTGAGCGTGGTCCCGAGATGAATGCGTCCGTTCGCATACGGAGGGCCATCATGCAGCGTGAAGATCGGCGCACCCTGCCGCGCTGCACGAATCTGCCCGTAGAGATCTTCCTTGTTCCACCGGGCAAGCCACTTGGGCTCGTTCTGGGGCAGGTTCGCTTTCATTGAAAATGAGGTCTTGGGCAGGTTGATCGTGTGCTTCAGGTCCAGGCTCTTCTGCATGCGTCCTCCGTCGTGAGGATAAACAAGCCATTATATTGAACGCAGGAAGGACGTGTCTAGCAAAGAGGGGCTAGCAAAGGCGCAAGGCCGTGGTTGATGAGCTTGTTGTATCCACGTTTTGGCTACCGCGACAGCCGGAGCCGGGATGAGCGGCAACCGCTCCAAACCGCCGGACAAACCTCACGCATGTGATTCCTGCATAAGAGAGGTGCAGCCAAGTCTGGAGGTGCGCACACCTCCACCCTGGTCCTCGGCACCGGACATGGCCTCGAAGCCGACCCACATGCGGAGGACCCGGCGCGGCCCTACGTTGTGGCCTGTTGCTGTGTGGCGCGTGCAATCCAGACCGCAATTCCCCAGACGATCAGACCTGCAATGAAACCCTCCAGCACGTTCGCCCCCAGTGCACGCAGAAGTCGCCCGGCAACGTGACCTCCGGAAGGGTCGAAAAAGTGCGTGCTGTGGAATGGCACGAAGGCAGCAAACAGCGTGGCGAGGTAGACCCACAAGCGCCACGTCCATCCCAGCACCAGAGAGGGCACCAGGAGCTTCCGTACTTCCGTCAAACCCAGTCGCGCGCACATGCCGCCCAGGTAGAAAGCACTCAGAAGAATCAGTACGGTTGAACTCCAGGCGGCGGCGCGCCAAACCTCCACTCCCATCGTTTCCGTCCAGTAACGCATAAGGACGAACGCGCCCAGCATGGCGCCGGGAGCGACCGTGACCGGCCAGCGCCAGAGCAAATGGACCACCGCCATTACAAACAAAATCACGATGAAGAACACGCCGAGCGCGATCACGTGCCCAACCAGGTGCCGGCCCAGTTGAACCCAGTTGCCGTAGTCTTCCTTCGCAGCATAGTGGCTCCGCTCCAGGTGAAACACCGCGGAGATGACCGTCGCCACGATGATCCAGGCCCTGGTCCATGCCGAAAGGAGCAAGGCGGGAAGCAGGAGTTGGGGAAACTTCTGCATGCCACCTCGCAGCGGGGCCACGGCAGCCACGTAGATCGCGACGAAAAGCATCCCTGCGGTGCCGGAAATGTAACGGGCAATGTCGGGGGACAGGCCAGCGACTTCCAAAACAAGCCGTGCGATAACCACTGCAGCAAGAAAGATCATCGCACGATGCAGCAAACGTACAAAGGGCGTCCGCTTGCTACCTTCAGGTTCAGAGGACATAGCCACCTCCTTCGATTTGTCTGCAATCATGTGGGTATCCATCTATGTCAATGCCCTCTGTGGAGAGGGCCCGTGCGCAATTCTCTTTTTGAGAGTATTTATCATGCCATAATGCTTCCTTAAGGCTTAATGCCTTGGTGTATTGACTTACTTCAACATTTCCACCCTTTTCGCTCTAAACTCCGAACCCGGTTTCCAAGTCGGATAGATTTTCGCATTTGCGACGCGGTAGCCAACCTCTCCGAGAAGTTGCAGATCCTCGACAGCGCCGCGCAGGTCCCAGTAAGGCTTCACCTTGTCGGAGGGTTTGTGGTAATCCTCTGCGGTGAACTTCTCCCGCATCTCCAGCCCCCACCCCTCCGGCTTGCCAGCATAATCCACTCCCTCGCTCGGATCCAGCGCCGCCTCTAGCGACCCCTCGATGACCTTCTGCAGTGGCTCCCAAAAGCTCTACCGTATCTCCTCAAACCCTCGCTCCACAACTTCCTTCAGTGTTAGCCTTGACTCTAGGTCAAACACGGAGGTATCGCCTCTCTCCCGCTGTACGGGTAAACCTTCTCAGGGATACCCCCTTCTCATTCTCCCCCACTTTCAACAGAAAATCTTACAGACGGGGCAAGAACGCGATGCCCACCAGCAGAGCAGGGTGATTATAATCCGAAGGGAGATGAAACGGGAGAACAAGGGCTCATCCCCTGACGACTGACTGCAGGAGGAAGGCCTCCGCGAGAAAGTTAGCGCCGCAGCCATCAAGCGGGTTCCTGCCTACCAGATCGAACATGCGATGAAGCAAGAAAAGCTATCCAAAGCCGAGGTGGCGCGGCGAATGCGCATCAGCCGTGCTGCTCTGGATCAATTGCTCGATCCTCAAAATGGCTCCGTAACGCTCAACACCCGGCACAGAGCGGCGGGAGCCGTGGGCTGTCAGGTTCGTCTGGAGCTTGTCTGATCCCCAGTTGTAAGCACTAGGCCATTTGACAATTGAGTGACTGATCGACGGAAAGGGGAACTCCTCGCTGCCTCAATCACCCGATGGCGCAATGGCTCAACGCCTTCATGCCTGCAATGGCGTGGCAGGGCGACTATCGCTGCCAGCCGCCGCCGAGCGCGCTGTAAATCTGCACCAGGCAGAGCATCTCATTCAGCCTCGCCTGGGAAAGATTCAGCTCGGCGGCTAGGTAATTGGTCTCGTTGGTCAGGACTTCGAGGTAAGCAGACGAGCCACCATCGTAGCGCACATGCGCCAGCCGGGCGGAGTCCTGCGCGGCGGCGGCCAGCAACTCCTGTTGCTCACGCGCCTCGCGGGTCTTTTGGTAGGCCACCAAAGCGTCGGAGACATCCCTGAACGCATTCTGGATCGTCTGCTGGTACGCCAGTAACGCCTGTCGCTGCTGTGCTTCCGCCAGGCGGACATTGGCCTGCAACTTGCCAGCGGTGAAGAGCGGCTGGACGACGGAACCGGCGACATTCCAACCGCCCGCAGGCTTCGTGAACAAGTCGGTCAAAGCAGAACTCACGAATCCAGCGGTTCCCGTCAGGGAAATAGACGGGAAGTAGGCGGCCCGTGCCACACCGATCCGGGCATTGGCCGCGATCAATTGCTGCTCGGCCTCCTGAATGTCGGAACGACGTTCGAGCAATTGGGAGGGCAGCCCCGCGGGAACAGCGGGCGGCCGCGCCTGTTCAGTCAGGCTGTGCCCCCGAGTGACGGGCCCGGGGTTTTCAGCAAGCAGGAGCCTGATGTAGTTTTCCTCCTGTTCGATCTGCCGTTCGAGATCCGGGAGGGTGGCCGAGGCCACGTAGACAAGCTGCTCCGCCTGCCTTACGTCCACCATCGAAGCAGCCCCTTGATCCGCGAGGAGCTTCGTCAGCCGCAAGGATTCCTGCCGGGAGGCGAGGGTGTGCTGAGTGATTTCGAGATCGAGGTCGAGCGCCCTGAGTCGGAAGTAGGCGCCGGCAACATTGGCAACGAGGGTGCTCACCACAGCGCGCTTACCCCACTCGGTCTGGGCCAGATTGGTGCGAGCAGCCTCCGTAGCCCTTCGGTACTTCCCCCAGAAGTCAATGTCCCACGACGCGGCTCCCCCTACCTGCATATAATCCCAGCGATACGCGGGAGCCAACGGGCTGGCGGCCTGGCGTTCGGTCGTGCCGACGACCCCCACCCCGGCCGACGGGTACTGATCGGAACGCGCGATTCGGAGCTGCGCCTGCGCCGCCAGCACGCGCTCCGCGGCGATGCGCAAGTCGTAGTTTTGTTTGAGCGCGGTGCGAATGAGCGCCTGAAGCTGTTCATCCTGGAAAACCGTCCACCATTTGGCATCCCCCAGCGATTCGGAGGAAGCCGCCCCCGGGGCGGTCGCCGGCACTCCCCGATATCCCCCCGGGACGTCAATTTTGGGACGCTGGTATTTCGGCCCCACCGTGCAGGCAGTCAACAGAAAAATCGGAAGTGAGATAGAGATGCCCCTTAGCAAGCGCATCAGGCGAGCTCTCCCCCCTTTGGATCACCAGCCTCGGGTTGTAGCTCGGGGTGGCGGCGCAGCCGGTAAGAAAGGCCCTCGACCACGGCGAAAGTAACCGGAATCAGGAAGATCGCAATCAAGGAGGCGGCCGACATGCCACCGATCACGACAGTCCCCAAAATGCGGCGCCCAACCGCCCCAGACCCTTTCGCGGTCCAGAGCGGGATGCAACCCAAGATGAAGGCGAAAGACGTCATCAGGATGGGGCGGAGGCGGAGCTGTGCCCCGTCCAGCGCGGCCTGCACAACGGTCTTGCCGCGTTCATGCTCGTTCTTGGCGAACTCCACGATGAGGATGGCGTTCTTGGCGGCCAGACCAATTAACATCACCAGGCCGATCTGGGCGTAAACATTGTTCTCAAAGTGGCGCGACATGAGTGCCAGAAACGCTCCGGCAACAGCGATGGGCGTCCCCAGCAGGACGCTGAAAGGCAGCGACCAGCTTTCGTACAAGGCGGCAAGGATCAGGAAGACAAACAGAAGCGAAAGCCCGAAGACCGCCACTGCCGGCACCCCTTGAGCGGCCTTCTGCTCCTGAAACGACATGCCCATGTAGTCGAAGCCCATCTCCCGCGGCATGGTTTGAGCGAACACCTCCTCCATAGTTTTCATGGCCTGTCCGGAGCTGATCCCCGGAGTCGCAGTGGCATTGACTTGCGCCGCCGTGTATTCGTTGTAGCGCATCAGGAACTCAGGACCGGTGATGCTGCGGAGGTTGGCCAAGGTGCTCAGGGGCACCCTGTCTCCACGGGGATTGGTCACATAAAACTGGCCGATGTCACTCGCATTGGCGCGGTAGTCGCCTTCCGCTTCCAAATAGACCTGCCACTCGCGTCCGAAGCGGTTAAAGTAGTTCACCAGATAGCCGCCCATGAACGCCTCCAGGGTTTGGTACACTTCGGCAAGGTCAACGTGCTGACGCATCACCTTTTCACGGTCCACGTCTACGTAGACTTGCGGAACGTGCGCGGCGTAGGTGGCTATGACGCGCGCCAGTTCCGGCCGCCGCTGAGCCGCCGCCACAAACCGGTCAAGGTTGTCGGGAAAGAAATCGCCTCCCGTCCCGGACCGGTCCTCCAGCACAAAGTTCACGCCCCCCGCAGCGCCGATGCCCGGGATGGCGGGCGGCGAGAAAGCAAAGCAAACGCCTTCGCTCACCTGGGAGAGTTCCCGATTCAGGCGCGCCTGTATCGCCTGCGCCTGCTGTTCCGGCGACCGGCGCTGGTCCCAGTCCTTGAACCGAACGAAAAAGAGCCCGTCATAGGAACTTTGGGTTCCGCTCAGGATGCTGAACCCCATGATGGCCGTAACGGCTTCCACTCCCGGCACCTTCAGGGCAATCGCTTCGACCTTCCGCGCGGCCGCCGACGTGCGTTGCAACGACGCGCCTCTTGGCAACGTCAGCGTGATCATCATGTAGCCCTGGTCTTCTTCGGGAAGGAAGGAAGTGGGCAACCTCCTTCCTAGGCCCACGCCGAGGACGGCGACCAGCGCCAGGAACATCAGGCTGAAACCGGACTTGTGGATGAGCAGGCGGGAGAAATTGATGTACCCACTCCTGGAACGGTAGAACGCCCGGTTAAACCAGCCGAAGAACCAGCCAATCGGCCCGCGGAACCGCCGGCGTGGCTTCAGGATCAGGGCGCAGAGCGCGGGGCTTAACGTAAGCGCGTTGAAAGCCGAGAAAATCACCGAAATGGCGATGGTGACCGCAAACTGCTGGTAGAGCCTGCCGGTGATTCCTGGAATGAACGCCGTCGGAATAAAGACCGAAGCGAGGATCAGTGCAATGGCGATCACCGGCCCCGAGACCTGCTCCATTGCCAGGACTGTGGCATCACGCGGCGTCATTCCCTCCTCAATATGGTGCTCGACCGCTTCGACCACCACAATGGCGTCGTCCACCACCAAGCCAATCGCCAGGACCAACCCAAACAGGGAAAGCGTGTTGATCGAAAACCCCAGCAGGGGAAAGACAACGAACGTCCCAATCAGGGAGACTGGCACCGCCAACATGGGAATCAGCGTGGGGCGCCAGCCCTGGAGAAAGACGTAAACGACGAGAATAACCAGCAGGAGGGCCTCGAACAGCGTGAGCAGGATTTCATGAATCCCTGCGGTGACGGCTTTCGTGGTGTCTACGGAAATATCGTACTCCACGTCCTTTGGAAGCCGCCGGCCCAATTCCACCAACTTGGCGCGAACTCCGTCCGCGGCGGCAATCGCGTTCGAACCGGGCAGTTGGTAGATACCGATGGCCGCGGCGGGCACGCCTTTGAATCGCGCATCGAAACTGTAGCTCTGGGCTCCCAGCTCGGTGCGAGCCACATCCTTGAGCCGCAGGGTTGATCCGTCGGGATTGGAGCGCACCACGATCTGGTCGAACTCCTCCGGCGTCACCAAACGCCCTTGAGCACGGGCGGTGTAAGTGAACTCCTGACCCCTGGGCGCCGGCTCTCCGCCGACTTGCCCCACCGGGTTCACATTGTTCTGCGCTTCCAGTACGGAGATAATCTGCGGAACCGTGACGCCCAGCTTGGCCAATTGATCGGGTTTTACCCAGACGCGCATCGCGTATTGGCCGCCAAACACTTGCACGCGCCCCACGCCCGGGACGCGCGAAAGTTCATCAACGTAGTTGATGTATACGTAGTTGGTCAGAAAGTTCCGGTCGTAGGTCTCGTGGGGTGAATAGAACGAGATGACCATCAACGCGGCCGCCCGGGACTTCTGCACGATGACGCCGATGGTATTCACCATGGCCGGCAACTGCGGAGTGGCCTGCGAAACGCGAAGTTGGGTCAAAATCTGATCGATGTTGGGGTTGGTGGTGACGTCAAAATTGACCGTCAAATTCGTGTTGCCGTAGTTGTCGTTGGTGGAGTACATGTAGTTCATGTAGTCCACCCCGCTCATGAGGCTTTCAATGGGAGTGGCGACAGACTCCTGCATGGTTCGCGCGTCTGCCCCCGGATACCCGGCGCGCACCTGGATTTCGGGCGGAACAATCTCCGGGAACTGGCCAATCGGAAGGGTGGCCATGGCCACCGCGCCGACGATCACCATGAGGATGGAAATCACCATCGCGACGATGGGGCGGTTGATGAAAAACTTGGAAATCATCAGTTTCCTTCCGGCTGCGAGGTCTCGACCGCGGGCGTCACCGGCATACCGTCGCGTACCTTCGAGGTGCCGGCGGAGACGACTTCTTCGCCTGGAGCCAAACCCTCGTCGATGACCCACAACGGACCCACGCGATCCCCCACCTTCACCTTTCGGATGGAAATCCTGTTCTGGGCGGCCACGACGGCCACTTCGTAAGTTCCCTGAAGTTCCGTCACGCAGCGTTGCGGAACGAGAACCGCTCCCTGGCGTACGCCCACCAGCGCGCGGACGCGCCCGAACTGCCCAGGGCGGAGGATATTCCCAGGATTGGGAAACGCTCCGACTACCCGGATCGTTCCGGTCTGGGGATCTACCTGCCGGTCAATGAAGATGACATGCCCCTTGTGCGGATAAGTCGAGCCATCCGAGAGGACGAGATCCAGCGCCTTGGAATCCGAGGCACGCAGTAAATCGCTGGCCGAGGTCTTCTTGAGCAGCCTGGAAGTGAATTGGAGGTACTCCTGCTCGCTGATGGGGAAATAAACTTTGATGGGGTCGACCTGGGAAACCGTCGTCAGGACCGTCGTGGGCGAAACCAGGTTGCCCATCTGGGTGGTGGCGATTCCCGCGATCCCATCCACCAGGGAGTGGACGCTGGTGAATCCGAGGTTGAGTTGCGCCTGCTCGACCGCGGCCTCAGCAGCTTGAATAGCGGCGCGAGCCTGCATCTGCGCAGCCGTTTCGGTGTCAAGCTGGCTCTGCGCGATGGCCCGCTCCTTGACCAGAGGCGTGTCGCGCTTCACATTGACGTCGGCCAAATAGAGTTGCGCCCGTGCCTGGGCCAGTTGCCCTTTAGCCTGGTCGAGCGCCGCCTGGAACGGCCGCGGGTCGATTTGAAACAGCACATCACCCTTGTGGACGTAGGAGCCTTCGTTGTAGTTCTGACTGATGAGATACCCGTTCACCTGGGGCTGAATCTGCGCGTTGACGTAGCCTTCCAGGGTCGCAACCCATTCGGCGTGGACGGGCACGTCCCTTTGGATGGCCTTCACCACCCCCACCGACATGGCTGGACCTGAGGCGGCGGATTGCGGCGTCGGACCGCTACAACTTGGGCCCGTCAACAGCACGGCCGCGAGCGCGGCCAGGATCAGGCCAGCGCGTACCCCGGCGGACAGCCTAGCGAAGGCCTTGGATCTTGTCGGACAAAAGGCCGGTGGTAACACACGAGAACTGGATTCTTCTGGCTGGCACCAAAGAACAAAGTCTAGGCTCATCTAATTCCGCACCCTTTCTTGACCACACCTGGAACGCCAGACACTAAGACCGCCTCTGCCGTACCCCTATACATCCACCCTCTGCTGTCCAGAGGTCTCACTGCCACCCGATGGCTGTTTCAACCGAGCCTGTATTTATAAATCATTTGATTGATATAATTCAACACCTGTTTTACAATCGACCGCGTGCGGGGGGATCGCTTTGAGACCGAACCGACTCATATCCCCGAGATCCGGACCTACGAGTGACCGCGGCGAGGCCACGCGGCAACGCCTCCTCGAGGTGGCTATTCGGGTCTTCGCGGCGCACGGCTTCGATGGCGCCCGCACCCGGGATATCGCGGAGGCGGCTAAGACGAACCCTGTCTCGATTGCGTACTATTTTGGGAACAAGCAGGGGCTTTACCATGCTGCGGCGCTGCACGTGGGAGCCCGCTGGGCTGCCTATCAGAAACCCCTGGTCCAGCAGGCACGGACCTCAATGGCTCGCCCCGGAATCACGCACCGCGAATTGGTCGAGATACTCTGCACTTTGTTATGCGAGTTTGTCCGGCTTATCCTGGGCAACCTCCTGCCCGACTGCTACGGAAAGTTTGTCGGTCAGGCGGCATCTGGACCGGCTCGAGAGTTTTCCGTCATTGACCGGGGTCTTGCCCCGCTGAGAGATACTTTGGCCGAAGCCATCGCCCGGCTTACCGGAGAATCCGCAGTCTCGTCTGCCACTCAAGTGCGGGCACTATCTATTATCGGGTCTTGTGTTTGCTTCCGCCGCGACCGCCGTGCCGTGCTCCACGCCCTGAAATGGAAACAGATCGGCGCGAAGGAACTCAAGGTCGTTGAAGCGGGGGTCCGGGCGAATATTCAGGCCATGTTCTCCCGGTAAGGGACCTATTCAGTTCGTCCCTCCTTTGGCCGCCTTCAGCATCGCTTCCCTCGTCGCTTTGAATTCCGACCCAGCCTTCCAGGTTGGGTAGGCTTTCGCATTTGCGACGCGGTAGCCAACCTCTCCGAGAAGTTGCAGATCCTCGACAGCGCCACGCAGGTCCCAGTAAGGCTTCACCTTGTCGGAGGGTTTGTGGTAATCCTCTGCGGTGAACTTCTCCCGCATCTCCAGCCCCCACCCCTCCGGCTTGCCAGCATAATCCACGCCCTCGCTCGGATCCAGCGCCGGCACTCCTTGTTTGGCAAAATTGAAGTGGTCCGAGCGATAGTAGTAGCCTTTCTCCGGCTCGGCATCCGGCCTCACCGCTCTTCCCTGCTCCGCCGCCACGGCCTTGATGACATCTTCCAGCGTGGACTGGCCGACGCCGATGACTTCGATATCCTTGGTCGGTCCGAGCATGTTCAGCCCATCCATGTTGATCTCAGCCAAGGTCTTGACCAGCGGGTAGAGGGGATGCTCGGCGTAATACTGCGAACCCAGCAGACCCTTTTCCTCGGCCGTCACCGACAGAAACAGAATCGAACGTCGCGGAGGCGGCTGGATCTCGGTGTACGCGCGTGCGATTTCCAATAAGCCTGCAACCCCCGAGGCATTGTCGACGGCCCCGTGATAGATCTTGTCGCCATTGACCTCCGGACCGATTCCCAGATGATCCCAATGCGCAGTGTAGATCACATATTCGTTGCGGAGCTTGGGGTCGGCGCCCTCCAGCTTGGCAACGACGTTCTTCGACTCGATGGTGCGGATACTGTTCTTGAGCGTGAGCGAAGCTTTCACTCCCAGGTCCACAGGCCGGAAGTCGCGGCTGACGGCCGCCTTCTCCAGCGCTTCGAAATCCTTGCCGGCCATGGCGAACAATTCCTTCGCCTTGTCGTTAGTCATCCAGCCTTCCACCGCACTGCGCGACATCCCCTTATCGGCCGTCACCAGGCTGAACTGCTCGCCGGTATTGCTATTCTTGACCACACCCCACGGATATCCCGCGGGTCTGGTCTGGTGAACGATCAGGCATCCCGCAGCGCCTTTTTCCGCCGCGATTTCAAATTTGTAGGTCCAGCGGCCGTAGTACGTCATCGCCTTGCCCTTGAACGTCTTCTCATCCAGCTTGGAAGGATCATTCGGATCCGGGACGGGCGGGTCGTTGATGAGCACCACCAGGATTCTGCCCTTTACGTCCACGCCCTTGTAATCATCCCACTTGTACTCCGGTGCCACAACGCCGTAACCCACGAAAACCATGTCGGCATCCATGCTGACCTGCGGCTCCTCGCGCTTGGTCCAGGCCACGAAGTCGTCGGCGTATTTGAGCGCCATCTGCTTTCCGCCAGCGGGATCGGCAAACACCAATTCGGCGGCCGGGTCAGCCGTGATGCCCACCATGGGCACATTTTGAAAGTAGGCGCCATCGGGGTTTCCAGGCTTCAGCCCCAATTGCTTGAATTGCTTTTCGATGAATTGGGTGGCAAGCTCCTCACCTTTCGAGGCTGGCGCGCGTCCTTCAAATTCGTCCGAGGAAAGGATCTTGATGTTCTCGAGCATCCTTTCGGCGCTAATGCCGCTCCAGGCGACAGGTCCGGTGGCGCCCCCCATGGCGAGAAGAACTCCGAAAACCAGGGGTGCGGCTGCGGCTAAGGAAATAAGGTGCTTAGTGTGGTCCATAAGTATAGTCTCCGGGAGAATGTCCCCAACGCATGTTACTTGAACGCGTGCAGTCTTTCAACGCGCCTCGTAGAGAGTGTCGTTAGATAGAAAGCGATACCGTCGTCACTCGCGACCGGGGGGAGTAGTCAAAAATGTAGCGCAGGGCCTGCTTTCCGTTGTGCTGTAGCAGAAGGAGCGGTTCCGGAATGGAGCTGCGGTCAGCCCACGTGACCGTGGGCATTTTCCGAGATTACGGGGCTTGGCGAGCGGCCACCTTGGGGCTGTTTATCTCTTCATAGCGGGCCAAATGGGGAAACAGAGGAGTGACCCGGAAGGGCATTTTCTCGCTGGGGTCCACGAGCGCTACGGCCTTCCGATTCGGGAAGGTGATGCTCCCATCCCAGGCGTTTACTTGCACCCTGGAACTGAGAGGCAGGGCCGCGATCTGGTCAATTCTCGTCTTTTGGAGTTCAGGGGCGCCACCCATTAGCGCCGCCATGCGGATCGCGCCATGGCGTGCTGCCAGCCGGTTGCCCAGGTGGGGGCCGAACAGGTGAGGCATGCTTGGTGCTGCCGCGGCAGCCGCCCGCAGGAAGAGACCGGCGCTACCCAGCTTATCTTTGTAGGGTGAATTCCGCAGGAACTCCAGGGCTTTAGCGTCGGCCGCCGCTTCCTCCTGCTTGTCGCGGGCCAAATCCAGCCTAGCCAGCAGTTGTTCATCGGCGACGAGCAGACGATCGTTGAAGGCATACTTCGTGTCGAGCTTCTGGCCGAGCACCGCGTGGCCTAGTTCATGAGCCAGCACCATGGCCAGGCTCGGCTCGTCGGGCAAGACGTCGAGGAGACCGCGGCTGAGCACGATGGTGTAACGTAGGGTAAAGGACTCCAGGGGAGACGTCAGCATCACACGGCAATGGAGAGGAGGCAAGTTATCGAGGTGATTGGTGACGACCAGGTTGTTCAGTACCGTCTCCACGACCTTGTCAACCGGGCCGGCAGGCGCAATCAGACGAGCTTTTTCCAGCCGGTCCAACACATTGCGCTCGGCCTCCATTTCCAATTGGCGTTTGCTTTCGACCGGAGACAGGTCCCAACTGGCATCACTGCTGTCGTGAACGGAGGCCGGAGCGTCCACCAGGATCTTTGTCCACTCCTCCTGCTGATGCGGGGCAGTGAGATCGTAGCCCCAAAGGCGAGTATTCGACTTGAATCGGATCGTGCCGCCCAAATTCGACTCCTCGCTGTAAATGTACACGGGCAACCACTCACCTGGCCGGAGATTCTCGCGCCAGGAATCGAAATGGACATAAGCGCTGTAACGCGGAGGGTTGATTCGTACGCCGTTCAGACGGACGATCGCATAGTCACGGTCCTCCACCCAAATGCGTCCTTTAAATGCCCCCACCCCCGCTTTTTCCCGTGGATGGACGTCGATGGCCAGACAGCGCACATCCCCCAGGAACTCCCACCCGACAGGGTCGAACGCATAGTGCTGCTGATCGAAATCATGCGCGTCCACCATCGTGGACGTCGCGAAGCGGTTCAGGAAAAGGTGGGGGGGAAGAAAAGGCGTCGCGATGGTTTCAAGGCCACTGCGCATCCAGTGGAGTGGGTTTCCCGAAACAAAGGATATTTCCTCCGGCTTGCTGCCGAAATTCATGCGACCCAGGAAATGGGCGTCGCTCGTGGCAGTATCTCCCAGCTCGGCATCCGGGAGATCAAACTGCAGGTAGGTCTCGACCCGAGGAGAATACTTTTTCAGATTCTCGGTGTATTGCCTCTCACCCGTGACGATGCGGTCGATAATTCTGTTCACCTCGGCGGACTGAACCTGCTGCTCGTTCGGACCGGGGCCCCGGGATTGGCAATACCCGGCGAAAGGAAGAGCCATAAGCACACCCATTGCCGCCAGTAAGGCCGGGGGTGCGGGGTAGTATCCGGTGCGGGCAACGATCATGATTTTTCTCCATTTCCGATCCCGGTTAGCGCCGTTCCAACTTGTTCCGACTAATCCGCGCAACCCCGATGGGGTGTCGATACTGTGCAGGAGAGAAGCGGAACATATTAGCTTCATTAAGTTGGAATGGCACTAGGCCAACCGGAATTCGATGCGTAGCGTGGCCGGAAAATCCGTCGGCTTGCCGGCCTGCTCTGCCGGCTTGAAGCGCATCTGTGAAGCGGCTTGCTCCGCCATCTGGTCTAACCCATGTCCGAGGGACTTCACCACGTCCACCACCCTGAGGGTGCCGTTGGCTTGAAAGACCACGGACAGCACAACCTCGCCTTCCACGCGCAGTCGCCGCGCTTCCTCGGTGTACTGTGGCGAGGGCTTGAAAAGGATCTCCACAGGCTGGATTTCCGGGGCAGGAGGCGCTGCGCGCAGCGGCTTCACGGGTGCTTGCGTCGATTCAGGCGCGACACCGAAGACGCCTGTCTTCACAGCGGCAGGAGCGCCCCCCTCAGGTCCCCGACTCAATCCAATACCCACGCCACCACCTCCGAATCCCGTGCTGGCAACGGTTCGCGGGCTTCCCTGCGACCCACCGATTCCGTTTCCCCTGCCGGGGCCTGCCAGCAAATCAAAAGCTCCAAGCTTGGGCACGTTTCCTGGATTCCCAGCTTGTGCTCGGCCCGGCAGCCCCTCAGGATCGCCAAAACCACCTGTCTGTACCTGCTTTAAGGGAGTCCTCTCGCTCACCGAGTATCCCTCCACCTGACCAAAGAGCCCGGCGTGAACAGTGCGGGGCGGCTGAGAGGGGGGCGGGCTGGGTTGAGCGATGGCCGCCATTGACTGCGGCTGTTTACTCACGTTCGGGACAGGAAGCTTGGCGTGGATCTCCGGTATTTCGATCCCTGGAGCGTCAACAGGGGGCGCGAGAGGCTTTGGCGGCTCGATTTTCCGGGCAACAGCCTTCGGCAGTGGGGGGGGCTTCAGGATGGGCATCTGCTCCGCTGGGGAAGGAAGGTTTATCAGTACATACCGATTGACGCCCTGCGATATTTGGTACGGAAACCATAAGCCCGCCAGCGCGAGCAAACCAATACCTGCTGTCTCAACAGCGAACCCTAGCGCGAAGGAGATCCTCCGCCGCTTGAATTCCTCAGGGGAGATTTCCAGTAGACAGAAGCCACCTACATTCCGCATGCGGTCGGATCCCAGCCTCCCTAGACTTAGATTGTTGTTAAGTTGCCCTACCCCCCATGCTGGTTTAGGCACGTGGGTCTCCAAATATACCACAGATTTAGGTTTCAGTCAGTTGGAGCGCGAGGTTGGATTCTGGTCGCTTGCTTTCAGGAAAAGATTACACGGGTGGGATGTAAAACCTCGCCAAAGGTACTGGCAGCCCCGCCTGCCTCTGAGTCGGACTGTATGATTGCCCAATCTCTCGAATCACTTCCCGGCGGCAAGCCTCGACAGGAAGTCGGCCACCGCCTTCTCATAGGGCTCCCGCGCTTGGTTAAACCCCTCACCGTGGCGATGCCCGGGCAGAATGACGATCTCCCTCAGCGGGCTCCGGGCGTGCGCGTAGAGGGTCTGGGCAATGGAGGGTGGCATGCGTCGGTCGCCTTCCACGCCGACAAAGAGAACGGGCCGGTTGCCCATTTGCTCCACAGCCTTCACAAGATCGAAATCCCCGGGCCGGAATCCGCCGCGCCACGCGGTCAGATAACCAACCTCGTCGGCAATCGGAAAGGCCGGTAGATGCAGGAACAGCGTCAAGTGATGCCGAACGGTGCCCATCAGAGACTGGAAAGAGCTGTCGGAAATCACCGCCGCGACGTCCGGTGTTTCGGCCGCCGCCATCAACGCCGCCGATGCCCCCATCGAAACTCCCCACAGGATGATGGGCCGCGCGGCCTTCTCGCGCTCGAGCGCAAAATGCACGGCGCCCTCCGCGTCCCATCGTTCCTGATAACCCAACGTAGTAATGCCGCCGCCACTCATGCCCTGATGGCGGAGGTCGAACAACAACCCGTTGTAACCGAGGCTGTGCGCGAACACGGCGTCGGGCAGCATCTCGACTCGCGTGCGGTTGAGCCCGTGGCAATAAATGATCGTGCCGCGCGCAGAACCTTGAGCAGGAATGTACCAGCCCTTGAGAGGGATTCCATCCGGCGAGTGGAAATCCACCCACTGGAAATCGAGGTTATAGGATTTCGGGGTCTTGCCGTCATTGGGGTCGGGATAGTGAAACCGACCGTAGGCGGCCATCTTGCTGAAGAACCAAGGGACGAAGATGAGGAAAAAGCCAGCAACCAGTAGCGCCAGAATCAACAGAACATTCCGCACCGTCCTCCAGATTCCCGACCAAAATACCACATCCCCCTCCTGCTCTGAACGCACTTTGCTTAGCATTCCCTAGGTGTCGAAGGTCCTTCCCTCTGAGAACCCGCCAACCCCCGTGCCGCCACTTTCACGCGCGCTCCTCCTCGCTCCCCGGCTCCACAATGTGCGTTCCCAGGAGGATTGCCACCACGGCGGTCATCGCCGCACACAGCGAAGTGACCGCGACGTACCCGTACTGTTGGAAAAGTACTCCGCCCGCGTAAGCGGCAACTCCGATCCCAAGCTGCGAGGAGATATTTCGCAGCGCGATGAACGAGCCACGTTGCGCAGCGGGCACCAGCTCAGTCATCAACGCGGTCAACGGCCCCTGTCGGAACGCCGCTCCCAGGCTGGCGAAGCCGAAAACTGCCAGTAGTCCCAATCCCCACGGCAGGAACGGCACAAAAGCCACCGCGGTCGCTAGCAGGACGTTGCTGGCGATCGAAATGCCGCGCTTGCCCCAGCGGTCAGAGAGAATCCCCCCCAATGGAGCACTCCCGACGGCCACGACACCTCCGAGCATGAAAACCCAGCCGATCATCCGAGTGGGAAGATCAAAGCTGCCGTGCAGCCATTGGCCGATATAGGTCAGAAAACCCACGAGGCCACCTGACACCAGAAAGGCAATGGCGAGCGCTGCCACCGTATCACCCCGCGAAAGGAAGGAACGGAAAGCCTCGACTGTACTCCGCAACTTCGCCTTGGAGGGCGACGGGTCCAACCGCTCCGTGGGCAGGCTGAGCGAGACGAGCGCAACCGCTACCGCCAGGATCGCGAAGAACAGGAAAGCCCGGCGCCAGCCGAAACGGTCGGCAATCTGGGCGGCGATCGGCACACCCAGGATAGGCGCAGCAAAGTAAGCGGAAGAAATCAGCCCGATGGCACGACCCCGCACGGAGTAGGCGAACCAGTCTGCGGCAAAAGTAATGGAGCACGTGGAAAGCGTTCCGGCGGCGAGGCCCGTCAGGGCGCGTGCGAGCAATAACTCCACAAAGGTCCTGCTTTGCGAGGCCGCCCAGGAAGCCGCGGCAAAAAGCACCACGCCGGCCAGCAGAAACTGCCGCCGACCGTAATGATCCGAGAGTGTTCCCGAGAAAAACGCCGCCATCGCCGCCGCCGCCGAATACGCCACAACCAGCAATCCCGCCGTTGAAAGACTGATGTTGAGCGAGCTCACCAGCGATGGCAAGAGCGCAGCGATCATCTGGTTGTCGGCCAAGCCCAGGAAGAGCAGGAGGAAGAGATTGCCTATCACCAGCCAGTCCACTCGCGGTCCTTGGTGCGCGCGGCCTGCGGAACCAATCGGCAGCCAGCGCCTGGCTTTCAAAGGATATCAGTGCCCGGGAAGCTAACGGGAAAACCCTTCGACCCTTACTCGAAGTGATGAAGATCGAGCTCGATGGCAGCCTTGTCGGCCATGTCCATGACGCTCGCGGCGCCAATGCCAATGGCAATCACAATGGCATCGCTGATCTCCTGCTTGGTGGCGCCAACTTCCAGCGCTTTCTTGATGTGTCCTTCCAGGCAGCCCTCACACTTCGCCAGCAGAGAACAACCGATGGCAATCAGTTCCTTGGTTTTCAGATCGAGCGCGGAAGGAGTGAAGTAACTTTCCTTGTAAAAGGCCATGTAGATATTG